>DASZMT010000112.1:0-53417 GCA_035551495.1 Rhizomicrobium sp. | reverse complement strand
AATTGAAGGTCTGGTTGTAGCCGTGCACGAACAGCAGCACCCGGTCGCAGTTCTTGGCGCGCGCCTGCGCCGCCACCTCGGCCGCGAAGGCGTCCATCTCGCCGTTCGCGTCGCAGTCGACGGTGCGCGGCTTGTCCGCCTTGGCCCAGCGCGGCATTTGTCCGGCGGCGAAGGCGCCCGGAATCGAGACCTGCGCGACGCCGCAATGAATACCCGCGTCCCAATGCAGGCCATAGCCGAGGGGACTGGCCTCGTCGGCCGCGCGGTCGGTGGCGAATACGACGCTCTCCACCGTCTGCGTTCCGGCCGGCTCGGTCCACACCGAGCGAATATCGTCATGACGCAGCGAATCGGAAAGGGTGCAGCCGCTCAAACCGGCGGCGCATAACAGAACCACACACAGCGCGCGCAAACGCATGCTAATCTCGCCCCATCAGCAACCGGATCAGACCACATGGCACAGTATGATTTCGACCTATTTGTGATCGGCGGCGGCTCGGGCGGGGTGCGCGCCAGCCGCATGGCCGCGCAGGCCGGCGCCCGCGTGGCGATCGCGGAGGAATACCGCATGGGCGGCACCTGCGTGATCCGCGGCTGCATCCCCAAGAAGCTCTTCGTCTATGCCAGCCAGTTCCGCGAGGATTTCGAGGACGCCACCGGCTTTGGCTGGACGGTCGGCCACCCGACCTTCGACTGGCAGAAACTGATCGCCAACAAGGACAAGGAGATCGACCGGCTCGAGTCGATCTACACCCGCAACGTCGAGGCCGCGGGCGTGAAGATCTTCGGCGACCGCGCCGTGTTCGAGGACGCCCACACATTGCGCCTGCTCAATTCCGACAGGCGCGTCACCGCAGACAAGATCCTGATCGCCACCGGCAACCGCCCGACCCGCGAGCTCGGCACCACGCACATGATCCCCGGCGCCAATCTCTGCATCACCTCCAACGAGGCGTTCCATCTCGACAAGCTGCCCGGCCGCATCCTGATCGCCGGCGGCGGCTATATCGCGCTGGAGTTCGCGCACATCTTCCACGGCCTGGGCTCCAAGGTTTCGTTGCTCTATCGCGGCGAGAAGGTGCTGCGCGGCTTCGACGAGGACATTCGTGATGCTCTCCATGAAACAATGGCGAAGAACGGCCTGCACGTCTCGGTGGGCTGCGAGTTCACCAAGATCGAGAAACGCGGCGACTGCCTCCATGCCGAGACCAACAAGGGCGACGTGATCGAGTGCGACCAGATCATGCTCGCAATCGGCCGCGCCCCCAACACCGAGGCGCTGCATGTCGAGAAGGCGGGCGTCGAGCTCGGCAAGCGCGGCGAGGTGGCGGTCGACCGCTATTCGCGCACCTCGGCGGAAAACATCTACGCCATCGGCGATGTCACCGACCGCGTGCAGCTGACCCCCGTCGCGATCCACGAGGCGATGTGCTTCGTCAAGACCGCCTTCCAGGACACGCCCACGCCGGCCGACCACGAGAACATCGCCACCGCCGTCTTCACCACGCCCGAGATCGGCACCGTCGGCATGACCGAGATGAAGGCGCTCGGCATGGGCCATCACATCGACGTCTACAAATCGGTGTTCCGCCCCCTGAAGCACACGCTCAGCGGCCGCGAGACGCGGACGACCTTCAAGCTGATCGTCGACGCCGGGACCGACAAGGTGCTGGGCTGTCACATCCTGGGCGATCACGCCGCCGAGATCATCCAGATCGTCGGCGTCTGCCTGAAGATGGGCGCGACCAAGGCGCAGTTCGATTCTACCATCGCGCTGCATCCGAGCGCGGCGGAGGAGCTGGTGACCATGCGCACCAAGAGCTATTCGAAATCGCCCTAGCGTGACGGCCGTCACGGCGAGCCGTCGCGCGCGGTGCTAGCAAGGGTGCATGACCGCACCGTTTGCCGCAAAGACTATTCCAAGGGTTCGGCGAGGCTGTTACGCTCGCCGGATACTGCGCGTACGTCCTTCGGCATTACGGGGCGGCAGAGTCCGGACGCATCGGTCCCAGGGCTTGGACCGAAGCATCCGCCAGCCCGCTGAAAGCGAAGGGGATTCGCCATGGTCGCGCCGCACGATCCGAACGCCGTCAATCTCGTCCTGAAACAGGCGACCGACGCCATCGCCGCCATCGCGGCGCTGGGCACCGCCGCCTTCGGCATGGTGGATGCCACCAAGACCCTGCCGAAGGCACTCAATGTGAGCTACCGCGGTACCGGCACGATCCTCGCGGCGCTCGCGCCCTTCGCGCCGGCGCTGCAGCAGGTGCTGGGCGTCAACTGGAAGGGCGCGATCGTCGGGCCGTGGATCAACGGCGTGGCCAAGGACGATCAGAAGAACACCACCAAGGGCCTGATCCGCCTCGGCCTGACCGACGCCAGCGCCGATGCCGTCGCCAAGGCCGCGAACGTGGATCCGGCGATGCTCAAGGACGCGATCAAGGCGCTGCAGACCGGCGCCGGGCTCAGCACCGAAGAGATCAACGAGCTCGGCCGCCTCGATGCCACGGTCGACGCGATCCTCAGCGCCGCCTATGAGCGCGCCGACCAAGAGTATCGCAACACCTGCAAGGTCGTCGCCGGATTCATGGCGATCGCGCTGGCGCTCGGCGCCGACACCGTGCTCGACCGCGCGTCGCAGGGCGTGAATTTCGGTCTCGCGATCCTGGTCGGCATCGTGTCGGTGCCGCTGGCGCCGATGGCGAAGGACCTCACCAGTGCGCTGCAGACCGCGGTGAAGTCGCTCGGCAGCGTGTGATGTATTTCGTCAACTTCCACTACAGCGCGGTTTCGATCCACGCCCGCATTCCGGCGCAGATCCTGTCCGGCGACGGCGACCAGTCCGATCCCAGGCTCGCCGAGGTCCAGCTCGCCGAACTGGCACAGAAGGCACAGGGCCGTCACGTCTTCTTCATCACCCACGGCTTCAATGTCAGCTATGCCGAGGGCGCCCGTTCGCTGGCGCGCTTTGCCAAACGGCTGGCGCTGCCGGACGGCGTGCTGGTGGTGGGCGTGCTGTGGCCCGGCGATTTCTACATCCCGGTGGTGAACTACCCCGCAGCCTCTGTGCCGGCGATGGAAGCCGGCGCGGCGCTCGGCGACATGTGCAACAAGGCCTTCGGCGGCGCGCTCAGCCTGTCGTTCTTCTCCCACAGTCTCGGCGCCCGCGTGGTGCTGGAGGCGGTCAAGGCGCTCAGCGGGCGCAAGGCGCGCATGCTCTGCATTTCGGCGGGAGCGGTGAACGACGACAGTCTGACGGACGAGTACAAGACGGTCGTGGGCAACGCGACGCAGATCTACAACCTCGCTTCGGCGAAGGACACGGTGCTGCAGATCGCTTTTCCGGTCGGCGATTTGATCGGTCAGCTCTTCGTGCACGACCACGGCGCGTTCCAGGAGGCGCTCGGCCGCCACGGCCCCAATCCGCCCGCGCCGTCGCCCACCGATCCGCACCAGATCCCGGACGTGCAGGGCTACAACCACGGCAACTACCTCGCCTCGTCGGCGCCGGTGCCGGCGGCGCCGAAGGACCCGGACAGCCCGCTCGACGACGCGGTCAAGTGGTACCGGGTGTGCGACTTCGTCGGCCAGGCCTACAGTGCGGCGCTCCAGCCCTGGCCCGGACCGCTTCAGTAGTTCTCGCCGATAATCGTGAAGCCGCAGACCTGCTTGAGGCCACTCGGCGACGGCTTCAGCAGCAGCGCGTCCGGCTTGTGGTCGTCCATGTTCGCCGGCGTGGCCAGCAGATAGGTCGTGCCCGCCAGCCGGAACGGGATGAAGTGCGTGTAGCGGCCGGAATTGCCGCCGGCCTTCTGGTAGCGGGTCATGGTGCCGTCGACGGCGCGCCATCCGGGCGGCGCGTGCTCGACGTCGCCGTCCAGCGGCTTCAGCGCCGCATCGTCCACCACGCGGTCGCTGACCAGGAAGCGGTCGCCGTCGAAGTAATGCGTGTCGCCGGACTGCTCCACCACCGTTACCGGTTTTCCGATGTTGAAGAAATCGAGCGTCATCGCGCGCAGCCGGGCGCCCGAGTCGAACCGGCCGCCGATGTCGCGTCCCGCCGGGAGCACCACGGGCAGCCCGTTCAGCGTCACTTTCCGCCGTGTCGTCGAGACCGGTGTCTGTTCGTCGCTCGGGGCATAGCCGGTGAACGGACGCACGGCCCGCACGAAGCGCCGGCACAGCGCCACATCGCGCCCCGCGACGTCGATCAAGCCGATGCGCGCACGCCAGGCCGGCGTCTCATGCGGATCGCGCGCCAGCCGGGCAAGATTCACCGGCCGCGTCGCGCACGTCACCGCCAGCTTGGCGCCCGCCGCGTCGGCACGGTCCTGGCTGAACCCCATGCCCGGCTCGCCGAAAAAGTTGGCGTTTTCGTCGGTCGCATAACGACAGCGCGTGATGCCCTTCGCGTCGTAGCGGACGGCCGCCAGGAACACGGTCATCCCGCCATAGCCGTCCTTGTCCGTCTCGCGCGACACGATCTTCTTGCCGTCCAGCCACACGCTGTAGAACTCGGGCGGATCGGCGCCGCCCATGCCATAGGCGAACGCCTCCTTCTGGCCGACGCGCGCGACCACGCCGGTACCGTCGGCGAGGGCGCAGCGGCCGTCGCCATGCAGCGGCACGCCGGCCCAATCCCTCGCGAACGCCGGCGGCAGAGGGTTGTAGGTGACAGGATGACTGTCGTCGCTCCAGCCGAAGCGCACCATGGCCGCGGTGCCGTGGCATTGCACGGCGACGGCTTGCTCCATCTCGTCCGCCCGCGCGGCGGTGACGGCGCTTAGCAGCGCGGCGGCGGCGAAGAAACAGGCGGACAGGTTCGGCACGCCGAAAAACCTATACCGCGCCTGTGGCGTCATTGCGGCGTCAGTCCTTGTTGTAGGCCTTGCAGTCGCCGGCGAGGTCACTTTTCAGCGCGGTCAACAGGTCCGGCATCTTGCCCATGTCCTTGGCGTGCACCCGCATGTTCGACACGCCCCAGCGCCGGGGCAGCGGCGCGCTGTCGTAGAGCGTCAGGTCGTAGTCGACCGTCGCGTGGGTGAACGCCGCGCGCACCGTGACCATTCCCGGCTTGGGACTGCCGGCATAGGTCACCTTGAGGCCGACGATCTGCGGATCCTGCGAGGCGCTCGGCCAGTCGAAATCGAAATAGGCGAGTTCGCCTTCCACCGCCGAGCAGCGCTGGACCCGCTCCACCAGCCGCCCCGTCTCGACGTCCCACGGCACGGTGTCGAAGAAGCCCTTGCGCTCGTTCGCGCCGTTGGCATAGCCCTCGTAGAGATAACGGATCAGCCCCGTCGTCGCCTTGATGTCCTGCGGCGTGACGGCGTTGTCGGCGGGCGCGGCGGTGGCTGAAACGCATATTGCCGCCAGAGCAGCGAAGATGAAGCGCGATGTCATGCTCATCCCCACGAATTGGACATGTAACATATCAAATCACAAAGCTGCTGCGGGCGCTTAACTTTCATGGTCGCCGGCGTCACAGTTCGGGCGTGAACTACGATGTGGCGACGCGACCCGGCTGCCGATATCTCTCGAGAAAAGGCAGAAAGTGTAAAGCTACAAAGGTAAGTGCAATTTCCGCAACTCACCCCGCAGTTGTGATGCATCTCGAAAAACGATCGACGTAAGCGAGAGCGACCTAGCTGCTTCGACATTACGTGGATTGTCATCGACAAAAAGAAGTCGCTGTCGCGGCAAGTCGATCTGCCGAAGGGCATACTCGTAAAAGCGCGGATCCGGCTTCGCCAGACGCGCCTCGCCGGATAGGAAAATCCGCTCGAACGTTCGCAGCACGGGAAAACGGTCAGAAATCAGGGGAAACGTCTCCAGGCTCCAGTTCGACAGAGCGAACAATCGCAACCCGCGATCGGAAAGCTCGGACAATATCGGCGCGACGCCTGGTATTTCCTCGCCGATCATCTCCTCCCAGCGGCCGTAATAAGCCCGAATTTCGGCCTCCCAGTTGGGGTGCTCGCGGACTCTCGCATCCGTCGCGATCGAAAGCTTCCGGCCAGCATCCTGCAACTCGTTCCATTCGAGTGGGCAGATCCTGTGCAGGAAGAACTCCATCTTGTCTTGGTCGGCACCGAACAACTTGCCGTATAGATGACGGGGGTTCCAGTCGATCAGCACGCCGCCCAGATCAAAGAGGATGCCTTTGATGTTGGAGGTCATGCTGCGCACCTGTTTTAGATCGACGCCATGAGAAAATCGAAATGCCGCGCTGCCAGCAGCAAGGCGGCCTTTCCGGCGGGCAGCATGGGCTTCTTGCGCGGCATCTGAGCCTCGGCAAGGAGCTCTTCGCGGCTCAAGTCGATGTACTTTGCTGTGCCCTCGTAATTGGTTTCGATATGCAATGGAGCGTTGACCTCGATCTTACGCCAATCCACCACGATGGCTGCGATAATCTCAGGCTTGGTCGTCACCGGATCAAGCCCAACGCCGAGAAGAAACACTTTCGCGGCAGGCTTGCGAAAGAACCTATCGATGAGCGGCTTGATCTCGCGGTGCTCGATGAAATCTCCACCGGCCTTGATCAGTTTGTGCGCCTCCTCCTTGTCGAACAATTCCTCGCAAAACTCCCGCACCACGGTGCGCCAGATATTCCACTCGTTGTTGTTGCCGAACTCCTTCGCAGGCTGATGCCCTCCGGCGGGGACCACGTGGATCGTATTGCGGGCTTCGAGGGCATCGCCACGGCGATCATGAAGCACGAATTGATGCGGTGCTGACACGCGCGATCGCGTCTCATTTCCGCGGTAGTAGTTCTTCAGGAAGAGAATGCAATTCACTCCGGCGAAGGCAGAGCGCTGCCGGAAGTCGAAGATGCGATCCGCGGGCCCTCTGCGGTGCAGCAATTCGGGCACTCTGTCCGGATTTTTGAGTGCGAAGTCGGCCAGCTCCGCTCCTATGGCTTCAAGCGAGTCCACATAGTGGAAGTACTTCGTCTGGCCAAATGTGAAATTCAACCGGCTATCGGCCCTATTGATTTTGAGAACCCGGTAGCTGTCACCGTTCCAACGCAGTCTTCTGCGCTCCAAAGCACGCGTCGCGATTGCTTGATAGCCGATATTCAGACCTTCGAGATACGGCGGGTCCGGGTCGATGGTGAACATGTCCCGCTCGGGCAACGGGTCGTGCTCCGACAGTTCTTGCGGTGCATCGAGAATCCAATCGCGCTTTCCGATGAGCGGAAAGTCTGAAAGCTCGTCATAGTCCGAATGATAGCGCTTGGCGATCGCCGCCAAGGATGCCCTGTTGTCCGTGATATGCTTGGTGGCGAGTACCCAGCGATCGCGCGCAGCTTTGACACGCTTCGTCGCGTCTTCGAATTCCGCGAATGTCGGCAGCGTGAGAATCTCCGGTGTCAACTCCGGATAGACGAGAGCGATGGCTCTCGCCAGCGCGTAAGATACACTTGATTCCTTGCCGATCGCGCGCTCCCAGGTTCTGGGCGCCTGTCCGGTCAAAGGGGCCAAATAGACCCAAAGCTCTGCGAAATTCCTTATCGCGCTGCTGAGCGGGACCCCGAACGGGGGATGCACGATCTCCTCATTGGGTTCTAAGAAGTTGATGCACCATTCGATTCTGTCGCCGAATCGCTCAGGATGAAGGTTTGAGCTGGTCTTCATGGCGCTGCTCCATGCGTTGCACAAACCAGAGAGCATACAGAGTCGGGCTAGCCTACCGCCATTTACCGCCATGATGGCGAAACTTGGCGGATGCGAGATCCAACATTGTGGTGATTTTGCACAACTCCTAAGAAAAGGAGTTGTCATGCGTGATTTACTTCTCGCCATCTTGGTGGCCGTGGTGGCCGGCGTTGTCCAGCAGATCGCTGCCGGCCTCTGGCATCATGCCGCTTGCGCCCTGGGCGTGCTCTGCTTCTAGGACGCGGCGGCCACCAACCAATCCCGGTCCCGGAGCTTCGGCCCGGGACCGGTGTGCCTCATATCTGTACCTTTCGCCCCTCCCAGAAGGGCTTCCTTACCTCGCCGCGCTTGATCTTGCCGGCGGCGCTGCGCGGCAGCTGGGGCACGAAGTCGATGCTCCGCGGCACCTTGAACCCCGCCAGCTTCGGCCGCACGAATTCCACGATCTCCTTCTTCAGCGCCTCGCTCGGCGCCGTGCCCGCCTTGAGCATCACGACGCTCTTGACCTCTTCGCCCCATTCCTTGTTGGGCACGCCGATGGTGCAGACGTCCTCGACCGCGGGATGCTTGATGATCTCGTTGTCGACTTCCTGCGGATAGATGTTCACGCCGCCCGAGATGATGATCTCGGCCGAACGCCCCGTCAGGAACAGATAGTCGTCCTCGTCGAAATAGCCGATGTCGCCGAGGGTGAAGAACTCGCCGCGATGCGCGCCCGCCGTCTTCTTGTCGTCCTTGTAGTACTGGAACGGATTCAGCTTCTGCGCCTCGTGATAGATCAGGCCGGCCTGGCCCTGCGGCAGCTCGTTGCCCTCATCGTCCATGATCTTAACACGGAGCAAAACGGGCCGTTTGCCGACGCTGCCCGGCTTGGCGAGCCACTCCTCGGGCCGGATCGCGAAGCCCGCGCCGCCTTCGGAGCCCGCGTAGTATTCGAACAGGATCGGCCCCAGCCATTCCATCATCGCGCGCTTGACCTCGGGCGGGCAGGGCGCCGCGCCGTGCACGATGAAGCGCAGCGACGACAGGTCGTATTTCTTCTTGAGGTCGTCCGGCGCCGCCAGCATGCGCTGCATCATGATCGGCACCAGATGCGCGTGCGTCACGCGCCGTTCCTGGATGGTGCGGAAGACCTCTTCGGTGTCCCAGCGCTCGCCCATGAAGGCGACCGGCACGCCCGACGCCTGCGGGATCGCGATGTCGAAGGCGAGCGGCGCGGCGTGATAGCCCGGCCCCGCGCACATCTGCACGTCGCGCGACGGATCGTAATTGGCGTTGGTGCCCGCGAATTGCGGGGGAGTCGCGACGCCGTGCGGCCGGTGCACGCCCTTGGGCCGCCCCGTGGTGCCGGAGGTGTAAAGCATCTGGCTGCCCATTTGCGGATCGTCGAGGTCGGTGCCGTCGAGATCGGCCAGCGCCGCTTCGTAGGATTCGAACCCGTCCGCCTGGCCGCCGATCGCGATCTTCAGCATCAGGCCCGGCGCCTGTTTCGCCGCGTCGCGGATGGTGTCGAACCGGGTCTCCGCGATCAGCGCCCGCGCCTCGCAATCGGTCAGGATATAGGCGATCTCGTCGGTCGCCAGGTGCCAGTTCACCGGCGTGACGCGAAAGCCCGCGCGGCGCGCCCCGTTCAGCGTCTCGACGAACTCCGCGCGGTTGGTGCAGAACAGCGCGACGCCGTCGCCGGGCTTCAGCCCCGCGGCGCGCAAGAGGCGCGACATCCGGTTCGCGTTGGCGTTGATCTTTGCGTAGGAATGCGCCCCGAAGCGGTCGAAGATCGCAGTGGCATCCGGCTTCTCCTGTGCCCAGAAGGCGCCGGCCATGCCGGCGCCGGCATAGCCCAGCAGCCGTTCGAGAAATGCCGGATCGTTGGTGTTCATAAGGCCTCCCAGCGCGCGGCCTGTCCCGGCCGTCGCGTCGAGCTTACGCTAGCGCCGCGTCGCCACACGCGCCAACCCCGCAGGGAATGATTGTCGCAAGACCGGTCAGGATTTCCGTCTCGGACCGCGCTAGCCTTTGCCCATGACGAAGCTCGATTCCGCCATCCGCGCCTTCTATCTCCACCCCGGCCCGATGACCGACGCCGGCGATCTCGAACCCTTGCTGGCCGACGCCCCGACAGATGTTCCCGGCCTCGCCGCCTACATCCAGAATTTGCTCCTGCACATCCATTGGGCACCGGCCTATCGCATGCGCCTCGACGAAGCGCGGCAGGACGAGGCGCACACGCGCTCCGTGCACGATATGCTGGCGCTGATGCAGCGCCACGACCCGCGCCCGCTCGCCTTCGTGCGCACGCTCTATCAGCGCGCCGTCGGCAACTGCCGGCATTTCTCGACGTTCGGGACGGCACTGTTTCGCCGCGCCGGCATCCCGGCGCGCGCCCGCTGCGGCTTCGGCGCCTATTTCCAGAAGGGCTTCCATGCCGATCATTGGGTGATCGAGTATTGGAACGGCGAGGCCTGGCAGCTTCTCGATGCCCAGATCGATGCCGCGCAGCGCGCGATGCTGCGGTTGGAGTTCGATCCGCTCGACGTCCCGCGCGACCAGTTCGTCATCGCCTTCGACGCCTGGCAGCGCTGCCGCAAAGGCGAGGCCGATCCCGACAGCTTCGGCATCTTCGGCGAAAAGGGCCTGTGGTTCGTCGCCGGCAACCTGCTGCGCGATTTCGCGGCGCTCAACAATATGGAGCTGCTGCCCTGGGACGTTTGGGGCGCGATGCCCAAGCCGGGCGAGCCGATCGACCTGGCGCTGTTCGACAGGCTCGCCGCGCTGTGCGCGGCTCCCGACGCGAACTTCACCGACCTGCGCCTGCTCTACCAGACCGACGCGCGCCTGCGGGTACCGGCGCAGGTCTTCAACTACCTCAAGAAGCGGATGGAGGCGGTCTAGCCGTTTGGTGTAGGCTGCGGGGCAGGGGAGACTTCCATGCGCCGCTTCATCGTCCTGGCCGCCACGCTAACCATGTTGGCCGCGCCCGTCTTCGCCGCCGACGGCGACGACACTGATGCCGCGCAGGCGCCGGCCGCCGCCGCGACGACCGACAACGCCGACACGGATGCCGACCGCGGCCCGCTCGACGATGCCGGCTTCGACGCCCAGTTCCAGTGTCCCGAGACCTTCCGCGACGCCGACGCGCGCATCGAAGAATTCCAGCGCTATGTCGAATGGACGCGCGAAACGCATCCCGACTGGGGCTTTAGAAAGCGCCTCGACGTGCGCTACGGCCTGCTGCGCCGGCACAACTGCGCCACGACGCTGGCCAAGATCGCCTCCAGCGCCCAGCCTGCCTTTCACTAGAGCGGCTTTCCGCGAACCAGCGACGTTTTTACCGTCGATTGGCGCGCCGCTGGCAAAGCGCGCCCGGGCGCCTTATATCCACAGTCCCTTTTTGGAGTGAGAGGCGTGGCCCAGCCCTGGACCCCGCAAAGCTGGCGTTCCAAGCCGATCCGTCAGGTCCCGGAATACCCGGATCCGGCGGCGCTTTCGGCCGTGGAGGCGCGCCTCAAGACCCATCCGCCGCTGGTCTTCGCCGGCGAGGCGCGCAATTTAATGTCGAGTCTCGCACAAGTCTCCGAGGGCAAGGCATTCCTGCTCCAGGGCGGCGACTGCGCCGAGAGCTTCGCCGAGTTCGCCGCCAACAACATCCGCGACACCTTCTGTGTGTTCCTGTCGATGGCGACGGTGCTGACCTTCGCCGCCAATCTTCCGGTGGTGAAGATCGGCCGCATCGCAGGCCAGTTCGCCAAGCCGCGCTCCGACGATTTCGAGACCCAGGACGGCGTCACGCTGCCGTCCTATCGCGGCGACAACATCAACGGCGGCGCGTTCACCGCAGAGTCCCGCACGCCCGATCCCGAGCGCATGATGCGCGCCTATTACCAGGCTGCCGCGACGGCGAACCTGGTGCGCGCCTTCGCCACCGGCGGCTATGCCGACTTGTCGCGCGCCCGGCATTGGAATCTCGATCACCATCACGCCGATCTGTCGCGCCGCTACAACGAGGTGGTCGACAAGATCGACGAGGGCGTCGGCTTCCTCGAGACGTTCTCGCTCGCCAACACGGTGCGCCAGCAGACCAGCCGCGTCGATTTTTACTTCAGCCACGAGGCGCTGCTGCTGCCTTACGAGGAAGCGCTGACCCGACAGGACTCGATCACCGGCGACCACTACGCGACCTCGGGCCACATGATCTGGATCGGCGACCGCACGCGCCAGGTCGACGGCGCGCATGTCGAGTTCTGCCGCGGCGTGAAGAATCCGATCGGCATCAAATGCGGCCCCAGCCTCGCCGACGACGAACTGCTGCGCCTCATCGCGATCCTCAATCCCGAGAACAGGCCCGGCCGCGTCACGCTGATCGCGCGCTACGGCTCCGACAAGATCGGCGGCGGCCTGCCCAAGCTGATCCGCGCCATCGAGCGCGAAGGCGCCAAGGTGGTGTGGTCCTGCGATCCGATGCACGGCAACACGATCAAGCTGCAATCCGGCTACAAGACGCGCCCGGTCGACCGGGTGTTCGACGAGGTGAAGCACTTCTTCGCCATCCACCGCGCCGAGGGCACCCATGCCGGCGGCATTCACCTGGAGATGACCGGCCAGGACGTCACCGAATGCCTGGGGGGGGCGCAGGCGATCAAGGAGATCGATCTCTTCGACCGCTATCAGACGGCGTGCGATCCGCGCCTCAACGCCAGCCAGGCGCTGGAGCTCGCCTTCCTGCTTGCCGACACGATCGGCGCCGAGCGCGTCAAGTCCGAACGCCGCGCGGCGTCGGCGTAGGACATTTCGTGAGGCCCAATCCCCCCTTGTCATCCGCCGCGAATGCGGCAGACCCAGTTGAAGCCCTGCACAGGTGGTGCAAGGCGTCACCTGGGTGGCCCGCATTCGCGGGTCATGACAATTGTGTTTAGAGGCGGCACCATGGGCATCGCGCGGCTTCTCGCGAAGGGCTGGATCGTGTTCTGCCTCTATGCCGGGGCGCAGGCAGTCAATCTCGCGTTCCTGAAAGGCACGCCGCCGCAAGAGGCCGTTCTACCGATCGCGATCTGCGTGCTCCTGTTCGGCGCGATGGGCTTGCTGTTCGCCACCGGCTTCGGTGCCTCGGCCGGCGGCAGCATCGGCCAGGTCATGCGCCGCATGAAGCCGAGCCATTTCCTGCCGAGCTTCGACGCGGTGGTTTTCATCCTCTTCGTGATCGCCAGCTTCGCGGCGCAGGCCGTGCTGGTCTCCGCCATCGGCAACAGTCCCGCCGCGATCGCGCTGCAGAAGGCGATCTTCTTCGTCGTGCCCGGCGAGCCGGCGCTGAACGCGCGGCTCTATGCCTGCCGCTATCCGCAGCCGTTGATCTATTCGGTGTCGATCGTATCGTCCTTCACTTGGCTGCTCGCGATCGTCTATGTCGGGAGCGCGGTCTCGCGCATCGCTCTGACCGCCGGTCTGCTCAGGCTCGAGCGTGCGCTGCGCCCGTCGTCCTTCGGCCCGACGGTCCTGGCCGCGCTTTACTTCGTCGTCGCGATCGTGGTGTTCCAGCTTCTTTATATGGGCTCGGCCTATGCGTTCCTGCCGTGCCGCGCCCTCGGCGACGTCACCGGTTCGCTCCTGATCGGTTTGGCGCCGCTGATGCTGGCCTATCTGATCGTGGCGGCGGCCGCGACCCTCAAGGCGAGCGCGCCGGAAGCGGAGTGACGGCGCCGGCGATCCGCGCCATCGTCGCGTTGAATTTCTCCGGCTCTTCGAACGGCACGAAGTGGCCGGCGTTCTCGAACCACACCAATTCCTTGCCGGCGGGCGCGGCCAGCTTGTCGAAATAGGCCTCGGCAACGCGCGCATCGACTTGGCGGTCGCCGCGTCCCGACAGGAACCACACCGGCATCTCCAGCCGCGGCACCGAGACTTCGAGATTGATCGGCCCGACCTCCTTCATCAGCGTGCGCATCGAGAACGCCATGCCGCGAAACATGTTGCGCAGGTCGAACAGCGAGGCGCCCGGCGCGGTCGCCGCAAGCCAAAGGAAGCGTGGCACCGAAAGGCCGCCCATGAAGCGCCGCAGCCAGCGCCGCTGCACCCGGATCTTCGCCGGCCCATAGGGCGGTGGCCCGATCTTGCTCAGCTCCGCAAGCGCGCGGTTGTTGCCGCGCCGCTCCGCCTCGGCCAGCGCGAAGGCATAGGACGCCCGCTCGCTCGCGAGCAGATCGCCCATCTGCCCCGTGCCGACATAGGCGAGTATCTTCTGCGGATGCCGCGCCGCGTATAGCGTCCCAAGCGCCGAGCCCCAGGAATGCCCGAGCAGCACGACCTTGCGCTCCGTGCTCAATCGTTCACGAATATAATCAATGAGTTCATCCAGGTCGCGCAGGAAGCGATCGATCGTCATGCTCTCCGGCGGAATATCGCGCGCAAAAGACCGTCCCGCGCCGCGCTGCTCCCAATGCACGACGACGAAGCTGTCTTCGAGCGCGCCGTTGAATCGGCGAAACAACCCCGTCTCCGGCCCGCCGGGCCCGCCATGCAAGACGATGAGGATCGGCAGCGTGGTGTCGTGTCCACGGATCGAAACCCACTGCGCAGTCCCACCCAGCACCGGCCGCGCGGTCTCGGCGACGGCGGTCACGGCTTAACCTCGCCCGCGAAGCGGGAGAGGACAGACCGGAGCGAAGCGAAGGTCAGGTGAGGGAGAGTCTGCGCACATATCATCAACCACACGCACCACATCGTGATAGACATCGGTATCCGGCAACCGCAATACGCTCCACCCGCAGTCATGAGGGCATCCCGTCGCTTGTCGTGCTCCGCACGTTCAGTCGTCCAATGCGACACACCGTCGATCTCGACGACCAGCTTGCCGGCCCAACCAGATGCTGCCGCCGGAATTTGTAGTCGCGCTTGTTCAGCTCTTGCAGCCGTGTCCAGAGCACGGCCTCGGCTTTGGTCATTGCCTTGCGCATATCCTTTGCGCGCTTCGCTCGCGACCTCTCCCGCAAGCGGGAGAGGTTATCGGAGTTTTCCTTACACCGCCTTGTCCGGCCCGACCCGCACCACCATCTTGCCGATGTTCTCGCCGCTGAAGAGGCCGATGAACGCCTTCGGCGCGTTCGCCACGCCGTCGACCACCGTCTCGCGCCATTTCATCTTGCCGGCCTTCGTCCATGCCGCCATGTCGCGATGGAAATCCGCCAGCATGTCGTAGTGGCTCGACACCACGAAGCCCTCCATCTTCAGGCCCAGCCCGATCATGATCGCCAGATTGCGCGGCCCGGGCGGCAGCTCCGTCGCGTTGTACATGTCGATCATGCCGCACAAGGGGATGCGCCCGCCCGGCCGCATCGCGTTGATCGCCGCCTCCAGATGCGCGCCGCCGACGTTCTCGAAATAGACGTCGATGCCTTGCGGGAACGCGCCGGCCACCGCCGCGTTGAGGTCGCCGCAGGTCTTGTAGTTGATCGTCGCATCGACCCCGAGCGACTTGAGATAATCGGCTTTCTCGTCCGATCCCACCGAGCCCACCACATAACAGCCCTTGGCCTTGGCGATCTGGCACACCACCTGGCCGACCGCGCCCGAGGCGGCGGAGACGAACACGCGCTCGCCGTCCTTCAGCGCGCCGACGCGCAGAAGGCCGGCATAGGCCGTCATCCCCGGCATTCCGAAGGTGCCCAGATAGGTCTGCAGCGGCACGCTCGGCTCGAACTTCTGCACCTGGTTCGCGTCGGCCGCGTACCATTCGCGCCAGCCGTTCATGCTCTGCACGAAGTCGCCGACCTTCACGTCCGCGCTGTTCGACGCCACGACCTGACCGACCGCGTGACCGGTCAGCGCCTCGCCGATCTGGAAGGGCGGGACATAGCTCTTGCGATCCACCATGCGCCCGCGCATGTACGGATCGACCGAGATATACGCGTTGCGCACCAGCACCTGGCCCGGACCGGGCGTCGGCACGGCGGTCTCGGCCAGTTCGAAGTTGTCGGTGGTCGGCACGCCGACCGGACGGCTCTTGAGGCGGATTTCGTGGTTTTTCTGGTTGTCCATGGGACGCTCCTTAACCGTGTAAGCGATGGAAATAGCAGTGCCGGAAACCCTATCAGCCACGCTCCCGGTAACAACACGAAACATTTTATGAGTCGCCTGGGACCGCCGGGGCGGGCCTTATGCCTCTGTATTTCCGGCGAGATTTGCGCTTGTCCCCGTTCCGCCTGCGCCCCAAGGGTCCGCTCAAGGCCGCCGTGATCGGCGCCGGTGCGTTCGGCCGCCACCACGCCTCCAAATATCGCCACATCGACGGCGTCGAGCTCCTCACCATCGCCGATCCCTCGCCCGAGGTGCGCAAGACTTCGATGGCGACGCATGGCGTGCACGCCGTCGCCGACTGGCGCGAGCTGCTCGGAAAGGTCGATCTCGTTTCGGTCTGCACGCCCGCCCACACCCACGCCGAGATCGTGCGCGCCTTCCTGAACGCCGGCGCGCATGTGCTGGTCGAGAAGCCGATCGCCACCTCGGTCGATGAGGCCGATGCCCTGATCGCGCTCGCGACCTCGCAGAAGCTGGTGCTGACGGTCGGCCACCAGGAGCGTTTCGTCTTCGCCGAGACCGGCTTGCTCGACTACCGCGAGGTGCCGCTGGACGTCACATGCTGGCGCATGGGCCCGTGGACGGGCCGCAGCGCCGACGTGTCGGTGGTGCTCGACCTGATGATCCACGATCTCGACCTCGTGCATCAGCTGATTCCGGCCGACGTCGCCAGCGTCGACGCGCGCGCCAAGATGCTGCACGGCACCCTCGCCGACGAGGTGCATGCCGACATCCGCTTCGCCAACGGCTCGATCGCGCGGCTGGAGACCAGCCGCATCTCCGACGCCCGCCGCCGCGGCATGCGCGCCGAATACAAGGACGGCGTGATCGAGATCGACTTCGTCACCCGCAAGATCCGCAACACCACGCCGCGCCCGCTGAAGGCGCTGGAGCTGGGCGATCCGCTCGGCGAGTCGGTGGCATCGTTCGTCCGCGCGGTGCGCGACGGCGAGACGACGCTGGTGCGTCCGGAAGAGGCCCGTCAGGCCCTCGCCACCGCGCTCGCGGTCGAAGACGCCGCCGAACGCGCGCAACCCGCGTCCAGCGCCTATCCGGCGGTCGCGGCGGCGCGCTGAACGTCGTCCCTGTCATCCCGGCTCTGCGCGGCTGACGCCGCTTGCCGGGGATGACAGTTGGCTTTGGTGATAAGACAGCCATGCGCGCGTATCACTTTCGCGCCCCCGCAACAGACGCTAAACCATTCCCATGACGACGGACCGCTTTCGCATCGCGCTCGCCCAGCTCAATCCGATCATGGGCGACATTCACGGCAACCTGCTCAAGGCCCGCGCCGCGCGGGCCGAGGCGGCGGCGCAGCACGCCGACGTCGTTCTCTTCCCCGAACTCTTCATCGTCGGCTATCCGCCCGAGGACCTCGTGCTCAAGCCGGCGCTGCAGGCCGACGCGATGGAAGCGATCGAAAAGCTCGCGCACGACACCGCCGACGGCGGCCCCGCCATGCTGATCGGCGCGCCCTGGGTGGAGCACGACAAGCTCTACAACGCCTGCCTCCTGCTCGACGGCGGCGCCATCGCCGGCAAGACCTTCAAGGTCGACCTGCCGAACTACGGCGTGTTCGACGAGAAGCGCGTCTTCGCGCAGGGCCCGATGCCCGGTCCGTTCAACATCCGCGGCGTGCGCGTCGGCGTTCCGATCTGCGAGGACATCTGGACGCCCGACGTCGTCGAGTGCCTGCTGGAGACCGGCGGCGAGATCTTGCTGGTGCCCAACGGCTCGCCCTTCGAGGCCGGCAAGGAAGACGTGCGCCTCGATCTCATCAACGCCCGCGTGCGCGAGGCAAACCTGCCGCTGATCTATCTCAACCAGGTCGGCGGCCAGGACGAGCTGGTGTTCGACGGCGCCTCGTTCGTCGCCAATGCCGACCGCTCCATCGCGATCTCGCTGCCCGCCTGGGAAGAGGCGGTCGTCACGACCGAGTGGACGCGGGGCGCCGCCGGCACCTGGATCTGCGCCCCCGGCCCGCGCGCCGAGCCGCAGGACCGCCTCACCGGCGTCTATCACGCGATGATGCTGGGCCTGCGCGACTATGTGAACAAGAACCGTTTCCCCGGCGTGGTGCTGGGCCTCTCCGGCGGCATCGACTCCGCGCTGTCGGCCGCCGTCGCCGTCGATGCGCTGGGGCCGGAGCGCGTGCGCTGCGTGATGCTGCCGTCGAAATACACCGCGATGGAAAGCCTCGACGACGCCGCCGAAATCGCCAAGCTGCTCGGCGTGCCCTACGACATCATCCCGATCGAAGACACGGTGAAGGCGTTCAACCTGACGCTCTCCGAGGTTTTCGCCGGCAAGCGCGCCGACACGACGGAAGAGAACATCCAGAGCCGCGCCCGCGGCGTGCTCCTGATGGCGCTGTCCAACAAGTTCGGCCCGATGGTGCTCACCACCGGCAACAAGAGCGAGATGAGCGTCGGCTACGCCACGCTCTATGGCGACATGTGCGGCGGCTACAATGTGCTCAAGGACATCTACAAGACCGAGGTGTTCGACCTGTCGCGCTGGCGCAATGCCAACGTGCCCGCCGGCACCAAGGGCCCGCACGGCCCGGTGATGCCGACCAACGTGATCCTCCGTCCGCCCAGCGCCGAGCTGCGCGAGAACCAGAAGGACCAGGATTCGCTCCCGCCCTACGACATCCTCGACGGCATCCTCGAATGCCTGGTGGAGAACGAGATGACCTTCGAGGACACCTGCGCCAAGGGCTATCACCCCGCGACGGTGAAGCGCGTCGAGCAGCTGCTCTATGTGAGCGAATACAAGCGCCGCCAGGCCCCGCCCGGCGTGAAGATATCGGCCCGCAACTTCGGCCGCGACCGCCGCTACCCGATCACGAACGCGTTCCGCGATGCGCGAGACTAATCCTTTAAATCACCTCCCCTTTATGGGGAGGTCGAAAAACAACGGCGCGCAGCGACGGTGTTTTTCGGGTGGGATGCCGCTCTCTCCGCTGGCACCGTCCCCCACCCGAAAATTGCTTCGCCGCGCTCGCAATTTGTCGACCTCCCCACAAGGGGGAGGTGATAAGAGCGCTCCATGACCACCACCGTCCGCGTCGCGCCGTCGCCCACCGGCTTTCTCCAGGCCGGCAACGGCCGCGCGGCCGTGCTCAACGCGCTGTTCGCGAAACGGACCGGCGGCCGCTTCATGCTGCGCATCGACGACACGGATCCCGCGCGCTCGCGCCGCGAATACGAGGACGCGGCGGTCGAGGATCTCGCCTGGCTCGGTGTGGCGCACGATCTCTTCGCCCGCTCGTCCGACCGCACCGCGCTCTATGACGAGGCCGCGGCGCGCCTCAAGACCTCGGGCCGTCTCTATCCCGCCTACGAGACTGCCGAGGAGTTGGAGCGCCGCCGCAAGCGCGCCGCCGCGCAGCACAAGCCGCCGGTCTACGACCGCGCCGCGCTGAAACTCACCGACGAAGACCGCGCCCGTCTCGCAGCCGAGGGCCGCCGCCCGCATTGGCGCTTCAAGCTCTCCCACGCCAAGGTCGCCTGGCACGATGCGATCCGCGGTCCGGTCGAGATCGACACCGCAACGCAGTCCGATCCCGTGCTGATCCGCGAGGACGGCTCCTATCTCTACACGCTGCCCTCGGTGGTCGACGACATCGCCTTCGGCATCACCCACATCATCCGGGGCGAGGACCACGTCACCAACAGCGCGCCGCAGATCGAGCTGTTCGCGGCGCTTGGCGCCACGCCGCCGACCTTCGCGCATTATGCGCTGTTCGTCGCGCCGTCGGGCGAGAAGCTCTCCAAGCGTCTAGGCTCGCTCTCGCTGCGCGCGCTGCGCGAGGCCGGCATCGAGCCGATGACGCTGGTCTCCTATCTCGCCAAGATCGGCACGTCGGATCCGATCGAGCCGCGCACCAGCCTCGACGCGCTTGCCAGCGAATTCGCCTTCGAGAAATTCGGCCGCGCCCTCGCGCATTTCGATCCGGCGGAGCTGACGCTGCTCAACGGCAAGCTGCTGCATCTTCTCCCTTACGAGGCCGTCGCGCCGCGCCTCGCCGCGCTGGGCATCGGTGGCGGCGAAGCGTTCTGGAACGCGGTGCGCCCCAACCTCGAAACCCTCGGCGACGCGCGCGAATGGTGGACGGTCGTCGACGGCCTGATCGCGCCGCTGCTCGAGAACACGGTCGTGACGGACGCCGCCGCCGCGCTCGCGCCGCCCGAACCATGGGACGAGACCACCTGGAGCACGCTCACCAAGGCCGTGTCGGAGGCCACCGCCACCAAGGGCCGCGCCCTGTTCCATCCGTTGCGCCTGGCGCTGACGGCACGCGGCGAGGGGCCGGAACTGAAGAAGCTGCTACCCTTGATCGGCCGCGCCAAGGCCGTCGCGCGGCTGCAGGGTCGGGTGGGCTGAGCGCCATGGACCACCGCGCTCGAACCTGCTAGGGACAAGGCGCAAGAGAGGTCGACGCCGTGGCTTACGCCCACATTTTCATCTGCGCGCGAATTTGCGGCTGACGCCGCGACACTCTCTTTTGCTCATCTCTCATTCTTAGCTCAGATGTCATCCGCCGCGAATGCGGCGGACCCAGGTAACGTATTCGCGAGCCTCCCAGGTTCGCGGATTCACATCGAGACGATATTCTGAAGCGCACCAACCGGGTCCGCCGCATTCGCGGCGGACGACAATTGTGGGTGCGGATAGAGTGCCCACAATTCGACGAAATCACGCTATGAGTACGCCCATGACGACCATCCGCCTGCACAACACGCTGACCAAGTCCAAGGACCTGTTCGCGCCCATCGATCCCGCCAACGTGCGGATGTATGTCTGCGGCCCGACCGTCTACGACTTCGCCCATATCGGCAATGCGCGGCCGGCGATCGTGTTCGACGTGCTGTTCCGCCTCTTGCGCCACGCCTATGGCCCGGGCCACGTCACCTATGTCCGCAACATCACGGACATCGACGACAAGATCAACGCGCGCGCCGCCGAGCGCGCGGTGGGCCGCAACATGCCCATCCTCGACGTGCTGCGCGAGCTGACCGAAGCGACCTACGGCGTCTACCGCGAGGACGTGCTGGCGCTGAACTGCCTGCAGCCGACATTCATGCCGCGCGCCACCGAGCACGTGCCGCGGATGATCGCGATGATCGAGACGCTGATCGCCGCCGGCCACGCCTATGCCAGCCAGGGCCATGTGCTGTTCGACGTCACCTCCAAGCCCGATTACGGCAAGCTGGCGCGCCGCAGCCTCGACGACATGCTCGCCGGCGCCCGCGTCGACGTCGCGCCCTACAAGAAGGGCGAGATGGACTTCGTGCTGTGGAAGCCGTCGGCGCCGGAGCAGCCCGGCTGGGACAGTCCGTGGGGCTATGGCCGCCCCGGCTGGCACCTGGAATGCTCCGCGATGATCGAGAGCACATTTCGATTTGAAGAAAGGGGCGAGACCATCGACATCCATGGCGGCGGCATCGACCTCGTCTTCCCGCACCACGAGAACGAGATCGCGCAGTCCGAGAGCGCCCATCACGGCCATCCGCTGGCCCGCGTGTGGATGCACAACGGCTTTCTCAACGTGGAAGGCGAGAAGATGTCGAAGAGCCTCGGCAACTTCGTCACCATCCGCGAGCTTCTGGCCGACTGGCCGGGCGAGGTGCTGCGCTTCAACATGCTGCGCACGCATTACCGCCAGCCGATGGACTGGACGGTCGCGGGCATGACCGAAAGCTGGAAGACGCTGGAGAAGTGGTACGCGGCGACCGAGCCGCTGGCCGATCCGCCCATCGGGGCAGCGTTCCTCGAGGCGCTGAGCGACGACCTCAACACCCCGGCCGCCATCGCAGCGCTTCATCAGGGCACGGAGCATGAGTTGGCGGGCGGCCTCGGCCTGCTTGGCTTCTCGAACGTGCAGCTGAACCTAGCGGCGAAGAAGCAGGTGGACGCGGTCGCCATCGCCGACGCGATCGCGGCCCGCAAGGCGGCGCGTGCCGCCAAGGATTTCAAGGAAAGCGACCGCATCCGCGACGCGCTCCTGGCGCAAGGCATCGTCCTGAAGGACGGGCCGCAGGGCACGACCTGGGAGATCAAGCGGTGAGGGCGGCGGCACCATCCCGATCCTCCCCCGCAAAGAGGGGGAGGGGGACCATCCGCCGTAGCGAAGCGAAAGCGGATGGTGGCCCGCCAAGCCGTAGCTCGCGGCAGGCGTCCCGCCTTCGCCCTTTGGGCTTCGGCGCGGCAGCCTTCGCCGCTTCGCGAGCGAAGGCTGGAGGGGGCGGCCGCCCCGCTCCGCTCATCATCTCCCAGCACCGTGTCCGGCCCAGGCCCCTCCACCGCCTCGCGGTCCCCCTCCCCCGTTTCACGGGCGAGGATCAGCCCTCCGCGCGCGCCCGCGCGCCAATCACCGCCCGCCGCGTCACAGCTCCCGCGACGCCGGGCTCGAACCTCCGTGCCTCTGCGCCTCCGTGTGCCCCCCACCGGCTGCCCCCGCAAAATGTTCCCTATCTGTTCTTGACTCCGGCCGCCGCCGCCCTACACTCTCCGGATGAATTCCGACGCCGTCACAACCCCTGTGATCGCGGCCGCCTTGGCGCGGCCGCCGCGCCGCGCCCCTGTGCGGCGGGTGCCGGCGCACGCGCCCGCTCCGGGCCCATGCATCGAAATTCGCGAAATTTCGACGAACAATTATATTGCCGAAGGGCGGCCGGGCATCGCCGCCCCGCTGCCGCGCATCGAAAGCGCGGCAATTTCGACGAACAATTATCTTGCCGAAGCCCCGCCGCGCCGCCCAGGCGCCCCCAAGGGCAACCGCAACGCCGTCACCCACGGCCTGCGCTCGGCCCTCCGCCGTACGCGCCAAGCCTACATCCGCGCCCTTCTCGCGCAATCGGACGCCTTCTGCCGCGAACTGCGGGCCGTCACTGCGCGCGCCCGCGCCATCCGCAAGGCCGCCATCCAGGAGCCGCTTCATGACCCGCGAGCGCCTCTTCCTCTTCGACACGACGCTGCGCGACGGGGCGCAGACCCAGGGCGTGGACTTCTCGGTGGAGGACAAGCGCCAGATCGCGCTCGCCCTCGACGGCCTCGGCCTCGACTACATCGAGGGCGGCTGGCCCGGCGCCAACCCGACAGACACCGCCTTTTTCGCCGAGCGGCCGCCGCTGACCCACGCCCGCTTCACCGCCTTCGGCATGACCAAGCGCGCCGGGCGAAGCGCCGCGAACGATCCCGGCCTCGCGACGGTCCTGGGCGCCAAGGCGGACGCCGTTTGCCTCGTCGGCAAGACCTGGGATTTCCATGTCGACATCGCGCTCGAGATTCCGCGCGCCGATAACGTCGACGGCATCGCCGACTCCATCGCCGCCGTTGCCGCCAAGGGCCGCGAGCCGCTGTTCGATGCGGAGCACTTCTTCGACGGCTACAAAGCCAACCCGGATTACGCGCTGGACTGCATCAAGGCCGCGCACGACGCCGGCGCCCGCTGGCTGGTGCTGTGCGACACCAATGGCGGCACGATGCCGGAGGAGGTCTATCGCATCGTCTCCGAGGTGAAGGCGACGCTGCCGTCGGCGGCGCTCGGCATCCACGCCCACAACGACACCGAGCAGGCGGTGGCGGTGAGCCTGGCGGCGGTACGCGGCGGGGCGCGGCAGATCCAGGGCACGCTGAACGGCCTCGGCGAGCGTTGCGGCAACGCCAACCTCTGCGCGCTGCTGCCGACGCTGCTGCTGAAGGACAGCTATGCCGCGCAGTTCGAGACCGGCGTTTCCACCGGCCAGCTCGCGACCCTGGTGAAGGTCTCGCGCCTGCTGGACGAGATCTTGAACCGCGCGCCGAACCGCCACGCGGCCTATGTCGGCCCCTCGGCCTTCGCGCACAAGGGCGGGCTGCACTCCTCGGCGGTGCAGAAGGACCCCAAGACCTACGAGCATGTCCGGCCAGAGGCGGTCGGCAACGCGCGCAAGATATTGGTGTCGGACCAAGCCGGCCGCTCGAATCTCCTGGCGCGGCTCAGCGAAGTCGGCATCGATCTCGACGCCAAGGACGCCCGCATTGCGCGCCTCCTGGAGGAGATCAAGCAGCGCGAATTCCTCGGCTATGCCTATGACGGCGCCGAGGCGTCGTTCGAGCTGTTGGCGCGGCGCGCGCTCGGCCAGCTGCCGGCGTATTTCGACGTCGACTCGTTCCGCGTCCTGGTCGAGCGGCGGCACAACGCCCGCGGCGATCTCGTCACGGTGTCGGAGGCGGTGGTGAAGCTGACGGTCGGCGGCAACGCGTTGATGAACGTCGCCGAAAGCGCCAACGGCCCGGTCGACGCGCTCGACACGGCGCTGCGCAAAGACCTCGGCGAATATTCGGCGCAGCTCGCCGATCTGCGGCTGGTGGACTACAAGGTGCGCATCCTCACCAGCGGCACCGAAGCGGTGACGCGTGTGATGGTCGAGAGCGCCGACGGCAAGGGCAATCGCTGGTCGACGGTCGGCGTGTCGCCGAACCTGGTCGACGCGTCGTTCGAGGCGCTGACGGACTCGATTCGTTACAAGTTGTTTCGCGCCGGCGCGAAGGGCGCATAGCCGACGCGCATTCGCGGTGGATGCAATCGGCGTGTGCCCGACTACATTAAGCCGTGCCGGCCCCATCCTTCGACAAGCTCGGGATGAGGATCTGAGCACAGACCTCGTCCTGAGCCCGTCGAAGGACGGGCAGCAAACGCGAAAGACGCATGAACGCCTCGTCCAGCGACCATCCTCACGAAGGCACCGGCATCCTGCTCGCCGGCGGCGCCTATTTCGTCTGGGGCCTGGTGCCGCTCTATTGGGAGATGCTCGGCGGCATCTCGCCGGGCGAGATCACGCTGCATCGCCTTCTGTGGTGTGCACTATTCGGTCTGATCGCCACCGCAGCGCGGGGCCGCTTCAATCATCTCGCGGCGATCTTCCGCACGCCGCGCTTGATCGGCGCGTTGGCGATCTCCAGCGTCCTGATCACGGTGAACTGGACGCTCTACATGTACTGTGTCGTGTCGCATCAGCTGGTCGACGCGGCGCTCGGCTATTACCTGACGCCGCTGGTCTCCATCGCGCTCGGCGTGATGCTGTTGAACGAGAAGATCGGCCGCTTGCGCATCGCCGGCATCGTGCTGGCGGCCATCGCCGTGGCGGTCGAGGCAGCGGCGCTCGGTCACATTCCATGGGTGGCCCCGGGCTTGGCGCTCAGCTTCGGGTTCTACGGTTATGTGCGAAAGCTCACGCCGGTGGATTCGCTCGACGGATTGACGGTCGAGACGGCGCTGTTCCTGCCGATCACGCTGGCGCTCGTCGCGGTCTGGGCGCTGCAAGGCACCGGTGCCTTCCCGGCGCCGACGCTGACGCGCGACGCGCTCCTGGTCTTCACCGGACCGCTGACCGCGTTGCCGCTGGTGATGTTCGCGGCCGGCGCGCGCCGGGTGCGGCTGACGACGCTGGGCTTTCTGCAGTACATCTCGCCCTCGATCACGCTGATCGTCGCGATCCTGTTCCTGCACGAGAGTTTCACGCGCACCACCGCGATCGCGTTCGGCTGCATCTGGTTGGCCTTGGCGCTGGTCAGCCTGGAAGGCCGCCGCTTGCCGCTGCTATCGCGGCGCGTGGCCGAGTAGCGTCTCGAGCAGCGCGATCGCCTCGTCCGGCGTCTTGACGACGCGATAGAGGTCTTGTGCCGTGCTGCCGGTGAAGCCTTCGCGCTGCGTCCGCTCGATCAGCGGCCAGAGCGGGGCATAGAAGTCCTCGGTGTCGACGATCACGATGGGCTTGGCGTGCTCCTTGAGCTGCGCGATCGACAGCACCTCGAACAGCTCGTCGAGCGTGCCGAGGCCGCCGGGCAGGATCACGAAGGCGTCGGACTCTGCGAGCATCCGCTGCTTGCGGATCTGCATGTCGGGCACGACGATCTCCTCGACGCCGTCGAGCGGCCGCTCGCGCTTGGTCAGGAAGCCGGGGATGATGCCGAAGACATGCGCGCCCGCATCGCGTGCGGCGACCGAGCAATCGCCCATCAGGCCGACATTGCCGCCGCCGAACACCATGCGGAAGCCGTGCCGGCCGATCAGCGTGCCGAGCCGTATCGCAGCCGCAGCATAGGCCGGTTTCGCGCCATGCGACGAGCCGCAGAACACGCAAATGGCAGGAGTATTCTTGTCCATATCGCTTCAAGGGTTGCGCGGCGCCGCCGCAGTTCCTAAACAGATTCGAGCAGAAAGGTCAGCCGTGCGCACGCTTATCATACTTGGCGTCATCGCCTTGATCGCCGTCGTCGCCGGGTTCCTCGCCTTCGGTGGCGGGAACATGGGCCACTGATGGCGCGCCCGATCGTCGAGGACGGTGACGGCGCCCCGTCCTTCCGGCCGCTCTGGATGCTCATGCCGTATCTCTGGCCCAAAGGCCAGAGGGAGTTGCGTATCCGCGTCGTGATCTCGGTGCTGTTCCTGATCCTGGCCACCGCAGCGACGTCGTGGTCGCCGTTGTTCTACGGCTACGCCATCGATCGTCTCGCCAAGACGCCGGCGCAGATCGCGATCGGTGCGGTGCTGTCGCTGATCGCGGCCTACACCGTCAGCCGCATCCTGATGCAGGCGCTGGCGCAGCTGCGCGACGGCATCTTCGCCAAGGTGCAGTACCATGCGATGCGCGAGGTCGCGGTCTCGACCTTCGCGCATGTCCACACCCTTTCGCTGCGCTTCCATCTGGAGCGAAAGACCGGTGGCCTTAGCCGCGTCATCGAGCGCGGCACCAAGGGCATCGACACGATGCTGTCTTTCGCGCTGTTCAGCATCTTCCCGACGATCCTGCTGCTCGGTTTCTACAGCGCCATCCTGTTCGAGAAGAACGGTCTCTGGGTGACGCTGGTCACCATCGCGATGGTCGTCGCCTATGTCTGGTTCACCTTCGCGATCACCCGCTGGCGCATCCAGTTCCGCCGCGACATGAACCAGTCGGACACCGACGCCAACACCAAGGCGGTCGACAGCCTTCTGAATTACGAGACGGTCAAGTACTTCAACAACGAGGTGCACGAGACCGAGCGCTTCGACGTCTCGATGGCGAAATACTCGCGTGCCTCGATCCAGGCGCAGATATCGCTGTCGGTGCTCAACACCGGCCAGGCGATCATCATGGCACTGGGCCTCGGTGCGGTGATGGCGCTCGCGGCTTACGACATTCAGGCCGGGCGCATCAGTGTCGGCACGCTGGTCGCCGCCAACGCGATCCTGATCCAGCTCTACCAGCCGTTGAACCTGCTCGGTACGGTCTACCGGGAGATCACACAGGCGCTGGTCGACATGGAGTCGATGTTCCGGCTCCTTCACCAGCCGATCGAGGTGCAGGACAAGCCCGGCGCGCCGGACCTCGTGGTGGCGGGCGGCGCGATCAAGTTCGACAACGTCGTCTTCGCCTATGAGCCGGCGCGCACCGTGCTCAAGGGCATCAGCTTCACCGTGCCGGCGGGCAAGACCGTCGCCGTCGTCGGTCCGTCGGGCGCCGGCAAGTCGACGATCTCGCGCATCCTCTACCGCTTCTACGACATCCAGTCGGGCAGTGTGACGATCGACGGGCAGGACATCCGCGACGTCTCGCAGGCTTCGCTGCGCAAGATCATCGGCATCGTCCCGCAGGATACGGTGCTGTTCAACGACACGGTCCAGTACAACATCGCTTACGGTCGCACTGGCGCCGCGGAGGCCGAGGTGAAGGACGCGGCGCGGCTCGCCCAGATCGACAAGTTCATTCGCGAGTTGCCTCTCGGCTACGACGCGATGGTCGGTGAGCGTGGGCTGAAGCTGTCAGGCGGCGAGAAGCAGCGCGTCGCCATCGCCCGCACGATCCTGAAGAACCCGCCGATCCTTCTGCTCGACGAGGCGACCTCGGCGCTCGACACCCATACCGAGCGCGAGATCCAAGGCGCGCTGAGCGAGGTGTCGCGCAACCGAACCTCGCTAGTCATCGCCCATCGCCTGTCGACGGTGATCGACGCCGACGAGATCCTGGTGCTCGACCACGGCGAGATCATCGAGCGCGGCCGGCACGACGATCTCGTCGCCAAGAACGGCCACTACGCGGCCATGTGGAACAAGCAGAAGCAGGCAGCCGAGGCGCAGGCGATCCTGAAAGCCGTCGAGAACGATCCCGACGTCAGCCACGTCTCGCCCGTCGCCGCCGACTGACGCCTTACTCCGCCGCTTGGGCTTCCGGATCGCGCCAATCCATCGACGGCCGCGCCGCCACCGTATTGCCGGCCGCCGCCGCGGCCCGCGCCATCCGCGTTTCGCGCAGACGGTAGGGCAGGGCAAGCAGCGCCGGCACGAGGCCCAGCGTGATCATCTTGGAGAAGGCGAGGCCGAACACGATCGCGGTCGACAGGCCCACCCACATCATGCCGTTCGGGCCGCCGATCGTCACCTCGCGAGTCGCGAAGTTGATCTCGACCGCGAACATCATCGGCAATAGGCCGCCGATCGCGGTGATGGTGGTGAGGAACACCGGGCGAAGGCGCTGGGCGCTCGAGCGGATCACCGCCTCGATCGGATCCATGCCGCTGTCGCGCAGCCGGTGGAAGGTGTCGATCAGGACGATGTTGTGGTTCACCACGATGCCCGCCAGCGCCAGCATGCCGGTGCCGGTCATGATGTAGGAGAAGGGTTGGCCCATCACCACCATGCCGAGCAGCGCGCCGATCATCGCAAGGATCACCGCCACCAGGATGAGACCGGCGTGATAGAAGCTGTTGAACAGCGCCAAGAGCACGATCGCGATCAGGAACAGTGCGAGGAACATCGCCTCGACCAGGAACGCACCCGACTCGTCCTGCTGCTCGCTGCCGCCCTTGAAGGCGACATGAACATCGGCCGGGATCGGCTGGGTCGCGAGCCACGTCTTGATTTTCGCGATCTCGTCGTTGGCGTTGATGCCCGATTTGACGTTGGCGCGCACGTGATAGACGCGGTGGCCGTCGACGCGTTCGATCGAATTCACCTGCTGCGCCGGGCGGATCTTCACGAATGTCGAGAGCGGCGTGGCGCTGCCGTCGGGCCCCGTGACGCGCAAATCCTCGAGCGCCGCAATGCCGCGCGCCGTCGAGGGGTAGCGGACGCGAATGTCGATCTCGTCCTGGCTGTCGTCGGGCCGGTACTTGCCGACCAAGATACCGTTGGTGACGAGCTGCACTGCCGTGCCGATGGTCTGCGCGTTGGCGCCGAAGCGGCTCGCGACTTCGCGGTCGATGTCGAGATCCCATTCGATGCCGGGCAACGGACGGGTATCTTCGATGTCGCGCAGCTCGGACATCTTGTCCATGTGCGCGCGGATCGTGCCGGTGACCTGGGCGAGCTCGGTATAATTGTCCGAGCCGACGTCGATCATCACGTCCTTGCCGGTCGGGGGCCCCTGCTGCGGGGCGCGTACCTCGACATGCACGCCGGGGATGTTCGCGGTCTTCTGGCGGATCTGCTCCTCGATCCACGACTCGGTATGGCGCTCGCGATAGTCCTTCAGCTGGATGTTGAGGCGCCCGATGTTGTCGACCGGCAGGCCGCCCTGGCTGTTGAGCGTGTTGCTCTGCCCGCCCGAGCTGGCGGAGACGGCCCGGATGCCCGGCACGGTTTCGGCGATATTCGCGACGCTCATCACGATGTCGCGCTTCTCGCCGGCGGAGAGGTTGCCGCGGGCCGAGATCAGCACTTGGGTGAAGTCCTCGTCCTGATCGGCGAAGAAGATCGAGCCGTGGTTGAACACGATGAAGAGGCCGATCACCGCGGCGACGATGCAGCCCGCGCCGCCCATGACGCGCCACGGATGGCTGGTCAGCGTCGCGGCAAGATGGGCGTACCAGCCGGTGATGCCGGGGATCTCGCGCCAGTCGCCGGTCTCCGACGCCTCGATGGCGCGCTCGTGCGCCTCGTCATGCGGCGGCGTCTTGCCGAAGATGCCGCCGAGCACGGGCAGGAAAATCAGCGCGACGATCATCGACCCCGACAGGATGACGATCAGCGTGATCGGGAAGTAGCTCATGAACTTGCCGGCGACGCCCGGCCACAGCAGCATCGGCAGGAAGGCGCCGATCATGGTGGCGGTGGCGCTGACCACCGGCCAGAACATGCGCAGCGCGGCTTCCGCGAAGGCCTGCTTGGGTTTGTGTCCCTCGGTCATCTTGCGGTCGGCGTATTCGACCACGATGATCGCGCCGTCGACCAGGATGCCGACCGCGAGCAGCAGCGCGAACATGATCATGAAGTTCAGCGTGTAGCCGACGCCGTTCAGGATCATGAAGGCCATCAGGAACGAGGTCGGGATCGACACGCCGACGAGGAGGCCCGAGCGCAAGCCCAGCGCCGCCACGACGATGATCATCACCAGCACGATGGCCAGCACGATGGAGTCGGTCAGCGAGTTCAACTGGTCGTGGATGTCCTTGGACTCGTCGAACAGATAGGTGACGTGCACGCCGGACGGCCAGTTCTTGGCCGCCTTGTCGACGATGGCGCGCACCTGCTCGTTGTTGGCGATGATGTTCGAGCCGATGCGCTTGGAGATGTCGAGCGCCAGCGTCGGCTGGCCGTTGACGCGCGAATAGGTCACCGGGTCCTCGAAGGTGCGGCGCACCTGCGCGACGTCGGCGAGCGTGATGGTGGCGTTGCCGGTCGAACGGATCGGCAGGTTGAGCAGGTCCTGCGCGTTCTCGATGACGCCCGGCACCTTGACCGCGAAGCTGCCATGACCGGTGTCGATCAGGCCGGCGGCGATCAGCCGGTTGTTGTTCGAGACCGCCTGAAACATCTCGGTCTGCGTGATGCCATAGCTTTCGAGCTTGGCCGGATCGACCGTGATCTCGATCTGCTCCTTGCGCTCGCCGCCGATGTCGACGTCGAGCACGCTCGGGACGAGTTTGATCTGGTCCTTCAGGTCGCGCGCCAGATGCAACAGCGTGCGCTCCGGCACGTCGCCGGACAGCGAGACCGAAAGCACCGGCTGCAGCGCGACGTTCACCTCCTGCACCACCGGCGGATCGGCTTCCTGCGGCAGCAGCGAGCGGGTCTCGTCGACCTGGGCGCGGACATCTTCCAGCGCCTTCTGCTTGTTGAAGTTGACGTCGAACTCCAAAATGATCACCGCGACGCCGGAATAGGCGCGCGCCGTCATGGTCTTGATGCCTTCGACCGAGCGCAGCGCGGTCTCCAGCGGCTTGACCAGCAGGCGCTCGCTATCCTCGGGGCTGATGCCCGGATAGGTGTCCTGGACGACCAGCACCGGGATCGGGATGTCCGGCTGTGCTTCCTTCGGAATCTTCAGGAACGCGATGACGCCCGCGACGATCACCACCAGGATCAGCGCGATGACGACTCTGGTATTTCTTACCGCCCATTCGACGATGGCTGTCATGACGCCGCTCCGCCCTTGGCTGCAACCGCATCGACCTTCTGTCCGTCATTGACGAACTCCTGGCCGACGGTGATGACCGCGACGCGGTCCGGAAGCCCGGCGACCCAGGCGCCGTCCGGACCATCGGACAGCACCGTCACCGGGATGAATTTGACGCGATGATCGATCACCACGCGCACGCCCGGCACACCCGCATCGTTCAGCACCATGATGCCCGGCGAGATGTGCTGCGCCCTCACCTGGCGCACGGGGATGTGGATGTCGGCGCTGACGCCGTCGCGCAGCTTGGCGTCGGCATTGGGCAACGTGACCTCGACGCTGAAGGTGCGGGTCGCGGTATCGGCGCGGTCGGCGAGAAAGGTGACCTTGCCGGTGACCGTCTCGCCGCTGACGAGCGTCGCGGACGCGGTGTCGCCGATGCGGATCTGGCCGACCTCCTGCTCGGATACGCTGCCGACCGCCAGGAAGGGCTCGGGCGCGATCACCATCTCGCACTTGTCGCCGGCGCGCATGTAGTCGCCGACGTTCACGTAGCGGTCGTCGATGAAGCCGTCGAACGGCGCCTTGATGCGGGTGTTCTCGAGCGCGATGTTCATCGTGGTGAGACCGGCCTGCGCCTGGGCGTAGTTGGCCTCGGCCTGGGCGAGCTGGGTCTTGGAGCGGAAGCCCTGCTTGTAGAGGTCCTGGGCGACCTGGAGTTCCTTTTGCATCTGCGCCACGAGGGCACTGGCCTGCTGGACGCGGGCGCCGCGATCGTTGTTCTTGATCTCGCAGAGCGTGTCGCCCTTGCGCACATGGTCGCCCTTGTCGAAGCGGATCGACTGGACCACGCCTTCGACTTCGGCGCGGACGTCGACCTCATGCTTGGCCTGGGTCTTGCCGCGCACCGTGATGGTGGCGTCGCGGTTGGTGGCGGTGAGGACGGCGACGCGCACGCTCGGCACCGCGGCGTTGGCGGTCGGCGAATCCGCGGCGTCGCTCGGCGGCGCCTGATGCTTGAAGAGGCCGGTCGCGACCCAGATCGCCACCAGGATCGCGATGCCGGCGGCCCACTGATAGCGCGGCTTCAGCGCCAGCCAGCCCGCGGGCATGATGTTCCGGTAGATGGTCGTGATACCGGCGCCAATTCTCTCGAACATGATCCTGTTCCGTTACTCGGCCGCCTGGGCCGCTTGTTGCTCTTCGATCTCCGCGCGGTGCGCGGTGAGGAAATCCAAGCTCGCCTGGTAGATGGCGCGGCCGAAACCGATGGCGAAGCGTTCACCCCCGGAGTGAGATGCATCGTCGCGCTGATTCAGATGCGCCAGCTTGCCCTCGACCTGGGCGATATAGCCGTTCAGCAGGCCGCTGACCCGGGTGGGCGGCAGAAGATCGGCGAACAGCATCGCGAAGACGAACGGCGAGCGGTGGCGGTCTTCCGGTAGCGGCTTCAACAGCGACGCGATGAACGCGCTGCGCCCCGTGGGCGTGATCGAGTAGACCTTGCGGTCGGGCCGTTTCTCCTGCGCCTCGGAGCGCACCGAGACATAGCCTTCGTCGGTCAGGCGCTGCAGCGCGGGATAGATCGAACCGAAGCTGGCCTCGACGAAATGCTGGTAGCCATCGTCTTCGAACAGCTTCTTGATCTCATAGCCGGTGGCGTCCCCGCGGGTGAGGATGCCCAGGCAAATCGTGCGAACGTCCACGGTCGTGGCCCCTGCGATCTATATAGGTCCGATATAGATCGCCGCTATATATGTTCGCAGACGCAAAATACAAGATGCGGGACGTTAATTTGCGCGGCGGAACCTGGGTGCCGCTGCCGCAGGGCTGAAAACTAGTGCCCCGTTATCCCGGCATTTTTGAATTCAATTCCGGGGGAGAAACGCTAACCAGCGGAATTCATTGGATAATTCCGCTGGATATTCGCCTTTCGAAAACGACCTGAGGGATCTCAGATGACCTCGACGCGGTCGACCTCGACGCCCTTCTGGCCCTGGCGGGTGGAGTAGCGGATCCGCTGCTCCGGCTCCAGGTTTTGAATCCCCGAGCGCCGAAGGGCGCTGGCGTGGACGTAGACGTCGCCCGAGCCGGAATCCGGCATCACGAAGCCGAAACCCTTCTGGTCGTTGAAGAATTTGACCTTGCCCTCGACCATCGGGCCGGAGGGGCCGCTATCGCGGTCGCGGAAGCCGCCACCGCCGCCGCCACCGAAGCCCCGGCCGCCGCCACCACCGCCGCCGCCAAAGCGATCGCCGCCGCCGCCGAACCGGTCGCCGCCACCACCGCCGAAGCGGTCACGCCCGCCGCCGCCGCCGCCACCGCCGAAACGGTCGCGGCCACCGCCGCCGCCGCCGAAGCGGTCGCCGCCGCCGCCGCTGTCGCCGAAGTCGCGGCGCGGACGGAAGCCACCGCCGCCACCGCCTCCGCCGCCACTCGTGTCGGCGGTGCTGAGATCGACACTATGGACCGCGACGACCTGAAGGCCGCGCGGAGAGTCCTGCAGATCGCAGACGATCGTGGCGCCTTGCGGCACCTCCGAATGTCCCGCCGCTTGAAGCGCGGATGCGTGACAGAAGGCGTCGCCGCCATTCTCGAGCGTGACGAAGCCGTAGCCCTTCGTCCCGTTGAACCACTTTACCGTGCCCTTGACCGATGCTTGCGCCAGACCGCCGCGCGAGCCGCTGTTGTCGTAGTTTGCCATGATGACGTGTGCCGATGCCCTAGCCGGATACCCAATGCCGCCCCCGTCCGTCCGGCGACAGACGGGCCCGTGCAGCTATCATGCGCAAAACTACGGTGAATCCGCAACGGGGGAGGTGGCGAACAACCATGCGGATACTCTGTGACAGCGTACCCGGATTGGTGCGAAGACTTCGCAGCTGCGAATTGATCGAATGATGAAATGCGCGTTGCGGCCCTGTAATGCGCTTTATCGCAGGAATTCCAACAACATCGCGTTGACCTTGGCCGCCGCGTCGGCCGCCACCCAATGCGTCGCCTCGGGGACATAGGTGAGCTCGGCATCGGCGCAGAGCGCCTTGCTCAATTCGGCAAGGGCAGGCAGGGCGTAGCGGTCCTGCTCGCCCCAGACGATGCGGACCGGCGTCTTGATGCTACCAGCTGGGATCGGCCGGAAGTCGTGGCGCAGGACGGCGCGGTACCAGTTGACCATCGCGGTCAGCGCGCCGGGCTGGCCCCAGGCGGCGCGGTAGCGGGCGATCTCCTCTTCGACGACGGGCGCCTTGGACTCGCGGATCGCGGTGCACAGGGCGTCGAAATTGCGGGCCCGCATCAGCGCTTCGGGCAGCCAGGGGATCTGGAAGGCGGCGACGTACCAGCTGGCGCGGCGCTGCGCCGGCACGCTCTTCATCGCATCGCGCCAGATGGCGGGATGCGGGCAGTTGAGCACCGCGAGCTTGCGCACGAGGGCAGGATGGCGCGTCGTCGTCCACCACGCAGCGACGGCGCCCCAATCGTGCCCGACCAGGAAGATGGGCTGATCGGTATAGTGCTTGGCCAGCGCCGCGACGTCGTCGGCGAGGCGGTCGACGTCATAAGCGGCGATGCCCTTCGGCTTGTCCGAGGTGTTGTAGCCGCGCTGGTCGGGCACGATGACGCGATAGCCGGCATCGGCGAGCGCGCCGATCTGGTGCCGCCAGCCGAACCAGAACTCGGGAAAGCCGTGCAGCAGGATGACGGGCACCCCATCCTCCGGCCCGGCCTCGGCGACGTTCAGCGTGACGCCGCCGGACGCGGTGCGCCGCACAAAGCGGATGCGGGAGAGATCGAGCATGGCGGACTCCATGAGCGGCCAGGGACTTGAGACCGTGACTTGACATTAACGTTCGCAGCAACGATATAGCCGTCATCGCTTGGCGGTCGCACGCGGCGTGCATGGCACGCTCTCACCGCAAGCTCTATCGAAAAACTCCGTTCGCTCCAGATGTGCGTGGAAGACGGCAACAAGCCGTAGTCACGCGTGCATTCCGCACGTTTGTGCGGTCAAGGAACATTGCTTGAATACGATCACTTTCGAATCCCTCGGTCTGGCCGAGCCGCTCCTGCGCGCCCTGTCGGAAGAGAACTACACCCACCCGACGCCCATCCAGGGCCGCGCCATCCCGGCGCTGCTGGCGGGCCGCGACCTGCTCGGCATCGCCCAGACGGGCACCGGCAAGACGGCCGCGTTCGGCCTGCCGCTGCTGCAGCGTCTCGCCGCCGATCCTGCGAAGCCGCAGCCGAAGGGCGCGCGCGCCCTGATCCTCGCGCCGACGCGCGAGCTTGCGGTGCAGATCGACCAGAGCCTGACCACGTACGGGCGTCACCTAAACCTGCGCACCACCGTCATCCTGGGCGGCGTGAACCAGAGCAAGCAGGTCAATGCCATGCGCAATGGCGTCGACATCCTGGTGGCGACGCCGGGCCGCCTGCTCGATCTCATCAAGCAGCACTTCGTGCGTCTCGACGGCGTCTCGCACCTCATCGTCGACGAGGCGGACCGCATGCTCGACATGGGCTTCATCAAGGACGTGCGCCGCATCGTGGGCATGCTGCCCAAGCAGCGTCAGTCGATGCTGTTCTCGGCCACCATGCCGGGCGAGGTCGTGTCGCTGATCGGCGACATGCTGAAGAACCATGAGCGCGTCGAGGTCTCGCCGCCGACCGTCACCGCCGACCGCATCGACCAGAGCGTCATACCTATCGCTCAAAAGGATAAGCGTACGCTGCTGGCGCATCTTTTGAAGGACGAGGCGCTGAAGCGCGTCATCGTCTTCACGCGCACCAAGCACGTCGCCAACCGGGTCTCCGACCATCTGGAGCGCGCCGGTTTCAAGGCTGACGCGATCCACGGCAACAAGTCGCAAAACGCGCGCCAGCGCGCGCTCGACGGCTTCAAGTCGGGCGATGTGCGCGTGCTGGTGGCGACCGACATCGCGGCGCGCGGCGTCGACGTCGACGGTGTGACGCATGTCATCAACTTCGAGCTGCCCAACGAGCCGGAGAGCTATGTCCACCGCATCGGCCGCACCGCGCGCGCCGGCGCCGAGGGCATCGCGATCTCGTTCTGCGATCCGGCCGAGCGGCCGCAGCTGCGCGCCATCGAGAAGCTGGTCAAGCGGGCGCTGCCGGTTGCCGATCACGGGCTGTCGCCCGAGATGCTGACGGCGGGCAATGTCGCGGAGCTGCCGCGCTCCTTCGGCCACAAGATGCCGGAGAACAAGCATGCCCGTCCCAACAAGTCCCGTTGGCGCGGTGGCCGTGGCGGCCGCAGCGGCAATGGCGGACAGCGCGCGGCGTAAGGCGCGTTTCGCGCTCAAACCTCAAAACGTCATGGCCGCCCTTGTGGCGGCCATCCATAAGAACACCTGCATCAGGCGCGCGTATGGATCCCCGGCACGAGGCCGGGGATGACGACTTGGAGTGAAGGCGCAAACCTACGGCGTGAAATCGAATCTGTACGGCGCGGGATACTTCCCCGACCAGTCGCGGCGCGCGTAGCCGAGCTTGGCCATACACACCGTGTAGGCGCGGTTGTAGACCTCGTGCCTCGTCTCGTTGTCGCCCCAGATGCCGACGGCGTCGTAGTTGCGGGGATATTCCGCGGCGGCGGCGCAGCCGGCGGCGTCCATGCTGAATTGCGTCTGCGAGGCCTTGCCGGGATTGAACGCATCCGACGTCAGGTCGCCATAGGATTGGCAGCCGGCGAGAGCGGCGGCGAGCGCCGCGAGCAGCAGGACGCGCTTACAGATCGGCATTGTTGCGCACGGCCTTCTCGATCTGTTCGTAGGAGAAATTCGCGATCGGCTCGAGCTCCCGGATCGCGATCTTCAGGTTATCCGCGCTTTCCTGCACGAATTCGCAGGCGCCCTGGCGGTTCTGTTTCAACAGCGCGATGCGCGCTTCGAGCCTGGCGCGTTCGGCGGGTGCCGTGGTGTCCTCGAGCTGCGGCTCCAGCATCACCAGCGTGGTGGTGGTGTCGGAGATGCCGTCGATCGACATGGTGATGCGCAGGATCAGCGTGTGAATGCGGGCGCGCAGATCGGGCTTGGAGATGTCGTAGAGCGTTTCGCGGTTGCGGTTGTAGATCTCGATCTCGCCCAGCGCCGAGCGGAACATGCGCATGGTGATCGGGCCGAAGGGATCGCCGATCTGCCGCGTGCGCTCCGCCATGCCGAGAATGATGCTGAGCGTCGCCAGCACCTCGCCGAAGAACAGCGCCGCGTTGCGCTCGCGCCGCTTGTGGTCGAGGTACCACTCCATCTGGGTCGCGGCGAAACCGCCCAGCGTCGCCAGAATCGCGCCCAGGAACACGGCCCAGAGGGTCGAAAAGTTCGAGATGAAATCCATGTCTTCCGGGGCCAGCGCCACGCTATTCTCCCTGTCGGGGGCACTTTATAGATCGGACGCGAGAGGACCAGAGCGTGCTTGAGATTTTCGTCGACGGCGATGCCTGCCCGGTGAAGGCCGAGGTCGAGCGTGTGGCCGAGCGGCATGGGCTGAAGGTCGTGATCGTCTCCAATGGCGGCCTGAGGCCGAGCCGGCACCCGCTGGTGCGGCATGTGACGGTGGCGGCGGGCGCCGACCTGGCCGACGACTGGATCGTGGAGAATGCCGGCGACGGCGATATCGTCGTGACCGCCGATATCCCGCTGGCCGACCGGGCGCTGAAGAAGGGCGCGCGGGCGCTGGGGCCGGCGGGCAAGCCGTTCACCGCGGACGGCATCGGAACGGCGCTCGGCATGCGCGACCTGCAGCGGCACCTGCGCGAGCTGTCGCCGGGCGGGCAGACCCATCACGCGGGATTCAGCAAGCAGGATCGGTCGCGGTTCCTGAACGCGCTGGAGAACGAGGTGCAACTGCTCAAGCGGAAATTCCCACCGTCCCCTTGAGGGGCGCGTAGCAACAGCGTGCGCGCGCGGAGCGACGCGGAGCAGGGGGCGGACCGACCCGCTAAAATCAATCGCCCCCTGCTCAGCGTCGCTGCGCGTCCATACGCTGATGCTATGGACCCCTCAGGGGGAGGGTGGGTTATGCTCAACCCATGAATCTCGAACTTTCCCCTGAGGACTTGGCATTTCGCGACACGGTGCGGGCGTTCCTGCACAGCGCGCTGACGCCGGAGCTGCGCGAGGCAGGGCGGCGCGCCACCAGCGTGTTCATCGACAAGCGCTACAGCCTCGCGTGGCAGAAGATCCTGCACGAAAAGGGTTGGGTCGCGCCGAGCTGGCCGAAGGAATATGGCGGCACGGGGTGGAGCGACATGCAGCGCTACATCTTCGGCGCCGAATGCGCCCGCGCCGGCGCGCCCTCGCTCGCGCCGATGGGGCTGCGCATGGTGGGGCCGTGCATCATGCGCTACGGCACGCCCGAGCAAAAGGCGCATTACCTGCCGCGCATCCTGTCGGGCGCGGATTACTGGTGCCAGGGCTATAGCGAGCCGGGCTCTGGCTCCGATCTCGCCTCGCTGCAATTGCGCGCGGTGAGCGATGGCGACGACTATGTGCTGAACGGTTCGAAGATCTGGACGACGCATGCGCATTGGGCGAACCGCATGTTCTGCCTGGTGCGCACCAAGTTCGACGGCAAGCCGCAGGCCGGCATCACCTTCCTTTTGCTCGACATGCAGTCGCCGGGCATCACAGTGCGCCCGATCATCACGCTGGCCGGCGAGCACGAGGTCAATCAAGTCTTCTTCGACGACGTGCGCGTGCCGAAATCCGGGCGGCTGGGCGAAGAGAACGACGGTTGGACCGTCGCGAAGTACCTCCTGGAGTTCGAGCGCGGCGGCGGCTCGGGCGCCGGGCTGAAGATCGCGCTGCAGCGGGTGCGGGCGCTGGCCTGCGTGCAATATGCCGACGACGGCGGCTGTTTGATCGACGATGCAGGCTTCGCGAGCCGGCTGGCGGCGACGGGCATCCTAGTCGAAGCCATCGAGACGACCGAGCACCGCGTGATGAGCGCGCTGTCGTCCGGCAAGAATCCAGGGCCGGCCTCGTCGATGCTGAAGATGCAAGGCACCGAGGCGATGCAGAGGATCGATGAGCTCGCTATCGAGGCGATGGGCGTCTATGGCGCGGTCGATCAGCCGGAGGCGCGGGCGCCAGGCTCGAACGTGGTGCCGGTCGGGCCGGCGGAAGGGCTGATCGCGATGGCGCGCTACCTGAACAACCGCGCCGGGTCGATCTATGGCGGGTCGAACGAGATCCAGCGTGATATCATCGCGCGATTGGTATTGGGGCTTTGAACATGAAGCTGTGGCAAACCTATCTTTCGCCGTTTCCGACGCGCGTGCGCCTGGTGATGTACGCCAAGGGGCTCAATATCCCGATCGTGGAGCCGGGCGGCATCCATGACCGCTCGGGCAAGGGCGACTATCTGAAGATCAATCCGCTCGGCCGCGTGCCGACACTGGAGCTCGATGACGGGCGCACGCTGCCGGAGTCGGAGGTGATCTGCGAATATCTCGAGGACCTGTATCCCACCCCGACGCTGCGGCCTGCCGATCCATGGGAGCGGGCGCAGGTGCGGCTGATCTCGCGGCTGTGCGATTTCTATCTCGTCTTCGCGATGGTGCCGCTGTTCACGGCGTCGGGGCAAGGGCGCAAGAAATGGGACATGACGAAGATCGACGCCGCGCTGGCCGAGGTGAAGACGTCGCTCGATTATCTCGAGCACTACATCGGCACGGACGGCTACGCGGTCGGCAAGACGCTGACGCAGGCGGACGGCGCGCTGGCGCCGCAGCTGATGCTGGCGTTCGAGTGGGCGCCGCGGCTGTTCGACCGCCCGAACCCTGAGGGCGAATTGCCGAAGCTCTCGGCCTATTGGAAGGCGATCAAGACCGATCCGATCGCCGGGCGCGTGATACGCGAAACCTATGACGCCATCGGGGCGGCGCAGACCCGCGTGCCGAAAGAGAAGCAGATTTGATCCTCTCCCGCGCCGATTGCGAGGCGCTGGACCGCGCCGATCCGCTGCGCCAGTTCCGCGAACGGTTCGCGTTGCCTGAGGGCACGATCTATCTCGACGGCAATTCGCTGGGCGCGATGCCGAAGGCGGCGAAGGCTGCGGTGACGGGCGCGCTCGATGCGTGGCAGCGCGATTTGATCTCGAGCTGGAACGTGCACGGCTGGATCGATCTGCATGAGCGTGTCGGCGCCAAGATCGGCCGGCTGATCGGCGCGGATGGGGGCGAGACCATCGCTGGCGATTCGACCTCGATCAATCTCTACAAGGTGCTGGCGGCCGCGCTGGCGCTGCGCCCCGGTCGGCGCGCGATCGTATCGGAGCGGGAGAACTTCCCGACCGATCTCTACATCGCGCAGGGGTTGATTGCGCAGCTGGGGCAGGGGCACGAGCTGCGCCTGGTGTCGCCGGAGGAATTGCCGGGCGCGATCACCGAGGACGTCGCGGTCGTGATGCTGACGCATGTGAACTATCGCACCTCGTTTATGTACGACATGACGAAGCTGACGGCGGCGGCGCACGCCAAGGGCGCGCTGATGCTGTGGGATCTGGCGCATTCGGCGGGCGCCGTGCCGGTCGAACTGGCGAAGGCCGGCGCGGATTTCGCGATCGGCTGCGGCTACAAGTTCTTGAACGGCGGGCCAGGCGCGCCGGCGTTCCTCTACGCGGCGAAGAAGCATCATGCGGCGATGACGCCGGTGCTGACGGGCTGGTTCAGCCATGCGGCGCCGTTCGCCTTCGAGACCGGCTATCGCCCGGCGGACGGCATCGTAAAGATGGCGGTCGGCACGCCGCCGATCCTGAGCCTCGCCGCACTCGAAGCGGGCGTCGATGTGATGCTGGAGGCGTCGATCGATGCGCTTCGCGAAAAGTCGCTGAAGCAGGCGGAGGTGTTCGCGGCGCTGATGGGGCAGGAGGCGCCGGCGTTCGGGTTTGAAGTGGCATCGCCCGCCGATCCGGCCCAGCGCGGCAGCCAGCTCTGTTATTCGCACGAACATGGCTGGCCGATCATGCGGGCGCTGATCGCGCGCGGCGTGATCGGCGATTATCGCGCGCCGGGGATTTTGCGTTTCGGCTTCACACCGCTCTATCTCGGCTTCGCCGAGTTGTGGGATGCGGTGGCGATCCTGCGTGAGATCATGACGCGCCGTGCCTGGGACACGCCCGAGCATCACGCCCGCCAGCGCGTCACCTGATCGCCGCGATCAGGGCGTCGAGACCGTCGGTCAGCGCGGCTGGGCCGGGTTGCAGGATCAGCGGCGACTTGATCTCGACGATGCGGTCGTTCGCGACGGCGGGGATGGTGTTCCAGCCGGGGCGGGCGCGGATCATCTGCGGCGCCACTTTTTTCCCGCACCATGAGGCGACGATCACGTCGGGCTTGGCAGCGATGACGTCCTCGGGCGCGATGATGCGGTCCTTCGCAGCTTGCCGGTCACGCAAATGCGCGAAGCAGTCGATGCCGCCGGCGATCTCGATCAGCTCGGAGACCCAGCCGATGCCGGTGATCATTGGATTGTCCCATTCCTCGAAATAGACGCGCGGCCGCGCGGCAGGCGGCGGGATTGCTGCAAGGCGGCGTTCGAGCGCGTCGGCCAGCGCATCGCCCTTCGCCGGCTCGCCGATCAGCGCGCCCAGCATGCGGATCATCGCGAAGATGCCGGCAATATCGCGCTGGTTGAACAGATGCACCGCCACACCGGCGCGGCCCAGCGCCGCCGCGATATCGGCCTGCAGATCGCTGAAGGCGAGCACCAGGTCGGGCTTCAGCGCGACGATCTTATCGATGTTGGCGCTGGTGAAAGCGGCGACGCGCGGCTTCTCGCGCCGCACGCGGGCCGGGCGCACGGCATAGCCGGTGACGCCGACGATGCGGTCTTCTTCGCCCATCAGATAAAGCGCCTCCACCGTCTCCTCCGTGAGGCAGACGAGGCGGCATGGCGGAAAGGGCATCGGGACTCGCTTAAGGTTATCTGATAAGCTTAACGCAAAGAGCGATGGGGATCGCATGGTGAGATTGCGGGAATTGGCCGGCGCGGCGGCGTTCGGCATCGTTGCGACGAGCGTGGCGGCACTGTGGCCCACGGTCTCCGACGTCCATGTCACCTTCAAGCCCGATTATATCAAGCTGGCATCGCTGGGCGACGCGGTGTTCGGCGAGAAGGCGCAGGTGGTCGCGCAGACCGCGCCGATGGATCCGATGGCCGGGCCGGGGCCGGTTGCGGACGCACAAGGGCGCCTGCGCGCGAAGATCCCGAATCCACTCTATCAGTATTTCGATGTCTATCTCTATGTGAGCAAGGCGGCGTCCGGTTCGCTGGCGCAGCACCTGTACATGTTCCACAAAGATGCGTCCGACAATCTCGTCTTCGAGCAGAGCTTTCCGGTGTCGACCGGCCGCGAGCGGCACGAGAAATACTACACCGACACGCCGGAGGGCCTGTTCCAGCTCGATCCGGATCGTTTCGAGCGCATGCACTACTCGCACACCTGGGGCGGCGCGGCGATGCCGTGGGCGATGTTCCTGAACGCGACGATTCACGGCCGGCAGACCGGCGTGGCGCTGCACTCTGCAACGGTGCACACGGCGGAGCTCGGCAGCCGGGCCTCGGGCGGCTGCGTGCGTCTGCCGCCGGAAAAGGCGCGCGAGCTATTCGAACGCTTCCACGCCGAAGAGCAGGGCATGGTGCCGGTGTTCGCCTATGATGCCGCGCGTCGGCGGACGAATGGCGACGGGCTGACGTTGCGCAGCATCGACGGCCGGCCGGTGCTGGTGCCGGGGTACAAGGTGCTGGTGTTCATCGAGGACTATCAGGGCGGACCGGCGCTGGTGGCGGTGGTTGCCTAGTCGCAGCGGGCATGACCTACAATTACGTCGAAGAAAATCTCCGCGATCAGGCTTATCTGCTCGCGGGCGAAATTCATGCGGGTCAGTGGGATAGGACGCCGGGCGCAGAACGTCCGACCACGTCACCGGGCATTCTTCGCGAATTGCGCCGCCGTTGACCGGGATTTAGCGATGCGCAGTATGCCCGTGCCCTCGCCGACGGCTTGTTCAGCGCGCGATAACGCGGTCAGCCCGCGATGCTCTTCGCCACCGCCTCGGCGACCTTGATGCCGTCGACGCCGGCCGAGAGGATGCCGCCGGCAAAACCAGCGCCTTCACCAGCGGGGTAGAGGCCCGGCGTGTTGGGGCTTTGGAAATCGGTGCCGCGGTTGATGCGGATCGGCGACGAGGTGCGCGTCTCGACGCCGGTCAGCATTGCGTCGTCCATCGCAAAGCCGGGGACCTGGCGCGCGAAAGCGGGGATCGCCTCGCGGATCGCGGCGATCGCGTAATCGGGCAGGCAACCTGACAAGTCCGTGAGATGCACGCCGGGGCGATAGGATGGGGTGACGGTGCCCAATTCGGTCGAGGGGCGGCCGGCGAGGAAATCGCCGACGCGTTGGCCGGGCGCCTTGTAGGTGCCGCCGCCGGCTTCGAAGGCGCGGCTTTCCCAGGCGCGTTGCAGTGCGATGCCCGCAAGCGGATCGCCGGGATAATCCTGCGCCGGCGTGATGCCGACGACGATGCCGGAATTGGCGTTGCGCTCGTTGCGCGAGTACTGGCTCATGCCGTTGGTCGCGACGCGGCCGATCTCGCTGGTGGCGGCGACCACGGTGCCGCCGGGGCACATGCAGAAGCTGTAGACCGAGCGGCCATTGGCGGCGTGGTGCACCAAGCGGTATTCGGCGGCACCGAGCTCCTTGACGGTGCGGCCGTAGCGTGCCTTGTCGACCATCGATTGCGGATGCTCGATGCGGAAGCCGATCGAGAAGGGCTTGGCCTCGATGTCGACGCCGCGCGCGTGCAGCATCTCGAAGGTGTCGCGCGCGGAATGGCCGACAGCGAGCACGACATGATCGGTGTCGATGCGGCTGCCGTCGGCGAGGATCGCGCCGCGCACGGCGCGATCCGGCCCCAGATCGAGATCGGCGACGCGATGACGGAAGCGGTATTCGCCGCCCAGGCTCTCGATGGTGGCGCGCACGCGCTCCACCATGGTCACGAGGCGGAAGGTGCCGATGTGCGGATGCGCCTCGGTGAGGATCTCCTCCGGCGCGCCGGCCTTGACGAATTCGGCGAGCACCTTGCGGCCGAGATGGCGCGGGTCCTTGATCTGGCTGTAGAGCTTGCCGTCGGAGAAGGTGCCGGCGCCGCCTTCGCCGAATTGCACGTTCGACTCCGGATCGAGCACAGAGCGCCGCCACAGGCCCCAGGTGTCCTTGGTGCGCTCGCGCACCACCTTGCCGCGCTCCAGAACGATGGGGCGGAAACCGGATTGCGCGAGGATCAGCGCCGCGAACAGGCCGCACGGGCCGGCGCCGATGACGACGGGACGCTTCTCGAGCTTTTCGGGCGCGCGCGCCACGAAGCGATAGGCCGTGTCGGGCGTCGGCACGATGTGCGGATCGCGATAGGCGAGCACTGCGGCCTCGTCGGGCACTTCGGCATCGACGATATAGGCGTAGAGGATGTTCGAGCGCTTGCGCGCGTCGACGCCGCGCTTGGAGACCGAAAAGCTCTTCAGATCGCGCGCGGGCAGGCGCAGGCGCTTGAGCAGCGCGGTCTTGAGCGCGTCGGGCCCATGGTCGAGCGGCAGCTTGATTTCGGAAATCCGCAGCATGGCGGAGCAATAGCTTGCGCCCGCGCGCCCGTCCACCGATACAAGACGGATGAAACAGGTGGCCGTCATCGGCGGGGGACCGGCAGGGTTGTTCGCCGCCGAACGCCTCAGCGCGCGGGGAATCGCGGTGACGGTCTACGACCGCATGCCGTCGGTCGGGCGCAAGTTCCTGATGGCGGGGCGCGGCGGTCTGAACCTGACGCATTCGGAGGCGTTCGAACGGTTTGTGGCGCGTTACGGCGCGGCGGCGGAGCGGCTGCGGCCGATGCTGGAGGGGTTTCCGCCATCGGCACTGATCGATTGGGCGAATGGGCTGAGCGCCGAGACGTTCGTCGGATCGAGTGGGCGGGTGTTTCCGAAGGCGATGAAGGCGTCGCCGCTGCTGCGCGCCTGGCTGGCGCGGTTGCGCGAACAGGGGGGGCGCTTCGAGCTGCGGCACGACTGGCAGGGCGAGACGCTGGGCGACGCGATGCTGCTCGCGCTCGGTGGGGCGAGCTGGCCGCGGCTTGGTTCGGACGGTGGCTGGCGGAGTGTGTTGGCGGCGCATGGTGTCGCGATCGAGCCGCTGAAGCCGTCGAACATGGGATTCGATGTGGCTTGGAGCACGGTGTTCAAGGAGCGCTTCGCGGGACAGCCTTTGAAGAACGTGCGATTGCGATTCGGTGGGCATGAGGCGCGTGGCGATGTCGTCGTGACGGGCTATGGCATCGAGGGCGGGGCGCTCTATGCGCTGTCGGCGGCGTTGCGGGAGGCGGTCCCGGCCACGCTGGAGATTGATCTGCGCCCCGATCTGACCGGCGCGCAAGTCGCGGCAAAGCTGGCGCGGCCGCGCGGCAAGGAGAGCCAGTCGAACTTCCTGCGCAAGGCATTGAACCTGTCGCCGCTGGCGATCAATCTGCTGCGCGAGCTTGGGGTGGGTCCGGAGCGGATCAAAACGGTGCCGCTGGCACTCACGGCGGCGCAGCCCGTCGCACGCGCGATTTCGAGCGCTGGCGGCGTGTCGTTCGACGCGGTGGACGACGGATTGATGCTCAAGGCGTGGCCGGATGTGTGGGTGACCGGCGAGATGCTGGACTGGGAGGCGCCGACCGGCGGCTATCTGCTGCAAGGCTGCTTCGCGACGGCTGCGTTTGCGGCGGAGGCGATCGCGCGTAAGCTTGGCGCATGACGCATATTCTCGCCTTCCATGCCCATCCGGACGACGTCGAGACGCTGGGCGCCGGTACGCTGGCGCTGCTCGCCGCCAACGGGCACCGCATCACCATTGCCACCATGACTGCGGGCGATTGCGGCGCCATCGACACCTCGCGGGAGGAGACCGCGCGTATCCGCAAGGCCGAAGCGGCGGCAGCCGCCGCGATGATCGGCGCGGACTATCGTTGCGCGGAGATTCCGGATCTCGCGGTGTTCAACGACGACGCGACGCGGCGCGCGACGGCCGAGCTGATCCGCAAGGTGGGGCCGGGCATCGTCATCACCGGTTCGCCGGCCGACTATCATCCCGACCACGAGGCGACCAGCATCCTGGTGCGTGACGCGTGCTTCGCCTCGACGGTGCGGAACTACGCGACGGGGCCGGCGGCGCCGCTCGATCACATCCCGCACCTCTACTTCATGGATCCGATCGAGGGGCGCGACCGCGACGGCAAGCGCGTGCCGGCCGATTTCGGTGTCGACGTCACGGCGCATTTCGCGACGCGGCGCGCGATGCTGGAGGTGCACAAGAGCCAGCACCGCTGGGTCGAGAAGCAGCACGGCGAAAGCGACTACACACAGTCGATGGAGCGCTTCGCCGCCAAGCGCGGCAAGCACTTCGGCGTCCGATACGCCGAAGGCTTCCGCCAGTACACGGGCACGCCTTATCCGCGCTCGCAGGTGCTGCAGGAGCTGGTGAGCGGCGCGCTTCGGATGCCGCCGGCTACGGCTTGAACTTCGCGGGGATCGCGGCGACCTCGTCCGGGGTCAGCGGCGTCATCGCCTTGACGATGCAGCCCTGGCGCATACCGGCGCTGTTGACCACCGTGATGTCCCAGTCGATCGGCGCGCAGATGTTCTCGCTACCCTGGAATTTCGTCACCAGGTGACTGTCGATGCTCTTCAGCATCGAGCAGCGAGTCGACATGTCGAGGCGGTAATAGTCGTTCACGCCGACGCGGATGTAGACCGTCTTGTCGTCGGGCGCCTTCCAGGATTTGAACTGGGTGGCGAAGAAGCACTTGCCGGGCGCAGCCTGCGCAACACCGCTCATCGCAAGGACGCTGCCTATTCCAAAAATGGAAAGGGCCAGCGCAGTCATCAGTTTACGTTGCATCGTATCGTCTCCATGGCGCGCCCCATGAAACTCTATCATCCGGCGAGGCCGCCGAGCAGCAGATATTTGATCTCCAGATAGTCTTCGATGCCGTATTTGCTGCCTTCGCGGCCGATGCCGGACTCCTTGACGCCGCCGAACGGTGCGACCTCGGTCGACAGGATGCCTTCGTTGACCGCGACCATGCCGTACTCCAGCGCCTCGGCGACGCGCATCACCCGGCCGATATCGCGGGCATAGAAATAGGCGGCCAGGCCGTACTGTGTTGCGTTGGCGATGCGGATTGCCTCGTTTTCATCTTTGAAGCGGAAGAGCGTGGCGACAGGGCCGAAAATCTCTTCCTGGGCGATGTCCATCGCGGGCATGACCTCGGTGAGGATCGTCGGCTCGAAGAAGGTCTTGCCGAGGGCGTGGCGGTGGCCGCCGATGGCGATCCTGGCGCCCTTTGCGGTCGCCTGGCCGAGCAGGCGCTCGACTTTCTCGACAGCGTCTTCGTTGATCAGCGGACCCTGGGTCACGCCGTCGTCCATGCCGTTGCCGACCTTCATCGTTTCGACGCGGGCTTTCAGTTTGGCGGCGAAGGCGTCGTAGACGGCGTCCTGCACCAGGATGCGGTTGGCGCAGACGCAGGTCTGGCCCATGTTGCGGTACTTCGAGGCCATCGTGCCCTCGATCGCGGCGTCGAGATCGGCGTCGTCGAACACGATGAACGGCGCGTTGCCGCCGAGCTCGAGGCTCACTTTCTTGATGGTCGAGGCGCACTGCGCCATCAGGAGCTTGCCGACCTCGGTCGAGCCGGTAAAGGAGAACTTGCGCACCAGCGGCGAGGTGGTGAATTCTTTGCCGACTTCGGCGTGCCGGTCCGACGTCACGACGTTGAACACGCCCTTGGGGATGCCGGCGCGGTGCGCCAGCTCGGCCAGCGCGAGCGCCGACAGCGGCGTCTCGGCCGGCGGCTTGATCAGGAAGGTGCAGCCGGCGGCGAGCGCGGGGGCGGCCTTGCGGGTGATCATCGCGTTGGGGAAATTCCACGGCGTCACCGCGGCGACGACGCCGACGGGCTCTTTGGTCACGATGATACGCTTGCCGGGCGCGAAGGTCGGGATCACGTCGCCATAGATGCGCTTGCCCTCTTCGGCGAACCATTCGATGAAGCTGGCGCCATAGGCGACCTCGCCGCGCGTCTCGGCGAGCGGCTTGCCCTGCTCGGCGGTCATGATGTGCGCGAGGTCTTCCTGGTTGGCCAGGATCAGCTCGAACCATTTGCGCATCAGGCCGGCGCGCTCCTTGGCGGTCTTGGCGCGCCAGGCGGGCAGGGCGTCGTGCGCGATCGCGATGGCGCGGCGTGCGGCGGCGGCGTCGAGATCGGCGACCTCAGCCAGCACATCGCCGGTCGCGGGATCGCGCACCGCGAAACGCCTGGCCGCTGGCGTCCATTCGCCGCCGATATAGGCGTCGGGGCGCAGCAGCGTTTCGTCCTTGAGCTTCAACATGGCGAGGTCCTCGAGAGCAGAACGCAAAAGTGGCCTAGGCGGCGCCAGATTCAAGTGCTTGCGGCGCAGAGCGGTCCCGCGCAAGGTTTGCCGATGGCAACTTTCGTGATGCGCAGCGGGGCGCGGCTCGATTTCTCGGCCCTGGGCTTCGGCTCGGCGACCTTCGGCAATCTGGGACGCGTGTTCTCCGAAGACGAATGCGACGCAACCATGACGCGGGCATGGGAAAGCGGGGCACGCTATTTCGACACCGCGCCGCTCTATGGTCTCGGGCTGTCGGAGCAGCGGGTGGGGCGGGCGTTGCGGCAGAGGCCGCGCGATCAATTCGTCCTGTCGACCAAGGTGGGGCGCGTGCTGGTGCCGGGCGCGCCGAACGGCGGCATCTATGTCGGTACTCCGCAGGTACGATACGTCTATGATTATTCGCGCGACGGCGTGATGCGGTCTTTCGAGGACAGCTTACGGCGGTTGGGGCTTGATCGCGTCGACATCCTGTTCGTCCACGACGTCGATGCGCCGGCGCATGGCGGGCGGGAAGGCTCGAACGCACGCATCCGCGAGTTGATGGAGACCGGCGGGTGGCGCGCGCTGGACGACCTGCGCCGCAGCGGCGTGGTGTCGGCGATCGGGCTCGGCGTCAACGAATGGCAGCCTTGCGCGCGGATGCTGGAGCTGGCCGATCCTGACCTCTTCCTGCTGGCGGGGCGCTACACGCTGTTGGAGCAGGAGCCCGTCGAGACGCTGTTTCCGCAATGCGCGAAGGCCGGCGTGCGCATCGTGATCGGCGGGCCGTACAATTCCGGCGTGCTCGCGGGCAAGGCGACCTATGACTATGCCAAGACGCCGCCGGACGTTGTGGCGCGGGTCGCGAAGCTCGAAGCGTTTTGCACGGCGAACGGCGTCGAGCTACGGGCGGCGGCGCTGCAGTTCGTGGCGGCGCATCCTTTGGTCGTCAGCGTCATTCCGGGCGCCGCGTCGCCGCAGGAGATCGACGGAAACGTCGCGCTGATGAGGGCCGTGATTCCACCGGCGCTGTGGCGCGATCTGAAAGCGGATGGGCTCCTGCATCCGGACGCGCCGATCCCGCTGAGCAGGGAGACTTGATGCCGGAAATCGCGAAAACGCCGCGCCTGGGACCGTTGTTCGCGTGGACCTTGGCCACGGGCGTCATCGGCTGGTTTCCGGTGGCGAGCATCATCGCATGCTCGGTGATCGCGCAAATCGGCCATTGCCAGGTCAACGAGGGCGGCCCGCAGCCTTGCTATGTGGCGGGCCGGGATATGGGAGAGACTGCTTACGAGCTTGGCGTTCTGGGATGGTGCTTCTTGATCACTTTTCCTTTGGCGCTCATCTCGATCGCTCTGTCGGTGCTGCTGATTGTGCGCGCTTTTCGACGTTGGCGCGATGCTGGCTCACATAAGTAGCTGATATTAAAAGATATAACTGCAAGAGCGATGTATCTCTCTTTGCAAACGAGGGGGCATTTTGGACTGCAAAATTGTACTCACGTAGAAAACTAGTTTGTTTTATAAACTAGTTGATGTATGAAGAATGGGAGACAGGACAGGAGAGGTCCATGCGGACAGCAATGGGTGCGGCGACAGCCGAAGGAATTGTGAGATCGCCGGGTGCGAGCGGCGGCGGTGTCACGCGCGCCGCCACGGGCGGAAATATCGGTGCGGCGGCATCTGAGCGCCTGCATGCCCTCGACGCGGCGCGGGGCGCGATGCTGCTGCTGGGCATCGTGTTCCATGCGAGCATCTCGTTTCTGCCGTCGCGCGTGCCGCTGTGGATCGTGATGGACAGCCAGCGCAGCCTGACACTCGCGGTCGTGTTCCACGTCCTGCACGTCTTCCGCATGACGGCGTTCTTCGTGCTGGCGGGCTTCTTTGCCCATATGAGCTTCCACAAGAAGGGCCTGCGCGGCTTCGTTGGCGACCGGCTGAAGCGCATCGCGGTGCCGCTGGTGGTGGGTTGGCCGATCCTGTTCGCCGCGATCATCGCGGTGTCGATCTGGGGGGCGGAGGTGATGTCGCATGGCGGGCCGCTGCCCAAGCCGCCGGTCTATCCGGGCTTTCCGGCGTTTCCGCTGACCCATCTGTGGTTCCTGTACGTGCTGCTGCTGCTCTATGCCGCGACGCTGATCGTGCGGGGCGCGGTGGCGCTGATCGACCGGCGCGGCAGCCTGCGGGCGGGTGTCGACGGGATCGTGCGCCGGCTGGTGGAGAATCCGCTGGGACTTCTGGTGCTGGCGGCGCCGACGGCGGTGACGCTGTTCCTCACGCCGCAATGGACGATGTGGTTCGGGATCGCGACGCCGGATTCCTCGCTGGTACCCAATGCCGGCGCGGCGGTGGCGTTCTTCACGGCTTTCGCCTTCGGCTGGCTGTTGCACCGCCAAGCGGGGCTGCTCGAGATCTGGAAGCGGCGCTGGCTCGCCAATCTCGCGGTGTCGCTGGTGCTGACGGTCGCCGGCTTCGCGATTACCGGCATTGCGCCGCTCATGGCCTATGCGCCGCACGACGCCACGACGGCGCTTTATGCCGCCGTGTTCACGATCTCGGTTTGGACCTGGAGCTTCGCGGTCATCGGCTTCGCGATGCGGTTCGCGTCGGGCTATAGCGCAACACGCCGCTATGTGGCCGATGCGTCCTACTGGCTCTATCTGGTGCATGTGCCGCTGGTGATGGCGCTGCAGGTGGCGGTGTCGCAGCTGGCCTGGCCGTGGTGGGCGAAGTTCGCCGTCGTTCTGGGCGTGACCTTCCCGGTGCTGTTCGCGAGCTACCGACTCTTCGTGCGCTACAGCTTCATTGGCGCCATTCTGAACGGCAGACGAGAATCACCGCGCGCCGCCCGCGCGCGCCTGATGCTGGAGGCCACGCCATGAGCGACATCCAATCCGCCCGCGACGATCTCGCCTTCCTGCGCGGCCTTGTCGGCGACGACGGACGCCCCCTGCAGACCTTCGGTCAAGCCTATTTTGTGGCCGGGCTGATCTATGGCGGGCAGATGCTGCTGCATGCGGCGCAAACTTTGGGCTACATCCCCTGGGATCCGGCGGCGACGCTTCTGATCAGCTTCGGGCCGACAGTCGTTTTCCTGGCCATCCTCGCCTGGATCATCATCGCCAACCGGCGCCATGCGGATGGTGCCGGTACCGCCTCGCGCGCCGTCTCCGGCCTGTTCGGGGTGATGGGCAACGCCAATCTGGTGCTGGCGGCGGTGATCGGCGCGGTCGCCTGGCGCGAGCACAGCGCGACGACCTGGCTGATCTATCCCTGCGCGGTGTTCGTGCTGCAGGGCGCGGCGTGGTTCTTCGCCTATATGATGCGGCGCAAGGCGTGGCACCTGATCGTCGCGCTGGGCTGGTTCGCCTGCGCCATCGCGATGTCGCTGACGGTGACGGCGATCGGCTGGTACATCCTGTTCGCCGGTTTGGGCCTGTGGCTGTGCATGGCGCTGCCCGGCTATGCAATGCTGCGCAGCATGCGGGCCTGATGATGAGCGGCGGGTTCGACATCGGGCGAATCGACGATGTCATCCACGGCCGCTTGCGGCTGGGGATCATGGCCTATCTCGCCAATGCCGAGGTCGCGGATTTCAACGAGTTGAAAGCCGCGCTGCAGGCGACGCAGGGCAACCTCTCGATCCACCTGCGCAAGCTCGAGGACGCGCACTACATCGTCATCGAGAAGAGCTTCCTGGCGCGCAAGCCGCTGACGCGCGCCCGCATCACGCCGGAAGGGCGCAAGGCGTTCGCCGGCTATCTCAAGGCGATGGCCGCCCTGATCGAGAAGGACGGGTGAAGCCGAAATAGGCTTCACCCGATTGCACTTAGTGGAACACGAAGTCGCTGGCCGTGAGCGACGACATCGTCACGTTCTTCAGCGTGATGATGTCGTTGGAGTCGAACGTGATCACCGTGTCGGTGCCGACCTGGCTCATATCGGCCTGCAGGCCCGTAAAGTCCGAGACGCCCTCGCCGGTCAGCGAGATCTGGTCGACGCCGTGAGCGAAATCGGTGATCGTGTCGACGCCGTCGCCATGGAGGAAGACGAAGGTGTCGGCCCCCGTGCCGCCGGTCAGCGTGTCGTTGCCCATCGAGCCGTTCAGAACGTCGTTGCCGTCATTGCCCACAAGCGTGTTGTTGTGGTCGTCGCCGACCAGGGTGTCGTTGAATGCGCTGCCCAGGAAGTTACCGATGCTGTTCCAGGTATCGGTGCTGTAGCCGTTGAAGTAGCCGCCACTGCTGTCGGTCATCGTGACACCGGATGTCGCATCGGCATAGCTCACCGTCGTCTGCGAGTTTCCGTTGGCATCGTACACGCCGGTGAAGAAGTTCGTACCGGTGCCGCCGTCCAGCACGTCGGCGACGTTCGTGGAGGTGAGCGAGTCGTTGCCCGCACCGCCATAGACGTGCGCCGAATGGGTAGCGTCCGGCGAACTGCTCCCCGGGCCGGTGAAGATGACGTCGTTGCCGTCTCCACCATAGACGGTGTCGTTGCCGGCACCGCTGTCGATCCAATCGTCGCCGCCAAGGCCATAGATGACGTCGTTGCCGTTGGTGGCTATCGCCAGATCATGGGTGTAATTCGCGCCCTGCGGCAGCCCCGGGCCGCCGCCGTTGGGAGCGTGGATGTAATCGCCGTCGTTCGTTCCGACCGTGGCGCCGGGCGTGACGGCGGCGGACGCCGGATCCGTCCCGTCGGCGAATTTGAAGTTGGCGACGCCGACGGTCGTGTCCAGCCCATCGGGCGAGCCGTCGCGGAGATCCAGTATCGAGTAGGTGTTCGTCGAGGAGTTGAACGAGATGGCGTAATCGGCGTGGTTGCCGGAGAAGATCGCGGTATCGTTTCCGCCGCTTCCAATGATGGTGTCGTTGCCCG
>DASZMT010000111.1:0-89828 GCA_035551495.1 Rhizomicrobium sp. | reverse complement strand
GAAGGTGTTGTAGGGGCCGTTGGCGGTCGGGCCGACGAGGCAGGACAGGAGCAGGCCGCAACCGCTCGACGCCCACTCGCCCATCTGGCCGCCGTAATACCAGCTCTGCGTGTTCACCTCCGGGCTGTGAAAGACATAGTGCGAATTGCCGATGCAGCGGTGGCGCCCGGTCTGCGAACCGTCGTCGGCGAAGGCGTCCTTGAACGCCTGGTAGAGATCGCGGCCGGTATTGGCCTGGTTCGCGTTGTCGGTGACGTTCTGGAAGTCCTGGTCGGTCTGGATGTTCACGAAATGCGCGCCCGCCAGGAACAGCGTGAGGAAGATCTGGACCGCGTTGCTATCGAAGCGCGTGCCGTTGCCGGCCAGCGGATAGGCGGTGTAGCCGGTGAGGCCGTAGATCGGGCCCTTATCGTCGCCGTTGGAATAGCCGTTGTAGGTGAGCGTGGGGACATACATCACCAGCGGCGCCTGGCTGGTGTCGGTGGGCACCAGGAAGTCCGCGAGGAAAGAGATCAGCGGATAGTCGGGGCCGGTCGTCGCGTTGCCGATGCTGGGCCACAGGCTCACCATCTTGGCGACCAGCGCGCCGCCGCCGCCGCCGATCTGGCCGCTGTAGTCGGCGGGATGATAAGGGTTGCGCGTGTTCTGGTCGTACCAATGCTTGACCGCGTTCGGCGAACGGATGTCGGCCTGGAACATGCTGTTGACGACGTCGCGCGCGTTGTCGTCCTTGTACGGATTGCCCGCCGCCGGCACGGTGTAGCCGGCGGTGCGTGCCTGGTTGCTCGAATTCCACTCCGTCACCGCGACACCGGCATAGACGGCCATGCTCAGCGACAGGCTGGGGCCGGAAAGATCGTCGGGCCACGCATCGGTCATGCCGATGCTGGCGGGATAGTCCTTGTCGGCGGCGAAGGTGACGCTGGCATCGCCGCTGTCGTTGGGCACCGTGTATTGCACGACGAACTTCGTCGTCTTGGCGCTGTCCTCGAACATGAACTGGCCCTGGCAATTGCCGCTGCCGTTGCTGGCGGCAACGGCGATGGAACCTCCATCGGCCACGCTGACGTTCTGCCAGGTGTTGACGGCGGGCGCGGCCTGGCCGTTGGCCTGCGCCGCCGCGCCATTGGTGGGCGTGGTGGCGTATTTGCCCCATGTCACACCGGTGTGATTGTACAGCGTGATGCTGAACGAGCTGGGATTGGACATCGCGTTCTCCTGTTGCGGGTGGCGGGACCGCGGTACGCGCGGCGGCAGGCATGCGCTTGACGCGGGCGGCGCCCGCGCCTTAGCTCGGCTTCTGCGTTGCTGGATCCTTGACGGGCCCAGCGTCTGCCAGGCGTGCGTTCCGATCAAATTCGAATACCGCAGCCATCCATACGGGGCAGGCATGACGGCGCTGGATCTGCGTTCGGTCGACATCTTCAAGACGGTCGCCGCCACGGGCTCGGCGACGCATGCCGCGACCGTGCTCGGCACCACCCAGCCCACCGTGACGCGCGCCATTGCCGAGTTCGAGGCGTCGTGCGGGCTGAAGCTGTTCGATCGCGGCCGCTTCGGCATGCGGCTGACGGCGGAGGGACAGCTGCTGCTCGACGCGGTGCAGCGCAGCTATGCGGGGCTGAAGGTGATCGGCGATGCGGTCGATTTCATCCGCGCCGGCGCGCGGGGCTCGCTGCGCTTCGTCACGATCCCGGTGATCGGCGAGGGCATCCTGAGCGACCTCCTGGGCGATTTCATCGGCGCGCATCCCGACATGCGGCTCAGCATGCGCTTCGACGCGCAGGTGCTCGGCCTCGTCGCGCAGGATCATGCCGACTTCGCCGCCATCGCCGGGCCGTTGTCGGGCGAGGCCGATTGCGAGGTGCTCACGGTGGCGCAAGGCGCGCTGGGCGTGGTGATGAGCGTGCGCGATCCGCTTGCCGCGCGCGCCACGATCGACTTCACCGACCTGCATGGCCGCGACATGGTGCTGCTCGAGACGCCGCATGTCATCCGCGCGACCACCGACACCGCGATGTTTCGCCAGGGCGTGCGGCCGCGCATCGCCCATGAGGTGACGACCCAGCGCGCCATCGCGGCGCTCGCCGCCAGCGGCCATTGCATCGGCTTCATCGATTCTCACCTGGCGGCGACGCTCGATCCCGCCAAGCTCAAGATCGTGCCGCTGCGGCCGGGCATGACCTGGGACATCAACCTGGTGTGGCGCCGCGACCGGGCGCCGAACCGCGCGATGACGGTGTTTCTCGACTGGCTGAAGGCGCGCGACATCGACCGCGGCGAGAAGGCGGCGGGCTAGGGCCGGTGCTTAATCTCTGCCAATCGAATCAGGTGTCATCCGCCGCGAATGCGGCGGATCCAGTTGGGTTCTGCACGCGGGCGCAATTCGAACGCCGCAAACCTGTCGGCAGTTTGCCACTATCACCTGGGTCCGCCGCACGTCACCCTGAGCGACGCCGCAAGCGGCGTCGAAGGGCGCGGCGGATGACAGGATTACATTGGATGCCCCTATTGAGTCTGGACCCTAGGCGGCTACGGATAAGGCTGGCTCGGCGTGCCCGGGGGCACGGACACCAGATCCGTCTGCAGCCAGCTCTGCGGCGTTTGCGCGCCGACGTACGGCATCATGTAGGTGCTGCTGCAGATCTTGGGCACCCAGGGCAGCGGCGCGAGGAAGATCGTGGTCGCGCGCTTTTCGCTGTAGGGCGTGGCGCCGAAGGTCGAGATGTTCCACAGCGAGTTCTTGTAGGCCGCGTAGTCCTGCGCATGGCGCTCGCCGCCGCCGAGCGAGCCGGTCTTGAGCGAGACGTCGGCGGGCCAGCCTTCGAGCTGCAGGAACGTGTTGTAAGGGCCGTTGGCAGTCTGGCCGAAGAGCGCCGCGAGCAGCAGGCCGCAGCCGGCGGACGCCCAATTCCCGATCTGGCTGCCGTAATACCAGCCGCCCAGGTTGACGGTCGAGGTGTAGTGCGAATTGCCGATGCAGCTCTGGCGTCCGCCCGTCGGGCTTGCCGGAAAATGTTTCGTGAAGGCGCCGTAGAGACTGCGCCCCGTATTGGCGGGCGGATTCTCGGGGTTGAGCGTGGCGAAGTCGGGATTGGTCTGGATGTTCACGAAATGCGCCCCGCCAAGGAAGAGCTGCAGGAAGGTCTGCACGCTGGCCATGTTGAAACGTGCGCCGTTCGTGCCGGCGAGCGGATAGGCCTGGTAGCCGGTGAGCAGGTAGCGCGGCCCGGCGGCGATGGTGTTCTGATAGGTGATCGTCGGCACATACATCACGAGCGGCGGCAGCGGCGTGCTGCCGGGCGGCACCATGAAATTGGCGAGGAAGAAAATCAGCGGCCAATCGGGATTCGACGTATAGGACGGGTTCAGGCCCGTGGGCCAAAGGTCGAGCATGACCTGCACCAGGCTCTGCGACGTGCTCGACGGCATCAGCTGGTTGCCGGTGTAGTCGGCCGGCCGGTAGGGCACGGTGCTGCCCTGGTTGAACCAGTGCTGCACGCCGTCCGGCTTGCGGATGTCGGTCTGGAACAGGCTGTTCACGACATCGCGCGCGTTGTTTGCCGAATAGGGATTGGCCGCCAGGGGCGCGGCATAGCCGGCGACATATTCATGGCCGCTGCTGTTCCACTCCGGCACCGGCACGCCGGCATAGAGGCTGATATTCGCCGCCATGGCGGTGCCGAGATAGAACTTCTCGTCGGAAAATCCGACGCAGGACGGGAACGCCGACGAGGGCACGACCCGCAAGTCCATCGACTGTATGACCAGCGATTTGTTCGGCAGCGGCGCATACTGGATCGAGAAAAAGGTGCTTTCCTCGGCATCGGACAGATTGATCGTGCCGCTGGAGCCGCCGACGCCGGCATTGCTGACGAAGACCGTGAGCGAGCCGCCCGGCGGCAGGTTGATCGCGAGCGTGCCGCCGGACGCGGGCGGATTCATGCCCACCGGCGTCGGGTATGTGCCGGCCGTCGCCGTTGCGTTGTAGGTGGTGAGGGTGACGGACGTATGGTTCCAGATCGTGATGGAAATCGTGAACGCGCCTGCCATGAGCGTCTCCGGGCTGGAGGGAGAGAGAACCGGCCAATCCCGATGACGCCACGCCGGGAACGCTGTCCGCAGAAACACACGCGGCCGGCCGCCGGGGCCGCGCCGCTATCCGTCGATACTCTCAGCAAAAGCGCGGTTCTGGCAATTGCTTTGGATGCGGCCGGGCAGACGTCTTAGGTCTTGCGCGCGAGCGGCGAGCGCGCCGCGATGTCGACGAGGCCGGGAGTCATCGCGGCATGGCGTCGATCGGCTCGCGGCGGGTTTCCTTGACGCTGCGCTTGAGCGCCTTGGGCCAATCGGTTTCGGCGGCGCGCAACGCCTCTTCCATGGCGTCGCGCGTGCGGATGGCGGCCAGCGCCGCGGCGCGGCCGACATGCACCCGGACTTTGACCGTCATCGATCCCCCTCGAAGGGGTCGTCTCGGGCGAAGAGTGTGGCGAAACAGGATGAACGGACGTTAGCGCGGAACTCAAACGGCCCAGTTTTCGAGTTTGAGATTCGGGACGGCGCTGAAATCGGTTGTGTTGTTGGTGACGAGCACCGCGCCGACGCTGCGCGCGTGGGCGGCGATCATACGATCAAAGTCCCGCCGCCTGGACCAGCCGCGTTCCATAAGGATCGCGCCGTACTCTTGCGCGGCATTCGCGTCGAACGCCAGCACTGGAATGGTCGCGATGATCCGGCTCAAGCGCGCGCGCCGCAAATCGGATTGCGGGCCTGGTTGATGGAGCCCCAGCTGCAACTCTGCCAGCACAAGCGCAGACGTGTAGATGTCGCCGTCGTGTTGCCGGAATTTCGCGGTGACGGTCAATTGTCCGTCGCGCGCATAGATCAGGATGTTCGTATCGAGCAGATACACTGCTCAATCCCATTTTCGCTCGGGGACTTCGGTGCGTTCGAGCAACTCGACGGTGTCGGGCTTCGGCATGCGATCCAGCTCGTCGGCCAGAGCTGCCATGCTGCGGCGAGCCGGGCGAATGACGATCTCCTCGCCGGTCTGCGTAAGCTCGAGTTCGGCCTCGCCGGCAGCAAAGCCGTCAGGAAGATACACGGCATGGCGGCCGTCGACGGTGAAAGCACGGGTCCTCATAGCAAGATGGTATACCAAAAAAGCGGTATTAGGGCGCATCATAAACAACATAGTGAAACTGTACTTATTCTCAAATTACATGTCGCATATGTGAAGTCTTGAACTTTGGCCTCCGGCGTGTGATCTACCCCCTATGGCCAAGGTCCAAGACCCGCAGATGCTGACCGCCAACCGCCTCCGCGACGGCGACGTGCTGTATTGGAAAGGTGGCGGCTGGGTGCTGACGCTCCAGGACGCCGAGATGTTCGCCGAGCCGGCCGCCGCCGACGCCGCCCTCGCCGCGGCCCAGGCTTTCGTGACCGGCAACCAGGTGGTGAACCCTTACCTTTTCGACGTGCGGACCGGCGCGGACGGCAAGATCAAGCCGGTCAAGGAGCGCGAGATCATCCGCGCCGCCGGCCCCACCGTGCGCGGCGAGGGCAAGCAGGCGCTGGGAGCCTTCGATGTATCGATATGACGAGTTCGACGCCAAATTCGTCGCCGAGCGCGTGGAACAGTTTCGCGGCCAGGTCGAACGGCGTCTCGCCGGCGCGCTGACCGAGGATCAGTTCAAGCCGCTGCGGCTGATGAACGGGCTTTATCTTCAGCTGCACGCCTACATGCTGCGCATCGCGGTGCCCTATGGCACGCTGTCGAGCCGCCAGCTGCGCAAGCTCGCCCACATCGCGCGCACATACGACAAGGGCTTCGGCCATTTCACGACGCGCCAGAACCTGCAGTTCAACTGGATCAAGCTGGTCGACGTGCCGGACATCCTGGCCGAGCTCGCGAGCGTCGAGATGCATTGCATCCAGACGTCGGGCAACTGCATCCGCAACGTCACCGCCGACCAGTTCGCCGGCGCGACGCCGGAGGAGATCGAGGATCCGCGGCCGCTGTGCGAGATCATCCGGCAGTGGTCGAGCCTGCATCCGGAGTTCGTCTTCCTGGCGCGCAAGTTCAAGATCGCGGTCGGCGCGACCGGGCACGACCGCGCGGCGCTGCAATATCACGACATGGCGGTGCAGATCGTGCGCAACGACGAGGGTCGCGTCGGTTATAAAGTGATGGCGGGCGGCGGCATGGGCCGCACGCCCTATATCGCGCAGACGATGAGCGCGTTCGTCGAGCGCGAGGACATCCTCGCCTATCTCGAGGCGGTGCTGCGCGTCTACAACCAGGACAGCCGGCGCGACAACATCCACAAGCAGCGCATCAAGATCCTGATCAACGCCATCGGCGTCGAGGAGATGCGCCGCCGCGTCGACCGCGAGTTCGAAGAGCTCAAGCGCATGGGCACGCTGCAGCTGCCGGCCGAAGAGCTGGCGCGCATCGCGGCCTATTTCGCGCCGCCCGCGTTCGAGACGCTGCCCGACCAGGTACCGTTCGGGGACACGGCCTTCGAGGATTGGAAGGCGGCCAATGTGCACAAGCACCGCGCGCCGGGCTATGCCATCGCGACGATCTCGCTGAAGACGCCGGGCCAGATCCCGGGCGATGCCAGCGCCGACCAGATGGACGCCATCGCCGACCTCGTCGACGCATATTCGCTCGGCGAGGTGCGCGTCAGCCATGAGCAGAACCTGGTGCTGCCGCATGTGCGCAGTGCGGACCTGCCGGCGATCTTCGCAGCGCTGCAACAGCTCGATCTGGCGGCGCCCAATTCGGGGTTGATCACCGACATCATCGCCTGCCCGGGGCTCGACTACTGCGATCTCGCCAACGCGCGCTCGATCCCGATCGCGCAGGCCATCGCGAAGAAGTTCACCGACGTGCCGCGCCAGCAGGAGATCGGCGAGCTGAAGATCAAGATCAGCGGCTGCATCAATGCCTGCGGGCATCATCATGCCGGCCATATCGGCATCCTGGGCGTCGACAAGAAGGGCGTCGAGTTCTACCAGCTGCAGCTCGGCGGCTCCGGCGCGGAAGACGCGGCGATCGGCGACATCATGGGGCCGGGCTTCGGCGAGCACGAAATCGCGGACGTGGTCGAACGCGTGGTCGACCTGTATCTGAAGGAACGCCGGGACGGCGAGCGTTTCCTCGACACCTATCGCCGCATCGGCATGGAGCCGTTCAAGAACGTCGCCTACGGGGAAAAGTTGTATGCCGTTCATACGGGTTAAAGATGGGCGGGTTGAGAACGGCAAGTCCGGCGTAGCGAACGACCTCTTCGCGACGGTGGCCGACGATGCGCCCCTGCCGGAGTCCGGCGGCGCGATCGTCTCGCTGGCGCGCTTCCAGCGCGACCGCGAGACGCTCCTGGCGCGCAACGCCCCGATCGGCGTGCGGCTGAAGGCGAACGAGTCGCCCGAGCTGATCGGCGCGGACCTGCCGCGGCTGTCGGTGGTGGCGGTGGAGTTTCCCGTCTTCCGCGACGGCCGCGGCTTCTCGTGGGCGCGGATGCTGCGCACGCGGCTGGGCTACACCGGCGAGGTGCGCGCGGTGGGCGGCTTCCTGTATGACCAGCTCAACTATCTGGTGCGCGTCGGCTTCGACGCGTTCGAAGCGCCGGAGACGTTCGACGCCGCGGCGTTCGAACGCGCGCTGCACGAGATGACCTATGTCTACCAGCCGAGCACCGACGGCCGCCGCACGGTGCGCGAGCTCAGGGCTTCCAAATAAGACAGACATGCGCGCAAAGGTTGAAACCTTTTGCGCGCCGTGATAGTAATACCTTCGATGATCCAGGTATTACTTGAATGGGCAGGATAACCAGCAAGGGTCAGGTCACGATCCCCAAGCGTGTGCGCGATGCGCTGGGTCTGGAAACCGGCAGCGAGGTGACGTTCGGCATGGCCGAAGACGGCCGCGTGTTCGTGATGCCGGAAGAGAAGCCGGAAAAAAGCGAATACATGAAGCGGCTGGAGCAGGTTCGCGGCACGTTCAAGTGGGACGGTCTGTCGACAGACGAGATCATGAAGCTGCTGCGCGGCGAGGACGACGATTGACGTGATCCTCGTCGACACCAATGTCCTGATCGACGTGATGACCGGCGATGAGCATTGGAGCGCCTGGTCGACGCGAGCGCTGGACGCCGCCAAGACGATCGACGAAGTTTGCATCAACGATGCTGTCTACGCCGAACTGGCGACGGGCCATGCGACGATGGAGGTACTGGACGCGGCGCTGGAGCTGGCTGGCGCCAAGATGCTTGTCATTCCGCGTCCGGCTTTATTTCTGGCCGGTCATGTCTTTCGGCGTTATCGCCAGCGCGGCGGAACGAAGACCGGCGTGCTGTCCGACTTCTTCATCGGTGCGCACGCGGCCGTGATAGGCGCGAGCCTGCTGACTCGCGATCCCCGACATGTGCATTCCTATTTTCCCAGCGTCACGCTCATCACGCCCTAGGGTCCGGACTCAATCGGACTTAGGAAAAGCAATAACGTGTCATGGCCCGCTTTTGCGCGCCATGACCGTGAGGTTTAACTTTTCCGATCGCGTACGGACCCTAGCGACGCCGGCAATGCGCATTTGCGCGGCAGCGGCGCCCGTTCCTTCGGCAATGTGACAAAGCGCGGAAAGCATCGCAGACTGTCGCGGGATCCATGCGGGGGATACGGCCATGAGCGTTGCCATCGACGCCGGCACAGACATGCCGCCGCATTCCGCCATCCGCGCCCGCCATGTCGCCGCCGTGTCTATCGGCAATGCGCTCGGCTTCTACGATTTCCTCACCTACGTTTATTTCGCCGTCTATATCGGCAAGGCGTTCTTTCCGGCGCATGACCCGGTGGCGAGCCTGCTGGCCGCCTATGGCGCGTCTTTCGTCGGATTCCTCGCGCGGCCCGTCGGCGCAATGGTGATCGGGCCGATGGGCGACCGGATCGGACGCAAGGCGGCGATGACGCTGTCCTTCATCCTCCTCGGCGTGGGCGTGACGGGTGTGGCGCTGACGCCCGGCTATGCGCAGATCGGCATCGCGGCGCCGATCCTGGTCGTCCTGTTCCGCCTGGTGCAGGGTTTCGCGCTGGGCGGCGAGGTCGGACCGACCACCGCCTATCTGATCGAAGCGGCACCGCCCGCGCGGCGCGGCTTCTTCGCCTCGCTGCAATATGCGACGCAGGACGCCGGCGTGCTGGTCGCGGGGCTGATCGGCACCGTGCTGGCCGCCACGCTGAGCGCCGACGCCTTGCAGAGCTGGGGCTGGCGCCTCGCCATCCTGATCGGCGCGGCGATCGTGCCGTTCGGTCTCGCGATGCGGCGCAGCCTGCCCGAGACGCTGCATGCCCCCGATGATGCCGCATTGGCGCCCGACGGCACGCAGGGCGACGCCACGGCGCCGCCGAACCTGCGCCGCTTCGCGCCCTTGATCGTCTTCGGCCTGATGATGCTGATGGCAGGGACCATCGGCTCCTATGTCGGGAGCTATATGACGACCTTCGCGCTCACCACGCTGCATCTGCCGGCGACGGTGGCGTTCGGCGTGATCATCGTGAACGGCGGCTTCTCGGTGCTGTTCGAGCCGGTGAGCGGCTGGCTGTCGGACCGCTTCGGACGCAAGCCTGTGATGCTGATCCCCGGCGTGATCCAGCTCTTCACGATCTATCCGGCGTTCTGGCTGATCGGCCATTACCGCACGCCGCTGGTGTTCTATGCCGCCATCGCGGTCGTCACGGTCCTGCAGGGCCTGAGCACGCCGCCGGTCGTCACCACGCTGACCGAGCAGCTGCCCAAACAGGTGCGCTCCGGCGTGGTCGCGATCGTCTATGCCTTCGCGATTTCGATCTTCGGCGGCTCGACCGGGTTCATGCTGACCTGGCTGATCGCCCGCAGCGGCGGCAATACCCTGATGCCGGCCTATTACTGGCTCGTCGCGCAAGCCATCGGATTGGTCGCGATGGCGCTGGTGAAGGAGAGCGCGCCGGTGAAGAACCGGCCGTGACGGCTATTGCGGCGTCATCAGCCGCGACGGCCAGCCGATCCGCACCAGCATCCCGTCCGGGCCCTTCACGCCGCACTCGTACAGCCCCCATTCGCGATGCCGCAGGATGCCGCCCGGGCGGATGATCAGATCGTCGACGCGCGCCGCGATCGCGTCCACCTTCGGCGTGCGGATGAAGACGCCGAACGGGTTGTGTTTGTCCGGCACCCGCCACTCGCCGTAGCCCGCCTGGACGAGATGCACCTCGCAGTCCCAGCCCGTCATGATGATGTACTGCGCGTCGCCGCCCGTCCGCGCGAAGCCGAGCCGCTCCCAGAACGGAATCGCCGCGGCGAGGTCGTTGCTCGGCAAGATGGCGAACGCACCGGTGGTTGGGGGGATGGTCATGGGTGGGCTTTCGAAAGCGGCCATGAAGTTTCGTGAGGCCGCCGCCAAAACGCAACCGCGCGCACGTGACAGCGCGCCCACGATATCGCAATCTGGGAGCCCGTCGTCCGAGGGGGCATCCATGTCCGAGACCGCTTCGCCGCCGCCGCGCTTCGCACTGCGCGCCGTGCCGCTGCTGGTGACGGGCCTCATGATGGCGGTGGTTACGCTCGGCGCCGGCGCCGCGGCGGAGCTGACGATCCGGCGGCTGCATCTGCCGTCGCCGCAGGACTCGCTGCTGACGCAGCTCTATATCCAGCATGGCTACCAGCTCGTGCTCGCGCTGATCCTCATCGCGGTGCTGAAATACCGCTTCGTGCCGGCCGATTACGGCCTGCACGCGCCGCGCGGCAAAAGCTACATCCTTCCCGCTATCCTCTGGGGCGTCGGCTTTGCGACGGCGGTGAGCGCGCTCGCGTGGTGGCTCGAATCCGCTCTGCACCTCGGCGGCAATTCGGGCTTCGCGATCACGCGGCAGAACGTGTGGGGCTGGGCCGTCTTCGAAGGGCTTTATGTCGGGCCGACCGAAGAGATTCCGTTTCGTGCCCTGCTGGTGACCTATCTCGCCGCGACGATGCCGGGCCAGCTGCGCCTCGGCCGCTTCGCGATGAACGGCGCCGGCATCGCCGTCGCGCTGTTGTTCGCGCTGGCGCACATCCAGACCTTCTGGACGGCCGGCTGGCAGGCCGCGCTGTTTCAGCAGGTCTATGCCTTCGCCTGGGGCGTCCTCTATGCCTACTGGCTCGAGAAATCGAAGAGCATCGTCGCGCCGGTCATTGCGCACAATCTGGGCGACGGGATCACCGTGGCGTTCTGGGCGCTGGGTGTCTTCCAAGGCTGACGTGACAGCCCCGTCCCGATATCGCAATGTGCCGGCTCACCCGCCTTCACCGGAGCGTTCGTGTCCGACATCGCCGCAGAGCCTTCTGGCATCAAAAGCCGCCATGTCGCGGCCGCGGTGATCGGCAACGCGCTCGAATTCTACGACTTCACCACCTATGCCTACTTCGCCACGGCGATCGGCCAGGCGTTCTTTCCGTCGGGGCCGCACGGCTTCACCTCCACGCCCTTCGGCAGCCTGATGGCCTCGCTCGCCGCCTTCGGCGCCGGCTTCGCGCTGCGCCCCATCGGCGGCATCGTGATCGGCGCCTATGCCGACCGCGTCGGCCGCCGCCCCGCCATGATGCTGAGCTTCCTGATGATGGTGCTGAGCATCTTCGGCCTCGCGATCGTCCCGACCTATGCCCAGATCGGCGTCGCGGCGCCGATCCTGGCGGTGCTGGCGCGCCTGGTGCAGGGCTTCGCGCTCGGCGGCGAGGTGGGTCCGACCACCGCCTATCTCGTCGAGGCGGCGCCGCCGCACCGCCGCGGTCTCTACGCCTCGTGGCAGAGCGCGAGCCAGAGCGTCTCCTCCATCGTCGGTGGCGCGGTCGGCGTGACCCTCGCCATGACGCTGTCGGAAGCCCATCTCGACGCCTATGGCTGGCGCATCGCCTTCCTCATCGGCGCCGCGACGCTGCCCTTCGGCCTCTATATCCGCCGCGCGCTGCCCGAGACGCTGCACCAGGAGGATCACCTGCCGGACTATGATCCGCAGAGCCTCGGCCTGTGGCGCGTGCTGAACGACAATGCGCGCGCGATCCTCACCGGCCTCGCCATCCTCGCCGGCGGCACCGTCGCGACCTACGCGCTGACCTACATGACGACCTTCGCGCGCAATACGCTGCACCTGCCGCAGAGCCAGTCTTTCAGTGCGACTTTGGTCAACGGCATCTTCGGCCTCACCGCCTCGCTCGCCGGCGGATACCTGGCGGACCTCTATGGCCGCCGCCGCATCATGCTCGTCTCGCGCGGCGCGTTCTTCGTCGCGGTCATGCCCCTGTTCCTCGCCATCGTGCATTGGCGCTCGGCGTCGGCGTTGCTCGCCGGCGTGGCGATCCTCTCCGTGCTGCTCAACATCAGCTCCGGCGCGTTCTACGGCGCCTTCGCCGAGAGCCTGCCCAAGCGCGTGCGCGGCATGATCTTCGCCACCGTCTATGCCGGCGCCATCGCCCTCTTCGGCGGCACGACGCAGCCGCTGATGGCCTGGATGGTGCACGTCACCGGCGACAACCTGTCGCCGGCCTACTATCTGCTGCTGATGACCGGCGTCAGCCTGATCGCGATGTTCGCCGCCGCCGAGACCGCGCCACGCGCGGTGAAAACGCCATGAGCCCGATCGGCGAGCATGAGGCCCTGGGGCATGAAGCAAAGCCGCATGCCCTGTCGCGCACGCTCGGCCTCGACCAGGTGATCGACCACGGCGAATCCGGGCGCGCCGTGATCCGCTATGTCGCGCGGATGGACCAGTGCCACAGCGGCGGCATCGTGCAGGGCGGTTTCGTGACCGGCTGGATCGATGCCGCGATGGCGCATGTCGTGATGGCGCAGACGAAATTCGAATTCTCGCCGCCGAGCCTGGAGATCAAGGTCTCGTTCCTGCAGTCGGCGCGCCCCGGCCCGGTCATCGCCGAGGCGTGGATCAAGCGCCGCGGCCGCGCGACGGCGTTCCTCGAAGGCCCGATCCGCGACGAGGCCGGCACGGTGCTCGCCAAGGGCACGTCGACGGCCAAGCTGGTGCCGATGAGGCGGTAGGGTTAGGCCATCTCCGGCGTGAAGCGAATCCGCCGTGCTTTGCTGCGCGGTTTGATCGGGCGGGACACGATCTCGATCTCGCGGTTGAAAGTGGTGAGAAAACCCATGAGCCGCTCTACCGAATATTCGCGAAAATGCCCGTGAAATAGGCGCGAGACCTCGGGTTGCGTGATGCCCATACGCGCACCGGATTGCGCCTGCGTCAGCTTCTCCGTCGTCGCAAGGCGATAGATCTCGGAAACGATCTGCGCCTTGAGCAAGTGGGTTTGAGGATCGGCAAAGCCAAGATCCGCAAAGATATTCTCGGTTCCGACCGTGACCTTTACCTTGCGCGCCATCTCAGGCCTCCTGGCCAAATCGGTTCTTATAGTCGTCGGCCGCATCCGCCAGCCTGCGCTTGATCAAGGCAATATCGGATGCGGGCGTTGCAATACCGTGCTTCGATTTCTTCTTGAACGCATGGAGCACGTAAACGGCCTCTGCGAAACGCACCGTATAGACGGCGCGGTAAGCGTCGCCATCGAATTCCATGGCCAGTTCCAACACGCCGCCGCCCATGCCTTTCAGCGGCTTGGCGTGAGGCGGATAGCCGCCCTTCTGAACCAGAAAGAGTTCATAGCCGAGATCATCTTGAACCCTGGCCGGAAAGGCGAGAAAGCCCTTCTTGCTCGCTCCGATCCAGATGACGGGACGCAGCCCACGCATCACCGCACTATGAGTAATTACTCATGCGCCGTCAACCCTCCCGCTTCAACGCGCTCTCGTGCCAGCGGTGCAGCAGGGCCCATTCCAGCGCCGTCATCGCGAACAGGATGAGGATGCCCAGGATCGACAGCAGCGACAGCGCCGCGAACTCCTCCGCCGTGTCGTTGCTGCGTCCCGCCAGCGTGATCACCCAGCCGAGGCCCAGATCGTTGCCCGATCCGGCGACGAACTCCGCCGTCACCGCGCCGATCAGCGCCAGCCCGCCCGAGATCTTCATGCCGGTCAGGATGTAGGGCAGGGCGCCCGGCAGCTGCAGCCGCCACAGCACCTGCCAGCGCGACGCGCCATAGAGCTTCATCAGGTCGATCAGATTGTGGTCGGTCGAGCGCAGCCCGGTGATGGTGTTCGACAGCACGGTGAAGAAGGCGATGATCCAGGCCAGCACCACCAGGACCTCGTTGACGTTGTCGTAGCCGATCCAGATCAGCAGCAGCGGCGCGATCGCCACCACCGGCGTCACCTGCAGCACCACGGCATAGGGATAGAGCGCGTATTCGATCGTGCGGCTCTGGCTGAACACCACCGCCAGGGCGACGCCGGCCGCCGTCGCCAGCGCGAAAGCCATCAACGTGATCTTCAGCGTGAACCACAGCGCCGCCGCCAGCGTCTCATAGTTGGCGGCATAGGCCGCGGCGATGTCCGACGGCGCCGCGAGCACGATGGGCGACACGCCGAAGGCGCGCACACTCCATTGCCACGCCGCCAGCGCGAGCACGCCGGCCAGCGCCGGGACGAGATAGGGAAGGGCGCGCGTCATGACGCCATCGCCCCCTTCAAGGCCGCGGACACCGTGCCGGCATCGCGCATGAACTGCGGCGTCAGCCGATAGGTCTCGTCGCGCGCCGGCGGCGGCGACAGCGCGATGTCGGCGGCGACGCGCCCGGGCCGGGGCGTCATCACGACGACGCGCGACGACAGATAGGTGCTCTCATAGACCGAGTGCGTCACGAAGATCACCGTCAGCGCGTCTTCGTCCTTGAGCTTCAACAGATCGTCGTTGAGCGCCTGGCGCGTCAGCTCGTCGAGCGCCGCGAAGGGCTCGTCCATCAGCAGAAGCTTCGGCTCCGCCGCGATGGCGCGCGCGATGGAGACGCGCATCTTCATCCCGCCGGAGAGCTCGCGCGGATAGGCCGTCTCGAACCCGCCCAGCCCGACGCGTGTCAGCGCGCGGGCCGCGCGGTCGTTGCTTTCGCTTTTGGGAACGCCCTTCAGGTCGAGCGGCAGCCGCGCATTGCCGAGCACCGTGGCCCAGGGCATCAGCGTCGGCTCCTGGAAGACGAATCCCATCTCCGGCCTGCCGGATGGAAAGCTTACCGTGCCTGCATCCGGTTTGAGCAGTCCCGCGATGATGCGCAGCGCGGTCGACTTCCCGCACCCGGAGGGTCCGACCAGCGACAGGAACGTACCCTCCGCGACGTCGAGATCGACGCGCGCGATGGCCTGCGTGCCGCTCGCGAACCGCTTGGCGATGCCGGACAGGGAGAGGAGGGGGCCGCCACTCATAAAATGTCATGGCCCGCAAAAGCGGGCCATCCAGGTGACGCCGACACGCTATCGCGCATGAGTGCCTGCTGCAGCATTCGCCGCAATCAGCCATTGCGGCAGCGGCTGCGGCGCCGTCATCTGCTCATACAGATCGGTCCAATCCAAATTCGTCTTCTGGATCAGCTCGATCTTCCACGTCCGTTTCCACTTCTTCAGCCGCTTCTCGCGTTGGATCGCGGCATTGACGTCCTCGAACGTCTCATAGTGCATGAGGTGCTTGATGCCGTATTTCTTCGTGAAACCGTCGACCAACCCTTCGCGATGTTCCCATATCCGGCGCATCAGATCGTTGGTCATGCCGACATAGAGCGTGCCGTTGCGCTCGCTCGCGACGATGTAGACGTAATAGATCTTCGACATCGAGAAGACTTCAGCTGGATGGCCCGCTGTTGCGGGCCATGACAACGATAGCTTATCAGCCTCGCGCCTCACTGAAAATTCATCGGCATCGCGTGCACGAAGCGCAGGTCGTAGGCCGCTTTGTAGTTCAGCTTCGGATCGTACAGCTTGTCCGCCACCATCGTGTCGAAGAAATTCTTCCACGTCTTGTCGGTCATCGCGCCCAGGCCGAACGCCTCGGCGTCGCCCGACAGCGCGATGCCATAGGCGTTCATCTTGTTGATCGCGAAGCGGATCAGCGCGTCCGACGCCTCGGGGTTGTCGCGCTTGATCAGCGCATTGGCCGGCGCCGGATTTCCCTTGAGGTAATCCAGCCAGCCCTGATGCGTCGCGTTGACGAAGGCCTGCACGGCGCGCGGATTGGAATCGATCAGGCTCTGCGGCGCGAACACCATGTTGGCGTAGCCCGGATAGCCGTTGTCGGCCAACAGAAACACCTGCGGCGTGAAATGCCCCGTCTGCTGGATCGTGAACGGCTCGCTCGACAGATAGCCTTCCTGGATCGCGCCCGGATCGATCAGGAACGGCGCCAGGTTGAAGGTGTATTTGCGGATCTGCGTGTCCGAGAACCCGTATTTCGCCTTCAGCCACGGCCACCACGCCACGGTCGCCGCATCCGACAGCATGATCGGCTTGCCCTTCATGTCGGCGAGGCGCTTCACATCGGGCCGCGGATGGGTGAGCAGCACCTGCGGGTTCTTCTGGAACACCGCCATCACCGCCTTGATGCCGGCGTTCTGCTTGACGAGGTTGAGCGCGATGAAGCTGTCCGAGCCGATGCCGAGGTCGGCGGCATGGCCCGCGAGCATCTGCGGCACGTTCACGCTCGGCCCGCCCTGGATGATCTGCACGTCGAGCCCGGCGCGCTTGTAGAGTCCCTCGGCGAGCGCCTCGTAGAATCCGCCATGCTCCGCCTGCGCCTTCCAGTCGGTGACGAAGCGGATCTTGGTGAGCGGCTGCGCCGCGGCGGGCGCGGCGGCGAGCAAGAGGACGGCGAGAGCGGCAGCGAAACGCATCATGGAACCCCGAGGAACAGCGAGCGTCCCACTTTATACGGCGCCGCCTTCCCCGCAACGCTGTCCAATGCGACCGTGGCACCGGCGCCGCAAAGCCGCCGGTCAAAGGCGGCGAATGGCCGAAGACGACGAAGCGGGAGTCCGGCGACCGTCGTCGCGGTCACGCCAGGGTCCGTACGCAATTGGAAAAACTGAGCCTCACTGTCATGCCCGCAAAGCGGGCCATCCAGGTGACATAGCTACAGTTGTCGAAAGCGCGAGCGCACCAACTGGATGGCCCGCCTTTGCAGGCCATGACACGTTATTGCTTATCCTAAGTCCAATTGCGTAGGACCCTAGGGGCGCGGGCCGGCCGCAATCTCCTTGGTGCGATAACGCAGGGCGACCCATGTGCCGAAGAACACGCTGAAGAGGCTCGATCCGATGGCGACCGTCGAAGGGCCGGCCAGCCGCGCCACGTGAACGAGATAGGGCGCAAGATGGCCCGCGCCATACGCCGCCGCGGACAACAGGAGCGCGGCAATCGAAACGGACAGGATCGCGAAACCGGCACGGCGCATGGGCGGCACTCCACCTCGACAGCCCGCAAATCTAGCACGCCAAACCGGATCGTGCCATGCGCAGGGAATCGCGAAACGACGTGCCGATCCTAATTGTCGTCGCCGCGATCGTCGTCGTCGCGCTGCGGCCGGTCGCCCGGCTGCTGCGGGCCATCCTGCTGCTGCGTGTCGGGCCGGCCCTGGCCGTCGCGGCCGCGGCGATTGAACAGCCAGTCCCAGAAATTGTTGCCGCCGCGATGCGCCTGCGGGGGCGGCGGCGGCGCGTCCTCGTCGCGTTCGCGGTCGGCGCCGGGGCCGGCATAGTACGTCCCCGTCCCCGTCCCCGCCTCGTCGTCTCCGGTTGGCGCGGTGTAGGAATCGCTGTCGCCGAAGATCGCGCCGCTGTCGGCCGGCGGCTGGATCGGCGACTTGTCGAGCGGCGTGGACGGCAGACCCTTCTCCGCCGTCGTCATCGTGCTTTTCCAGATCTGCGCCGGCAGCGAGCCGCCCGTCACGTTCTTCATCGGCGAGGAATCGTCGTTGCCGACCCACACGCTCGCCACGTAGTCGTGGGTGAAGCCGACGAACCACGCGTCGTGGAAATCCTGCGTCGTGCCGGTCTTGCCCGCCGAGTCGTGCCCCGCCAGCGCCGCCGACATGCCGGTGCCGTGCAGCACCACGCCGTTCATCATCGTGACGAGGTCGCGGTCGACATGCGTCGCCACGATGCGCTCCTCCGCTTCCGGCGGCGTCCTCTGATAGAGCACGTGCCCGGCGCGATCCTCGATCTGCGTCACGAAATACGGATAGACCCTGTTGCCGCCATTGGCGATCACCGCATAGGCGCGCGTGATCTCCAGCGGCGTCACCTCGCTGGTGCCCAGCGCCAGCGACGCGTTCTCCGTCAGCTTGCTCTCGATGCCGAGGCGCTGCGCCGCCTGCACGACGTTCGACACGCCGACTTCCTGCGCCAGGTTGGCGGTGATCGTGTTCACCGAATGCGCCAGCGCGTCGGCCAGCGTGATCGTGCCGTAGGAGCGTCCGCCGAAATTGGTCGGCGTCCAGCCATTGATGTCGACCGGCTGGTCCTCGCGCTGATCCCACGGCGTCAGCCCGCTTTCCAGCGCCGCCAGATAGACGAACGGCTTGAACGCCGAACCCGGCTGACGATGCGCCTGCGTCGCGCGGTTGAAGGTGCTCTCGTCATAGTCGACGCCGCCGACGAGGGCGACCACCGCGCCGTCCGGCTTCATCACCACGACCGCCGCCTCGCTGGCATGCACCTTGGGGCCGCTTTTCGCGATCACCCGCTGTGCCGCGGCGCGCGCCGCGTTCTGGATCGTGGGCACCATCGTGGTGTGGACGATCAGGTCCTCGTTCGGCGCCTCGCCGCCCTGCGTCGCCAGCCGCATCGCCTCGTCGGCCGCGGTGTCGAAGTAATAGTTCTGCGCGTCGGTCGCGGCATGCGCCGTGATGACGGCAGGATTGGCGTTCGCGGCGTCGGCCTGGCCTTGCGTGATCGCGCCGGTCTCCACCATGGTGCGCAGCACGATCTTGGCGCGCGCCTGCGCCTTGGGCAGGTCGCGGCGCGGCGAGAACGCGCTCGGCGCGCGCGTCAGCGTCGCCAGCATCGCGGCCTCGGGCAGCGTCAACTCGCGCGCCGACTTGTTGAAATAGACGTGCGCCGCACCGTCGACGCCATAGGCGCCGGCCCCCAGATAGATGCGGTTGAGATAGAGCTCCAGGATCTGCTTCTTGGTCAGCGATTTCTCGAGCTTCGCCGCGTCGACCAGCTCCTCCATCTTGCGGCTCATCGTGCGCTGCTGCGACAGGAAGACGATCTTCACCGTCTGCTGCGTGATGGTGGAGCCGCCCTGCACCGTGTGCCCGGCACGGAAATTGGTCCACATCGCGCGCACCAGCCCGCGCACCGAGAAGCCGTGGTGCTCGTAGAAGTCGCGGTCCTCCATCGCGATGAACGCGGCGGGCAGGTAGGGCGGCATCTCGTCGATCGTCAGCCGCTTGCCGATGATCGCGCCGCGATGGCCGATCTCGGTGCCGTCGGCATCGAGGAAGGTGAAGGCGATCGGCCGGTTGACGGCGTAGAGGTCCTTGGAAAGGTCGAGCGGCGAGGCGAACCACGACAGGATCGTGGGCAGCGACAACAGGATCGCGAGCGGCACCGCCAGCGCGGTGGCGAGCGTCGCGAACAGCGGCACCAGCACGCGCCGGTGCCGCGCGAAGAAGTCGCCGACCGCCTGCAGATATTCGGAGATCATGTTGCGCGGATCGTCCTGTCCAGCCATGTCCGGCTACCTCGCCCAAATTTGCGGCGCAATCAAGGCTTTGCGGGTTGCGATGCCGGCAAGGCCCGGGGTTTCTGCGCTAGCGGAAATGGCAAATAGCGCGGTGTCCATAATAAAGGTGTCATGGCCCGCAGTCTGTTCAGCCCGGACAGATAGCTGACAGGTGTTCGGGGACATGGTTGACACATATTGGCATGGAAGAGGCTTTGAAGGAGGCCGTCCATGCCGTGGCGGGAGGTGTCGACCGTGGATCAGCAACCTTCGCCGCTTCATCGAGGCGATGGGCGGCGAGCCCGACATCGTTGCACGCTTCCCGAGCGGCGCGGTGAAGATCAGCAACTTCGCCGACCTCGACGAGACCCCGCGGGACTAGGATTCCCCCAGCTCCTTCAAAATCGCCGCCGTATGCTGCCCCACGCCCGGCGCCATGCGGGGCACGGTCTTCGCCTCGCCGGCCACCGCGAACGGCGAGTCCAGCGTGCGCATCCCGCCGCCGTCCGCGAAGGCGCGCAACAGCCCGTTCGCCGCGACCTGCGGATCGTCGAGGTGATCGCCGATCGTCCCCATGATCCCGAACGTCACGCCGGCCGCCATCAGCCGCGCGCGCCAGTCGCTCCAGTCGTGCTCCAGGAAGATCGCCGACAGCAGCGGGGTCAATTCATGGGAATGCGCCATGCGCGCCGGCCCGCCGGCGAAACGCGGATCGTTCAGCCATGCCTCCTTGCCCAACATGCGCAGCAGCGCCGGCCACTCGCGCGCCGCGTTCACGATCGCCAGGCTGAACACCCGCCCGTCGCGCGTGTGATACGCCTCGATGAGCGGATTGCGCTTGCCGCGTTCGGGCCGCGCCGGCAGCGGCACGTCGCACAAAGCCGCCTGGATCTGGCAGCCGTTCGACCACATCCCATTTGCCAAGAGAGACGTCGTCACTTCGCCGCCCTCGCCGGTCTGCTGCCGCCGGTAGAGCGCCGTGACGATCGCCGCATAGAGCGACACCGCCGTCGGATGATCGCCCATGCCCGGCACCGACCAGCCCGGCTCCGTCTCGCCCGTCGCGCGCACCATGCTCATCAGGCCCGAGCGCGCCCACCATGCCGTCGTGTCGAAGGCGGTGCGGTCGCGCTCCGGCCCATGCTCGCCATAGGGCGTCAGCGACGCATAGACGATCCGCTTGTTCAGCGGCCGCACATCTTCCGCGCGCAGCCGCAGCCGCTCGCGGATCGGGAACGGGAAGTTGGTGATGAACACGTCGGCGCGTTCGATCAGCCTGTCGAGCAGCGCGCGCCCTTTCGGGTCTTTCAGGTCGAGCGCTAGGCTCTCCTTGTTGCGCGAATCCAGCGTCCAGAAATAGTCGATCACGCCCTCCGCGGCGCGCTGCTTGATCAGCCCGCGATAGGAATCGCCTTCGCCCGGCGGCTCGACCTTGATCACGCGGGCGCCGAAGTCGGACAGGATGGTCGCCGCTGCCGGCCCCGCGATGAAGCTCGCGCAATCGATCACCAGAAGATCGCCGAACAGGGACATTCAAAGCTCCTCACTTGCCGCGCCACGCTTGCGCAAGTGTGGCATGCAAGGATGCGCGTCGCATCCATCTCTCACCGGCGCGGCCCGGGTTCATTCCGCGGCCGCCGGCATGACGTCGAAGGCGATGGAGATGCGCTGGCCGTCGCTGCCGCACGCATCCGTCGCGTGGGTCACGAAGGATGGGAACAGCACGAGGCGCCCCGGTATCGGCTCGATCCTTTGCACGCCCCAAGGCGCAGGGACGCCCAGGTCCTTGTCCGGTTCGCCGAGCAGCAGCGCGCCGCGATAGCCGTCGTCCTCGCGCGGCGCCGAGACGTAGTAGACGCCGCTCAGCCATCCCGCAGGATGGCGATGCGCGGTCTGCCGCCCCGCCGCGCCATAGACGACGGCCCAGGGAAACAGGGTCGCCGACGCCGGCGCCGACGCGATCCACGGATCGGCCCGGCCCGCCATCGCGGCGATATAAGCCTCGACCGCCGTCTTGAAGTGCGCGACGAGCGCGGCGACCGCGGCGTCTCCGGGCAAGTCGAGCCGGCCGGTCTGCAAGCCGTCCCGTGTCGCCTTGTTGCGCGGATCGGGGACCAGCGTCGGATTGCGCTTGATCTCGCCGGTCAGCGCCTCTCGCAGCGCCGCATCGCCGGTCTGCGAGATTTGCGTGAGGCTGTCCAGCGCCATCGTCGCGCCCGCGTCGTCGGCCCGGCCGGTCCTGGCGAGCGCGTGCGCCAGCACGCAGCGCGCCTCGGTATGGATGGGGTTTTGCGCCAGTTGCGCCCGGCATCGCGCGATCAGGGCGTGCAGCTGGTCCGGCGTCTGCGCCGCGCGCCAGGCCTGGTTGAAGGTCAGTTCGTCATCCGCCAGGACGCGGCGCTGGACGGGGCCCAGCGTCTGGCTGCCCAAGGCGGCCTGCCGCAGCAGGGCATCCGCTGCCGCGCCGGGCGGAAGGGCGTCCGCCGCCGCCAGGGCACGGTCGAATTCGTCGGTCTCCAGGAGAAGCGCGACGAACCGCGTGCGCCCGGCCGGATCGTCGCCGAACGCCGCCGCGGCCTTTTCGATATTGGCGTCGGCCTGGGCGGTCTTCCCCATCTTCTTCTGGCTCTGGATCAAGGACCGCCAGGCGCCGGATGCCGTGGGCTGACGCGCTAGCGCAACCTGGGCGAGCTGTTCGGCAGCCGCCAGATTCTTCCAACTCAGAGGCTCGAGCCAACGCATTGCTATGATCGTACCTCCGCCAACCGCCCTGAAAACAAGCGGAATGCCGCGCCGGCATGCAACATACCGGACGGATCGATGTTGCCCTCAGGTCACGGTTTCTATTAGATATTTTGCCGGCGGCGGCTGCTAGTATTATTGTAACCCAATCGGGGTTAGTCTATGGTCATCGCTAACATAGACCGTTGCTTGAGAAGCTTGGTTGTTTTCACATGGGGATACAAATGCAGATTGAGCAGGTCGAAGTGAATGGCGCCGAGACGCCTGTCGCCGCGAAGGCCGAGTGGTCGCGCCCGAATCTGAAGACGTTCGACGTCGGCAAGTCGGAGACCGCCAACACGAACTCGAATTTCGACGGCACGAACTTCTCGTCCTAGAAATTCTTCCCAATCGCAGGCAGATCGCAGGGTGTGGCCGCCTCCGGCGCCACGTCCCTGCATCGCCATGTCAGCTTCGATGTCAGCTTCGATCCCAGAGCGGGATCATGTCGCAAGCCACCGATATGCGCGGCGTCGCCAGGCCGGTCGGCACCACGTCGTGGAAAACATGCGACGGGAAAAGCGTCAGACACCCTTCGCGCGGCGTGATGTGGCGCGTGCCCCAGCAGGGTGCATAGCCGCCCGTCGTGCGCGCGCAGCATCCCAGGACCAGATCGCCGCCGTCACCCGCCGGCACGCGCACATGATAAACGGCCGAGACATAGCCGATGCCGTGGATGTGCTCGCCGTTGCGCCCGTCGCCCGTCAGGATCGTGTTGGCGCTGTAGAGCTGCGCCGACGGCGGCGGCGGCGGCATGACGGCGCCAAGGCCGCGCGCCGCCATCTCGCCCACCCATCGTTCCATCCCCGACCGCACGAACGCATAGAGCGCGCCGAGCGCCCGGCTTTTGCGGGAGGGCGGATCGTAGCGGATATCGGTGCCGTCGCGGGCGGCGTCGGCCGATGACGACATCGCGAGGATGTCGGCGGCGAGCGCGCCGTTGAATCCGTCGCCGAATGGCGCCGGCGGCGCGAAGGGAATCTGCAGCACATGCCGCTCGAGATCGACGAGCCGACGTGCCTCGGCATGACGGCCGGCGCGGCTGAGCGCGATGGCGCGATAGCCGCGCGCGGTCGCGGTGCGCGCCAGCGGCGGCGGCAGGGAATCGAGAATCTCCAACACCGGCGCCGGATCCGGCTCGCGAACCAGCGCGCGCATGAGCGCGGTCAGGGCGCTCGGCGGGCCGCCCGAAAGCACATCGGCGCGCAGGATCGCGCGGCCTTCGTCGACGCGGCCGAGCGCGAGGAGCGCGATGCCCCGCAACTCGGTGATGCCGCCGCGGATCGCGGCGTCCAGCGCCTCTTGCGGCCGCCCGGTCGCGGCATAGGCGGCGGCCAGCGGACGCCAGGCCGTGAATTCCCCTTCGCGAACAGCCAGCGCCGCCTCCAAGGGCGCGATGGCCTCGCCATGCCGCTGGCGTTCGGTCAGCGCCACGCCATAGCGTTCCAAGGCGTCGCCGCGTCCCGGATGAAGCGCGACCGCTTTTTCCAGCAGCGCCAGATGCGACGGCGGCGCCGCCGTGCGTTCGACCCAGCGGAACGCGCGCGCGGCCTCGCTCATGCGTTCGCCGGACGAGGACATTCGAAGCTTCGCACTTGCTGCACCCTGCATCCGCGACCACAATGATGGCATGCAAGGACCCACATCGCATCTCTATTTCTCGCAGCGCCTTCGGCTTCACTACGTCACCTGGGGCAAGGAAGGCGCGCCCGAGCTTCTGCTCATCCATGGCGGCCGCGATCATTGCCGCAACTGGGACTGGGTGGCGGCGCGCCTCGCGGACCGCTACCACATCACCGCGCCCGATCTGCGCGGCCATGGCGACAGCGAATGGGCCGACGGCGGCGCCTATAACGAGATATCCTACGTCACCGACATCGCGCAGCTCGTGCTGCAGAAGAAGATGGCGCCGGTGACGATCATCGCGCACTCCCTCGGCGGCTCCATCGCGCTGCTCTATTCCGGCTTGTTCCCCGAGACGGTGAAGAAGGTCGTCGCCATCGAAGGCCTCGGCCCCAGCCCCGAGATGCTCGCCCGCATGAACAGCCAGACCGTGGAACAGCGCGTGCGCAGCCGCATCGAGATGCGCCGCGAGTCGGCCGGCCGGCTCCCGCGCAAATATCCGGCGCTCGACGCGGCGGTGGCGCGGATGAAGGAAGAGAACGCCCATCTCAACGACGAGCAGGCCTATCACCTGACGCTGCACGGCGCGGTGCAGAACGAGGACGGCACCTATTCCTGGAAGTTCGACAACCTGGTCCGCTTCGGCGGCCCCGGCGGGATCTCGAACGACGAGCAGCACCGCATCTGGAGTTGCGTCGACAAGCCGGTGCTCCTGGTCCGCGGCACCGAGAGCTGGGCGTCCGATCCTGTCGCGGACGGCCGGATCGCGCACTTCCAGGACGCCCGCCTGGCCAACATCGAGAAGGCCGGCCACTGGTCCCACCACGACCAGCTCGAAACGTTCATGGGACATGTCGACGGGTTCTTGAAGGACTGAATCCCACCCTCCCGTCCGCCCAACTGTCATGGCCCGCAAAAGCGGGCCATCCAGTTGCCGTCTTCGCCTTATCTTGGAGGTTCGCGGCGCACCACCTGGATGGCCCGCTTTTGCGGGCCATGACAACTGAGTTCGGAGGTGTCCCCACCCCAAAAAACTTTATTTTCGTGAAATTCTATTTCGTCTGCCGCACCGCACCGGTAAAACTTATCCACGCCCACGGCACCCGCTTTTTCGCCGTATACGGACAAATAACGCGCAAGCCGTGTTGGATAACGTCCACTTATCTACGCCCTGAAAAAATTTTCGCGCGCCCCTTGAACCGAGTCGGTGCGAACACCAAATCACCCATATCCCCACAGGTGTGAGCAAATGGAAACGACCTCCGAACCGGAGGGCGCTGCGCTTCCGCGCACGAACCCCAAACATTGGAAAAACATCTCAGCAGAGGACATCCCACCGGGATGGATCGACGACATGGTCAAACGACTCTTTCAAGAGCTGAACGGTCAGCTCATTCGCGTCGAACGCGCATCAAGTCAGCGGACGGACAAGAAGAACGCCAAAGACGAATACGAGGATCTACCCGACCGCGCCGAGCAGGATGCGCGCACCCTCTCTTCGCTTCAGCGCTCATTGGCGGCGCTGACGAAGATGGAGATCGAGCGCAAATCGCTCCGCAACGCCAAGAAATCCAAAACACGGATCGAAACACGTGAAGCTATTGCAAAACAAATCTTTGGAGAGTCTGGGGCCGGATCGGCTTCGAGTCTCCCTCAAAAGGATCAGTGACGATGAAGCCGACTTCCTTCTCGAAGACTGGCTCCGCTACGCGCGCCCCGAGCAGCGCGCGCCCGACGACCGCGACTGGCGCATCTGGCTCTTCATGGGCGGACGGGGCGCCGGAAAGACGCGTAGCGGCGCCGAATGGGTCGCGGAAGGCGTTGCCAACGGCACCTTCAAACGCGTCGGCCTCGTCGGCGCCACGTATCAAGACGCGCGGGCGGTCATGATCGAAGGCGTCAGCGGCCTCAAAGCCATCTCGAACGGCGCGCATTTCGAGCCCTCGAACCGCCGCATCAAATGGGACGACGGCGCCATCGCCACGCTGCTCAGCGCCGACGAGCCGGACTCCATCCGCGGCCACCAGTTCGACGCGATCTGGGCCGACGAACTCGGCTGTCCCGCCGTCGACAAGGGCGCCAACCAGCCCAACGTCTTCGTCGATCCCAAATCGTCGGAGAGCGCGCTGCCTTATTTCTCCAACGGCGACCGCGACGATCTCATCCAGCGCCGTGTCCTCGAGGCCCATCTCGCATTCTGGAGCAACGCCGCCAACAACCCGGCGTCGGCCGTCTATCACGCAGCGATGGTCGACACCGCGAACATCTATGTCTGGTGCTGGGACGCGCGGCCCTATCCGTTCTTCCCGGCGCTGACCGCTGTGTGGGGCGACGGCGCCAACTGGCGCCTCGGCCATTGGCTGAACGGCCGCCTCGGCGCGGTGCAGCTGCCCGCCATCGTCGGCGACGTCTGCGCGGCGTCCGATTTCGCCGCGATCGACACCTCCGATCTCGACGGCCTCGTCACCGGCTATGCCGTCACCGACACGATGAGCGCCCGCGATGCGCTGACGCCGCTCTCCGCCGCCTTCCACTTCGACGCGGTCGAGACCGGCGGCGTCATCGCCTTCGTCGCCCGCGGCCGCCCCACCGCGCTGGCGCTCGGCGACGACGACCTCGCGATCCCCGACGACGACGCGACGCTGGGCGTTACCTTCGTCCGCGCCCAGGAGACCGACCTGCCCAACGTCTCGCGCATCGGCTACATCGACCCCGACGCCGACTATCGCCAGGCGAGCGCCGAGGCGCGCCGCCTCGTCACGCTGTCCGACCGCGTCGCGTCGTCGTCGCTGCCCATCGTGATGGACCAGGGTCAGGCGATCGGGATCGGCGAACGCCTCCTGCAGGACGCCTGGGTGATGCGCGAAACGGCGAGCTTCGCGCTGCCGCCGTCGCGCCTCGCGCTCGATGCGGCGGACGAGGTGATCTACACCACCGCCGGCCGCGCCCACCGCCTGCGTCTCACCGAGATCGACGACGCCACGTCGCGCGCCATCCAGGCGGTCGCGACCGATCCGTCGATCTACGAACCGCTGAACGGCCCGTCGCGCGGCCCGCTGGCCATGCGAACCTTGAATCCGCCGGGCCGGGCGCTGGTCGTCTTCCTCGATCTGCCTTTGCTCACCGGCAATGAGGTGCCCTGGGCGCCCGCGGCCGCAGCCTTCGCGTCGCCCTGGCCCGGCAGCGTCGCGGTGCTGCGCAGCGCCAGCGACGCGAACTTCACGCTCGACACCACGCTGTCGCACGCCGCCACGCTCGGCCGCACGACGGCGGATTTCTACTCCGGTCCACTCTGGCGCTGGGACGCGGTCAATGCGCTGCGCATCCGCCTCGGCAACGGCACGCTGGCGAGCCAAGACGATCTCGCCATCCTCGGCGGCGGCAACGCGCTGGCGATCCAGAACGCGGACGGCGCTTGGGAAGTCCTCCAATTCGCCACCGCGACGCTCACCGCGCCGAACGAATGGACGCTGACGCGCCTCTTGCGCGGCCAGGCGGGCACCGAGAGCGCGATGCGCGGCCCCATCGCCGCCGGCGCCCGTGTCGTGCTGCTCGATGGCGCGCAGACGCAACTCGACCTGCAACAGAACGAGGCGACGCTGCCCTTCTTCTACGCCTGGGGTCCGCCGAACAAGCCGCTGTCGGATTCCGCGTGGCAGACCGCCGAGCAGCAATTCGCCGGCATCGGGCAACGCCCGCTGTCGCCGGTGCACCTCGCGGCGCGCTGGCAATCGGGCGATCTGGTGCTCGGTTGGATCCGCCGCACCCGCATCGGCGGCGACAGCTGGGACCAGACCGACGTTCCGCTCGCCGAGGAAAGCGAGGCCTACGATCTCGAAATCCTGAACGCCGCCGGTGCCGTGATCCGCACCGCATCGGTTACCTCGCCGACCTACACTTACACCGCCGCGCAGATCGCGACGGATTTCCCGAGCGGTTTGCCGACCCCGTTCCGCTTCACCGTCTACCAACTCTCCGCCGCTTTCGGGCGCGGTGTTGGCACTACCGCATCCACTTAAAACCCAACTGTCATCCCCGGCGAACGCGAGCGGCAGCGAGCCTGAGGGAAGGGGACCCAGGTAGGAAACACCGTCACGGTGTTTGCCGCCTGGGTCCCCTTCCCCTCGCGATGCTTACGCATCGCTCGGCCGGGGATGACGATTTTGCTCAACGAGGAAACCCCATGACCGACACTCCCCGCACGGCGCTGCCGCTTCTCGCGGCGGCGCAGGCCCAGAAGCACGTCACCCACAACGAAGCGCTGCTCCAGCTCGACGCGCTGCTCTTCGCCCGCTTCCTCGACCGCGACCTCACCGCGCCGCCATCGTCGCCGACCGATGGCGACACTTACCTGATCCACGCCACGGCCACGGGCGACTGGCTCGGCAAGGACGGCCAGATCGCCTTCGCGGTCGACGGCGCCTGGCGGTTCTACGCGCCGTTCACCGGCCTCGCCGCCTATGTGGTCGACGAGGGCGTGCTCCTGGTCTTCACCGGCAGCGCCTGGGCCGATTACGCGAGCATCCTGAATCTGCAGAACGTACCGCTTCTGGGCGTCGACACCACCGCCGACACCACGAACAAATTCGCGGTCAAATCCTCGGCGCTGCTGTTCGACAACATCGGCGCCGGCGTCCAAGCCAAGCTCAACAAACATGCGAGCACCGACACCGCCTCGCTGCTTTACCAGACGAACTACAGCGGCCGCGCCGAACTCGGCCTCAGCGGCGACGACGATCTGCATGTGAAGGTCTCGCCCGACGGCGCATCGTGGTTCGAGGGCCTGCGCGTCGCGCGCGGCAGCGGCCTCGTCAGCCTGATCGGCGATCCGACCTCGGCGCTGCATTGCGCGACCAAGCAATATGTCGACGGCCTCGCCAAGGGCTTCACCACCGGCTCGGTGCTGTTCGCGGGCGCGTCCGGCGCCATCGGCCAGGACAATGCCAAGCTCTTCTGGGACGACACCAACGGCCGGCTCGGCATCGGCACCGCGTCGCCGGATTCGATCCTGACGCTGAACACCACCGGCGCGGCGGGGCCGAGCCCGCTGAGCGGCACCGGCTTCCACACCATCGCCAGCCAGTCGGCCGGCGGACGGCTGTGGCTGTGGGACGTCGCGGCCGGCAACCCGACGCTGCGCATGCGCCGCACCAACGGTACCTTCGCCGCGCCCTCCGGCGTGCTCGCCAACCAGAATCTTGCGACGGTTGCCGCCGACGGTCACGACGGCACCGGTTTCGCGGCCTCGAACACCGGCGGTCTCAACTTCTTCGCCGCCGAGAATTTCTCGACCGGCGGCCACGGCACCTACTTCAACGTCCAGACCACGCCCGCCGGCTCGACCACCATCGCCGAAGCATTCCGCGTCTGGGACGACAAGCGCATCCAGGGCGGCGGCGCCTATGTCGATCTCTCCTATTCCTATCAGCAGCCGGCGACCGGCTTCGCCATCGCGGTGTCGAACACGGCCGGCCGCCTGATCCTCGATCCCGCGGGAACGCTGGCGAGCGGCACGATCACGCTGCCCGCCGCGCCGAAGGACGGCCAGCTCCTGCGCCTCTCGACGACGCAAGGCATCACCGCGCTCACGCTCGCGCCCGCCACGGGGCAGAGCGTCGTCGGCGCGCCCGCCACACTCGGCGCCAACACATCGGCCGAGTTCACCTACCGCGCGGCAAATACCACTTGGTACCGCACGGGTTGACCTACCCACCAACACAACGACCACACCGAAAGGAACACATCATGCGCATCATCACGCTTACGCTTCTGACCGCGCTCGCGACCGCGACGCCGCTCGGCGGCTGTTCGAGCCTCGCCGGCACCACCACGACAACCACCGCGACGAGCACGCTCGCCGGCGCCGAGAAGGACCTGACGCTCGCCCATCTCGCCTATCAGGCCATCGGCATCGCGCTGCAGAACGCCGCCGAGAGCGGCGCACTGCACGGCGCCGACGCCGGCACCGCGAAGACGCTCTACGACCAGGCCGGCACCGCGCTCGCCACCGCCGATGCCGCCGACGCGCTCGCCAACGCGCAAGGCGTCGCCGACGCGGTCGCCAGCGCCAATGCGTTGATCGGCCAGATCCACGCCCTCATCCCGGCCACCAACTAAGGAGACAAACGATGTCCGTCACCCTCATCATCCAGATCCTCGAAGCGCTCGCCGGCACGGTCGCCGAAGTGGCGCCGCTCTTCGCAGCTGGCGAAGCGGTGCTCAGCCAGGACGACGCCGCCGCGATCCACGCCGCGCTCGCCAAGGCACAGGCCGCCACCGCGGCGCTGCGCCCCTCGGTGGATGCCGCGCTTGCGGCGGCGTCCGCCGTTTGAGGCTTACTTGATCGAGCGCGCCGCGATCGACGTGCCGGTGCCGAACAGACCGGCCAGGTCCTGCAACGGCCCCAGCGGCTGAACCTGTTCGCGCACCACGCGCAGGTTCGGCTCGCCCGACAGCAGCTTGTGCGTGACCTTGCCGTTCTGCACCAGCACCAGCACCTGCGCGTTCCATCCGGTCTCGGTCGTCGTGTGCTCGAAGCCGAAGACGTCGAGGAACAGGCTGCCGGAGCGCTGCGTCTCGCGATGCTCGACCTTGAAGACGTAGCCCTGGCATCCGTCGCGCGCCAGGATGCAGTCCTGCACCGCGGGATCGAGCCGGTCGAACGCCATCGAGGAGTTCGGCATGAAGCGCTCGACGATCTCGAGATAGGAGAGCACCGCGACGTTCGGCGCGTGCTGCGCATCGAAGCCGAGATCGGACAGATCGCCGACCGAGCTCTGCTTCAGCGCGATGTGATCGAACGCGGCGTGCACCGCGCCGTAGGATTCGAAGCTGGTCGAGCCGACCTCGCTTTGGCTCGGCAGCAGCGCGCCGCCGCACCCGCCGAGCGCGACGACAACACCACAGGCGCCCACAAAGCGCGCCGCCAACGCCAACCGCATGCTCAGCCCCCACCGCCCATGTGTCCCGTTCTGTTTCATTACGGGATCGCAAGGGGAGGATAAGCGCAAAACCGCGTCGAAAGGAATTGGCCTCGCGGCGTGGTAAACGGCGGCGCGACGGTTCGATGACACCGCGCGCCCGCGCAAACGCTGGGAATCTTAGGCGCGTGGGGTCTGCACGCGGAACGGTACGCATTTTGGGTGCAAATAATTGTGCCGAACCGGGCTTGCACATCGCTTGCAAGGACAGCCGCGGAGCGCGGAACACGACCAATATGGAACTCGTCAGGAAACTTGCCGGCCATGCTTTCTTCCAGCTGATGGGCTACCGCCCTTTCGCGGTGGACGCCGGCACCTGGGACCGCGAGTACAAATCCGGCAGCTGGGATTTCCTCGGCGCGATGGACAATCTCGGCGGTCTCGCCTCGATCCTCGGCTATTGCCAGTATCTCAATCCGGATCTGATCCTCGACATCGGCTGCGGTGCCGGCCTCCTGGCGCGCAAGCTCAAGGTGCTGCCTTACGGCGCCTATCTCGGCCTCGACCTGTCGGCCGAGGCGATCGCGCAGGCCGCGCCGGTCGCCGACGACCGCACGACCTTCCAGATCGGAGATGCGGAGAGCTTCGACACCGGTCATCGCTTCGACGTCATCGTCTTCAGCCAGATTCTGAACTATGTCGAACGCCCCGACGCGATGCTGGCGCGCTATGCCGGGCTGCTGACGTCCAACGGCCGGATCATCGCCTCGCTCTACCAGGCGCCGCGCACCGCGGCCGCCTGGCGCCTGATCGACCGCACGATGCACACCGACGACGCGATGACGGTGACCCAGGGCGCGGGCACGACGACGACCAAGGTGCTGCGGCCGCGCCGTTAGTACCCAAGGTTGCGATCCGCCCTGGAAAACCCATTTCGCGCATAGTGACCGTTGTTCGCGCGCGGAGATGCTGCAATGCCGGACCCTTGAGAATTTTCGAGGGTGTGGTGATGAATTCGTGTGTTGCGTCGAATGAGCGGCTGGAATCCCAGCAGCCGGCAGAGCAGAAGCGCGCCTGGAATGCGCCGCGCCTGCAGTCTCTCTCGGCCGAACTGGCCCGGGGCGATCACGGCGAGAACCATTTCGACGGCCTGGGTTTTTCCTGATCGCGGGCTAGGCTGTCGTGGCGGCATCTTGCGCGCGCGCCGCGCGCTGCCGCATCATGGGTGCAACCGTTATTTCGGATTGCCAAACCCATGAACGTCAGCGAAGCGCTCGCCACGCGCAAATCCGTCCGTGCCTTTCTGGGCACGCCGGTGCCGCGCGCCACCATCGAAGAGATCCTCGGCAAGGCCGCCCGCGCGCCGTCGGGCGGCAATCTGCAGCCGTGGAAAGTCCACGTCCTGCTCGGCGCGGCGCGCGACGAGCTGGTGCGCCGCGCCAAGGTGCGCATGCAGGCGAACCCGCGGGGCGGCGTGCCGGAATATCACATCTATCCGCCCGAGCTCACCGAGCCCTACAGGTCGCGGCGCTTTCAGGTCGGCGAGGCGATGTACGCCACCATCGGCATCCCGCGCGAGAACAAGATGGGCCGCCTCGCGCAGTTCGTGCGCAACTGGGAGTTCTTCGGCGCGCCCGTCGGGCTGATCGTCTCGATCGACCGCCAGATGCAGCAGGGCCAGTGGGCCGATCTCGGCATGTTCCTGCAATCGGTCATGCTCTTGGCGCGCGAATACGGCCTCGACACCTGCGCCCAGGAAGCCTGGGCGCCGTTCCACGAGGTGATCCGCGACTATCTCGCCGTGCCGCAGGAAGAGATGATCTTCTGCGGCGTCGCCCTGGGCCATGCCGATCCGGCAGCGCCGATCAACGGCCTGGTGTCGGAGCGCGCGCCGCTCGCCGACTGGGCGGTGTTCAAAGAGACGGTATGACGACCGGCAAGCCTCTCGCCAGCAAGCCCCTGGAAGGCGCGTTCTGGATGGTGCTGGCCGGCGCCGCCCTCGCCGGCGTCAACACGCTGGAGCAGATCGCGACGGTGCAGGCCGGACTGCCGGCGCCGACCGCCGCGTTCCTGCAATACCTCGTCGCATTCGTCGTGGTGCTGCCCTGGGCGATAAGGCGCGGCATCGCGTCGATGAAGACGCGCCGGCCGGGACTTCATGCACTACGCGTGCTGCTCTCGGCGCTCGGCGTGCAGGCCTGGGTCGCGGGGCTCGCGCATGCCGTGCCGATCGGCATGGCGATCGCGCTGGTGATGACGTCGCCGTTTTTCGTGACCGTCGGCGCCGGATTGTTCCTGAAAGAGCAGGTCACACCGCAGCGCTGGCTGGCGGTGCTGATCGGCTTCGTCGGCGGCATGATCATCCTCGATCCCTTCGCCGGCGGCTGGCGCGCCATCGATCTGCTGCCGGTCGGCGCCGCGGCGCTCTGGGCCGGCGCCTCGCTCTGCCAAAAGCGCTTGCTGACGGAGGAAAGCCCCTCGGCCTCGACCGCGTGGCTCTTGCTCCTGCTGGCGCCGATCAACCTGGTGCTGGCGCTGCCGTCCGGCCTGATGCCGCATTCGACATTGGCGTTCGAGACCATCGCCGCCGTCGGCGTCCTGACCGCGCTGGCGCAGGGTCTCCTCAGTCTTGCCTATGCGCGCGCCGACGCTGCGTATGTGCAACCTTTCGACAACGTGAAATTGCCGCTCAACATTCTCGCGGGCTGGCTCGTTTTCGGTACCGTGCCGCCGGGCCGTCTTTGGATCGGTGCCGCCGCGATCGTCGGCGCGTCGCTATTTCTCTTGCTGCACGAACATCGTGCGGAGAGAATGCAGCGGAGTGTTGCGTAGCGTACGGGACATGTCGAACACCGATCCATCGAGCCCGCCGGTCCGGCTGGTCGCGCGGCTTGTGCTGCGCTTCATGGTCGCGAGCTTCGCCGCACTGGCGCGATGGCATGACGGCGATCTGGTGCGCGGCATCGTTTTCCTGGCCGCGGCACAAGCGAGCCGCCCGCAGCACGCGCGGCTGGAGCGGCCGATCCGCGTCTACGGTCTCGCGGCCTCGCTTCTTCTGCCTTACGAGACGGCGCGTCGTCACGTGAACGGATTGACCAAGGCAGGCCTCGTCGTCCGCTTGGAGGACCAGACGATCCTCGTGCCGGAAAAAGTCCAGCGCGAAGGCGATTTCGCCCGCTACGCCGATACGGTGCATGCGGAGCTCATCGAATTGCTGCGTGGCGCGCGCGCCGTCGGCCTGGATCTGGAGACGTTTTCGCGCACGGCGCCGGCGCCATCGGAGGAGCCGGCGGTGTTCGAGAGCCCCGATCGCGCGGCCCGCAATCTGGTTCTCGATTTCATGTTGCGGCTCGTCGAATGCGGTCTACCGGCACATGAGAACGACATGCTGCGCGCCCTGATCTTCGCGGCGATCATGTCCGCCAATGCCGGCGCCTACACCGACGGCCCCGACAAGGCCTGGGACTATTACAGTCAAGACCATCGGCTACCTGAACAGATGCGCAAGCCGGTTTCGATCAGCGAGATTTCGGCGCGGCTCGGCATTCCCTATGAGACGGCGCGGCGTTACGTCCGGACGATGCTCGCCGAGAAGGACATCATAAAGGTTCCCGGCAAGGGGCTGGTCAATCCGACCGTCGGTCCGCGCGACGCGCTGCTCGTGACATCCGGCGGATTGATGATGACCCGTTTCGTGCAGCTCGTCGGCGATCTCAGGCGCATCGGCTTCGATTTCACGACCCTGACGATGTTGGCGCGCCGCGCCGCTTGATGGCGTCGAGTTACGCGTCGCGCGCCCTCAAGCAGCGAGAGCGGTAGGGCGCGCGACGCCTCTTTTATAAAGAGAAACCCGCGCCGGTCTTGCGACCGACGCGGGCTCTCGCTTGAACTACGGTCCCTACGGGGAGGGGCTTGCCGCGGAACCGCGCCTCAAGGCTGGGACATCCGGATCAGAGCCGGATGAAACCGATGTAAGCGCCGGTGTAGGGCTTCATCTCGACGAAGACCGGCTTGTTGAAGCGGTCGAACGACTTGACGACGTAGTGGCCGCGCACGAAGTACGGCGTGCCGACGTAGCGGACACGATGGACGCGCAGCGTGTCGAACACCACGCGGTGGTCGACGATCACGCGGCGTTCGGTGCGAACGACGGTTGCGGGGCCGCGATGGTAACCATTCCACGGCGCGGCATCGGCGGCCGAGGCGCCGGCGGTGATCAGGGCGGCGGCGGTCGCCGCGGCCATCAGGAACTTGTTGCGCTGCATCGTCGTCTCCTTTCGGGCCCACCACGATGGGACTTGGGGCCCTGGGTTTTGGTCCGCGCGGCGTTTGGTCCTGCGTTCCATGTCGCGTAAGATGCGCCCCGGTGGCTGAACCCGTTCTGGACGCGGTGTTCATGCGTGGTTCATGTCGCCGGTCCTAAATGAAACCATGCAAAACCGGGCTTTCCGCGCTGTGTTTCCGCTGGTGCTGGCGCTTCTCGCGCCGGCCGCGGCGTCGGCGCGCGGCACGCTCGACAGCATCCTTCCGGAGATCCGGGCGCAGCATCCCGGCCGCCTCTCCGACGCGCAGCCCTGGACCGACGGCGAGGGCAACACGCATTATCGCATCAAGTGGATGACGCCCGAGGGCCGTATCCTGTTCTTCGACGCCGATGCGCGTTCCGGCCGCTACTCGTCCACCGGCGGCGCCGATTGGCGCAATCGCGATGGCGGTCGCGGCGACTATGGCCGCGATGGCCGCGGCGAGGAAGAAACGGGTCCCGGCGATCGCCGCAATCACTTCGCCGGCGAAGACGGCAATGGCAACGGCAACGGCAACGACTGGCGCAACCGCGATCCCGGCAACAATCCCTGGACGCGCGGTGGCGGCGAGTGGCGTGATCGCGGCCAAGGCGGCGGCGAGTGGCGCAACCAGCGCGGCGGCGGCAACTGGGGCAATCGCGGCGGCGGCGGCCATGGCGGCGGCGACAACCATCGGCACGGGCACTGAACCATGCGCATCCTGCTCGTCGAGGACGATAAAGACCTGCAGCGTCTCCTGAAGAAGGCGCTCACCGATTCCGGCTATGTGGTCGACGCCGCGGGCGACGGCGAGGAAGGCCATTTCCTCGGCGACACCGAGCCCTACGACGCGGTGATCCTCGACCTCGGCCTGCCCAAGATGGACGGCGTCCGGGTGCTCGAGAAGTGGCGCAAGGACGGCAAGACCATGCCGGTGCTGATCCTCACCGCGCGCGACCGCTGGAGCGACAAGGTGGCGGGCTTCGACGCCGGCGCCGACGACTATCTCGCAAAGCCTTTCGTCACCGAGGAGCTGCTGGCCCGCGTCCGCGCGCTGCTGCGCCGCGCCGCCGGCCTTGCGACCAGCGAGATCGAGATCGGTCCCTTGCGCATCGACACCCGCGCCAGCCGCGTCACCGTCGGCGGCAATCCGGTAAAGCTGACGAGCCTGGAATACCGGCTTCTGTCCTATCTCGCCCATCACAAGGGCAAGGTGGTGAGCCGCACCGAGCTGGTGGAGCATCTCTACGACCAGGATTTCGACCGCGACTCCAACACCATCGAGGTGTTCGTCGGCCGCCTGCGCAAGAAGCTCGACACCGATCTGATCCAGACCGTCCGCGGCCTCGGCTACGTCCTCGACGACAAGCCGGCGGCCTGAATGCCGCCGGGCTCAGTTGGCATAAGGATCCAGCAATCGCCCGGTGTCGGCCGGCGGCTTGTGCATGCCGGTGCCGTCGGCGGGCTCGTTCTCGTGATAGTGGCGCCAGGCTTGCGCGAATCCGGTTCCCGCGAACGGCAGCTTCGCCGCCTCGCCGTCGAGACCGGCAACGAGGATGTCGGGCCGGCTGCTGCCGAGCACCTTCGCCACGTCGTCGGTGACAGGCGGGTGCGCGACGCAGCCGAGCGCGTTGCAATAGTCGAACGCGAACACGATGGGCTTCTGACCTTCGATGCCGATCGCGACGCCGGCATCGAGCAGCACATTGTACGGAACTGTGATGAACAGCGTGTCCACGCCGCCGATCCGCCATACCTCCAGGCGCGCCAGGAGAGTCTTGCCGTCGGCCGAAGGGATATCCTCCTGCATCGCGCAACGCTGCGCCTTGCTGGCAAAGACGCATCGGGCCGTCCACTCCCACGGCGCCGGCGTCTCGGCCCTCTGGGGCATCGTCTTGGTCCCATCCGGCACCGCGGCCCACGCGCCGCTCGCCGCGAAGGCAAGCCCTGCCACCACTGTCCACCAACCGCGCATGCATGCTCCCACTGCCGCAACTTGCCGCTATAGTCGCATTAAACAAGACAACCGATCCATGCCGCTGACTGCGTCGCTTCGTCTGAATTCCCTCGCCGGCCGCCTCATCGCCGCCGCCGCGGTGTGGACCGTGTTCGCGTTGGTGGCGGGCGGGCTCATCCTCTCCAGCGCCTTCCGCTCCTCGGTGCAGGAGGATTTCGACGCCGGCCTGCGCACCGATCTCACCGCCCTCGTCGCGGCCGCCGGTCACGACGCCAGCGGTACCATTCTGCTCGACCCGCGCTATCTCTCCAGCAAGTATCAGCGCGCCTATTCCGGCGACTATTGGCAGATTTCGCCGGCCGCTTCCGGGCGCGCGCTGATCTCCCACTCGCTGCTCGACAAGGACATCGCCTTCGCCACGCCGCCCGCGATCCATGACGGCGTCGCCTCCGGCTATGGCGACGGCCCCGACGGCCAGCGTCTGCGCATCCTGTCGCGCCAGATCGAGTTCCCGATCGACGCCACCGCCAAGCCCGACGACAACCGCGCCTACTTCCTCTATGTCGCCGCCGACACGTCGGAGCTCGACCGCCGCATCACCCAGTTCAACGGCACGCTGATCTGGTCCTTCGTGATCCTCGGCGCCGGTCTGGTGATCGCGGTGTTCCTGCAGGTGCGCATCGGCCTGCAGCCGCTGCGCCGCGTGACGCTGGCGCTGCACCGCATCCGCGCCGGCCAGGCGCGCCGCCTCGAAGGCAGCTTCCCGTCGGAGATCGAGCCTTTGGCTTCGGAGCTGAACGGCTTGATCGAGCACTCCGCCGAGGTCGTCGGCCGCGCCCGCTCCTACGTCTCCAACCTGGCGCACTTTTTGAAGACGCCGCTCACCGTTCTGTCGAGCGAGGCCGCGGCGCATCCCGGCCCGCTCGCCGACGCCGTGAGCCGCCAGGTCGTCACCATGCGGCGCCAGGTCGATCACTATCTCGCTCGCGCCCGCGCCGCCGGCGCGCTCGATGTGCTCGGCAACAAGACCCCGGTCGGTGCCGTGCTCGACGATCTCGCCCGCACGCTGCGGCGCATCCACCGCGACAGCGGCATCGCCATCGACGTCGTCTGCCCGCCGGGCCTGTCGTTCCGCGGCGAACGGCAGGACCTCGAGGAGATGGCCGGCAACCTGATCGACAACGCCTGCAAATGGGCCAAGGCGCGGGTGCGCGTCACCGCGGCGCCCGGCGGCGCCACCTTCCGCCTCGCGATCGAGGACGACGGCGCAGGCCTCACCCCCGAAGAGCGCACCCAGGTCGGCGAGCGCGGCGAGCGCCTCGACGAGAGCGTTCCCGGCACCGGCCTCGGCCTCGCCATCGTGCGCGACATCGCCAAGCTCTATGGCGGCGCGCTGGACCTGGATTCCTCGGCGCTGGGCGGGCTTGAGGCGCGCCTCACGCTGCCCGCGATCGCTTGAGAGGCGGCGTCGCGTGTTTTGTGACAGAGCCTTGACGGCGGAAACATCGCATTAACCGTCTTCGGACTATATCTGGTGGAAGCGGCACCGCCTTATGGGGCGTTTGCCGCCACCTGGGACACACATGCTGACGCCGGAACGCACCGGATTGCTGAAGGCCTTCTTGGGCAGTCTGCCCGAGCAGATTGCCGCGCGCCTGGCGCGCGCGATCGAGGTCGACCGTTTGGTCGACGGCAAGTCGCTGCCGCACGAGATGATCCTGGAGAGCCTGCGTCCCGCGCTGCGCCGCACGGTCAATGCCGACCGCACGCCGACGCCGTTGCGCGCGTTTTGTTTGCCGTTCGAGGACCTGTTCACGCTGCAGCCGCGCAAGGTCAAGCAGAAGGGCGTGATCGCGCGCGGGTCCGTCACGCCGGTCTGGGCCTGGATCAGCACGACACTGCTGCCCGATCAAAGCCGCGATTACATCCGCGAGTTCAAGGCGCTGGTTCTGGCCGGCCGCCATCCCGATGCGCGCACGCGCGCCGAAGCCTTCTGGCCGATCGCCGCCGCCGCACTGCGTGCGCAACTCGCAGCCGATCCGAAAACCGCGCGCAATACGCTGGGCGGCGATCTTATCGCCGCCGACGCGTCCGAGATGGCGCTGCTGCTCTCCGCCGGCTCCGACGTCGCCGAGATCCAGAAAATCTTGCCGCGCCTCGCGCCGTCGCTGACCGAAGATCTCTTGTGGAACCTGCGCAAGATCTACGACCATCTCGCCGCGACCAATGCCGACGTCGCGCCCTATGTCGCGGTGATCGCGATGCATCGCCTCGCGCGCCCCTGGGAAGCGCTGAAACTTCCGCTCCAGGTGTCGCGCCAGACGCAGGACACGATGATCGCCTCGACCGACATGGGCCTGGTCGGCGAGATCATCTTCGGCGACATCGAGACGCACGGCAACGCGGTGCGCGCCGCGCGCCATCCGAACTTCGACGACGCGGCATTGCTCGACAGTCTCGCCCGCTTCACCACGCTCTCGTCGGGCATCGTCAAGGGCATCGACATGCGCCGGGACGGCAAATGGGGCCAGCGTCTGATGAAGGATCGCGCCGCGCTTGCCGAGGTGATGGACGGCTTCATGGAGCGCGCGCCCAAAGAGCTCGCCGCCGCGCTGCCCTTCCAGAAGAGCGGCGCGTTCGGCGGCGGTCCCAAGGTCGGTGACTTCGGCCGCGCCATCGATCCCGACAAATCCGAGCGCGGCGTGCGCTATGCGCGCCTCGTCGCCGGCTCCAAGACGCTCGCATCTGCCGCCTCGTTCGGCGCGACGCAGAAGAAAGCCGACGAGGAGATGTGCCTCCTGCTGCGCGGCTACAACGAAGAAGTGGTGAAGGAGCTGCGCACGTCCAGCGGCGCGCGCCGCGAAGTGGTGGAGAGCCAGTTCGAGGTGGTGTGCGCGTTGACGGCGACCCTCTACAGCGAAGAGGAAGCCGACTTGCTGCGCCGCCGCGGCAGGGCCGCACAACAGGCGGCGCAGGCGGCGTAGATTTATCTCGCCTACCTAACCGTCATGGCCGCCACGAGGGTGGCCATGACGATATTTATTTTGTTCGGAAGCTGTGTAAGCTTCGAGGCATGACCAGTTCGCCGAGAGATGGGGACGAAGCAAAACGCGCGGCATTGCGTGCTGCCCTTATCGCCGGCGAGAAGAGCGGTCCCCCCCGCCGCGTTTGATACCGACGAATTCCTCGCGGAGATGCGAGTTAAACCCCGCCCTCTCGCTTCAGCACCGCGATCTCCATCGGACTGAATCCGAGCTCCGCCAGCACTTCGTCGGTGTGCTCGCCCAGTGTCGGCGGGCGGCGGCGCACAGTCCCCGGCGTGCCGTGCAGCTTCACCGGCGTCGCCGCCACCTTCGCCGAACCGACGCCCGGATACTCGACGTCGACGAAGAAATCGCCGCCCTTCACATGCGGATCGTCGAGCGTCTGCCGCGGCCGCAGCACCGGTCCCGCCGGCACGCGCGCGCCCTCGAACGCCGCGATCGCCTCGGCGCTGGTGCGCTGCGCCACCCAGGCGGTGACACGTTCGGAGATGACCTCGCCATTGTCGCCGCGGGCCTTGTCGGAGGAAAAGCGCGCATCCTCCAGCCACTCCGGCACGCCGATCAGTCTCGCCGCGCGGCGGAAGAGCGGATCGCCGTTCACCGCCACCGTGATCCAGCCGTCCTTCGCCTTGTAGATGTCCGACGGCCCGGCCGTCTGGCTGCGGTTCAGCGTCGGCCGCCGTCCGATGGCGAGCGCGTCTTCCTCGATCAGCGTCGGCGCGAAGAAGGTCAGCGCGGTGCGCAGCAAGGCGCCTTCGACCATCTGGCCGCGCCCCGTCTGCTCGCGCGACCGCAGCGCTGCCGCCACGCCCAATGCCAACAAAGAGGCCGTGCCGAAATCGACATAAGGCGCGCTGCAGCGCACCGGCTGCTCTTCGGTGCCGGAGAACCAGGTGGCGCCCGACATCGCCTGCGCCACGCCGTCGAAGCCCACGCGTCCCGCATAAGGGCCCTCAAGCCCGAACGCCGTGCCCACCGCCAGGATGGCGCGCGGGTTGAGCGCCGACACGCTCGCCCAATCCAGGCCCATCGCCTTCAACGTCTCCGCCGGCAGGTTCGCGACGACGACGTCGGCGCTCTTGATCAGCCGCCGCACCACCTCGCGCCCGGCATCGTTCATCGGATCGCAAGTCAGGCTGCGCTTGTTGCGGTTCATCTGCAGGAACATGGCGCCCTCGCGGGGCGTGCCGTCCTCGTTCTGCGCGAGCGAGACCAGCGTGCGGTCCTCGCGGCCCTCGCGCTTCTCGACCCGGATCACGTCGGCGCCGAGATCGGCCAGGAGGGCGGCGCAATAAGGCCCCGCGATATAGCGGCCGAAATCGGCGACGCGGATTCCTTCGAACGGTGCAGCCATGGGCTCTGGCACAATAAACCTCGTCGGTTAACCGCGCCGACTATACCGGGGGCGGAGGAAATTGCATGCCGCCGCGGTCCATGCCAAAGGAGGGCGTTCGCCGCGCTTTTTTTCAGGATCCACCATGCCGCCGAAAAACAATCCGCTGAAGCTGAACCCGTTGCAGCTGCGCACGCTGACCCTGCTCCAGGCCATCGCCTCGCTGCCGGGCGGGGCGCAGCGCCTGCCGTCCGGCGAAGCGCGCATCACCCAGTTCCCCAACGCGCATGGCGACCACTTCCATCTCGGCAACGCCGTGGTGTCGGGCAAGGACGCGACCGGCCTCTACAACGAGGCGGTGTGGAACGCGCTCACCCGCAAGGGCCTGGCGCGCGCCGACTATCCGCGCGAGATGGTGCTGACTCTCGAGGGCCTTTCCTACGACACCGGCCTCGGCGGCGAGATGTTCCAGGGCTCGACGCATTAAGGGCGGTGGAGCACCACGAAGGGCTTGAACAGCTTCGCCGCGTCGTCTTTCGCCATATAGGCGTCGAGCGCCGGCCCCTTCGCCGTGATGGACACCGTCGTATAATAATCGGTGATGGTCACGTCGCCCTCGATCTTGCCGGACTTGATCGCAGCCTGCACGGCCTTTTCGTCGAGCGCGTATAGCGACAGCGTCCTGCCATCGCTGCGATAGAGCAGCGGAAGGCTGGAAGGATACGAATCGTCCGGCTTGTCGCCGCGAACGTCCGAGATATTCATGTAGCGGTTGTGGCCCAGCTTCACGGTGGTAAGCGTCATGGCGAGGTGGTCCTGCTCGCCGGTGCCGGCATTCGTGTCGGTGACGGTGACGCTCATAGCGCGGTCGCTATTGGTGGTCACTTGCAGATCGCCGCTACCGCTCTTGTCGTCGTTGCCGGTCCAACGCCCCTCCAGCGCCGGGTCGTTCCGATAGCCGACCGTGGTGCCGATCGGCTCCTTCACCATGACGCAGGCGCCAAGGCTCAGCGCCGCGAATAGCAGGACAGCGACGCGCCGCATCAGCGCACCCGATGCAGCGTGTAGAACGGCGCGCTGTACAGCTTGCCCAGATCGGCCCGCGCGAAGAACGCGTCGAGCGCCTTCGGATCGGCGGTGATCGCGACGTCGCCATAGGCGCCGGTCTGGACGCGGCCCTTGATCCGCCCCGCCTTCACCGCATCGCGCAGCGCCTCTTCGTGCGGCAGCGCGAAGGTCAATCCGCCTTGCGCGTCGAGGCGATAGAGCACCGGCACCGTGCCGCCCGGCCAGTCGGCGATCGGCTTGCCGTCGCCCTCGAGCAGCCGTGCGTTCAACAGCCGGTTGGGCCCGAGTTTCGTCGCCGTGACGGTCGCCACGTCCCAGTCGTTGCTGGTCGTCCCGTCCTCGACGATGATCACGGTGATCGAGCCGTCGCTCTGCGGCAGGAAGTGGAAATAGCCCGGCTTGCCGTCGGAGTTGACGCCCTTCCAGGTGCCGGCCAGCACCGGATCGGGCTTGATGCCCGCCGTGGTGCCCACCGGATGCGTCGTGGTGTCGTAGCAGGCCGACAGCGCCAGTGCCGCAGCCAAGGCCAACGCGATTCGCGAGTTTTTCATGCGGAAATTCCCCATCCGGCGACAGCGATCCTGTGCGGCAATTTGGGCGGAACAGGGGCCGGCATTTGGAAGCTCTGCGGCGCGCCCCTATAGTCGCGCCCGCCAAACCCACGCGATCCATGAGCCCCAAGCAACGCCGCCGCCTGATCTTCGCCGGGACGCTCGTCGCCGCCGGCGCCGTCGCGGCCGTGCTGGTCGTCGCCGCGCTCAAGGACAACGTGCTGTATTTCTACAGCCCCAGCGACGTGATCGCGAAGCACGTGCAGTCCGGCGTCGCCTTCCGCATCGGCGGTCTGGTCGCAGCGCACAGCGTCAGCCACGGCCCGCATGCCGAGGTGCGCTTCACCGTCACCGACGGCAAGACCTCCGTGCCGGTGTCCTATCGCGGTGTGCTGCCGGCGCTGTTCCGCGAGGGGCAGGGCGTCGTGGCGATGGGCGCGCTCAGCGACGGCGGCACCTTCGACGCCAGCGAGGTCCTCGCCAAGCACGACGAGCGCTACATGCCGCCCGAGGTGGTCGACGCGCTGAAGCGCTCCGGCCGCTGGAAGGAAGGCGGCCAGTGACAAGGACAATGAAGTGACCGGCGAGCTCGGCCTTCTCGCGCTCTGCCTCGCGCTCGCGCTGTCGCTGGTGCAGGCCGGCGCCGGCATCGCCGGCACGCGCCCCGATGCAGCGCTCGCGCGCGCCGTCGCGTCGGCGAGCGCGCTCGGCCTCTTCGTCTTCATCGCGTTGTCGTTCGGCACGCTGGTCTACGCCTCGGTGACCGACGATTTCTCGATCGCCAACATCGCCAACAACTCGGCGACGGCCAAGCCGCTGATCTACAAGATCTCCGGCGTGTGGGGGAACCACGAAGGCTCGATGATGCTGTGGGTGCTGGTGCTCGGCGTCTACGCCGCCGTCATCGCCCTGGCGCAGCGCGGCAGCGAACGCCTCACCGCCGGCGCCCTCGGCGTGCAGGGCCTGATCGCGGCGGCCTTCATCGTCTTCATCCTCTACACCTCGAACCCGTTCCTGCGCATCGATCCGGTGCCGTTCGAGGGCGCCGGTCTCAATCCGCTCTTGCAGGATCCCGGCCTCGCGCTGCATCCGCCGATGCTCTACACCGGCTATGTCGGACTTTCCGCCGCCTTTTCCTTCGCCGCCGGCGCGCTGATCGCGAAAGAGCGCGACTGGGCCCGCGCCGCGCGGCCGTTCATGCTCGCCGCCTGGATCGCGCTGACCCTCGGCATCGCGCTCGGCTCGTGGTGGGCCTATTACGATCTCGGCTGGGGCGGTTACTGGTTCTGGGATCCGGTCGAGAACGCCTCGCTGATGCCCTGGCTGATCGCGACCGCGCTGCTGCACTCCGCGCTCGCCACCGAGCGCACCGGCGCCTTCCGTGCCTGGTCGCTGCTGCTCGCCATCGCCGGCTTCTCGCTGAGCCTGATCGGCACCTTCCTGGTGCGCTCGGGCGTGCTCTCCTCGGTGCATGCCTTCGCGTCCGATCCGACGCGCGGCCGCTATATCCTGGGCCTGATCTTCGTCGCCATCGCCGGCGCGCTGTCGCTGTTCGCCTGGCGCGCGCCGAGCCTGGAGGAGGGCACCAGCTTCGAGCCCGCCAGCCGGGAGACCGCGCTCCTCCTCAACAACGTCTTCCTCACCGCCGCCTGCGCCACCGTCTTCACCGGCACGGTCTATCCGTTGGTGCTCGACGCGCTGACGGGCCAGAAGGTCTCGGTCGGCGCGCCGTATTATGCGCTGGTGTTCGCGCCGATCTTCGGTGCCATGCTGCTCATCCTGCCCTTCGGTCCGCGCCTCGGCTGGCGCAGGGGCGATCTGCGCGAGGCGGCGAAGACGCTCGCGCCCGCCGCCGGCATCGCGCTCGTCGCGGCGGTCGCGATCCTCGCGCTCGCCGCGCCCAGCACGCTGATGGGCGCCGCGATGTTCGGCCTCGCCGCCTGGTTGATCGTCTCCAGCGCCGTCGATTTGTGGAAGCGCCAGGTGCTTCAGCTCGTGCCGTTCGCCTCCGCCCTGGCCCATACCGGCCTCGCGATCACGCTGATCGGCGTCGCCGGCGTCACGCTGTGGAAGAGCGAGACGCTCGACGTTCTGCGCTATGGCGAAAGCGCCTGGGTCGGCGGCTATGAGCTGCGCCTCGACAAGGTCGAGAGCGTGCAGGGCCCGAACTACACCGCGGCGCGTGCCGACGTCACCGTCTTCGCCGGCGGCAAGCCGCTCGCCACCATGCATCCCGAGCGCCGCCTCTTCCCGACCGAGCGGCAGGAGACGGCGCAGACCGCGATCCGCACCACCATCCTCGCCGACCTGTATCTGGCGCTCGGCGATCAGCGCGGCCCGAACCAGTGGATCCTGCGCGCCTACGTCAATCCGTTGGCGCCGCTGATCTGGCTGGGCGGCGTGGTGATGGCGCTGGGCGGCTTCGTCTCGCTCTTCGCAAGGTTGCGCCTGCCGCGCCGTGTTCCCGACGCCGTGCCCGCCGAATGATGAAGCGCCTCGCCGCCATATTTTTCCTGCTGCTGACGATGAGTGCCGCTTACGCCGTCCCGGCACCCGGAACTCTTTCGGATCCCGCCCAGGAGGCCCGCGCCCGCGCCCTGCAGAAAGAGCTGCGCTGCATGGTCTGCCAGGGTGAATCCATCGACGAATCCAACGCGCCGCTGGCCGCGGACCTGCGCAATCTGGTGCGCGAGCACATCGAGGCCGGCGAGAGCGACGATCAGATCAAGCAATATCTGGTCGCCCGCTACGGCGACTTCATTTTGATGCGTCCGCCATTTGACGAGAACACTTACGCCTTATGGCTGACACCTTTTTTGGTATTGATTTCTGCCGCGGGCGTTGCCATTTGGGTGGTCGTTCGGGCTAGCCGGGCGCCTCAGGGCGCGGTGTCCGAGACGAACCAACATCACGACCGCGTGTAAGCCTGGGGAGGCGGGGTCTGGTTACAGACTCTTAATCCGTCAGACGGAATTTAGTAAGCTACAGCTTGTAATTCGGTAAGGCGGGGACGCCACCGAGCAAGCCCTGGAGAGCAAGATATGACCGAGCAGACCGACCAGAAGCCCCATCCGATCCTGCGCCATCGCCGCACCGTGGCGCTCGGCACCGCCGCCGCCACCGTCCTGATCGGTCTTTCCGCCTTCGCCTTCGTTCCCGGCGTTCGCACGGCGTCCGACCTCACCGCCGACGGCAATGGCGCGCCGCGCCAGATGGCCGCCACCGACGTCCGCACCACGCCGCGCATGCTGGAGAACGGCGCGCCCTTCTCCTTCGCCGACCTGGTGGAGCGCGTCAGCCCCGCCGTCGTCACCATCACCGCCGAGACGGTCGAGACCGGCCCTGTTGCCTCCGACGACCTGCCGGCGCCGTTCCGCGATTTCTTCAACCAGTATGGCGGCGGCCAGGGCCAGCCCGCGCGTCCGCGCAAGGCGATCAGCGCCGGCTCGGGCTTCATCATCGACCGGAACGGCCTGGTGGTGACGAACAACCACGTCATCGACAACTCGCACAAGATCACCGTGAAGCTGCCCGACGGCCGCACCTATGACGCCAAGCTGATCGGCACCGACGCGCTGACCGACGTCGCACTGCTCAAGATCAAGGCCGACAAGCCGCTGCCCACCGTGGAGTTCGGCGACGACCGCCAGGTGCGCGTCGGCGACTGGGTGGTCGCGGTCGGCAATCCGTTCGGCCTCTCCAACTCGGTGACCGCCGGTATCGTGTCGTCGCTGGGGCGCAACATCGGCGGCTCCAACTACAACGACTTCATCCAGATCGACGCGCCGATCAACCGCGGCAACTCCGGCGGCCCGACCTTCGATCTGCGCGGCCAGGTCATCGGCATGAATTCGATGATCTTCTCGCCGTCCGGCGGCAGCGTCGGCATCGGCTTCGCGATTCCCGCCTCGACCATTCACGACGTGATCACCCAGCTGCAGACCAAGGGCCATGTCGACCGCGGCTATCTGGGCGTGAACATCCAGAGCCTGACGCCGGAGATCGCATCTTCTCTGGGCATCGCCAACCCGAAGGGCGCCATCATCGCCGAGGTCGTGGCGGGCGGTCCGGCCGCGCAGGCCGGCTTCCAGCAGGGCGACGTCGTGCTCGCACTCAACGGCCGCGCCGTCGAGGACAGCGCCGACCTGACGCGCCACATCGCGACGCTGCCGGCCGGCGCGACCGCGACGTTCTCGATCATGCGCAACGGTGCGCAGAAGAACGTCACCGCCAAGATCGGCTCGCGTCCGGACCAGCGCGTCGCCTCGAACGACAACGGCGACAATGACGGCGCCCAGATGTCGAACAACGGTGCGCAGCAGCAGGCGATGGGCCTCGGCCTCGCCGCCGTGACGCCGGAGGCGCGCCGCAGCTTCAACATCGACGCCGCCATCGACGGCGTGCTCGTCACCCGCGTCGATCCGAACAGCGACGCCGGCGACAAGGGCATCCAGCCCGGCGACGTCGTGCTCTCGGTCGCGAACAAGCCGGTGCACAATCCGCACGACATGGTGGCGCTGGTCGCCGCCGCGCGCTCGTCGGGACACAAATCGGTGCTGCTGCTGGTCGCCACGCAAGGCGGCACGCGCTTCGTCGCCGTCGACATCGGGCAAGCCTAAGAGGGGCAAGCCGCAATGAATTCGGTCCGCCCGCAAGGGTGGATCGCACGAGAACCGGTCTGCGGGCGCAAGCCAGCAGGCCGGCCCCCGCGCCGGTGGTGGTGGCCCCATCCCCCCCGTTGCTGCCGCCGGCGCGGACCCTAGTCTGAAGGATTTGGAGGGCTTTATGCGCATTCTCGTCGTTGAAGACGATCTCGAGGCCCAGCGCTATCTGGTCAACGGATTGAAGGAAGCCGGGCATGTCGTGGACGACGCGGCGGACGGCGAGATCGGGCTGACGCTCGCGCTCTCGCGTCCCTACGATGTCGCGGTGATCGACCGGATGCTGCCCAAGCTCGACGGCTTGCGGGTCGTCGCCGACATGCGCGAGCACGGCAACGCCACGCCGGTGCTGTTCCTCTCGGCGCTGAGCGAGGTCGACGACCGCGTGAAGGGCCTGAAAGCCGGCGGCGACGACTATCTCACCAAGCCCTACGCCTTCGTCGAGCTGCTCGCCCGCATCGACGCGCTGATGCGCCGCCGCTCGCCGGGCTCGGTGAAGACGAGACTTCAAGTCGGCGACCTCGAGCTCGATCTGCTCACCCGCACCGCGCAGCGTGCCGGCTCGGCCATCGATCTTCAGCCGCGCGAATTCCGCCTGCTCGAATACCTCATGCGCCACGCCAGCCAGGTGGTGACCCGCACGATGTTGCTCGAGAGCGTATGGGAATATCACTTCGATCCCCAGACCAACGTGATCGACGTGCACATCTCGCGGCTACGCGCCAAGATCGACAAGGGCTTCGATACGCCGCTGCTGCACACCGTGCGCGGCGCCGGCTACATGATCCGCGCCCGCGCGGCCTAGAAGGACGTGCGCGCGCCCGCAATCTTAAGGACGCAGGCGTACCGCATCGTCCTCGTCTACGTCGCGGTGTTCGCGGTGTCGGTGACGGCGCTGATCGCCTTCACCTATTGGAACACCAAGCGCGCGCTCGACGCCCAGACCGACCAGATCATCGAGGCCGAGATCACCGGCCTGTCGGAGCAGTATCAGCAGCTCGGTCTGCGCGGCCTGGCGGATGTCGTCATCAGCCGGTCGGCGCATGGCGGGCCGGGCCTTTACCTGCTCGCGAACCGCTACAAGCAGCCGATCGTCGGCAATCTCGATGCCTGGCCGCCGGGCAACGACAAGCCCAATGCCTTCGTCGATTTCGACTATCAGCGCCGTGTCGAAAACCAATTGGAAACACGAGAAGCCCGCGGCCGCGTCTTCGCGCTGGCCGGCGGATTCAATCTGCTCGTCGCGCAGGACGTTCACGAGCGCTATCTCACAGAGCGCCTCTTTACCACCACGCTGCCCTGGACGGTCGGCCTGGTGCTCTTGATCGGCCTCGTCGGCGGCGCGGTGATGAGCCGCAACATGCTGACGCGCCTGGAATCCATCAACCGCACCAGCGCCGAGATCTTCGACGGCGATCTCTCGCGCCGCGTCCCCGTCGGCACCGCGCATGACGAGTTCGACGCATTGGCCGAGAACCTCAACGCGATGCTCGACCGCATCGAGCGCCTGATGAAGGGCGTGCGCGAGGTGACCGACTCCGTCGCGCACGATCTGCGCACGCCGCTGACGCGCCTGCGCAACCGTCTGGAGACGACGCTGCGCCATCTCGACCCCGCCAGCAATTCGGCGCCCGAGATCGAAGCCGCGGTGGCCGAGACCGATCAGCTCATCACGACCTTCAACGCGCTGCTCCTGATCGCCGAGGCCGATGCCGGCGTGGCGCGCGGCGAGATGGGCCCGATCGATCTCGCGCCCATCGTCGAGGACGTCGCCGAACTCTACGCCCCGCTTGCCGAAGAGAAAGAGATCACGCTGCGCATCGTGCCGGCCGGCGCCACGCGCATCGACGGCAATCGCAGCCTGATCAGCCAGGCGCTCGCCAATCTCGTCGACAACGCGATCAAGTACACCCCGTCCGGCGGCCGCGTTACTGTCACCGCGTCGGAGACGCCGCAAGGCGTCGAGCTGCGCGTCGCCGACAGCGGCCCCGGCATCCCCGACGCCGAGCGCCCCCGTGTGGTGGAGCGTTTCGTGCGCCTCGACGCCAGCCGCAATGCGCCGGGCACAGGGCTCGGCCTCAGCCTCGTCGCCGCCGTCGCGCGCCTCCACGAGGCGCGGCTTCTGCTGGAAGACAACAAGCCCGGCCTGCGCGCCCTGATCCGCTTCCCGCGACCGGTGCTGCGGGTGCGATAATCATCTACAATGGTTTGAAGCAGGCATGCGGAGCTTCACATGACCGGTTCGATCGATCCCACCCGCGAGCAGTTCAAGGCTTTCATGCAGGGCGCGCCGCAGGACACGCCGATCCACATGCTGAACCTGATCCGCCTGCGCGTGCTCGCCGCCTATCCCGAAGATCATCCGCTGCATGACAAGGGTCTGACCGGCCTCGAAGCCTATCGCGAATACGGCCGCACCTCGGCGCAGGTGTTCAAGCGCGTCGGCGGCAGGCAGGTCTGGGTCGGCCACCCCGAAACCGTGCTCACCGGCCCAAGCGACGAACGCTGGGACCTCGCCTTCATCGCGCAATATCCCAATGCGCTCGCCTTCGCCGAGATGATCCGCGATCCCGGCTACAAGGAGCACGTCAAGCATCGCCAGGCGGCGGTGGCGGACAGCCGCCTGATCCGCTTCGCGCCGCTGGAGCCCGGCGAAGGCTTCGGCGAGGCTTGATGGCGTAGTCTTCGTCAATACTGCATTTGAACCCACGTCATTTTCGCTGTATTGTTCTTCGCAAATCGGCTGTCGAAGCCGTCCAGTCTTCGTGGCGATCGCCTCGCCGTCTGCTCAGCGTTCCGCTGCGGCGTTCTTCCAGCGTGTCCTTGCGTCCGACTTCAACCTCGACCGGGAGCCCCGACATGCGAAGCCTTACCCAGATGTTTGCCGTCACCGCGCTGGCCGCTGCCGCCGCGCTGCTCGCCACCGACCAGGGTCCGGGCATCGCGCCGGCCAAGGCGCAGGCCAATCCCGCCTGCACCCTCCCCACCGCGCCGGCCGCGACCAACGATCAGACCGCCTGGCAGCTCTTCGTCGCCATCAACTGCCAGACCAACGGCAAGCCGGCCTGGGCCAGTTGGATCGAACAGTCCCAGCTCTATCCCACTTCGGGCAAGGCGGGCGCCAGGCTCGCCGCCAGGGCCGGCCATCGCTTCCACGGCAGCGTGCTCGCCGCGATCGAGCGCCGGATGCACGGCAAGACCGGCTTCGCCACCGCGGCGCTGAGCCCGACCCAGTGCAACCCGATGGCGGTCAAGGTGCCGAACGTCCTGCCGGGCGCGGTGATCTGCGAAGAGGTCTACATCAACCCCACCACCCAGTCCGAGATCGCGGGCCCGGGCTACAACATCCGCACCGCCCAGATGAAGGCGGCAGCGACCGGCACCAAGATCTCGTTCACCAGCCCGTCGATCGAGATCAAGGTCGACTGGCTGCCGGCCAGCGACTTCAAGACGGCGCCCTTCGCCTGCAACGGCTCGACCACCAACTTCTATACCGAGCAGGTCGGCGGCACATGCTACGCGCTGGTCGCGATGCACATCCTCTCGAAGCTGTTGCCCAACTGGCTGTGGACGACCTTCGAGCCGCAGAGCGCCATCACCAATCCCTTCCGCTGCTACATCTACGGTCCCTGCCGCGATGCCTGGGGCGCGACGCCCGCGATCTCCAATGGTCCCACCTCGACCACGACGATGACGCCGGGGCTGCAGGCGCTGTTCACGCAGGCAGGCCTGCCGGCGACGCTGCAGAACTACCGCCTCGATGTGGCGCAGTCGGAGTTCACCACACCGGACGGCAAGGCGATCCAGGGCGGCAACTCGATCACCGAGTACGAGGCCGTCGGCACGCCGCAGAACCAGTCGTCCTGCATCACCTGCCACTCGATGTCCTCGGTCAACGCCAAGGGCACGGACGGCGCGTCGCTGTTCGCCTCGAACCCGGCGCCGATGGGGCCGGAGGTGGTGCTGCCGGCCGGCTTCATCCGGCGCGGCTTCCTGTGGTCGCTGGGCCTCGCCTGCCCCGATCCGACCAAGACGGGCCTGCAGTCCTGCAAGTAATCGGGCTTCGGCTCGAATATCGGACATCGAACATCGGAGGGGGCGCCGGCATCCGGCGCCCTCGTTTCGTTTGGGCGCCCGCCCTAGACTGGGCGCATGCCCGTTCTGCCGCGCCCCTTCGATCCCGCCCGCGCCGCCCGCACCTTCGAGTCGCTGGCGGAGCAGGGCTTCACGCCGGCCGACGCCCACCGCGCCCTGCTCGAAGCCGTGTTCGGCAACAGCCCATTCCTGGCGCGCCTCGCGATCCGCGAGCACGCGCTGCTGTCCGATCTCTTGCAGGACCCGGCCGCCATCGTCGAGGCCGCCAACGCCCTGGCGCTCTCCGCCGCCACGGCCGAAAGCGAAACCGAGGCGATGGCCCGCCTGCGCATCGCCAAGCGCCGCGCCGCCCTTGCCATCGCGCTCGCCGACATCGCCGGGCATTGGCCGCTGGAGCAGGTGACGCAAGCGCTCACCGCCTTCGCCGACGCCAGCGTGAAGGGTGCCCTGCGCTACATCCTGCGCGAGGCCGCCGCCCGCGCCGATTTCGGCGAGCGCGACGGCGCCGTGCTGGAGGCCACCACCGGCCTCACCGTCCTCGCGATGGGCAAGTACGGCGCGTTCGAGCTGAACTACTCCTCCGACATCGATCTGGTGGTGTTCTACGATCCCGCCCGCTTCCCCTTCCGCAAGCGCGACGACGCGCGCGGCGCCGCGGTCGACATCGTGCGCGGCGTGGTCAAGCTGCTGACCGACATCACGGCCGACGGCTATGTCTTCCGCGCCGATCTGCGCCTGCGCCCCGACGCCGGCGCGACGCAGGTCGCGATCTCCACCGACGCCGCCGAGTCCTATTACGAAGGCATGGGCCAGAACTGGGAACGCGCAGCCTTCATCAAGGCCCGCGCCTGCGCCGGGGATCCCGAGACGGGTGCCGGCTTCCTCAAATCCATCGAACCCTTCATCTGGCGGCGCAATCTCGACTTCGCCGCGATCGAGGACATCCATTCCATCAAGCGCCAGATCCACGCCCATGGCGGCCACGGTGCCATCGCGGTGGCGGGCCACAACATCAAGCTCGGCCGCGGCGGCATCCGCGAGATCGAGTTCTTCGCCCAGACCCAGCAACTGATCCTCGGCGGCCGCCTGCGCGATTTGCGCGAAAGCCGCACCGTGCCCGCGCTCGATGCACTCTGTGCCCGCGACCTCGTCACGTCTGAGACGACCGCCGATCTCAAAGCCGCCTATCGGTACCTCCGCACGCTCGAACACCGCTTGCAGATGATCGAGGACGAACAGACGCACACCGTGCCGAAGTCCGAAGAGGGCGTGGCGCATATCGCATGCTTCATGGGCAAGACCGTCGAGGCGTTCGGCGCCGCGCTGATCGCGCAGCTGGAGACCGTGCAGAACCACTACGCCCGCCTGTTCGAGCGCGAACAGGATCTCACCACCGCCGAAGGCAACCTCGTCTTCACCGGCGTCGAGGAAGACCCCGGCACGATCTCGACGCTGCAGGCGATGGGCTTTCGCGAGGCGGCGCATGTCTCCGGCGCGATCCGCGGCTGGCACCACGGCCGCGTCCGCGCCACGCGCAGCGCCCGCGCCCGCGAGCTGCTCACCAAGCTCGTCCCCGCGCTGCTCGCCGCCCTGTCGCAGACCGCCGATCCCGATGCCGCCTTCACCCAGTTCGACCGCTTCCTCACCAACCTGCCGGCCGGCGTGCAGCTGTTCTCGCAGTTCCTCGCGCGCCCCGATTTCCTGCGCCTGGTCGCGACGGTCGTCGGTTCCGCGCCGCGCCTTGCCGAGCATCTGGCGCGTGCGCCGGCCACGCTCGATGCGCTGATCGACGCGGACTTCCTGCACAAGCTGCCGCCGCGCAGCAGCCTCGATGCTCTCCTCGCCGGCGAGATCTCCCGGGCCGCCGATTACGAAGGCGCCCTCGACGCCGCGCGCCGCTTCGCCAAGGAGCAGATCTTCCGCGTCGGGGTGCAGATCGTCGAAAGCATCGCCAAGCCCGATGCCGCCGGCCCGGCGCTCGCCAACATCGCCGAAGCGGTGATCGGCGGCCTGCTGCCGGTGGTCGAGGCCGAACTTTCCGAGTCCGCCGGACGCATCCCGGGCGGGCGCTTCGCGGTCGTCGCGATGGGCAAGCTCGGCGGGCGCGAGATGACGGCGGGCTCGGATCTCGATCTCGTCTTCGTCTACGACGTGCCGCCGGACGCCGAGACGTCCGATGGATCCAAACCGCTGCCCGTCATCGTCTATTACGCGCGCCTGGCGCAGCGTTTCATCTCCGCCCTCACCACCCCGACCGCAGCCGGCGGCCTCTACGAGGTCGACATGCGGCTGCGTCCGACCGGCAACAAGGGTCCGGTGGCGGTGAGCCTCGAATCCTTCCAGCGCTATCACGCGCAGGAATCGTGGACCTGGGAGCGCATGGCGCTCACCCGCGCCCGCGTGGTGCACGCGCCGCCGGACTTCGCGTGCGAGATCGACGCCGCGATCCGTGCCGTCCTCATCACGCCCGCCGATCCGGCAAAGCTCACCACCGATGCGCGCGACATGCGCGGCAAGCTGGCGGCGCAATTCCCCGGCAAGAACCACTGGGACCTGAAATTCGCGCCCGGCGGTCTGGTCGACATCGAGTTCATCGCCCAGACGCTGCAGCTCTGCGCGGCGGACGCCGGCGTCCTCGATACCAACACCATCGAGGCCTTGCGCAAGCTCGAAGCCGCCGGCCGCCTCGCGCCCGAACGCGCCCGCACCCTGGTCGACGCGGCCAGGCTGGAGCACGCATTGACGCAGGTCTTGCGCATCGCCCTCGACGGCACGCTTGATCCCGCGCACGCAACGTCGGGTCTGAAATCGCTTTTGGTCCGCGCCGCCGATGCCGGTGACTTCGATGTGCTCGAGACACGCCTGGTGGATACGCAGATGGCGGTGCGGAGGTTTCTCACCGAGACGTTGGCATGAAACTCACTTGTCATCCCCGGCCGAACGCCACGAAGCGGCGTGAGGCGAAGGGGACCCGGGTAGGAAACGCCGTCAGGGTATTTACCGGCAGGATCCCCTTCCCGTCGCTACGCTCGGCCGGCGATGACAAGGCGAGTTCAGTCCGGCAGAACCACCACGCTCTCGGCATCCCATGACAGCCACACGGTATCGCCCACCGCGAATCCGTTCCGCGCGGTGTTCTGCGCTGCCACGGCGATCGGCTCGGCGCGCTCCGCGACCGCCACGCCGTAATGGCTCCGCTCGCCCAGATACGCCACCGACGCGATTGCGCCCCGCATCCTGCCACTGTCGCGCGACAGTGAAATCTTCTCCGGCCGGATCGCCGCCAAGCCCGCCACGCCGATCTCCCCGGCTGCGAAAAAATTCATCTCGCCGATGAAATCCGCCACCTCGCGGCAATTCGGCCGCTCATAGAGCTCGCGCGGGCTCGCCACCTGCAGGATGCGCCCACCCGACATCACTGCGATGCGGTCGGACATCGACAATGCCTCTTCCTGGTCGTGCGTCACGAACACGAAGGTGATTCCGACGCTCTTCTGCAGCTGGCGCAGTTCGATCTGCATCGCCTCGCGCAACCGTTTGTCGAGCGCACCCAGGGGCTCGTCGAGCAACAGGACCTTCGGCCGCTTCACCAGCGCGCGCGCCAGCGCCACGCGCTGCCGCTGCCCGCCCGAGAGCTGGTCCGACGTGCGCCCGCCGAAGCCCTCCAGCCGCACCATCGCCAGCGCCTCGTCGACACGCCGCGCCAGCTCCGTCTTCGCGAGACGCGCCTTGCGCAGGCCGTAGGCGATGTTGTCGAACACATCGAGATGCGGAAAGATCGCGTAGGACTGGAACACCATGTTCGACGGCCGCAGATTCGGCGGCAGATCGGTGATGCGCTGGCCCTCGACGAAGATGTCGCCCGTCTCGGGATGTTCGAACCCCGCGATCATGCGCAGCAGCGTCGTCTTCCCGCAGCCCGACGGCCCCAGCAGCGCGAAGAATTCGCCGCGCGCGATCGACAGCACCGCGTCGTCCACCGCGGACACGACGCCGAAGTGCTTGCTGACATGGTCGATGCGGAGAAAATCGTCGCTCATGCGCCCACCATCGCGTGCCGCCGCGCCTTCAAACCATGGCTGCGGACCCATTCCGCCAACACCACCAGCACTGCCGATGCCACCAGGATGAGCGCCCCCAGCGCCAGCACCGAGGGCAGCTTGTAGGGGAAGCGCAGCTGTCCCCAGATGTAGATCGGCAGCGTTGCGTCGTCACCCGCCAGGAAATAGGCGATCAGGAACTCGTCGAACGACACCACGAAGGTGAGCAAGAGGCTCGACACGATGCCGGGCAGCGCCAGCGGGAACGTCACGCGCCAGAACGTTATCCAACCGTTTTCACCAAGGTCCAGCGACGCTTCTTCCAGGCTCTTGTCGAAGCCCTCGAAGCGCGAGATCAGCACCGTGATCGCGAACGGCACGCAGATCAGGCAATGGCCGGCGATCACCGTCACCAGCGACAACGGCACGCCGGCCGCCGTCAACGCGATCAGCAGCGCGATGCCGAGTACGATGTCCGGGATGAACAGCGGCAGCGAGGTCAGCGCCAAGATCGCCCCGCCGCCCGGCACGCGATAGCGCGTCAGCGCCTTGGCCGCCAGTAGTCCCAGGAGCGTCGAGATCGCCGCCGCCGCCGCGCCGACCTCGAGGCTGTTGCCCAGCGCGCGCAGCATCGCGCCGTCGGCGGCCATCTGCGCGTACCACTGGGTCGTGAAGCCGCTCAGCGGAAAGGCGATGAACACCGAGGCGTTGAACGAGAACAGCGGCAGGAACAGCACCGGCACATACAGGAACGCCAGATACAGCACCGCGTAAACCAGAAGCCCCTTGCCGCGCATCAGCGGATCCTCGCCGTCGCGGCGCGCATCGCCGACACGAACAGCAGCGTCACCACGCCGACCGCCGCCATGCTCGCCAGCGCCAGTGCCGCGCCCAGCGGCCAGTTGCCGACCTTGTCGAACTGCTCCTCGATCACATTGGCGATCATCACGCCGTTCGATCCGCCGACCAGGGCCGGCGTCACGTAATCGCCCGTCGTCGGCACGAAGATCAGAACCGCCGCGCCGATCGCCCCGGGCATGGAGAGCGGCAGGGTCACGCGCAGGAACCGCCGCACCGGCCCGTCGCCGAGATCCGCCGCGGCATCGAGCAGCGAGCGGTCGATCTTCTCCAGGCTGACATAGATCGGCAGGATCGCGAACGGCGCCCAGGCATGCGCCAGCGTCACCACCACCGCGATCGGATTGTAGAGCAGGAATGTCAGCGGCTGATGGATCAGCCCAAGGCTCATCAGCCCGGTGTTGATGACGCCGTTGTAACCGAGGATCAGCTTCCACGCGAAGACGCGCAGCAGATAGCTCGTCCAGAACGGGATGGTGAGCAGCACCAGCCAGACGAACTTCGTCTTTTCAACCCGGAACGCGACGAAATACGCCATCGGATAGGCGAGGCCGACCGTCACGGCCGTCACAACCGACGAAATCGCGATCGACCGCCAGAACAGTGCGCGATAGGTCTCGCGCCCGATCGCCGTGGCGTATTGCGCCAGCGTCGCGGTGTGGTCGAGCGCATAACCGTCCTGGCGCCAGAAGCTGTACAGCGCCAGGAGCGCCATCGGCGCCGCCAGCGCCGCCAGCATGATCGCCATGGTGGGCGTCAGCAGGGCGAGCCCGCGCGCGCCCTCCGACCGTCTCAGACTTCGTACCGACCATCGCGCCATCGCGCGCATCTGTAGCAAGACGCCGCCGGTTTCCGCTATAAAAAGTCGTGACCCGGCTCCGTGTCCTCGACGCCCCCAAGATCGTGCTCACGATCGAGCGCCTGCAGGCGCGCATCACCGAGCGCTTTCCCGATTCCGGCCTCAGCCGCGTCGCCGCCGACCTCGCCGACACCGCGCGCGTCACCGTCGATCATAACAAGACGCTCAACCGCCCGAACCGTACGCTTCAGGTGCTGGCGGCGCTGGCCATCGCCGCCGGGATCGCCGCCCAAGTCTATGTCGCGCGGCTGGTGAACTGGTCGGCCGTCTTCACCCATGCCGACGTGGTGGCGCTGACCCAGGGCCTCGACGCCATCGTGAACCTGTTGATCCTGGCGGCGGGCGCTCTCTGGTTCCTGCTGACGCTCGACCGCCGGCTGAAGCGTCGCGCCGCCCTGCGCGCCCTGTTCGAGCTGCGCTCCTTCGCCCACGTCGTCGACATGCACCAGCTGACCAAGGACCCCACCGTGATCCTCGGCCCGCCGACGCCGTCCTCGCCGCAGCGCCGGATGAGCGAGTTCGAACTGTCGCGCTATCTGGATTACTGCGCCGAGATGCTGGCGCTGATCGCCAAGCTGGCGGCGCTCTATGCCGGGCAGGTGCAGGACGAGGCGGTGATCGGCGCGGTCAATGAGATCGAGGCGCTGACGTCGGATCTCGGCCGCAAGATCTGGCAGAAGATCATGATCATCAGCCGGCTGGACGAGCGCGCGGCGCGCTAGTTCTGCTCCACCGTCTCCCCACACCCCCGCCGGTGCTCCTCGATGCAGCGCTCGGTCGCCAGGTTCTTCGAGATGAAGTGGAACAGGATCAGCCCCACGATGATGATGATCGCCGCCACCGCCAGCACCGCCATGTTGTCGGAATGGCGCTTCTCGTCTTCGTTGCCATCGTCGTTGGGAGGCTCGTGATCCATCGTCCAGCCATTCGTTGCGCGCGCAAGGGATCTGCCGCCTTTGCGCGCCGAACATTGCTATAAGGCTTCGATGACAAACAAGTCCGCCACATTGCCGCTGCCGCATATCCTTCTGGCGCTTGCCGTGATCGTGGTCTGGGGGACGAATTTTCCGATCATCAAGCTGGCACTGGCACACCTCCCGCCGCTCGCCTTCGCCACCCTGCGCTTCGTCTTCGCCTTCCTGCCTGCCGCCCTGTTCCTGAAGCGCCCCGCCGTACCGCCGGTCAATCTCGCGACCTACGGCATCCTGATCGGCGCGGGTCAGTTCGGCATCCTCTACATTGCGATGAAGCACGACATCTCGCCCGGCCTCGCTTCGCTGGTGATGCAGGTACAGGTGTTCTTCACCATCGGCCTCGCCATGTGGTTCGGGCGCGAGCGCGTGCGCGCCTTCCAGGTCGGGGCGCTGGTGCTGGCGGCGGTGGGCCTCGGCATCATCGTGGTGCATGGCGGCGCCGACGCGACGCCGCTTGGCCTCGGCCTGACGCTCGTCGCCGCTGCCAGCTGGGCGGGCGGCAACATGGTGGCGCGCGCCTCGCCCGGCGCCAACATGCTGGCCTATGTGGTGTGGGCGAGCGTGTTCTCGATCCCCCCGCTGGCGGTCCTGTCGCTGCTCTTCGAAGGCTGGCCGGCGATCCGGCAGGGCATCGCGAGTGCCGGCGCCGCGACCTGGGCCGCGGTGCTGTACCAGTCGTGGGGCAACACGCTGTTCGGTTTCGGCAGCTGGGCGTATCTGCTCGCGCGCCACCCCGCCGCGACCGTGTCGCCCTTCGCGCTTCTGGTTCCGGTTGTCGGCATGACGACCGCGACGCTGACGATCGGCGAGGCGATGCCGATGTGGAAGCTCGGTGCCGCCGCGCTGGTGATGGCGGGCCTGATCCTCAACCTCACCTGGCCGCGATTGGTGCGCGCATGATCACGGCGTTGATCGGCATCGACTGGGGCTCCTCCAGCGTCCGCGCCTTCCGCATCGCGCCCGACGGCACGATCCTGGAGACGCGCCGCGCCGCCGACGGTGTCTTCACCGGCCAAGGCCCTTACCAAGACCGCCTGCGCGCGCTCCTCGGCGATTGGCGAGATGCCCCGATCCTGCTCTGCGGCATGATCGGCAGCGACCGTGGCTGGGTACACGCGCCCTATGTCGAAGCGCCGGCGACCCTCGATCTGAAACCCGTCGCAGCGCCGTTCGACGACGCCCACATCGTCCCCGGCATCGCATTCGTCGACGGCGAAACCTGCGACGTGATGCGCGGCGAGGAAACGCTGCTCGCCGGTCTCGACGCGCCCGACGCCGTCGTCTGCCTCCCCGGCACGCACAGCAAATGGGCAACGCTCGAAAGCGGCCGCCTCACGCGCTTCCGCACATACATGACCGGCGAGATCCGCGCCGCGATGCTGGCGAGCGGCGCGTTTGCCACCGGCGTCGAACAAGCCGCGTCGCCCGGCGCCTTCGCGCAAGGCCTGCACGCCGCCGGCCCTGTCACCGCGGCGCTCTTCCAGGCCCGCGCCCGCCGCCTGCTCGGCAAGCTTGCGCCCGAGCACACAGCCTCCTTCGTCGATGGCGTGTTGATCGGCGCCGAGATCGCGGACGCGCCGGCGCACGCGGTGACGCTCGTCGCCGCCGGCCCGATCGCCGGTCAATACAAATCCGCGCTTGCCGGCCGCATCGGCGCCGTCGTCGATCCCGAGCCGCTGGCGGCGCGCGGTCTGCTCCGCATCGCGCGCCGCGCCGGTCTCGTCTAGGCGATATCCTTGAAGTTCGCCTTGCGCTTTTGCAGGAACGCCATCACGCCCTCGCGAAACTCCATGCCCTGGCCGGCGAGCTTCTGCGTGTGCCGCTCGGCATCGAGCTGCTCCTCGAACGACTTGTCGAGCGCGCCCCAGGCGAGCTTGCGGATCAGCCCCAGCGTGCGGCGCGGCCCATCGGCCAGTCTGGTCGCCAGCTCCGTCGCCACCGCGATGTCGGTGCCCTCGGGCACCAGCCGGCTCACCATGCCCCATTGATAGGCATCTTCGGCCTTGATGCGCTCGCCCAGCAGCATCGCCTCCATCGCGCGCACGCGCCCCGCCGCCGAGGCGAGCAGATAGGGCGAGCCGCCATCCGGCACCAGGCCGATGTTGCGGAAGGCCTGCAGGAAATACGCCGTCGTGTCGCACACGATCAGATCGCCGATCAGCGCCAGCGAGCAGCCGACGCCGGCCGCCGCGCCATGCACCGCGGTGACGAACGGGATCGACAGGTCGCGCAGCTGCACCATCAGCGGATTGAAATGCGACTCCAGCACCGCGCCTGCATCCGGCGGCCCCGATTGCGGCGCAGATCCCGCCGCGCCGCCGCCGCCCAATGCCGCGCCGGAGCAGAAGGCGCGTCCCTCGCCCGTGATCACCAGCGCGCGGGCGCTCTTCTCCGCATCGACGAGCGCGGCGCGCATCTCCTCGACCACCGCGACCGACATCGAGTTCAGCGTGCTCGGCGAGTTGAAGGTCAGGGTTGCGACGTCGTTCGCGACCGCGAGCTTGATCAGGGACATTTGAATTCCTCCAGGACCCGCTTACTGTGCCCCCGCGCGCGGACAAATCAAGCTTCCGCCGGGGCATCAAGGAGCGGTTTTCCATGCACAATCTGTTCGATCTGACCGGCAAGGTCGCGCTCGTCACCGGCGGCAATGGCGGCATCGGCATCGGCATGGCGGAAGGCCTGGCGCAGCATGGCGCCACGGTGGTGATCTGGGGCACCAACGAAGCCAAAAATGCGAGCGCGCTGGAGCGTCTCAAGAAATGGGGCGGGGATGTGCGCGCCGCCAAGGTCGATGTCTCCGACGAAGCCGCCGTCAAAGACGGCGTCGCGAACATTCTCAAAGAGTTCGGCCGTCTCGATACCGCGATCGCCAATGCCGGCATCGGCATCGGCCGGCGCAGCGTGTTCGATATCTCTCTGGAGGATTTCCAGAAGGTCGAGAGCATCAACGTGCACGGCGTGCTGTTCACCCTGCGGGAGGCGGCGCGCCACATGATCGAGCGCGGCGAGAAGGGCGATGTCGGCGGCTCGCTGGTCGCCATCGCCTCGACGGCGGCGATCCACGGCGCGGCGCGCAACGAGCACTATGGCGCGTCGAAGGGCGCGGTGGTCTCGATGGTGCGCGCGATGGCGGTGGAGCTCGGCCGCCACAAGATCCGCGTCAACTCGATCTGCCCGGGCTGGATCCGTTCCGAGATGACGGCCGGCGCGCAGTCGCGCGACGTGTTCACCGACAAGGTGATCAGCCGCGTGCCGATCGGCGGCTGGGGCGACGGCGAGGATTTCGCCGGCATGGCGGTCTATCTCGCCTCGCCCGCCTCGCGCTTCCACACCGGCGACAGCATCGTGATCGACGGCGGGTATACGATTTTTTGAGGCGCCGTCAGGCAGTCCAGATCGGAATCGCCGGCAGCAATTCATCGATGGCGTTGCGCACGACGGGGCGGATCGCAAGATCGCCGCTGCCCTGCCACGCCGCGCGGAAGTCCGCGACCGTCTGCCGGGCGGTCTGAAGCGTGATGTGCTCGGGCAATCCGGCCTTGGCCGCGAAGCCGGCGAACCGATCGTAGGTCAGATCGTCGAACCGCTTGGAGCCTTGGAAGTTCAATGCGAGCGTCTCGTTCGGCATATAGCCGATCGTCGAGACGAAATCGTAGGCGGGCGCCAGTTGCGCGTTGCGGCGGTCCGGATAGATCAGCGACCAGTTCTTCAGATGCATGTCGCCGTTGCCGATCAGCGCGTTGAAGACGAAGCGGCGGATGAATTCGACGATGCCGGCCTCGCCGGTCTCGATCCACAACACCTCCGCGATGCTGCGATAGCTCGCATTTTTATATTTGTCGTCAGGATAGACGCCGAAGACCTGTGCGAAATCCTCGATGTGGATCTTGCCTCCATTCGCGGCGCGATCGAAGCGCCGGATGGCGAAGGCCTGCGAGTCCAACCGCTCCATCGCCCGCGGCAAGCCCTTGATAGCCTCCAGCGGAACGAGCTCGGTCTGCGGTACGTCGATGCCAACCCGCCGCGCCAGCTCCATCATGGCGAATTCGTTTTCGGGAACACCCTCGAACATCGTGGAGGGCAGCTTCACGATCCACGAGCCGCCCATGCCGTTGGCGGGAATGGTCAGCCCGCCCTTCGCGTCCTTGATGGCGGAGAATTTGAGCTGCACGCCCGCGAGCGAGAACCGCAGGATAGCATCCTCCGCCGTGCCGTGCGCGCCATCGCTTGACGGATGCGCCTCGTCCGGCAGAGAAGGCTCGCCATCGGCCGCGACGATCTCCAGCGCGCCGGGAAGATCGCGCCCGAGCACCCACATCAGGAAGAACTCGCGCGCGGGATTCACGCCGGCCTTGGCGGCGAGATAGCCGCGCATCGCGCCTTCCGGCAGCAGGTTGGCGAAGAACGGCGGCAGCCGCGTCTGCGTCGGCTTGAATTCGGTCAGCAATGCGCCATAGGCATCCTTGAAAGAGAGCCCAAACGTCGGCCGCGCCGCATCGGCGATATAGGCATCGTCGAACGCAAACAGGATGCGGTCGCCGGGCAGTCGGGTCAGCGTTCCGATCGTTTGGCCATAGAGCCGGACATCGAGGACCTGCAGCTCAGCCATCGTCGTCGTCCGTCAGGCGATAGGCGGGTTGGCGTTCGGTATCTTCAGGACGTCGGTCAGACATGACGGCGTTCGCGTAGCGACGCAGCGTCTTGAGCTGTTCTTGCAGGGTCATATAGACGGCGGTGTCGACCGGAACGCCTTTGCTGTCGGCATCTTCGATCTTGTTCAGCACAGGTTTCATTCGTGCCAGGAAATTTCCTAAGCCGTGCATCTCGTCGGTGCTGAGAGGGTAAGACCGAAGCTTTCTCAGCAATTCGAGCGCCTCCCAAAGAAGCGCGGGGTCGAGGCTCTTTGCCATTACCAAGCGAATTTTTTTTTCCATCTCAGCGAGGCGCTTGTTCAACATGCGCTGCACCTTTGGATCGCTGTTGCGCTCCAAGCCGCGGATCGCCGGAACCAGCTTCTTCGGGACCAAGGCGACTTCGAGGTCCAGAACGCGCGCCAGTTCCAAAAGGCTGGACGCCTGCAGGTCGACGGCGCCGTTCTCGATCTTGGAGATATGGCTTTGTGGCATGCCGACCTTCTCGGACAGGGCGCTCTGGGTAAGGCCTTTTTCCTCGCGGGCCGCCCGGAGGGTCCGTGCAAGGCCAAGGATGGGAGAATTTTTATCCGCCATAGCATATTCTTCTACAGGAAAAATATGCTGACGCATATATGAATATATATGCTAAACCATATTTAACGGCAGCGATAATATCGTTTAGCAGATATATTGCTCATCGCGCGACGGCAAAAGGCCATCGGCCCCGAAGGGCGTCGACGGTTCGCTATGCGGCAATTTTTGAAAAACCTGGAGCGGGCGAGGCGAATCGAACGCCCGACCCTAACCTTGGCAAGGTTATGCTCTACCCCTGAGCTACGCCCGCAATCCAAGTTGGGCGGCGGTTATGACCCAACCCCGCCGCCGTTTCAAGCCGCTTTCGGCACTTCGATTAAGCCAAGGTTCCCGCGCCGGAAGCCGCCGCCCGCCGCCGTTCAAGCCCCGTCACAGGAGCCTGGCCGTCCATGTCGCTCGAAGGGGTCATCGCCGCCAATCGTTTCGGCCTCGGCGCCAAGCCCGGCGAGGTGGCCGCCGTCACCCGCGATCCGCACGGCTGGCTGCTCGGCCAGCTGGCGCCGGAGCAGGAGCTGCCCGCGCCGCTCCAGGCGCTGCCTTCGACCGTCGACGACATGAGCGCCTTCTTCAAATGGCTGCGCACCATCGCCGACGAGGCGAAGGCCAACGGCATGGACCCGTACAAGCTCAAGCCCGGCGCGCCGATGACCGGCATGGGCGAAGGCGGTGGCGCCAACGCCAACGGCAAGCCCGGCTTCTCGATCGAGCGCGAATATGTGAAGACCTTCGTGCCGCGCTACGCCGTCGCGGTGAAGGCACGCTACGACACCGCGGTCGCGACCGATCGGCCGTTCTTCGAGCGGCTGGTGCATTTCTGGACCAACCACTTCGTCGTCTCGGGCGCCAAACCCGGCGCCATCGCCATGCCGCCTTCGTTCGAGCGCGACGTGATCCGTCCCAATGTGACGGGCCGCTTCGCCGACATGCTGCTGGCCTCGACCCGGCATCCGGCGATGCTGTTCTATCTCGACAACTATCACTCCATCGGGCCGGACTCGAAGGTCGGCAAGGATCCGTCGCTGCGCGCGCCCAGGAAGGCGCAGGCCTTCGCGGTGCCGCTGGTCGCCGGCCTCAACGAGAACCTGGCGCGCGAGGTCATGGAATTGCAGACGCTCGGCGTGCGCAGCGGTTACACCCAGGCCGACGTCACCGGCTTCGCGCGCGTCCTCACCGGCTGGACTATCGCTGCGCCGCCGCGCGTGCCGCTCTGGAAGCTGGTGGCGCAGGGCCGGCTCAACGCGCAAGGCCTGTTCGAGTTCGACGACGAGGAGCATGAGCCGGGCCCGCAAACCATCCTCGGCAAGACCTATGCGCAGAGCGGCGTCGATCAGGGCGAGGCGGTGCTGCACGATCTGGCGCGTCATCCGGCCACCGCGCATTTCATCGCCACCAAGCTCGCACGCCACTTCATCGCCGACGATCCGCCGCCCGCGGTGGTCGATCGCCTGGCCGATGTGTTCCTCCAGACCGACGGCGATCTGAAAGCCGTGTGCACCGCGTTGGTGAAAAGCCCCGAGGCGTTCGATCCCGCCGCGCGCAAGTTCAAGACGCCGGAGGACTACGTGATCTCCGCCGCGCGCGCGCTGCCCGGGCTGCCGGCGGAGCCGGGCAAGCTCTTGCGCGCCTACAATTCGATGGGCGAGCAGCCCTACAACCCGCCCGGCCCGAACGGCTGGCCCGACATCGCGGACGAGTGGATGGGCGCCGATGCCGTGTGGAAGCGCTTCGAATGGGCCAACCAGACCGCCGACAGCATCGCCAGCACGACGATGGATCCGCTGGCCCTCGCGCATGACGTGCTCGGGCCGTCCTTGTCCGAACCGACGGCGCAGGCGATTGCCCGCGCGCAGAGCCCGGCGCAGGGATTGACGCTCCTGCTCGCTTCGCCCGAATTCCAGAGGAGATGACGATGATCTCGCGCAGAACCACGCTCGGTCTGATCGGCGGCGGCGTGCTGGCCGGCGCCGCGCGTGTGGCGTTCGCCGCACCCGAAACGGAGAAGCGTCTCGTCGTCGTGATCCTGCGCGGCGCGATGGACGGCTTGTCGGCGGTGCCCGCGACCGGCGATCCGGATTACGAACGCGCGCGCAACGGCCTGGCGCAGGAGGGCGCGCTGCCGCTCGACGCGACCTTCGGCCTGCATCCCAATCTCGTGGGCTTCAAAGGCCTCTACGACGCCAACGAGTTGATCGTGGTGCACGCCGCCGCCACGCCCTATCGCGACCGCTCGCATTTCGACGGCCAGAACCTGCTCGAGAACGGTTCGGAGAAGCCCTATGGCGTCGATACCGGCTGGCTCAACCGCGCGTTGGCCGCGATGCCGGCGGGCGCCAAGCCGCTCGGCATCGCGCTCAATTCGCACATGCCGCTGATGATGCGCGGCGCGGCCGAGGTGACGTCCTGGGCGCCGTCGGCGCTGCCCAGGCCCGACGCCGACACGGTGCAGCGGCTCGCGATGCTGTATGGCGAGACCGATCCCAAGCTGGCGCAAAGCTTCGCCGATGCGCAGGACGCCAACGGCATGGCGATGGGGCAAGGTGGCGGCGGCGGTTATCAGGCGTTCGTCGGCCTGATGGCGGCGGCAGCGAAATTCCTCTCCGCCCCCGACGGCGCGCGCGTCGCGATGGTCGAGCTTGGCGGCTGGGACTCGCATGTGAACCAGGCCGGCGCGTTCAGCCCGCTGTCCAAGAATCTTCAGACGCTCGACCAGGGCGTCGCCGCGCTGAAGACCGGCCTCGGCCCCTTGTGGAAACAGACCGGCGTCGTGATCGTCAGCGAGTTCGGCCGCACCGTCGCAATGAACGGCACGATGGGCACCGACCACGGCACGGCGGGCGCGATGTTCGTCGCCGGCGGCGCGGTGAAGGGCGGCCGCGTGATCGCCGACTGGCCCGGCCTTTCGCCGCGCGCGCTCTATCAGGACCGCGACCTGAAGCCGACGACGGATTTCCGCGCCATCGCCACCGGCGTCCTGCGCGACCATATGGGCTTGCATGATGCGGCGCTCGCCGCCGTGTTTCCCGCGACGACGAAGATCAAGCCGCGCGACGGGCTTATTCGCGCCTGAACAGCGGTGGGCGTTTTTCCCCGAATGCCGCCAGCGCCTCGCGGTGATCGGCGGAGCGGCTCAGCACCGCCAGCTCCTTGTTGTTCACGTGCGCGAATTCCGCCGGCGACAGGTCGACGGCGCGCGCCGCGGTGCGCTTCACCGCCTCCACCGACAACGGCGCGCGGCTCGCGATGCGCGTGGCGAGCGCCAACGCTTCCGGCAACAGCGCCTCCGGTTCATGCACCGCCGTCACCAGGCCGAAGCGCTCCGCCGCCCTGGCATCGTGCGGCAGGCCGGTGAACAGCATGTGCTTGGCGCGCGCCACGCCGATCAGCCGCGGCAGGCGGTAGGCCGACGCCATCAGCCCGACATTGACGCCCGAGCACACGAAGCTTGCCGCCGTCGACGCGATGCGGATGTCGCACACGCTGGCGAGCTCCAGCCCGCCGCCCAGGCAATGCCCGTTCACCGCCGCGACCACCGGAATGCGCAGGCCCTCGATACGGTCCAGCACGCGCCCGAACTCGCCGAAATGCGCGCTGCTCTGCGCTTTCTGTGCCTCGGCCTGTTCCTTGAGATCGTCGCCCGAGCAGAACGCGCGTCCGCGCCCCGTCAGCACGACGCAGCGCATCGCCAGATCCGCTTCGATGTCGCCGAGCGCCGCCAGCAGCGCCGCGCGGGGTGCGCGCCCCAGCGCGTTCATCGGCGGATTGTCGATCTCCAGCAGCGCGACGCCGGCGGCGGGGTGCGAGACGTGGATCGTCACTTCGCCCACTGCGCCAACCAATCGGCCACGCCCTGCGGCGTCATGCTGCGCGCGTCTTCCAGGGCCGCGATATGGCCCTGATCGACCAGCGTCTTACCGTCCGGCTCGACCACCAGCACCGTCGGCACGCCGCCCTTCAGATCGACGCCGAAGCGCGCCGGGATCTGCAGGTTCTTGTTCTCGCGCCCGATGTCGACCGTCACCACCTCGTAATGCGCCGCGACGAAGCGCTTCACGTCGGGCAGCATCATGATATTCGACAGCACGATGCAGTCGCCGCACCAATTGCCGCCGAAATCGATCAGCACGCGCTTGTGGCTCTTCTTTGCGCGCGCGAAGGCGTCCGCCACGTCCTTGTCGGCATTGGCGCTCTCGTCATAAGGCGTGCGCACCACGACCGGCAGGTCCGCCATGCTCGCGATGCCCGCTTTCGGCGAAGGCGCCGCCGCTGCCGCACTCGCGATGCACGCGAGCAGAACCAGACTCCAACGCTTCATGCCGCCAATCCCCGTCCTTCGAGCAGGGCGTCGATCTTCGGATCGCGCCCGCGGAACAGCCGGTAGGCATCGGCGAAATCGCGCGTGCCGCCGGCGGAATAGATGTAGTCGTGCAGGCGCTGCGCCGTCGCCGGATCGAACGCGTCCGCCACTTCCTTGAACGCCTCGAAGCCGTCGGCGTCCAGCACCTCCGACCACATGTAGGAGTAATACCCGGCCGAATAGCCGTCGCCGCTGAAGATGTGCAGGAAATGCGGGCTGGCATGCCGCATCGCGATCTCCTTCGGCATGCCGATATCGCCCAGCGCCTTGGCCTCGAACGCCGCGACGTCGATCGCGCCCGGATTCTCCAGCGCATGATAGTCGAGATCGACGAAGGCCGACGCCAGGAACTCGACCGTCTGGAAGCCCTGGTTGAAATTGCGCGCCGCCGTCAGCTTGTCGATCAGCGATTTGGGGATCGGCGCACCGGTTTCGGCATGGATGGCAAAGCGCTCCAGCACCTGCGGCACCTCCAGCCAATGCTCGAAGATCTGCGACGGCAGCTCGACGAAATCGGTCGCGACGTTCGTGCCCGACAGGCGCGGATAGCGCACCTGGCTCAGCAGCCCATGCAGCGCGTGCCCGAACTCGTGGAACAGGGTCTGCGCTTCGTCGAACGACAAGAGCGCCGGCTCGCCCTTGGGAAAGTTGCAGTTGTTGACGATCAGCGGCGTCACACTGCGTCCCATGTTCTCCTGGTCGCGGAAGGAACTCATCCACGCCCCGCCGCGCTTCGACGCCCGCGCGAAATAATCGCCGTAGAACAGCCCGACATGCGCACCGCCGCGCGTCACCTCCCACACCCGCACGTCGGGGTGATAGACCGGCACGTCCTTGCGCTCCGCGAAGTCGAGCCCGAACAGCCGGCGCGCCGTATCGAACGCGGCGCGGATCATGTTCTCGAGCTGGAAGTACGGCTTCAGCTCCGCCTCGTCGAGGTCGTAGCGCGCCTTGCGCAGCTTCTCGGCGTAGTACCGCCAGTCCCACGCCGCGAGCGGGAAGTTGCCGCCTTCTTCCGCGATCACCGCCTGCAGCGCATCGCGCTCTTCCAGCGCGCGGGCCCGCGCCGGCGCCCACACCTGCCCCAGAAGCTTGCGCGCATTGGCCGGCGTCTTCGCCATCGTGTCGGCCAGCTTGTAGTCGGCGAAGGTCTTGTAGCCGAGCAGATGCGCCCGCTCGGCGCGCAGGCGCACCATCTCGCCGATGATCTTGTCGTTGTTGTGCGCGTTGGCATTGCCGCCGCGCGACGACCAGGCGCGATAGACCTTCTCGCGCAGCTCGCGGCTGTCGGCGAATTGCAGGATCGGCTCGACGCTCGAGCGCGACGTGGTCACGGCGTAGGCCGCGTCCAGTCCGCGCTCCTTGGCGGTCTGCGCCGCCGCGTCCTTGGCGAAGTCCGGCACGCCGGCGAGATCGGCATCGCGCAGCGGCAGCACGAAGCCTTGTTCGTCGGCCAGCACGTTCTGCCCAAAGCCGGTACCCAGCGAGGCGAGCTCCTCGACGATCGCCGCCAGCCGGTCCTTGTTCGCGCCGGCCAGCTTGGCGCCCGCGCGCACGAAGTCGAGGTGATAGCGCTCCAGCACCCGCTGTTCTTCGCCGCTTGATTTTTTTTCTTTGGGCCCTGTGCCCATCAGCGCATCGATACGCGCGAACAGCGCGGCGTCGAGATAGACCGCGTTCCAGTGCTTGGCCAGCACCGGCGAGATGTCGCGCTCGATTTCCTGCAGCGCGTCGTCGGTGTGCGAGCCGGCGAGATTCCAGAACACCGCCTCGACCTTGCGCAGCAGCTGTCCGCTGTCCTCGAGCGCCACGATGGTGTTCTCGAAGCCCGGCGCCGCGGGATCGCCGGCGATGGCCGCGATCTCCGACGCGTGCTCGGCAAGCGCGCGATCGTAGGCGGGGCGGAAATGTTCGGGCTTGATGCGGTCGAAGGGCGGTGCCCCGAAGGGGGTGTTCCAAGGCTCGAAGAAGGGGTTTGTCATGGGCGTATTCTAGAGACGCTTGTCCCCTTGTGTCATCCGCCGCATTCGCGGCGGATGACAGCAGAGTGGGGATGCGGCTTTCACACCTGCGTGTCCCCACTCGCGCCATGGGCACAATATGCTAGGGAAATACCGCACTCGGTTTGGGGGAACCCTATGAAGACGACACGGATCGCGGCGCTGGCTCTGGCGCTTCTGGCGGGCGGCAGCGTGCTGGCGCTGGCCAAGACCCATCACCACAAGCCCACCCCGCCGGCCGCCGCCGCGGCGCCCGCCGCGGATCCCGACGCCGCCAATCCTGCATATATGTGGGACCTCACCGAACTCTATCCCAATGCCGACGCCTGGAACGCCGCGCGCGACCGCGTCAAGACCGACACCGAGGGCCTGGAGAAATACAAGGGCACGCTCGGCAAGAGCGCCAAGGACACGCTGGCCGCCCTCGTCGCGATGAGCGATGTCCAGAAGACCGACGCGCGCCTCGCCGTCTATGCCAGCCTGAAAGCCGACGAGGATGTGCGCATAGCGCCGAACCAGGAGCGCAACCAGCTCGCCGCCTCGCTGCAGACGCTCTATGGCGAGAAGACCGCGTGGCTGACGCCCGAGATCATCGCCATCGGCGCCGACAAGGTTCACAAATTCGAGAGTGCCGAGCCCGAGCTGGCGCGCCGCTTCGGCCAATTCCTCGACAACCAGCTGCGCCAGGGTCCGCACACGCTGTCGAGCGAGGCGGAAGGCGTGATGGCCTCGGCCAGCGACGTGCTGGCGCAGCCCGACGCGATCTACAGCGTGCTCGCCAATGCCGAGGTGCCGTTTCCGACCGTCACGCTGTCGGACGGCGCCAATGTCGTGATCGACCAGGGCAGCTATTCGAAGTACCGCCAGTCGCCGGTGCGCGCCGACCGCAAAAAGGTGTTCGATGCCTTCTGGGGCATGTGGAAGAAGTACGAAGGCACGCTGGGCGCCACGCTGACCACGCAGGTGATGGGCGAGGTGTTCAACGCCAAGGTCCGCCACTTCCCGAACTCTCTGGCCGCCGCCACCTTCGCCGACAACATGCCGGAGGCCGTCTATCGCCAGCTTGTGGCGCAGGCCAATGCCGGCCTGCCGACGATGTACCGCTATCTGAAGCTGCGCAAACAGCTGCTCGGCATCAAGGACGATCTCGGCTACTACGACATCTATCCGACGATGTTCAAACTCGACCGGCTGCAGCATTTCTCGATCGCGGATTCCGAGGCCATCGCGCTCGACGTCACGGCGGCCTATGGCCCCGAATATGTCGCGGAGCTGAAGAAGGGCTTCGCCGGCCGCTGGATGGACGTGCTGCCGCGCACCGGCAAGGCCGGCGGCGGCTACATGAACGGCTCGGCCTATGACGTGCACCCATATCTGCACCTGAACCACAATTACGATTACGAGGCGCTGTCGACCTTCGTCCACGAATGGGGCCATGCCGTGCACACGCTCCTGACGCACGACAACCAGCCTTACGAGAATTCGAGCTACTCGACCTTCACCGCCGAGACCGCCTCGATCACCAACGAGATGCTGCTCAGCGACTACATGGTGGCGCACGCCAAGAACGACCAGGAGAAGCTGTACTATCTCGGCCAGGCGCTGGAGCTTGAGCGCTCCACTTTCTTCCGCCAGACGATGTTCGCCGAATTCCAGCTCGCGCTGCACGAGGAAGTCGAGGGCGGCAAGGCGCTCTCCGGCCAGCGCATGACCGAGATCTATTGCGGCCTGCTCAAGAAGTATCACGGCGACGCGCAGGGCGTGATGCACATCGATCCGGCCTATTGCACGGAGTGGGCGTTCATCCCGCACTTCTATTACGGCTTCTATGTCTGGCAGTACGCGACCTCGATGGCGGGCGCGGCGACCTTCGCCGACGCGATCGAGCATGAGGGCAAGCCGGCGCAGGACCGCTTCATCGCCCTGCTCAAGGCGGGCGGGTCGGATTATCCGTACAATCTCTACAAGAAGGCCGGCCTCGATATGGCGGCGCCCGATCCCTACCAGGCGCTGCTCGCGCGCATGAACCGCACGATGGACCAGATCGACGCGATCGAGGCCAAGGCGCACTGAGAACGCGGGAAGCGCGGCGGTGCTGGTCTGGCGAAGCTAGTCCCGCCGCGGGTCTCTCATCTCCGTCTTGGCGACGGCGACGCCGAGCCAGACGATCAAGGTCGGCAGCATCCATCCCAGGAACAGCCGGTTGTCCGGTGTCCAGCCGAGCGCGCGGAAGACGGCCACGGAGCCGGCGCCCCAGGCGATGAGGCACAGGATCGCCGCCCAGCCCTGCCAGCGGATTGGCCAAAAGGCGACGCGGACGAAGGCGGTCGGCCCATACACCGCGAACCAGGGCGTTCCGATGGGGATCTCGATATCGCCCAGTCTCCAAAGCCTGCGAAGAAAAGACCGCATGGCGCGCGCCTTCGGGTTTTCTGCAAAAATCGACGAACAATTATATTGCCGAAGCGGGCTGCCGATCGCCCAAACCCAAGGTGTCATGGCCCGCGACGGCGGGCCATCCAGTTGGGTTCTGCACCCTGCAGGGCGTGTCGCGAGATTTCCTGTGGACTTCCTAACCTTTGCCGGATGTCACCCGGATCGCCCGCGGTCGCGGGCCCTGACGCCCCGTGAAGGGACAAAAAAACAAAAAATTCGCCGCCACCCCTTGAAGAACATTACACGAACAACTACTTCCAGTTGCATACACCGGCACGCAAATCCCCGCAGTGCCTTGCCCGCATGCGCCGCGCGAAATCGGCGCCCGAGACATTTGAGTGATGAAAGCCGTCTTGCTCCCCGCGTACCGGGGACGAGCGCAAATAAGCACGTCTGAGAAAACCCTCTACTGTCATGCCCGCGAAGGCGGGCATCCAGCGGACCGGGCGACATGCCGCTTACCCGGATTCTTGCCCACGCAGGAATGACAAAAACGGAAAAAATCGTGGTTCAATTGGGCGGCGGATTTGAGCCGCGCGCCGCCTACTTCAATTCGAACGTCACCGTCACATTGGCGGTGACGTCCATCTCGCCCGCCGCGACCGGCGTCGGCGCGCGCGCCGCCATGGGCTTGAACAGCATGCCGCGCATCGGAGCGATCTCGCTGCCCCCGTTTTCGGAGATCGTCACCACCGTGCCCACGCTCGCGCCCGCGGCATGCGCATAGGTCTGCGCCCGCGCCAGCGCGTCGGCGACCGCCGCGGCCCGCGCCGCGGTCTTCAGCGCCGCCGGATCCTTGATCGCGAAGCCGACCGAATTGATCTGGTTGGCACCGGCGCCCACCAGCGTGTCGAGCGCGGGGCCGAGCATCTTGGTGTCGTCCAGCATCACATCGACCTGGTTGGAGACTTCATAGCCGGCGATGCTCTGCCGCCCGCCATGCGCGTTGTCGGCATATTGCGGCTGAACCGAGAAGTTGGAGGTCTGGATCGCGCTCTCCGGCACGCCCATCCGCTTCAGCGCGTCGAACACCGCCGTCATCTTGCGCGCGTTCTGCGCCAGCGCCGCATCGGCGGTGGGCGCGACGGTGGAGACGCCGGCCGACAGCTGCGCCTCGTCGGGCGCGCCATGCGCTTCGCCCTGGCCCTGCACGGTGATGGTGTGCGCCGGATCGGCCTGCGCGGCGGCGAGGCTCATCCCCAGAACGAGAGCGGCGGCGGTCAATGCGGTGCGCGACATGGCGGGTCCTTTCAAAGCGCGTCGTGACGCTCGCCGTGGCGCAAGGCGAAACCGTGGCGGCGTCGCGGCGGATGATAGGCGCGGGGACACGAAGCCGCGAGGTTTCGGCTGGATCGGATTCCTGCTATTGCGCGGTCCGTAGGGCCTGTAGCTCAGTTGGTTAGAGCTGACCGCTCATAACGGTCTGGTCGCAGGTTCGAGTCCTGCCGGGCCCACCAATCTTTCCAACGACTTGCGAGGAATCGGAAGTCGAACTTCCATTTTGGCGGCACGCAAACGGCACGCAAAGGCCCGATTCGGAATTGCGGTATAGCGGGATCGCTTCGCGCATCTCACTGCGAATGAGGCTCACCGTGCCGCTCGAGGTCTTACTGCGGCGCACGACCTCCGCATGGGGCAAACCGGACAGGATAAGGAAGCGGATTTCCTCGCGCTTGGCGTCTCCGACACCGCGCTTAGTCTTGCTCGGGATCGCCTTGGCGAGGGCTGCGATGTCCAGCGTCGGCTGATCGATGTTCGCCCGCTTCAAATACTTCCGAACCTCCCGCATCACGTCCTCGATCGCAGCAACCGCGTCCGAACAATAGTCCGGGTCGTAGGGCGCATAGATCGACGTCGTCGCATCCGACTCCTTCGGGAGATGACCCAAGAAGATACTGATCTGCTCCGTCGGGACTTTGCGCTTGCGCATCTCACGCGCCATGCCGTGGCGGATTGAGTAAGGCGTAACCCGGTCATCGAGACCGGCTTCTTTGACCAGCAGGTCCCACGCAGTCGCGATCGACTTCACTGGCATCCGGCCATACGCCACATAGCGTTGCGTCGGCTCTTCAGCGCACCGCAGCCACGGTCGCAGTGTTGGCGTCACCGCCAGGATTGGACGGTACTTCTTGTTCTGCTTGCGCCCGGGCGGGTTCAGGTCGATCCGTCGGTGTTCGTCGTCATACTGAGCACCCCTCAGATCGAGCACGGCAGCTGGTCGGGCCAACGTGTTATGCGCTATCACCAGATAAACGAGCATGTGCCGCGAATTGGCGAAGTCGAAAAGAAGGGCCATCTCTTTGGGCACAATGGGCCTGCCCAGCGGATCGCGACCGCGTTTGTCCTCTGCGGTCTGCAGCGCGAAAATGTGCGGCGCGGCAGCCAGCTCCTGCCATTTCACCGCGCGGTTGAGCGCAGCGCGGCCATCCGCCAGAACCCGATCGATGCCGCCCGGCTCCATGCCCTTGCCGGCCAGCCATTTGCGAAACCGTTTCTGCTCGTGCGGCGTGATCTGCGCGACGGTTTTACCCTGCCAATACTCTTGCCAATGGGCCAAGCCGTTCCACGCGGTGGAGGCGCTGGGGAGGCTTTGCGCATGATCGAACCAGTAGTTCAGTAGAACGCGTTCGATCAGGACTTTGTCTTGTCGTGTTTCACCGCCGGCTTTGTCGTGTTCGACGACCCAGGTCGCAAGCTGGAGACTGGCCTCTTGAAAATCTGTTGTGCCAAGGCTGATACGGCAGGTCTGTCGAGTCCGGTTCTCGTACCAAGTCCGACACCATGCGTCATCCTGGCCATCCCGTCCGGTTTTTTTGCTGAGCCAGTAGCTTCCAACTTGTCCAGGCTTTGGCTTGTTTGAGCGGTTACGCATGCATCGACCGTTTGGCGTTCCAGATACTCAGCGAGCTGTTCCTCCGAATGATAAATCCGCGCACCAATTTTCACAAAGCCTAGTTTTCCACGGATACGTTCATTGCGCACTGTGCAAGGCTTGATGCGCAGGAGTGCTGCCGCCTCACGGCTGTTTATTAGTTTTGACATCCTGTTTTCTGAGTCACTCATCGCACATTGCGCAGCGCTCCAGTGAACCCGCTGCCGATCGGCACAACGTGGTGTCGCGCCGGCGTCGATCAATGCGACGGCTCGCGGAGATACATCGATGTCAATCAGAAGGAACTAAGGCCAACAACGACGAAGCGTTCGAGGCACACAAGCAGCCATTGTAAGGATTAACGAACCCAGGGGTCAGTTAGCCGCTCCGGTCAGGCCGTTGCGCAAAGACTGGGGTTCCCGCCCGCCTAGTGCGGCGATCTGCAGAGTGACGCCGTGGATACACCATTTCCGCGTGACGAAGGTATACTGGGGCAAGGCAACGTCGGAAGGGAATACGGCTCAGATGACGCCTGGGACCAACGCCGGCAATCCACAAGCGTCCGGTCGTAAACGTCGCACTGGGCCAGCAAACTGTATTGCTTGTCTTCCGCACGACGCATCTGTTCCTCGGCCGCCGCTCGGCAACTCGCTTCTCCCGCACGTACGCCTGGATCTGCAAGGTCATCGGCGGAGGCGCTCGACAACCAAATCGCCGACGCGAAGGCAATGCAGAAGGTCGGGCATAGCGCTTTGGTACTCTGTAAACGGTGCGGCTTCTCAATACCGATACATGGACTGTCAAACGTCGCTATGCCCCCCTGTTGATGACGCCCGATTGCGTTCACAGCCCCACGGGCACGCCCGCTTGCTTGATTACATCAAACAGAAGCGAGGTTTTCACGTTCTTGACGTTGGTTGTTGCCAGCAGCACTTCGGTGATGAAGGTCTGAAGTTCGGTCAGATCGTGTGCGATGCACTTCAGGAGAAAGTCGATCTCGCCCTGGAGCGCATAGGCTTCGCGGACGATCGGCCAGCTGTGAAGGGCTTGTGCAAAAGTCTTTATGTCGCGATCGGCTTGCGATTTGAGGCCGACGTGCACAAAGGCCGTGACGTTGAAGCCGAGCTTCTTGGGATCAACATCGGCGTGATAGCCGCGAATGAGACCCCGATCCTCGAGTGTTCGCACCCGTCGCAAGCATGGGGGCGCCGTGATGCCGATGCGACGTGAGAGTTCGACGTTGGTGAGGCGGCCCTCTTCCTGCAACGCGATAAGCAGAGCGAGATCGACTCGGTCCAACCGGTGTCGTGGCATCACCAGACCGTTCTTTGCTGCCGCAAGTTCTGCGCCGCTGTACCCGGTTACTCTAATCATGGGGCTGTTCGGCCGACCGGCGTGAGATGACGCCCAAGCAGGTAGTACCCTTGCATCTCCAGGCCTTGACGTATGGCGACGGCGTGCACGGCATCACGGGCTTCGAAGGTTACCGATAGGGTCGTGGACTTTGCCGACTGTTCCTGGCCCATCCGATCGTGATGAACATCGATGATATTGCCGCCCGCCTCACTGATGGTCTGCGCAATCTTGGCCAAGAAGCCCGGACGATCCTCGATTTCAATTGCTACGGACTGAATCCTGCCTTCGCGGGTTAGCTCACGCAGCACGACATTGGTGAGCATCCGCATGTCGATGTTGCCGCCCGAGAGTACCAGCCCGACGCGCTTGTTCTGAAAGAGTGGACCGTTCGATAGAATCGCGGCAAGTCCGGCCGCCGCAGCGCCTTCGACAACCACCTTTTCAATTTCAAGCAAGCGCGCGAGCGCAGACTCGATATCGGTCTCTGGTACCAGGAAGATGTCTTTCACCAGAGTCCGCACGATCTCCATCGTGATCGCACCAGGCGATTTGACCGCAATGCCTTCGGCAATGGTTGGCGTGCCAGACTTCGTTGGCAGCCCGCGTAGCGCATTTGCCATGAAGGGGTAGGCGCAGGCTTGCACGCCATAGATGTCGATCTGCGGTCGCAGCGTCTTAGCCGCGATCGCCACGCCGGAAACGAGCCCGCCGCCGCCGATGGGGACAACTAGACAGTCGAGGCCCGGATGATCGGCGAGAAATTCTAGCGCGACTGTCCCTTGTCCTGCGATGACGGCAGGATCGTCGTAAGGATGGACAAATACGAGGTTGTCGAACTCGGCCAGTTCCCGCGCCTTATCGTCGGCATCGCTCAAGGTCTGCCCGTGCAGGATAACCTGGGCACCGAAGTCGCGCGTGTGTTTGACCTTCGTGAAGGGTGTAGTTTCCGGCATGACCAGTGTCGCCGCGATACCAAGGCGCCCGGCATGAAACGCTAGCGCCTGGGCGTGATTGCCGGCGCTCATCGCGATCACCCCGCGGCGGCGTTCATCCGGCGACAGATGCAAGAGTTTGTTCAGGGCACCCCGTTCCTTGAACGAGGCCGTGAACTGGAAATTCTCGAACTTTAGGTAGAGGTCGCAGCCCGCGATCTTGGACAGCGTCTGCGAGTATCGTGCGGGCGTTCGCTCGACATGGCTCCCAATCGCCGTCGCTGCCGTCCGTATATCTTTGAGCGTGACCGGTAAGCCTATGTCGGTGCTCAATGTGCCCGCCCCCGCACAAACTGGATGGGCCAACTAGAGTTGTTCCCAATCCCCATGAGAATCGGGAGCCACTGGCTGGTGCCAGCGGCTCCCCAAGGTATTAAGGGAGTTTGGAACGCCGCCGGGAGGTGTTCCGGCTCCCGCCATGTTCACACTGGTAAAAACGATGGCGGAGGGCGGTTCCTCATCGGCCTCCGAAAAGAAAAGCAGGATGCCCAGGGCTTCGTTTCGCACGATGACATTGCGCGCCTGCCTTGCAGCAGGCGATAACGGCAAACCTCTGTCAGAGACGCAGACGCGTTGAATATCCCGCCAGAATTTCCGAAAACCAGCGTGCCGCGGTCAATGCGCCGCTCGCGTTGACGTCCATCGACGGATCGAACTCCGTTAGATCGACGCAAGTCACGTTCGGATGCGCTGCAACGACGCGGGCCGCGGCGAAAAACTCCCGTGCCGAGATCCCGCCCAAGCGCGCACCGGGAGCAGACGGCATCTGTCCGCGATCGATCACGTCGATATCGAAATCGACATAGATGTGCCGGCACTGATGGGATAGCCGACCCAACTCCTCACGCACGATGGACACGAAGCCACGCGCGAGACATTCGCCCAGAGGTCGCACCGAGATTCCCGCGGCTTTCGCCTTCATATGCGCCTTTTTTGTATTGGCGAACGGGGCAATGCCGATCTGACTGATGTGTAGCCCCGGCAAACCGTCTTCCAACAGCGCCTGGATGGGATTGCCGTTGTTGAGGCCGTGGTCGGTATCGCGCAGGTCGAAATGCGCATCCAGCGTCATCACGCCAACACTCTTCAGAGACCCATCGACTCCGTGCACGCCGGGCCGCGTGACGGAGTTGTCGCCGCCAAGCAGGATTGTGAGATCGCGTCTTGAGGCCTGCGCCGCGACCGCATCGCGGATCGGATCGAGCGCCTCTTTCAGAGAGGGCACGTCGAGCATCACATTGCCGGCGTCGAACACACGCATATCGCGCAGTTCGTCTTCTGTCTCGATATCATAAACACTCATGCGCTTGAGCGCCGCACGCACCGTCGCCGGCGCCTGATCACAATGGCCCGGTGTGATGGAGAACTTGCCGATCGGCGCGCCCACCAGGGCCACCTTCGCATGCGCGAAATTTCCGACAAGGTCAGCAATGGAAAGCCAAGAGCGATTTTCCGAAAGATTCGGATCGAAAGGATCGCTTTCAGACATATAAATCGGCACGCGCGGTTCGTATTGCATCGCTAGACTACGCACGATTTTCACACGCGCGCGACATCAATATGTGGGACGTCCTTTTCACCAACTGCCATGCCGCCACCATGACGGTGGGTGGTGCGCCGTATGGTGCGGTCCGCGAGGCGGCCCTGGCGATCAAGGATGGTCGCATCGCCTGGATCGGCGCCGCCAAGGATGCGCCGCAAACGGCGGTGAAAGAAACCCGCCGCCTCGACGGCGCCTGGATCACGCCCGGTCTAATCGACTGTCACACCCATCTCGTGTTCGGCGGCAACCGCGCGCGCGAGTGGGAGATGCGTGCCCAGGGGAAAACGTACGAGGAGATCGCCCGTGCCGGCGGCGGCATCCTTTCCACTGTCCGCGCCACCCGCGAAAGCTCCGAAGACAACCTCGTGCAATCGGCTGCAGCGCGCGCCCGAACAATGGCGGGGCAGGGGGCAACCACCATCGAGATCAAATCGGGCTACGGCCTCGATCTTGCGACCGAAACCAAGATGCTCCGCGCCGCCGCCCAAGTTGCCCATCTCGCCAATGTCCGCGTCCGCCGCACCTTCCTCGGCGCGCACGCCTTGCCGCCGGAGTACAAAGACAACCGCACGGCCTATGTCGACCTACTCGTCACCGAAATGATCCCAGCTATTGCTCGTGGGCATCTTGCCGATGCCGTCGACGCCTTCTGCGAAACCATTGCGTTTACCCCAGCCGAGATCGAACGCGTCTTCGCTGCTGCAAAGGCGCGTGGACTGCCCGTGAAGCTTCACGCCGAACAGCTCTCCGATCAGCAGGGCACCTCACTGGCCTGCCGCCATGGCGCGCTGTCAGCCGATCATCTCGAACACGTCAGTAATGCGTGTATCGCCGCCATGAAGCGGTCTGGCACTGTCGCCGTCGTGCTGCCCTGTGCTTTCTACTTCCTGCGCGAGACAAAGAAACCTCCGATTGCCAAGCTGCGCGAGGCGGGTGTTCCGATCGCCATCGCCACCGACTGCAATCCCGGCACTTCGCCAACCGCGTCACCGCTGATGGCGCTCAATATGGGATGCACCTTGTATGGCCTGACGCCGGAAGAGGCGCTCGCCGGAATGACCCGCCAGGCCGCCCGTGCCTTGGGCCTCGAAAGCGAAACCGGCATCCTGGAGACCGGAAAATCCGCCGACCTCGCCATCTGGAACATCGCCGATCCCTCCGAACTCTCCTACTGGATCGGCGCCGATCTTCTGCAAGGCCGCTATCTCGCCGGCCGCAATGTTCACGAGAAACATCCATGACAGACACCAACGTTCGCATCATCCGCAGCCCGCATGGCCCTGAGATCACCTGCAAGAACTGGTACAGCGAAGCCGCCATGCGGATGCTGATGAACAATCTCGATCCAGAGGTGGCGGAGCGGCCGCAAGACCTCGTCGTCTACGGTGGCATCGGAAAGGCGGCGCGCAACTGGGATGCCTTCGACCGTATCGTCGCGACGCTCAAGGAGCTCGAAGCCGACGAGACGCTGCTGGTGCAGTCCGGCAAACCGGTTGGCGTATTTAAGACCCACACCGGCGCGCCGCGGGTGCTTATCGCCAACTCCAACCTCGTGCCGAAATGGGCGGATTGGGAGCATTTCAACGCGCTCGATAAGAAGGGGCTGATGATGTACGGCCAGATGACGGCCGGTTCATGGATATACATCGGCAGCCAGGGCATCGTTCAGGGCACCTACGAGACGTTTGTCGAGATGGGCCGCCAGCACTTCGGCGGCGACCTCGCCGGCAAGTGGATTCTTACCGCCGGGCTTGGCGGCATGGGCGGTGCGCAACCGCTCGCCGCCACAATGGCCGGTGCCTCGATGCTCGCCATCGAATGCCAGCGTTCGCGCATCGAGAAGCGCCTGGAAACGCGCTATCTCGATATCGTCGTCGACACCCTCGATGCGGCGCTCGCGCTGATCGACAAATCCGTCAAGGAGCGGAAACCACTCTCGGTCGGTCTCGTCGGCAACGCCGCGGAAATCTTGCCAGAGCTGGTGCGCCGCCAGGTGCGGCCAGACGCCGTGACCGACCAGACCAGTGCCCACGATGTCGTCAACGGGTACCTTCCCGAAGCATGGACTGTCGCGGAGTGGGAGACCCGGCGTGCCACCGAGCCGCAAGTGGTCGCTGCCGCAGCGCGCAAATCCATCGCCCGACATGTACGCGCGATGCTCGATTTCGCGGCGCAGGGCATTCCCACCTTTGACTATGGCAACAACATCCGGCAGGTCGCCAAGGATGAAGGTGTCGGGAACGCCTTCGACTTCCCCGGTTTCGTGCCTGCCTATATCCGCCCGCTGTTCTGCCGCGGCGTCGGCCCGTTCCGTTGGGCTGCGCTCTCCGGTGACCCCAACGACATCTACAAGACCGATCAGGCCATGAAAGAACTCTTCCCGGACAATCCGCATCTGCACCGCTGGCTCGACATGGCAAAGTCGCGCATCGCATTCCAGGGCTTGCCGGCGCGCATTTGCTGGATTGGTCTGGGCGACCGGCACCGCGCCGGTCTCAAATTCAACGAGTTGGTCGCGAACGGCGAAGTCGCTGCCCCCATCGTCATCGGCCGCGATCATCTCGACAGCGGCTCCGTCGCCAGCCCCAATCGTGAAACGGAAGCGATGCGTGACGGCAGCGATGCGGTATCCGACTGGCCGCTGCTCAATGCCTTGCTGAACACGGCCTCCGGCGCGACATGGGTGTCGCTGCACCATGGCGGCGGCGTGGGGATGGGCTACTCACAACATGCTGGCGTGGTGATTGTGGCTGATGGGACCAAGGACGCCGAAGAAAAGCTTGCCCGCGTCCTCTGGAATGACCCGGCGACCGGCGTGATGCGTCATGCCGATGCGGGCTATGAGATTGCGATCGACACAGCCAACACGCTGGGCCTCAACCTGCCGTCGCTGTCATGAGCTATAGCCGCCACACTTTGCATTTGGGTGAGCCGCTCACTCTGAAACATTTGCGGCGCGTCTATGAGCGCCCGGTACACCTTGCGCTTTCCCCCCAAGCGGCAGCCCAGGTCGCCCGCGGCGCCGACACGATCTTCCAGATCGTCGAAAAGGGGACGGTCGTCTATGGCGTGAACACGGGCTTCGGCCTCCTCGCCAACAAAACCATTGCGCGTGAGGATCTGGATGCGCTGCAGCGCAATCTCGTCCTGAGCCATGCCTGCGGCGTGGGCCCGCTCTTGTCTGACGACGTTGTGCGTTTGGTCATCGTTTTGAAGGCGGCATCGCTCGCCCAAGGGGCTTCCGGTGTCAAGCGCGCGACGATTGAAGCGCTGCAGAAGTTGATCGAAGCGGAAGTCTATCCCTGTATTCCGTCCAAGGGTTCGGTTGGTGCATCGGGCGATCTCGCGCCTCTGGCGCATCTCGCCACGGTGCTCTTAGGGATCGGCGAGGCGCGTGTTCGGGGCGAGATCGTGCCCGCACAGGCGGCGCTCGATCACGCGGGACTTGCCCCTTTGGTGCTCGGTCCCAAGGAGGGGCTAGCCCTGCTCAACGGCACGCAGGTGTCGACCGCCCTGGCACTGGCCGGGTTGTTCGAGACGGAAAAGGTCTTTGCTGCTGCCATCGTTGCTGGCGTGATGTCCACCGATGCCCTCAAGGGCTCCGATGTGCCGTTCGACGCCCGCATCCACGCGTTGCGTGGACAGCCGGGTCAGATCGCCGTTGCCGCCCAACTGCGCGAGCTGATGGCGCACAGCTCCATCCGCGAGTCCCATCGGGCGCCTGGTGCTGACGACAAGGTTCAGGATCCGTACTCCTTTCGCTGCCAGCCGCAGGTGATGGGCGCGGTCCTCGATGTTATGCGTGCGGCCGCACGCACCCTCGAGATCGAGGCCAATGGCGTGACGGACAACCCGCTCGTTCTGTCGGACAGCGAAGTCGTCTCGGGCGGCAATTTCCACGCCGAACCCGTCGCCTTTGCGGCCGACCAACTCGCGCTTGCGCTCGCGGAGATCGGAAATATCTCTGAACGCCGCGTGGCCGTTCTGGTCGACCCAAAGATGAGTGGGCTCCCGGCGTTTCTCGTTCAGGAGTCCGGCCTCAATTCGGGGTTCATGATCGCGCAGGTCACCGCGGCCGCGTTGGTGGCGGAGAACCGCATGCTTGCCCACCCGGCCTCGGTCGACACCGTGCCAACCTCTGCCAACCAGGAAGATCATGTCTCCATGGCAACCCACGGCGCGCGCCGGTTGCTCGACATGGCGCAAAATGCCGCGACCGTCGCCGCGATCGAGCTGTTGGCAGCGACACAGGGCCTTGAGTTTCACCGGCCGCTGAAATCGTCACCGCCTTTGGAGGACGCGGCGCACAGTATTCGCTCTGTCGTGAAACCCTACGAGCGCGACCGCTACTTTGCGCCCGATATCGCAGCGATCACGAACTTCGTCCAGGAAGGGAGCCTTACGGCCTTATGCGCCCGTCTTCTTCCCTCGTGGTCGGGGTGACGGCGCTACGGTTGGGTCCCGGGCGGGTCGTCGGCCAATGAGAGCCGCGGCTGGCCGCCGCTGCCCAGCCCAATCTTACAAAGACGTGGCCCAACACAACATCCTCACTTTTTAGTTTTCTTCGGTTTGGCGCGGCGCTGACCTATCCTCGTGTCCGGGAGGGTCTTTCGTGACCACGCAGCCGAAGACCGGGAAGGAGGACGCCCAGCGCTGGGCTGAACTCGACACCCGCTTTCGCACACCTTTGCTTGCCTATTTTGTTCGCAGGGTTGCGGACCGGGCAGAAGCCGAGGACTTGACCCAAGAGGTCTTCGCCCGCCTTTCGCGGCAAAACAGCCAGCCCGAAGCGGTGCAGGCCTATCTCTTTGTAACGGCCGCCAATCTCCTCAAAGATCGGGCGCGTCTGCGCGCCACCCATCACACCGATGCGCACCACAGCCTCGATGCGGCAGCAGCTGCGGCGCAATCGCCGCGCAATCTCGTTGAGGATCGCGATCCGGAGCGCGTCTTAGCCGGTAAGGACACCCTCAGAGAATTGGTGACGGGCTTGCAGGCGCTCAGCGAACGCACGCGGGATATCTTCATCCTCGCCCGGGTCGAGCACATGCATCAGGGCGATATCGCCAAGCTCTTCGGGATCTCCGTGAGTGCGGTGGAAAAGCACATCATGAAAGCGCTCAACCATCTGGGTGCGAGGCTTTCGCGGCCATGAAGCGTTTCGACTGCCTTTCTCATGACGAACAGCAGCGCTATACACAGGCGAGCGCCTGGCAATTGCGGCTTGCCGACGATCCCTCGCTGGAGGTCTCGGAAGAATTCCAGTCTTGGCTTTCTGACCCCGCCAACGAACGCGCATTCGAGGGCGTGAATACGGCGTGGGCGGCCGCTAAGGATTTCGCTGTTGATCCGCAGTTGCTGGATATGCGCCAAGCCGCGTTGCGGCACGCGCGCGCGGTCAGTACCCGCCGCTGGTCCTCCCGAAAATGGGTGGGCCGCGCCGCGGCGGTCATGGTCGGGATTATGGTGGGGGGCACCGCATTCACGTATTACTTGGTGACCGCCCCGGACGTGTATGCCACAGCGATCGGCGAACGGCGCACGGTGGTTCTTTCCGATGGATCGCAAGTCGCTCTCGATTCCGATTCCGAAGTCCGCGTCCGCTATCTGAAAAGTGCCCGTCAGCTGGTGCTCGATCACGGACGCGCCCGTTTCGACGTCGCCCATGACATCACACGACCGTTCAGTGTCACCGCCGGTAACGAAACTGTTGTTGCAGTCGGAACAGCTTTCGATGTTGAAAAGATCGGCGCCAAAGTCCTGGTCACGCTCATCCGCGGCAAGATCGTTGTGAAGAACGCCGATCCACAACCTTCGGTTCACGAGATTGCCGCCCCCGTTCGATCCCTATCCATGAAGGCTGGCGAAGAGCTGGTTGCCACCGCCGATGTGCGTCCGACGATAAAGCTGGCCAATCTCGAAGTTGCCAGCGCCTGGCAAAGCGGCCGGCTCGTCTTCAACGGTGACACCTTGGCCGAGGCCGTCGCCCGCGAAAATCGTTACACCGATCATCCCATTCAGGTGGACCCGGCGATCGCGTCGATCCGCATCATCGGCGCGTTCAACGCAGGAGATGTTTCGTCCTTTGTCAGCGCCGTGACGAGCTATTTTCCGGTGCAGGCAACGACGACCGCGGACAACGCGATTTTGCTGCAGCCGCGTTCGTGAACGCGCGCGAACTTTTTTGCGAAATATTTTCGAAACCATCGCTGAGGATTCGAATTCCGGCACGTCTTTTCCTCTTGGGGGACCGCAGCTTACGCCGAGTTCGCGGCCATTTATGGGGGCATGAATGACATCGACGCGCTGCCGCAGAGTTCTTCTGGTTACCACCGCCATTCTTGGATTCAACGCGATCGGCGCTCCTGTGGCGCTCGCGCAAGCCGATCAGACCTACCAGTTTGATATCCCGGCGGAGCCCCTGGGGCAGGCTCTGACGGACTTCTCTGCGGTCTCGTCCAAACAGATCATCATGTCTGAGGACGCTGCCAAAGGCAGAACCACAAAAGGTCTTCACGGGCGGTATACTGCAGAACAGGCGCTCGATGCGCTATTGGCCGGAACCGACCTGAAGGTGGAAGTGAACGCCTCGGGCGTGTTGATGGTTCGACCCAAAAAAAACCAAGCCGCCTCTAACGAAGCGGCTCCCGCAAGTACAGAGTTGATAGAAACAGTAATTGTCACGGGAACCAACATTCGCGGCGAAGCTCCCGTCGGATCGCCGCTCACGGTCTATGACCGAACCGCTCTCGATAGGACGGGGGCCGTTACGGTAGATCAATTCCTGCGTACCGTGCCGCAAAACGTCGCCAACGTGGACAGCTCAACCCAACTGTCCATCGAAGGGAATTTCAACAACTCGAGAGGCACGGCCGTCGATCTGCGCGGTCTTGGAGCTGGTTCTACGCTTGTGCTGCTGGATGGACACCGACTCGCTCCTGCAGGTGAATATGGTGCGTTCGCTGACGTATCGCTGATTCCACTCAGCGCGATCGATCATATTGATGTTCTTACGGATGGTGCGTCTTCGATTTATGGTGCGGACGCCGTTGCTGGCGTCATGAACTTCGTCCTCAAGAAGGACTACGACGGCGCTGAAGCTAGCGCATTGTACGGCAACACGACCGACGGCGGTGGTGAACAGACATCCGTCTCGGCTCTTGCCGGGCACTCATGGTCGAGTGGAAATGTCATGATCACTGGCGAATGGACGCGCCAGTCTGCAATATTTGCTGATCAGAGGGATTTCATCCCGCCGCAGGCCGTGAGTTTTGCAATAGTACCCGACACGCTGCGCCAAAGTGCCTTTATTAGCGGCCATCAAGATTTGGCTCCGGGTGTTGAGTTGTCGGTTGACGGACTTTTCAGCACACGATCCTTCGTGCAGGACAATGCCTTTTTCGGAACTCTGATCCACTCTGCTGGTCGAGCGACCCAACAAGGGGCAAATGCGGAGCTCAGTTTTCCCATCGTCGGCGACTGGACAGGTACCGTCAGTGGCACTTACGGCGCGAATCGCGAGATCGACAAGGACACGTTTACCGCGTTTGGCAATTTCACGCGCGTATCGTCCGACAGCTCTTCGATTGCTACCGGGACCGCAAAAGCGAGTGGATCGCTGTGGGATTTGCCCGGCGGCAGCATGAAGGGTGCTCTCGGTGTCGAGTTTCGCGATGAGCAATTCAGTGACTTCACGCCTGGCGGTGCGGGATCGGGATTGGACCGCTCCGTGTTCAGTGCGTTCGCCGAACTTAGCGTACCTATTGTTGGACCCGACAACGCGCGTCCCTGGATCGAGGCGCTCGATCTTTCAGTGTCGGCCCGCTATGACCACTACAGCGACCTCGCGGCATCGACTAATCCGAAGGTGGGAATAGCTTGGAAACCGCAGGACGATTTGACGATCCGGGGGTCGTACGCAACCTCCTATCGCGTCCCGCCGCTCGCTCAACTTTCCAATTTCGGGGAACAATACTTTACCGCGCTCGTGCCCGACCCGAGCTCGCCGTCTGGCACCACGGATACTCTCATATTGAGTGCAATCGGCAATTCGGCTCTTCGGCCTGAAAAGTCGAGGTCATTCACGGCAGGCGTCGATTGGCGTCCGCATAACGTTCCCGGGTTGTCGCTGTCTTCGACGTTTTTCGATATCGACTACAAAAACAGAATCGCGTCCCCTCCTCTTATCGGAACGACAGACAATATCTTTCTCCAAACAGCGACGCTTGCGCCCTACATCACGCGAAACCCGACGCTTGCTCAAGTACAGCAGCTGTTCGCACTGCCGGCTGGTGGTGTGGACGGAGCGGGCCTGGGCGCTGCGGGCGTCCAAGCGATCTTCGATGACAGACTGACAAATGTCGCTACAAGTCAAACAGACGGTGTCGACTTCACTGGCAGCTATGATTTTTCCACACGCTATGGAGACCTCACCGCGTTTCTGTCTGCGGCTTGGCTCGACAAACTTACCTATCAGTCGGCCTCTAACCTACCGCCAATCGAAACCGCCGGCACTGTGTTCAACCCTCCGCACTGGAAAATGCGCGGTGGCTTTGACTGGGTCAGTGGCCCATGGAGCGGCGTGTTTGCAATAAACTTTGTCGGCGCGCATCAAAACAATCTTCTGACTCCAGTTGGATCCGTATCGTCGTGGACCACGGAAGATCTCCAGTTAGCATATGCCGTTCCAAGTGGTGGAGTCTCCTGGCTTACGAGCGGCCTAAAGCTCACTCTGAACGTTCAGAATATCACGGATACCGACCCACCGCGTGTTCCCAGCGGCGGCGCGCTGTTCATTGATTTCGGATACGACGTTGCGAACGCCACCGCCGTTGGGCGAATGATATCCTTTCAAGTAACGAAGTCGCTGTAGGGGCGCGCGATCAGTGGGTCGCCTAACAACGATGCTGCCGACCGCAACACGACGAATCGTATATGTGTCATTGCTCTCCGCCGTGGTGATTGGCGCGGCAGAGCCGGCAGCAAGTACGAGTAAACGGTGTTTCACCGTTCGCGATTCCATTGGCATGGTTCGCATTGTGAACAGTCCAGACAATCCGGAGAATCCGAACGCTCGCGGTACGACAGCGACTTATTCGCCCGACGGCTCACGATTCGTGGTGCATACCGTAAGGGGAGATCTTCAGGACAACTCGCTTGTCGAGACGCTCCTGCTCTACGACACAAATGGCGTTGAGAGGTATTTGCGGGCTTCGGCCGCTAGCCCCCAGAAACCTACGATACTTGCGGAGCTGAGAACGAGAAACGACTGGGCTGGACTACGGGACATCCAGTGGATTGACGCAAACAGGGTCGGTTTTCTGGCGGAAGGTGACAATGGCGCAAGCCAAATCTTCCTTGCCGACACCCGAACTCAGCGCGCGAGGCAGCTGACGCACTCTCAGACCAATATCGAGTCGTATGCGATATCCGGAAATCGACTTGCCTATTTTGCACGCATAGTTCTCGCTAGTCCGACTGTGCAAGAGGTGAATGGTCACCCGTTTTTCGAACTTGCATACTACGAACGCGATCCCAACCTGGCGCCCTTGGATCTGTACACCTCGGAGCTCACCGGCACGGTGCCAAGGAAAATTGCCGGCCCCTATCGTCTTGGCCCGATGTTTCGACGCATTTGGATGTCGCCCGATGATCACCACGCAGTAATTCTCGCTCCGGCAACGAATGCCCCTCCTGTATGGGCTGAGTACAGATACCCTCACTACGACTTTTTGGGTTACACGCCCGATAAGAGGTCGGGCGATCCAACGGCTTGGAGTTTACAATCTCGAAGTCGGTTCGTGCTTGTTGACCTAACAACCGGTCAATCGCGCCCCATCGTCGACGCCCCAAATGGTCTTACAGCAACCGGCCTGTCTCTCGATGTATTCTGGCCAAAAGGCAGAAACGCAGTCATCCTGTCCAACACGTTCCTGCCTCTGGCCGGCGTGCGGGGCGCCGATCTTAAGGCCAGGAGAGAAGCGCCGGCCGTCGCCGAGGTCGACCTGCGTTCGGGAGTTTCGACCCCTATAGTGTGGGTTCCCGTGCATCGTGAGTCTGCGCCCAGTAAGTCGACGGCACAGCGGGTGATTAGATCGGTCAGTTTCGATTCAGAAAGAAATGTTATCCGAGTAGGTTGGCAATCCGCCAATGGCGAGACCACGTTTTCGGGATTTGAATATAAGCCTGAGCACTGGGCTCAAACTGCAGTCAATGTCCAAGGTGATTTCCATCCTGTCGAGGTCTATCGGCAAGAAGATATGAATTCGTGGCCGAGACTCATGGCCGACGGATTGCAGTGCCACTGCACGAAGGTGCTGTACGATCCAACACCTGAATTCAACAGCATCAATTTCGGTAGGGCACAGGA
>DASZMT010000110.1:0-5825 GCA_035551495.1 Rhizomicrobium sp. | reverse complement strand
GTGCCAGTCCGGGCAGATCATGGCGACGGCGGCGTTCTTGAAACAGAACCCCAATCCCACCGACGCGGATATCGACGCCAACATCACGAATATCTGCCGCTGCGGCACCTACGAGCGTCTCCGGCGCGCGATCCATCGCGCTGCCGACCTGATGAAGGCCTAAGGGAGAACGACCATGGACGGAAATCAGACTTCAGTTCTCAGCCGCCGCCGTTTCCTCGTCACGGGCGTGACCGCCGCGGGCGGCTTCGCCATCGGCACCGCCGCTCTGCCGCAATGGGCGCAGGCGGCAATGGTCGCCGAGCATCCGTGGGACGACAGCCCCTCGGCGCCGAACGAGCTCAACGCGTGGATCGTGATCAACCCCGACGATTCGGTGCTGATCCGTTATCAGAAGGCCGAGATGGGCCAGGGCAGCATGACGGCGGTGCCGATGATGCTGAACGAAGAGCTGCAGGCCGATTGGTCGAAGGTGAAGATCGAATTCGCCTCGGCGAACCGCAACCTTCGCGAAAAGAAGATCTACGGCGAGATGTATTCGAACGGCAGCCGCTCGGTCAAAGAATCGCAAAAGCTCGTGCAGCAGGTCGGCGCCAGCGCGCGTACGCGGCTTATCCAGGCGGCGGCGGCGAAGTGGGGCGTGCCCGCGAGCGAATGCAGCTCGGCGAACAGCGTCATCACGCATGTTTCCAGTGGCCGTACCATTCGGTACGGCGAAGTTGCTTCCGACGCGGCGCAGATCAAGCTCGACAAAGAGCCGGCGATCAAGCCGACGAGCCAGTGGACGTTTGCCGGCAAGCCGATGCCGCGTCTCGATGTCGTGCACAAGATCAACGGCGCGGCGAAGTTCGGCATGGACGCGCAGGTCCCGGGCATGGTCTTCGCGGCCATCCTGCAATGCCCGGTTCCGGGCGGGAAGCTGAAGGCGGTCGACGCTTCGGTCGTCGCCGGCATGCCGGGCAACCCCACGGTGGTGAAGCTCGACAACGCGGTCGCGGTGGCGGCCGAAGGCACGTGGTGGCGCGCGCGGCAAGCGCTCGCGAAGCTGCAACCCGAATGGGATATCGGCGCCGCGGGCAGCACCGACAGCGCGCAGTTCTTCCGCGAATACCGGGCGGCGCTCGATAGCGAGAAGCCGGTGATCGGCCGCAAGCAAGGCGATATCGACAAGGGCCTGAGCGCCGGCGGCGGCAAGAGCTTCGAAGCGGTCTACGAGACGCCTTATCTCTCGCATTCGCCGATGGAGCCGATGAACGCGACCGTGAAGCTCGACGGCGAGCGGATCGATGTCTGGGTCGGCACGCAGGACGCGCTCGACGAGACCGAAGCGGTGGCGAAGAAATTCGGCATCGAAGGCGAGAACATTTATCTCCACAACGCCTATACGGGCGGCGGTTTCGGCCGTCGCGACGTGGCTGACGAGGTGATCCAGGCGATCCAGGTCGCCAAGGTCGTGAACAAGCCGGTCAAGCTGATCTGGTCGCGCGAGGAAGACACGCGCCACGATAAGCTGCGTCCGATGGCGGTGGTGCGCTTCAAGGGCGTGACCGGCGCCGACGGCGCGGTAACGGCGTTGCAAGCGCGGACCGTCACCGGCTCGGTGGTCAAGAACGCGCTCGGCAAGCTGCCGCCGAACGGTCTCGACTTCGTGTCGATCCAGGGCCTCGCGACAATCGGCTACAACATCCCCAACCTGTCGATCGAGTCCATCATCAAGGACACGCATTTCCCGGTCTGGTGGTGGCGTTCGCCCGGTCAGAACCAGAACACCTTCGCGATCGAAAGCTTCATCGACGAGATGGCCGTTGCGAACAACGTCGATCCGCTGGAGATGCGGCGCAAGCTGCTTGCCGGCAAAGCCGATTGGCTGGCGGTGCTGAACACCGCCGCCGAGAAGGGCGATTGGGGCAAGCCGTTGGCGAAGGGCCGCGGTCGCGGCATCGCGATCTGCAACGACACCGACAGTCTCTGCGCGCAAGTCGCCGAGGTGACGGTCAGCCCGAAGGGCGAGTTGAAGGTCGATCGCGTCACCGTCGCGCTCGACACCCGCTACCAGGTCAATCCGCTGACCATCGCCGAGCAGGCGGAAGGCAGCGTGATCTTCGGCCTTTCGGCGGCGCTCTACGGCAAGGTCGAGGTCAAGGACGGCGCGGCGGTGCAGGGCAATTTCGACACCTATCGCATGGTGCGGCTGGCCCAATCGCCGAAGATCGACGTCCATCTCCTGGCGAGCGGCGGCGAGAAATGGGGCGGCGCCGGCGAGCCCGCCGTTCCGCCCATCGGCGGCGCGGTCGCGAACGCGATCTTCGCCGCCACCGGCAAGCGCATCCGCAGCTTGCCGATCATGGACCAAGATCTGTCCTTCACGGTCTGATCCGACGCGAAGCGTAAACGCGCGGGGTCGTCTTTCACCGACGACCCCGCGTTCTTATCGAAGCTGCGCGCCGGTCGTCGGCCGCGCGCGATAACAAGAACCTCGGGCTAGGGTGGGGTCACATGAACCGCATGAAATTTCTCGCCGTCGCTTCTCTCGTGCTCGGCGCGGCGTCTTTGACGCCAGCGCATCAGATTTGGGCGCAATCGTCGCCGAGCGCGCAGGCCAGCGCGCCGCCGGCCGAAACCGGGCCGACAGCCGGGCAGACCACGCCGCCGACGAGCAAGGGCGAGTACGTCGCCCGCGCCGCCGATTGTATCGCCTGTCACTCGGTTCCCGGCGGCAAGGCCTATACCGGCGGCCTCAAGATGGGCACGCCGCTCGGCAACATCTATTCGACCAACATCACACCCGATAAAGAGACGGGCATCGGCGATTACAGCTACGACGATTTCGAGCGCGCCGTGCGTCAAGGCGTCGCCAAGGACGGACACCGCCTTTACCCGGCGATGCCCTATCCGTCCTACGCCAAGGTCACCGACGACGACATGCACTTGCTCTACGACTTCTTCATGAAAGAGGTCCCGGCGGTCAAACAGGCGAACAAGCCGAGCGAGATCACCGGCATCATGGGCTGGCGCTGGCCGCTCGCGATCTGGAACGTCCTGTTCATGGATAAGGGCGTCTACCAGCAGAAATCCGATCACGACGCGGCGTGGAATCGCGGCGCTTATCTGATCGAAGGGCTCGAGCATTGCGGCGCGTGCCACACGCCGCGCGGTATCGCCTTCCAGGAAAAAGCGCTCGACGCCAGCAGCACAACCTTCCTCAGCGGCGCCGAACTCGATGCGTGGTATGCGCCGAGCCTGCGCGGCGAGGCCCGGACCGGTCTCGGCAGCTGGTCGCACGGCGACGTCGCGGCCTTCCTCAAGACCGGCCACAACAACAAGGGCGTGGCCTTCGGCTCGATGATCGACGTCGTCAACAACAGCACGCCCTATCTCAACGACGACGACGTTAACGCGATGGCGACGTATCTGAAAGCGCTGTCGCCGACGACGCAGCAAGCGGCTTACACCTACGACAATGCGACGACGACGGCGTTGCAGGCCGGCAAGTCGCTCGACGCCGGCGGCAAGCTCTACAACGGCTATTGCCTCACCTGTCATGGCGCCGACGGCAAAGGCCAGGTGCCGTTCCTGCCTCCGCTCGCCGGCAACCCGGTCGTCATGGACAACGATCCGTCTTCGCTCGTCAACCTCGTGCTGAACGGCGCGCAGACCATCGTCGCCAAAGGCGTGCCGGACAGCTATCGCATGCCGCTATACCGCGTGCAGCTGACCGATGACGAGATCGCCAGCGTCGTGAGCTTCGTGCGCAATGCCTGGGGCAATGGCGCCCCGGCGGTGACGGCAGATGCGGTGAAGAAGCTGCGCCCGGTCACCGATCCGAGCAACGACCACGTCATCATCCTGAAGATGCGCTGAGCGCGAGCCGCGCGGCTTCCATCGCCGCGCCGTCAGCTCCCTCCGTTCGAAAGAACGGAGGGAGTGGCGTTTTGACGCCTCGCGCGTAGGGGGGCGAAAGACACCGCGTTGAGGATCATGTTGACCCTATTGTTGTCGGGCGACAGCGGCAGGAAGCATGATTCGAATCGGCGATAGGATTTGTCGCGACTCCAATAAACGGGACCGGCGCGAAAGCGGGGCGCACCACCGGTGACGATGCTCGTGAGAACCTCATTGACCTGTGCGGCGATATCCGGCGGCCGGCCTTCGCCGATCCATTTGCCCGCGGTATTGCGGCCGTCGAATGCGACGATGTCACGGCCGACAAGACGCACGCGATAGCGGGGTCCAAACGCGGCGACATCGGGTTGGACGACGTCGAAGAGCCTGATGTTGTTGACGAGGCTGCGCAGCTCGACCGGATCGAGATCGGCGCGGCTCGGCATACGGCGCGTGCCACGCTTGCTGTTCCAATAGGCGAAGATCGCGCTGACCGCGGGGTCGCTGAGGGTCGCGACATCGCGCGCCCGCGGGACGGACGGTTGGTCGAAGTCGAATGGGGACGAAAGCGCGGTCGCCAAGTTCTATCCAAGACAGCAGCGGACGGGGCGGCATGCAGCTGCCGCGGTCCATGACGCAACGCCTTCCGCGTTTCCCTGTCCATTCGTAGAATCACGCAGGACACGCTGCGTGGCCGCCATTTCCCACCCGTTTCGAGCCATGGCAACGCTTGCGTCGCCTTGACAAGGCTTTGAAACTCCACAAGGATCGCCGCTTGTTAAGGACCGGCGGCGTCAACGGGTGACGCTGGTCCGAGGGGAGGTTCCACTGCGCCCGCTCAATCGTTTTTTCGCCAGCCTCGCGGCTGTTTCTTCTGTCGTTTCCTTGTCATTTGCGCTGAATCAGCCGGCCGCGGCGGCGGATACGCCGACCCACGTGGTGCTGGCGGTCGTCCCGACCATCGCCTCGGGCTCGACCTACATCGCCGACAGCAAGGGCTACTTCAAAGACGAAGGCATCGACGCCGAGCTCCAGAACATCGATTCGGTGAGCACGGCGATGCCGCTCATCGCCGGCGGCAAGGTCCAGGTCGCGCAAGGCGGTCTCGCCGCCGCGTTCTGGAACGGCGTGGCGCAAGACATGCCGGTGATCATGGCGTTCGAGGGCGGCTCGACGCCGCTCAATCACCACATCCTGCTGAACAACACCGTCAAGGATAAGATCAAGACGGTCGCCGATCTGAAAGGCCGCACGATCGCCCTCAACGCGCCCGGCTCGATCATCGGCTACGACCTCTACAAGGTGCTCGGCAGCGCCGGGCTCGACTTCAAGGATGTCGATATCAAGAACATCTCCTTCCCGCAGATGGGCGTCGCGCTGCAAAACGGCGCGGTCGATGCGGCGGTCGATGTGCCGCCGTTCGGCGATCTCATCATCGAGAAGGGGCTCGGCGTCAATTGGATCAACACCGACGATTACCTGAAGCCGGCGCCGGTGACGGTCGTGCATTACGACGTCAATTCCGATTGGGCGAAGGCGAATAGCGATGTCGCGCATCGGCTGTTCGTCGCGGTGGCGCGCGGCACGCGCGATTACTGCCAGGCCTATCACCACGGCGCCAATCGCGACGAGGTGATCGACATCATGATGAAGCACGGGGTCGCCGGCGATCACGACACGCTCAACAAATTCCCATGGCAGGCGCGCGATCCGAACGGCCGCTTCAACATGGCGAGCCTGCTCGACGTGCAGGATTGGTATATCAAGGAAGGCTACGTCAAGAACAAGCTGACGCCGGAACAGCTCGTCGATCCGAGCTATGCCGAGCAAGCAGCCAAGACGCTGGGGCCGTTCACGGTCACCAACGCCGCGGACCAGCTCGCGGGCTGCCGCTAAGTTTCGTGCAGGGAGAGAGAAGGATGCGGTCGTTCATCGGAGCGGCA
>DASZMT010000109.1:0-34687 GCA_035551495.1 Rhizomicrobium sp. | reverse complement strand
CCTTGCCGGCACCGCCCTATTCGTTTTTCGACTCCAGCCCGACCGGAGCCGAGCCGGTCCGCCTTACTCCGCCGCGAGCAGCGAGGCGCCGAGGCGGGTGCCGCCGTTGAGCTGGAGGAGGTACTTGATGCCCTCCTCGGCGATGTCGTCGCCGACCATGCGGTCGCCTTCGGCATAGAGTTCGGCCATGTCGATATAGGCCGCGTAAACCGGCTTGGTGCGCTCGGTGATGATGCCGGCCTTGAGCAGGGTCTTGATGAGGACGCGGAAGATGTTGGTTGCGTCCGCCATGTCGGCGCGGATCGCGGCGTCGGTCAGCGCTTCCATGAACGCGGCCTGGCACCATTCGGGGTCGAGGCCGACCTCGCGATAGATCCACGCCTTCTGGTCCGGCGAGCCGAGGTTGTAGAGCAGCACCTGGAACACCTGTGCCGCCCAGTCCTCGATCAGCTCATGCTCGCCCTTCGACAGGAACGGGATGGTGCGGTCGGCCCAGATCTTCCCGAACTTGTGGTGGAAGGCCTCGTCGGTCATCACCAGCTGCATCAGGTGGCGCATCAGCGGATCGCGCGCTTCCTTGAAGAAGGTCGCGAAGGCGCCCATGGCGAGGCCCTCGACCAGCATCTGCATGCCGACGATCTTCTTCCAGACCAGCGGCGACGAGACCATGTCGTTGAGCAGGTTGCCGAGCGCCGGGCCGACCTGGCAGGGGGCGCCCCAGCGGGCCGCGATGTACTTGGAGAAGCCGGTGACATGGCGGGCTTCCTCGCGCGTCTGGTTGGCGGCGTATTCCTGGGCGCCCGGGTCGCGAAGGATGTGGCAGAGCGAGGCGGAGAGCGACAGCGCGCCCTGCTCGCCGTGCAGGATCGAGGAGAGCGACCACAGCGTGTCGAGATTCGCCAGCTTGATCTTCTGACCTTCGTCGAGCTTGTCGCCGATCGCGGTCTTGAGGTCGCCGTTGAGCTGCGGATTGACCAGGTATTCCTTGGTCGTGTCGAAAGGTATCGAGAAGTCGATGTACTTCTTGTCGAGCGGATCCCAGAAATGGTCATGGGTCGCGCTGATGATCTTGTCGAAGGCCGCCGAGCGCTCGCCATAGCGCTTGGTGTCGAGCATCGCGGGGAAATCGTGAGGATCGACCGCGTTGTAGGCCGGATCCTTTGTGATGTTTTCCATGAATGCTCTCCCTTTTGCGGCTGAGGCTTAAGCCTCTGTAGGTCTTTTCCCGGATATGAGGATACGCCCGTTTTCGGACGGGGCAAGGGAAAATGACGGCTCCGTCAATAATGTGATCTCGTCTTAGAACTTCAAGATTTCCAAAGGGTTAAATTGCCGATGCCGCGCATCTCCACGTCGATCACAGCAGCCGATGGGTTTGGGAGCGCCCGATGCGCGCCTGTGTTGCGGGCGGGCCGCTCTTCCTAGAAGACATCTGATAGGATTCGTTTTCACCGTTCGGGAAACGGAAGATTTTTCGCCAATGAACTTTCAGGGCAGACCGCTCGCCATCTGGGCGTTCCCCGGCCTCATGCTCGCGCTGTGCCTGTTCATGCTCGGCAGCGATGCGGGGACGCTGTCGACGCGGCTGCGCGGCACCCTGTTCGACGGCTATCAGCGCCAGGCGCCACGCGCCTATCAGGACACGCTGGCCAAGAGCGGCTTCGCGGTGCGCACGCTGGACGCCGACGCGGCGAGCCTGAAGCGCTTCGGGCCCTGGCCGTGGCCGCATGCGACCCTGGCCAGGCTGATCGGCGAGATGAAGGACCAGGGCGCGGCGCTGGCGGTGCTCGCCTTCCCGCTGGAGGCGGCCGATCCGGCGTCGCCGAAGAACCTGGTCGGGCTGGTGCCGCCGGGGACCGAGAACGACACGCTGCGCGCGGCGCTGACCGACATGGCCTCGCCCGACGATGCGCTTGCGGCGGCGATGAACAAGCTCGCGACGGTGAGCGGTTTCACGCTGGCGAACACGCCGGGCGCGCGGCCGCCGGTGCTGGGCGCGACGCTGCGTTTCCTGGGCGCCAAAAATCCGTTCGGCCATGCACCGGACTTCAAATATGCCTCGGGCGCGATCGCGCAGGTCCAGCAAGCGAGCCTGGGCGACGGCGCGCTCAACCTCGACACCGATTCCGACGGCACGATGCGGCGTCTGCCGCTCGTCTTCCGCTGGAACGGCACCGCGGTGCCCGGCCTCACCGCCGAGATCCTGCGCGTGCTGCAGGCCAAGAAATATCTCTCCTTGAAGAGCGACGACGGCGACAGCGGGTTGTTCGGCGCGCAGCCCGGCATCGCCGCGGTCGAGACCGGCAATGGCGAAGCGCGCACCGCGCCCGACGGCGCGATCTGGATCGGCTACACCGGCGCGGCGCCTGCGCGCGCGGTGTCGGCGGCGGCGCTCGACGCCGGAACGCTGCCCAAGGAGAGCCTGGCGCATGCCGTGGTGATCCTGGCGCCACCGGATGCGATGGCGACGACGCCGGCCGGCGCGCGGGCCATCGGACAGATCTATGCGGAGGGCCTCGAAAATATCCTGAACGACGTGCCGCTGCGCCGGCCCGCCAGCGCCATCGAGGCGGAGCTGGTCTGCCTCCTCATCTTCGGCATCGCGGCGATCGTGCTGTTTGTGCGCTTCGGGCTCTTGTGGTCGGGCCTCTTCACGCTGGCCAGCATCGCCGGCGCGATGTTCGCCTCCTGGCGCCTCTATGCCGCCGATCACGTGCTGTTCGACGCGCTCGGTCCTTCCATCGCGCTGGCGCTGACCTTCCTGGTCGCGGCGGGCGTGCGCGTGTTCGGCGTTGCGGCGGCACGCGCCCGCATCCGCAGCGCCTTCGCCGAATTCCTGCCGCCCGGGATCATCGAGCAGATCGCGCGCAGGCCCGAACTGCTCAAGATGGAAGGCACCAGCCGCACCGTCACCTATCTCAATTGCAGCGTGCGCGAGTTCGGCGGGCTGGGCGAGTCGTTCAAGGACGATCCGGCCGCTTTCACCCGGCTGATGCAGCGCGTGCTGGTGCCCTTGATGGACGTCGCGCGGGCCCGCGGCGGCGCCATCGACCGGCTGTCGGCCGACGGCTTCAGCGCGTTCTGGAACGCGCCGCTCGACGATCCGGAGCATGCGATCCATGCTTGCGAGGCGGCCAACGCGATGATGGAAGCCATTGCCAAGACCAATGAGGTGATCACGCGCGAGCGCCGCAATGACGGCGTCGCCTTCGCCCCCGTCGAGATCGGCGTCGGCGTCGCCACCGGCCAGGCGATCGCGGGCGGTTTCTCGGCCCATGGCCGCACGACCTATTCGATCACCGGCGATTGTGCCGTCGAGGCCGAGCGCATCCAGGCGCTGTCGGCACAATACGGCCCGGCGGTGATCGTGGCCGAGGACACCCGCAAGGCGGCCGAGCGCGGCTTCGCCTTCCTGGAGGTCGATTTCATCGCCGCCGGCGCGCATGACGCGCCGCTCAAGCTCTATGCCATGCTGGGCAGCCCGGTGATGCGTGCCAGCCCCAAATTCCGCGCCCTGGCGGCCTTCCACGACCACATCTTCCAGTCGCTGCGCTCCCAGCAATGGGACAAGGCGCGCGAGCTGATCGAGCAATGCAGGAAGCTCTCCGGCGCCAGCCAGAAGCTCTACGACCTGCACCTCAAGCGCATCGCCTATTTCCAGGAGAACCCGCCCGGCGCCGCCTGGGACGGGGCGTTCCGGACGATCTTGAAGTAATTGCAACATCGCGCCGGTCGCAGCCGCAAATAGATCACACAGCCGCGCGGCTTGGCGATGGACAACGGCCGTACCCGGTGTACGCTTTGGTCCAACGTCGGGACTCATCCCGCAACTGGAGGGACACAATGAAGCGTGCACTGCTTGGAATTTTCGCCGTCGCCATGCTGGTCGGTTCGGTCACGACCGCCGACGCCCGTTGGCACTCCCATCATCACCGCCACTGCTCGTGGCATCACCATCACCGCGTCTGCTGGTAAGCCGGCAGCGCAGTGTTGCGTTTGGAAGGCCCGGCGGTTGTCGGGCCTTCTTCGTTTCTGGGGGTATTTTTCAACCTGTATTTCAGCCGTGCCCGGTGACCGGCAGGACCTTGCAGACGCCTTTTTGCGGGACATAGACCGTGCCCGCCGGACAGGCGGGCCGGATCGTCGACACGGGACGCGGCGGCTTCAGGCAGTTGTTGCCGCTGCAGGGCGGGGGTGTGCGGTCGGGCGTCACGATCTGGCCGAACGCCGGCGCCGCGGCGAGAAAACCGATCAAGACGAAGCCTGCTGCATTCCGCATTGTGTGCCTCCGTGCGACTGCGGCGTTCATAGCGCAATTGCGTGCGGCGCCAACCCGTAATGCGCCGCGTCCGCGCCCGCCAGCTTCGCCCACATCTGGTCGCCCCAGGAGAAATGCCACCATTCGTCGGGCAGGCCTTCGAACCCCTCTTCCGCCATCGCCCAGTGCAGCAGCCGCCGGTTGGCGCGCGCCTCCTCGTCGGAGAAGGACATCGCGTTCGCATCCAGGTGCTCGAACCGGTCGCGATGCGCCAGCGCGGTGGCGTCGTCGAACAACGAGCCCATCCAGAGAACATCGCCGCCGCGCCAGCGGATCGTGAGATCGACCGCGGCGCCCGTCGCATGCGGGGCTGGGGAATTCTCGTCCGTGCTCGGCGCCGCCCAATAGGTTTCGACCGCGCGCAGGAGTGCGTCGCCGGCGAGCGACGGATCGCGGCGTTTCAGCTCCTCCGGCATCCACACGTCGTGGAAATAAGCCTGCACGGCGCGCGGCCGCCAGGCGTCGAACAGGAACAGCTCCAGCCCCGCCGCGCCGAGCCGTGCGTTCACGCGGCCGAGCTTTTCGCCCACCGTCTGGCGCACCAGGACGTCGGGGATCGAACCGTCGATCCGCCGCCAATAGGGCGGGTTGCGCGTCGCGTGGTAGTAGTTCTCGCCCGCCAGCCCCAGGCCGCGCGCATCGACCAGCGGCTCGCCGTAGAGCACGTTCGACCGCGCGATCGGATGGCCGCGATAGCCCTGACGCCGCGCCCGCGCCGCCGCCTGGCCGCGTATGGGACGCCCTCGCAATTCTTCGAGCGCACCGAAGGGCGACATTCGAAATTCCGAAAAAGAGACGCTAGACTATAGCGCATGAGCGCCGACCCCTCCGAGCATTTTCCCGCCGACTACCGCCAGGCCCGCCACGACTTCGTCCACGCCTGCGAGCAGGCCGGCGTCGACGTCATCGGCCGCGTCCATCCCGAGGTGAAGGGGCGCGACGGCAAGCCGCTGTTCCTCGACACCGCCGTGATCGGGCCGCGCAACGCGAAGAGAGCACTGCTGCTGATCTCCGCCACCCATGGCGTGGAGGGCTATTTCGGCTCGGGCGTGCAGACCGGGCTGGTGCGCGAGGGCCTCGCCGGGCGTGTGCCGAAGGACAGCAAGATCGTGCTGCTGCATGCGCTCAATCCCTACGGCTTCTCCTGGGACCGGCGCGTCAACGAGGACAATGCCGACATCAACCGCAACTGCGTCGACTTCGCCGATCCGCCTTCGAACGAACCCTATGACCGGCTCGCCGAGGCGATCTCGCCCCGCGACGTCTCCGAGGACGGCATGACCTCGGCCAATGTGAAGCTGATCGAATTCCTCAAGGACCACGGCGCTTTCGCGCTGCAGGAGGCGATCTCCAAGGGTCAGTACAAATATCCCGACGGCGTCTATTACGGCGGCGCGCGCGAGGCGTGGTCGATCAAGATGCTCAAGGACGTGTTCGTCGAGACGCTGTCGCATGTGAAGAAGCTGACGGTGATCGATTTCCACACCGGCCTCGGCGACTTCGGCGCCGGCGAGATGATCACCGAGGATCTGCCGGGCAGCCCCGCCTATGCGCGCGCCAAGGCGATGTGGGGCGACCGCGTCGCCTCCAGCGAAGCGGGCGAGTCGGTGTCGGCGCCGCTCTCGGGCACCATCGACAAGGCGGTGGCCGGCTGGCTGAAGGCGGTCGAGCACACCTTCGCGGCGCTGGAGGTCGGCACGCGCGACACCCGCGCGGTGTTCAACGCGCTGCGCAAGGACAACTGGCTGCACTGCTTCGCGCCCGGCCGCCACAAGCACAAGGACGCCACCGCGATCCGGCTCGAGCTGCGCGACGCGTTCTATCCCGACACGGCGGAGTGGAAGCGCATGGTGTGGGGTCATGCGACCGACGCCGTGTCGAGCGCGCTGGCGGCGCTGTGAATCCCAATCCCGCCTTTACCGTCGCGGGCCGCCTGAAAAGTTTCCGCCACGCCTTCGCCGGCATCGGCCTGATGCTGCGCACCCAGCACAATGCCTGGCTGCATCTGGCCGCGACGGCGGTGGTGATCGCGGCGGGGCTGACGCTTCATATAAGTGCCGGCGATTGGCGCTGGCTGGTGGTCGCCATCGTGCTGGTCTGGGTGTCGGAGGCGATGAACACCGCCTTCGAGCATCTGTGCGACGTGGTCTCGCCGGACTTCCACGCCTCGGTGAAGCTGTCCAAGGATATCGCGGCCGGCGCGGTGCTGATCACCGCGATCGGCGCCCTCGTGATCGGCGCGCTGGTCTTTCTCCCCTATCTTTGATGGCGGGCGGGCAAAGCAGCCGCCACGCCAACCCTGCTTTGCCCGCCCGCATTGCTTAGGCTATAGAGACCCTGCGAAGGCACCCGTAGCTCAGCTGGATAGAGTGTCGCCCTCCGAAGGCGAAGGTCATAGGTTCGAATCCTATCGGGTGCGCCATTTTCGTTGGTGGGCGGTCAAAGTAGCCGCCACGCCAACCCTACTTTGCCCGCCCACGAAGTTCTCACCTTCATCCTCTCCGGTGCGCCATTTTTCGTTGGCGGCGCGTAAGCAGCCGCCACGCCAACCCTGTCTACGCGCCGCCATGCGGGCGAACGCATTTGGGTTGGTGGGCGGCAAATGCGTTCGCCCGCCCGCGAAGCACGCCGTCGCAGATATCCGAACAGGAGTCGCGCATGACCCAGGCCGAACAGAAGACCTACCAGATGCCGCCGCTGGACGGGTTCACCGTGGCGCACTTTCTCGTGGTCGCCGACATCGAACGCTCGGCGCAGTTCTATGAGACGGTCTTCGGCGGCCGCGTTCTGAGCCGCGGCGACAGCAAGGGCGCGCCGGGCTATATCCAGATCGCCAACACCTGGCTCATCGTCAATGTCGGGGGCGGACCGACGCCCGACAAACCGACGGTGACGCTCGCCGTCCCCGCCGATCCCGACGCGGTCAGCAGCTTCATGAACATCCGCGTCGCGGACATCCAGGCCTGTTACAAGCTGTGGCGGGAGCGCGGCGCCGAATTCATCACGGAACCGAAGGACAAGTACGGCGAGACGCGCTGCTACATCCGCGATCCCGACGGCTACATCATCGAAGTCGGACAGAGCAAGCCGGACTTCACCTACGGCTGAGCGGCAAGCTTTCGTTAAGCAGATCGCGGCTACGCGAAATTAACACCGCGTTCGCCAAACTCGGCGGCGAGATGCCGCAACCCGTAGTTTTCCCGACAGAGCCGACCAGCGCCGCGCGGACGCCGTGGCGCGGCTTTGCGCTGATCGCGGGGCTGTTCGTCGTGCTCTTGGCCGCAGCGCTCACCACCAGCTGGGCCGCGATCGAGGTGGTCAACGAGACCCGCGCCTACGCCACCGGCGAAGGACGCTATTCCAAGGCCGAGAAGATGGCGGTGCTCGACCTGCACCGCTACGCCGATTTCCGGGACGCCGCCGACTATGCCGCGTTCAAGGCCGATCTCTCCGTGCCGCTCGGCGATCACGCGGGACGCGTCGCGCTGAGCGGCGATCCGATCGACTTCGATGCGGCGCGCGCCGGCTTCCTGCGCGGCCAGAACCATCCCGACGACATCGCCGGACTGATCCGCCTCTATCGCCGTTTCTCCTGGTGGCACCCGTTCGCCGCCGCGATCGCGGATTGGCGCGCCGCCGACGCGCTGATCGGCGGGCTGATCGACGAAGCCGCAAAGCTGCACGCGCGCATCGCAGCCGGCACGCTCGACGACGCGGCGCGCAACGCCGCCATCCGGCGCATCGACGCGCTCGACAACCGGATCACCGACCGCGAGAACACCTTCTCCACCCATATGGGCGAGGCCGCGCGAATGGCGACGACACTGGTCGTCGCCGGCCTCGGCGTCTCCACCGTGCTGCTGTGGGCCATCGGCATCTTCTTCGCCAGCCGGCTGTTCCGCGGCCAGGTGCGGCTCGACCGCCAGCTTGCCGCCAGCGAGGCGCGCTTCCGCGATTACGCCGAGGTCGCGTCCGACTGGTATTGGGAGATGAACACCGACAACCGCATCGTCTACATGTCGGAGCGCATCTACGACATCATGGACGTGGCGCCGGGCGCGGTGATCAACTTCGACGGCGTGAAGATGATCCGCGACTCGGCCGCCGATCCCGCCCATCGCGACGAAGCGCTCAAGGCCATCGCCGAGCGCCGTCCGTTCCGCGCGCTGACGCTGCGCTTCGCAGCGCATGGCGGCGACGAGGGCTTCGCGGCCATCGCCGGCAAGCCGCGCTTTGCCGAGGACGGCACCTTCCTCGGTTATCGCGGCGTCGGCGCCGACATCACGGTGCAGGTGCGCGACGCCATCGCGCTGAAGGAAGCCAAGACGCGCGCCGAAGAGGCGAACCGCGCCAAGTCCGAATTCCTCGCCAATATGAGTCACGAGCTGCGCACGCCGCTCAACGCGATCCTCGGCTTCTCCGACATCATCCGCCAACGGCTGTTCGGCACCGAGGCCATCGACCGCTATGCCGACTATGCCGCCGACATCCACGGCTCGGGCGCGCATCTGCTCGGCATCATCAACGACATCCTCGATCTATCGAAGATCGAGGCGGGACGCGCGGTGCTGGACGAACGCGCGACGACGCTCGACGCGGTGGTGAAGGACGCGACGACGTTCATCGGCGACCGCTGGAAGGGCGTGCATTTCGAGGTGACGCTGCCCAGCCCACCGGTCGGCATCTTCGTCGACGACCGCAAGCTGACGCAGATCCTGGTCAACCTGCTCTCCAACGCCTTCAAGTTCACGCCGCAGGGCGGGACGGTGGCGCTGAGCGCCGCGCGCACGCCGGAGGGCGGCCTCGGCATCACGGTGCGCGACACCGGTATCGGCATCGCGCCGGAGGATATCGCGACGGTGCTGTCGCCGTTCGGCCAGGTCGAATCCGCGCTCAGCCGCACCCATCACGGCACCGGCCTCGGCCTGCCGCTGGCCAATTCGCTGGCGCAGATGCATGGCGGCACGCTGAGTCTGCAGAGCACGGTCGGCGGCGGAACCACCGTGACGATCATCCTGCCCGCCGCGCGCGCGATGGACGTGCAAGCGGCGCGCGCCTAGATTTGCGGGCCTTCCGGAGTGCCCGCCATGCGCCTCGTCCCGCTGCTGTTCGCAAGCTTTCTCGTGACCGCCGCACAGGCACAGGACACCACGCCGCCGCTCGATGCGGCGACGCCGGCCCCACACGCGCCCGCACAACCGGCGCCGGTCGCCGGGCCGAAGGTGCTGATTTCCACCTCGATGGGCGACATCACGCTGCAGCTCGATCAGCAGCACGCGCCGCTCACCGTCGCGAACTTCGTGCGCTACGCCAGGGAGCATCACTTCGACGGCACGCTGATCTATCGCGTCGTGCCGGGCATCCTGATCCAGGGCGGCAGCTGGGACGGGCCCGCGCATGCCCGTCCGGTGCACAAGCCGATCCCGCTGGAGGCGAACAACGGCCTCAAGAACGTGCGCGGCGCCATCGCGATGGCGCATGGCGACCCCAACAGTGCGACGGCGGAATACTTCATCGACCTGATCGACGCGCCCAGCCTCGACCAGCTGCCGACGGACACCGCCAACAGCACCGGCTTTGCGGTGTTCGGCAATGTCGTCGACGGCCTGGACGTGCTCGACAGAATCGGCCACGTCGCCGTCGGCGACAACGGACCGATGAAGGGCCAGGCGCCCGTCGACCCTATCAAGGTGATCGAGGTCCAGGTCCTGCCCAATGCGGCCCAGGCCGCACAATGACGGCGGCCTACGGCGCGGTCTCCAAGCTGTACAACGCGCTGATGACCGGCTTCGTGCTGACGCTGGTATCGCAGCGCGATGCGGAATGCGCGCGGCGCTTCGTGTTCGCGCATTTCCGCCGTCAGCATCTGGAGAAGTTCGAGGACGGACTGAAGAAGCTCGGCCTGGACGGCCTTCCGGACGCGGTGGCGTGCGCGCAGTACCACTATTTCTCCAACGCGCTGGGCGGCGTGAAGACGGAGTATATGCCCGAGAGCGACAAGAAGGCCTGGGTGCGCTATCCGCCGCCCCGCTGGATCTGGCAGGGCGCCGCGATCTGCGGCATCCCGCGCGCGGTCAACGAAGCGATGCTGCATGGCTGGCACGGCCACAACGGCGTGACGCTGGGCAATCCGCGCCTCGGCTTCGTCTGCACCGGCGAGACGGTCAACGGCGATCCGGGCCTCGAAGGCTATTATTGCGAATACGACCGCGACCTCCGCGAGGACGAGCGCGTCCAGTTCCGCCGGGACCAGCACGCGCCGCCCTTCGATCCGGCGCGCGCGCCGAAACTCGACAGCGCCAGCTGGCCGGCCGAGCGGCTCGCCAAGGTGGAGCGCTCCTATGCGATGGAATATGTGCGCTCGATGCTGCCGTCGGCGCTGGCGTTGTTCGGCGCGGCGGATGCGGGCGCATTGATCGAGCGCACGGCGCGGCTGATCGGTCTGCAATATTACGACGAGACGGCGCGGGCGCTGGGCGTCACCGGCAACGATGCGGCGAGCTTCGCGCGGCTGCTCGGCGCGCTGGCGGCGGCACAGGGCGAAACGATCGAAGTGCAAGGCGACACCGTCGTGCAGCATGGGCACCGGCTGCTGTACGGCGTCACGGACGACGCGGCGCTGTTCGATGCCTGGAACGCGCTTTGGGAGGGCATGGCGGCCGTGCATAATCGCGCCCTGACATTGACGACACAGCGGCGCGGCGACGATATCGTCTGGCGCATCGGTTGAAGGGACGACATGCGGCGATTGCTTTTCCTGGCAGCCTTTTTCTTGATGGGCGCGGCCCAGGCGCAAGATGCGCATCCGGCGCTGTGGACCGCGCACGGACCGAAGGGCAGCGTGACGCTGGTCGCCTCGCTGCATCTGCTGCCGCCCGGCACCAAATGGCATAATCCGGCGATCGACAAGGCAATGGTCGGCGCCGACACGTTCGTCTTCGAGGTTGCGACCGGCGCCGGCGAACGCGACGAGGCGACGCGCTTCATCCTCGACAAGGGCCTTCTGCCGCGCGGCCAGACGCTGAACGCGATGCTCGACGACGAGGCCAGCAAGCGCGACTACCGGCGTGCCCTGAGCATGGCTGGGATGGAGGCCGGCAACCTCGACCAGAAGCGCCCCTGGCTCGCCGAGGTCGTGCTGACGGTGCAGGCGATGTACCGCCGCAACTACTCCGCCGATCACACGCCGGAGGGCGAGGCGCATCTGTTTGCGCAGACGCGCGGCAAGGACATCCGCTATCTCGACACGACGCGCCAGCAGCTCGAGTTCCTGGCCGGCGCCGATCCCAGCCCGGGCGTGACGCAACTCAAGACCGTGCTCGCCGATTTTCCCAACCAGGCGGCGCGCGAGCAGCGTTTCGTCGATGCCTGGGCCGGCGGCGACGTCGACCGCACGGCGGCGCTGATCGCGGCCGGGCTGAACGATCTTCCCGAGGAATCGCGCCGGCTGCAGGAACGCAACCACGACTGGACCCGCCAGATCGAGAGCATGCTGAACGAAGATCGCAACTTCTTCGTGGTGGTCGGCGTGGCGCATTTGGCCGGGCCGCAAGGGGTGCCTGCACTTTTGCGCGCGCACGGGTATAAGGTCGACGGACCTTAAAGGACCCGTCCATGAGCGAACAGCAGAGCGGAACGCGCCTCGTCGCGCGGGCGCAGGCGAAGCTGGCCGAGGCGCGCTATCGGACCGACATCCGCGCCGGACATCACGACCTCGTCGCCGACGAGCCGGCAAGCGCGGGCGGCGCCGACGCCGGCGTCTCGCCGTTCGGCTTGGTGCTGGCGGGGCTGGGCGCCTGCACCGCGATCACGCTGCGCATGTACGCCGAGCGCAAGGACTGGAAGCTGGCCGGCCTCGGCGTCGATCTGGAATATTATCGCGACGACAAGGCGTTCCGCATCGAGCGCGTGCTGCACATCGAGGGCGATCTCGACGAGACACAGCGCGCGCGCCTCGCCGACATCGCGGAGCGGACGCCGGTGACCTTGGCGCTCAAGACCGGCAACACGATCAACACGAAAGTGGCGTGATGGGCGAGCGAGGCCTGACCGAGCCCTATGCCGCGCTGACGCTGAAAGACGGGCGCAAGCTCGCCTATCTGGACGTCGGCAAGGCGGGCGGGCCGGCGGTGTTCCATTTCCACGGCCATGGCTCGTCACGGCTCGAAGCGCTGATCCTGGAGGATGCGGCGAACAGACTGGGACTGCGGGTCGTCGCCTTCGACCGCCCGGGCGTCGGCTATTCCGATCCGCATGACGGCGACCGGCTGCTCGACTGGCCGTCCGACATCGCCGAGGCCGCCGATCAGCTCGGCATCGACCGCTTCGCGGTGCAAGGCATGTCGGCCGGCGGCCCCTATGCGCTGGCCTGCGCGCATGCGCTGAAGGATCGGGTGTTCGCCTGTTCGCTGGTCAGCGCGGTGCCGCCGCCGGAAGTGGCGCGCCGCAAGGGACCGCGCGTGCGCCGCCTCGCCTGGTGGATCGCCTATCGCTTCCCGCGCTATCTGCGCAGCCGCTTGGAGCGCTTCCGCCCCGACGGCGTGCCGGACGAAGAGAGCGTGCGCCATCGCATGATGATGGTGGCGCGCTGGTTGGGCGGCGAGGACTTCCGCCTGATGCAGATCGAGAGCCTGCGCGGCGTGCTCGCCCGCACGATGATGGAGACCGCGCGCCAGTCGGGCGCCGGCAACCGCGCCGAGATCGAGCGCCTGGTGCGGCCCTGGGGCTTCGACATTCGCGAGATCGAAACGCCGCGCATCTTCGTGTGGCACGGCCATGAGGACCGCATCATGCCGATCGGGCCGGCACGGCTGATGGCGCGGCGGCTGCACGACGCGACGGCGACGTTCTACCACGACGAGGGCCATTTCTCGGTGCTGGTGAATAGGGCATATGACTTGCTGGCGGCGCTGCGGCCGTGACTCGCGGCCATCCTTCGACAAGCTCAGGATGAGGATTTCACCACCGACCTCACCCTGAGCTTGTCGAAGGGTGAGAGCCGCCATGGTGAAGGAGCTAACTCTCGATTCCGGTCACAGCACCGACATTTGTTACAAGCGAATGATTGAGCGGCCCGGATGGTCATGCGAGATTCGCAACCATGACACGGGGACTCGCGCTGCTCACGGCGCTTCTGCTTTCAACCGCTGCGCATGCCGACGACGCCTGGTCGATCCATGTCCAGTCGACGCTGGTCTGGCAACTCCAGCCGGAGTTTCATGCCACCTTCACCGGCGCCAACAGCCTGAAGACCGATGCCAACGGCCGCGAGACGATCGACGCCACGCTGTTCGCCGGGCGGCGGCTGTGGGACGGCGGCGAGGTCTATGCGAATCTGGAGATCGACCAGGGCTTCGGGCTGTCGGACACGCTCGGCGCCGCGGGCTTTCCGAGCGGCGAGGCCTACAAGGTCGGCGCCAACGAGCCCTATATCCGTTTGCAGCGGCTCTTCTTCCGCCAGACCTTCGATCTCGGCGGCGACAATGTCGACGTCGCGGACGCACAGAACCAGGTCGCCGGATCCCACACCGCGAACACGCTGGTGCTGACCGGCGGCAAGTTCTCCGTCGGCGACGTGTTCGACGCCAACAGCCTGGCGCACGATCCGCGCGGCGATTTCCTCAACTGGTCGCTGATCGACACCGGCACCTTCGACTACGCGGCCGATGCCTGGGGCTACACCTATGGCGCGACGGCGGAGTGGACGCAGGACTGGTGGACGCTGCGCGCCGGCCTGTTCGACCTGTCGCGCGTACCCAACACGACGCAGCTGGTGCGCGGCCTTGGCCAATACGAGATCGATGCCGAGGGCGAGGCGCGCTACAAGCTCTTCGGCCAGGACGGCACGGTGAAGCTGCTCGGCTTCCTCAACCGCGGACGCATGGCGAGCTACAACGACGCCGTGGCGCTGGGCGCGGCGACGCACGCCACGCCGGACGTCTCCCTGGTCCGCAAGCCGTCCGACCGTGCCGGCTTCGCGCTGAACGCCGAACAGGGGCTGACCGACGACCTTTCCGCCTTCATGCGCGCCGGTCTCAACGACGGCAGCAAAGAGGCGTTCGAGTTCACCGAGATCAACCGCACCGTGGCGCTCGGCCTGTCGCTGAAGGGCGCGGACTGGGGCCGGCCCGACGACACGGTCGCCATCGCGGGCGTCGACAACGGGATCTCGCATGCGGCGAGCGCCTATCTGCGCGCCGGCGGACTCGGCATCCTGATCGGCGACGGCGCCCTGCCGCGCTATGGCGACGAAGCGATCCTGGAGACCTATTACAGCGCCGCGGCCACCAAATGGCTGACGGTGTCGCTCGACTACCAGTTCATCGACCACCCCGGCTACGACGCCGTCCGAGGACCGGCCTCGGTGTTCGGTTTGCGCCTCCACGCCGCTTACTAGATGCTGGCGCAAATCTCGGGGAGGAGATCATGACGGCCAGATTCTTCGCGTTCGCCGCCGTGCTGCTCGCGCTCGGCGCCGCCACGGCCGCGCCGCCGGCACCATCCGCGCCGGCCGACATCAACCTCACCGCCTTCGCCAATGGCGCGCTGGTCGAGAGCAGTTCGTCCGACTATGGCGGCGGCTGGACCGCGAACCGGGTCACGGACGAGAACAGCGCCACCGGCTGGGCGCCGGTGAAAGATGCCAAGGGCCCATTTGTCATCGTGATCTCGCTGCCCGAGCGTTCCGAGATCCATGCGCTCGAGTTCGACAACGCCTCGGTCGACGGCGACGACGGCAAGCGCGGCGCCAAGGAGATCGCGGTCGATATCTCCGACACCGCGACGGGCTTCGCGCCGCTGACCACCGTCACGCTGAAGGTCAAAGCCGATCGCCAGCGCTTCGCCTTGGCCAAGCCGGGCACGGGCCGTTACATCCGGCTCACCCTCAAGAGCAACCAGGGCGATCCCGATTACACCGAGCTGATGGAATTCCGCGCCTTCGGCAAGCAGCTCACGCACACGCCGATGCCGGCCAATCTGTCGGGCACGTACAATGGCGGCGCTTATGGCCTGTTCCACCTGCAGCAGACCGGCGCGAGCCTGACGGGCTGCTACGAGCATGACGGCGGCCTCGTCCAGGGCGGCGCCGAGGGAATGCTGATGCGCCTGACCTGGCACCAGACCAATTCCAGCGGTCCGGCCGTGATGGTGCTGCGCCGCGACGGTAAGGGCTTCGAGGGCTGGTGGCAGAACGCCGGCGAGACCGAATGGCACGCCGACTGGAGCCTGAAGAAGGTCAGCGACAAGATCGGGTCGTGCCCGAACTGGAATCCCGCCGGCGCCAGCGCCAACCAGGTCGCGACGGCGCTCGCCGCCGAAGGCCGCGTGCGGCTCTACGGCATCAACTTCGACACCGACAGCGATCATTTGCGCGGCGACGCCAAGCCCGCGGTCGACCAGCTGCTCGCGGCGCTGAAGGCCAACGCGGCGTGGAAGGTCTCGATCGAGGGCCATACCGACTCAACCGGCAACGCGCCGCACAATCTCGATCTCAGCCAGCGGCGTGCGGCGTCGGTGAAGACGGCGCTGGTGGCGGGCGGCATCGATGCCGGGCGCCTCTCGACGCAAGGCTTCGGCCAGACCAAGCCGGTCGCCGCCAACGACACCGAAATCGGGCGCGCCCAGAACCGCCGCGTGGAAGTGGCGCGGCAATAGAGCGTGAGCGCGACGCACCACCCACACACCGTCGAAGACGCGGTCGGCCCCGACACGCCGCTGTCGGAGGCCATCGCGGCACTGCTGCTGGGCGTCGTCTCGCTGCTGATGGCGGGCGTGCTGCCGGCACTCTATGGCGCGCTGCGCGAGGAGGGCCGCCTGGCCGCCTCGATGTTCGGTCCGGCCGCGGCTTGCGAAGGCCTGATCATGGGGGTGGTGACGGGCGCCGCCGGCATCCTGCTGCCGCCCCGCCATCTCAAATGGATCGCGGCGGCGGCCAGCATCGCGCTCGCCGGGCTCAACCTGGCAAGCCTCGGCGGCCACGGGATCGCCATCGTCGTCGAGCGCGCGCTGGCGGGCGTGCCGGAAGGCATCCTGCTGTGGATCACCATCGGCATGATCGCGCGCACGCGCACGCCGGAGCGCTGGGCCGGCATCTTCTTCACCGTGCTGACGGCGGGGCAGATGATCTATGCCTTCGGCTTCGGCGAGTGGGTGCTGCCGGCCTTCCATGCCGATGGCGGTTTCATCGCGCTGGCGCTGGGCGGCGTCTTGGGGATCGCCATCGCGTTTTTCGTCTCGCCGTCCTTCGCACCGCTGGCCGGCGACGAGCCGAACGGCCTGCCGCCGCCGCGCGGGCTGTTCGCGATCTTCGCGACCCTCATCTACATCGCCGCGACCGCAACCACCGGCATCTATCTCGAGCCGCTGGCGACGCAGGCCGGCTTGGCGCCCAGCGTTGCGGACACGGCGGTGTGGATCTCGCTCGCCGCCCAGATCGCGGGCGGCCTGGCGGCGACGGCGATGGCGGGGCGCGTGCGCTATTTCGCGGTCTTCCTCTTGTCGAGCGCGATCTTCGTCGCGACCTGGGGTGTCTTCCTGCTGCATCCGGGGGCCTCGGGCTTCATCGCCGCCAACGCGGCGCAGGGCTTCGTGAGCATCCTGGTCTCGGCCTTCCTGGTGCCGATGCTGATCGAGGCCGACCCGTCGCGCAAAGCCGCCGTGATGGGCGGCGCCACGCAAGTGCTGGCCGGCGCGCTCGGCCCGCTCGCCACCGCGCTCATCGTCTCGGACAACGACGTACACGGTGCGATCCTGCTCGGTGCGGGCTCGCTCGTTTTTGGACTTGCGTTGATCGCAAGCCTTCACTTCACTGCCACACGGAACAACCACGCTGATTGAGTCGTTCCGATTCGATTTGCGAACCAAGGAGTGGGACATGGCAGTCCGGAAGAAGAAGGCAGCGAAGAAATCCAAGGTCGCGAAGAAGTCCAAAGTCGCGAAGCGGGCCAAGACGCGCGTCGCCAAGAAGGCCGCGAAGAAGACCGTCGCCAGGAAAGCGAAGAAAAAGACGGCCGTGAAGGCGAAGGCCGCCAAGCGTCCGGTCGCCAGGAAGGCCAAGGTCGCGAAGAAGCCGGCCAAAAAGACAGCGAAGAAGAAGGCCGCCCGCGGCGGCGGCGAGGGCAACTACAAGGCCACCAAACGCTTCGACCGGGCGGAAGAGACGTTCATCGCCAAGAACCGCGCGAAGATCCCCGCCATGGCGAAGGCGGCCGAAGCCGCGCTGGACGGCCCCGAGGGCGACGAACTGCGTGCCGCCGAAGCCTCGACCGCGGCCCACGCCGCCGGTCAGCCGGAAGAGTAAAGCTTACCGCACCACCGCTGTCATGCGCCGCGAATGCGGCGCATGACAGAGGGAGTTGCGGCTAAATCGGATCGCTTGCGGCGATCCACAGCGCGGCAAGCATTTCCAACCCCCGCGCATCCGCGTCGTCGAAGCGGTTCGGGATCGGGCTGTCGAGGTCGAGGACGCCCAAGACCTTGCCGTCGCGCACCAGCGGCACCACCACCTCCGCGCGCGAAGCCGCGTCGCAGGCGATGTGGCCGGGAAACAACGCGACGTCCGGCACCAAGACGGTCTCGCGCTTGGCCGCCGCCGTGCCGCAGACCCCGCGGCCGAGCGCGATGCGGATGCAGGCCGGCTTGCCCTGGAACGGCCCGAGCACCAGCGCGCCATCGCGCAGGAAATAGAACCCCGCCCAGTTGAGATCGGCGAGGCCGTGCGCGATCAGCGCCGAGAGGTTCGCGGCATTGGCGATGGCGTCCCGCTCGCCGGCGAAGAGGCCTTCGGCCATCTGCGCCAGCTCGCGGTAGACCTCGGTCTTGGTTCCGGTCGGCCGCTCGGCGGCGAACGTGGTCACATTTACGCCTTCGGCTCGAACTTCAGCGCCGCGCCGTTCATGCAGTAGCGCAAGCCCGTCGGCTGCGGCCCGTCCGGAAAGACATGGCCGAGATGGCCGCCGCATTTGGCGCACAAAGCTTCCTCGCGCATCATGCCGAGGCTGGCGTCGGAGCGGGTCGCGACCGCGCCCTCCTTCGCCTTGTAGAAGCTCGGCCAGCCCGAGCCGCTCTCATATTTGGCCGTGGAGTCGTAGAGCGGCGCGCCGCAGCCGGCGCACATGAACGCACCCGCGCGCTTCTCGTGGTTGAGCGGGCTCGAGCCCGGACGCTCGGTGCCGTGCTCGCGCAGCACGTGATACTGGGTGGGGCTCAGTTCGGCCTTCCACTCCTGGTCGGTTTTCTTGTCGGTCATTGTCGTTCTCCTTCGGGCATCCAGTTCGTTCGAGCCGCCCTTCGGTTACTGGAAATGTTGGCGGTTACTGGAAGTGCAGGACCTCGCCCAAGGTCTGGCTGAGGCGGCCCTTGTTGCCGAAATCCCAGTTGCCGCCATAGCCGATGTCGTCGACCCGCCAGCCGGCCGGCGTGTCCACCAGATAGACGGTGTCGGTCCAGCTCACCGGCTTTTCGCGCGGTGGGGCGTTGCTGAGCGTCACCGTGCATTGGCCGCTGGCGCGATTGCCGGAGCAGGTGCCGACCGTGACGGTCGTCGCGCCCTCGAACAGCGAGGTGAAGATGTCGCCTTCGACCAGCGGCGGCGCGTCCTTGTTCTTCGCCGCGAAGGCTGCCTCGGCACGGCCTGCCTGATCCAGCAGCGTCACCAGCTTGTCCGACAGGAACGGCCGGTACTTCGCCAAACCCGCCGCGTCGGGCACGCCGTCGGACGGGTGAAAGCCCTTGTAGACGCCGTAGAACCCATCCGCCGCCGCATGCATCGCCGCCGTGTCGTCGGCCAGCGCCGGCGACGCGGTGAGCAACAGCGCGGCGAGCAACAGGCGCTTCATGCCTTTTGCGCAGTCAGCGCGTCGCGGATCTCGCGCAGGAGGCGGATGTCCTCCGGCACTTCGGCGGGAGGTGCGTCGGGCGGTGGGGTCTTGAGACGGTTGATCTGGCGCAGCAAGAGGAACAGCACGAAGGCGACGATCAGGAAGTTGAAGATCGTGTTGAGGAAGAGGCCGTAATTCAGCGTCACGGCCCCGGCATCGGCCGCCTGCTTCAGCGTGGTGACGGCGCGGCTGCCCTTCAGGACGACGAAGAAGTTGGAGAAGTCGATGCCGCCCAGCACCAGGCCGATCGGCGGCATCAGGACGTCCTTGACCAGCGAGTTGACGATGCCGGTGAACGAGGCGCCGACGATCACACCGACCGCGAGGTCGATGACGCTGCCGCGCATCACGAAGGTGCGGAATTCCTTGAACATGACGAACCCGGGAATGCTTCGGCGCAAAGTCTAACCCGTCCGCTCCGAGCCGTCTTCGAGGATTTTGCGTAGCCTGAGCAGGCGCACGCCGACCCAGCCGAGGCCGGAGCCGGTCAGCACACCGAGGCTGTTCGCCAGCTCGTCATAGATGTCGTTGTCGCGGCCCGTCATGCCCTGAACGATCTCGAGCGTCTCGCCCATCACGATCAGGCCGATGGCCCACCACAGGAGTCGCCGGTCGGCGCGCACCGCGATCGCCGCCATCAAGGACAGGCCGAAATAGGCGGTGAAGTGCAGCGCCTTGTCCCAGATGTGGAATTCGAGCCGGCCGAGCATCGGATTGTGCGCCAGCTCGCCATAGACGACGACGAGGAGCGCGGGGACGATCAGCCAGGCATCGATCTGGCGCAGGCGATGGAGAAGAGAACGCAGGGTCATGATGGGCCGCACTCGTGGCGGACCATTTAGACGAAATTCCGGCGCCCCCGCGTCATAAAGAAAATTTATCGCGCTGCTGCAGCGACCGGGGTGCGCACCGGCGGCAAGGTGACGATGAAGGAGAGGCCCAGCGAGTCCGACTCCACCTGCAGCTCGGCCTTCAGCGACTGCGCCAGCGAGCGGATCAGGCGGAAGCCGACCCCGCCGCCCTTGTTGGCATCGAAGCCCTCCGGCAAGCCGACGCCGTCGTCGCTGATCTCGATCACCACTCGTCCGATTTCGTCGTGCCGGCAGGCGATCGACATCTGCACCGGCAAGCCGGTCGGGTGGGCGTGCTTGGCCGCGTTCATGATGATCTCGCTGACGAGCAAGGCCAGATGATGCGCCTGGTCGGCGGTGATGAGGCAATTGCAGTCCAGGCGCTGCGCGATATGGATGCGGTTGCCGAGCGACAGCGACGCCACCAGATGGGTGCAGTTCTCCAAAAGGAAAACCGCGACATCGACCGCGTCGACCTGCGGCGCCTCGGCGAGGCGGCGGTGGAGGTGCCCGATGCTGACGATCTTGCCGGCCGTTTCCTGCAACAGGCCGCGGACCTCGTCGCGCGGCAGGACCGACGGGCCCTTGGCAAGCGCCGACATCTGCATCTGCACCATGCCGGCGATCAGCGTCAGGTGGTTGGAGATGCGGTGATTGGCCTCGCGCAGGCGGTGCATATCGTTCGGCGCGGTGCCGGTGTCGTCCATGTCGATGAGAGCCATGTTGGCCTACCTTTCCATCCCCCCGAGCGACAAATTGCCAGCCCGCTTTGGGGAACTCAAGGAAAATATAATGAATTCAATATGTTGAGTTAGCAGAGAGGGTAGGGAGCTTCCTATTTGCCGTCGGCGTTATATGGGGGACCGACCACAAATGAGTATAATTAGTATTAGTAGTCCGAAATCGTACAATTTCTAGGGGGGCAAGAGAGGGTGCCATGGCGGATCTGACGCGCGGCGAACGGCTGCAAATCATGCTCACCAAGGAAGAAATCGAGGCGCTGGACAATTGGCGCTTCTCCCGCCGCATGCCGAGCCGAGCCTCGGCCGTCCGCGAGCTTTTGAAGCGCGGGTTGGCGGCGGAAGGCTTTGCGCTGGCCGACGGCGAGCGCCACTCGCGCGATTTCGGCGTCACCGACCGGGCCGGGCTCATTGGCGGCAACGAGACGGCAGGCGATTAACCGCGCGCTGCGCTTGCAAAAACGACATCTCCCCTTTAAGACGCGCGCTCTTTCGTGAGTGGCCAGGCAGGGCATGCCTTGGCGGCTCGTAAAGCGAACCGGCCTATCCAGGCCTAAGGAGACCCGCGAAATGCCCAAAATGAAGACCAAATCCGGCGCCAAAAAGCGCTTCAAGATCACCGCCAAGGGCAAGATCAAGACGCATCAGGTCGGCAAGCGCCACCGCCTGATCAACAACTCGCCCGCGCGCACCCGCGACCTGCGCGGCACCGCCCTGCTCTCGGATTCCGAGACGGCGCGCGTCAAGCGCTGGATGCCTTACGGCGGAGGGTTCTAAGCCATGTCACGTGCTCCCCGCTCGGTACCGAGCCACGCTCGCCGCAAGAAGGTCTTCAAGGCCGCCAAGGGTTTCTACGGCCGCCGCAAGAACAACATCACGACCGCCAACGCGGCCGTCGATCGCTCGCTGCAGCACAACTACATCGGCCGCAAGGAAAAGAAGCGCAACTTCCGCGCCCTCTGGATCCAGCGCATCAACGCCGGCTGCCGCGAACACGGCATCACCTACAGCCGATTTATCAGCGGGCTCGCCAAGGCGGGCATCGAGATCGACCGCAAGGTCCTCTCCGATCTCGCGACGCACGAGCCCAGCGCCTTCAAGGCTCTGGTGGATCAGGCCGCGGCGAACGCCCCGTCGGCCGGTTAAGTCGAAAGTCCCCATCGGAGCATCCATGGGCCTTGGCAACCGCCGGGGTCCATGGTCCAAGCCATTCCGATTCAGGGATTTGAGATGAGCGATATCCAAACACTCGAAGGCCAGCTTCTTGGCGCGGTTCGCGCTGCGTCCGACGAAGCGGCGCTGGAAGCCGTGCGCGTCGGCGCGCTCGGCAAGAAGGGCTCGATCAGCGAGCTGCTGAAAACGCTCGGCGGCATGAGCGCGGATGAGCGCAAAGTTCAAGGCCCGCTGATCAACGGCCTGCGCGACAAGGTCGGGGCCGCGATCGCCGACCGCAAGACCCAGCTCGCCGACGCCGCGCTCGACGCGCGCCTCGCATCCGAGACCATCGACGTCACGCTGCCGGTGCGCCCGGCCCAGCAGGGCTCGATCCATCCGGTGAGTCAGGTGTTCGACGAGATCACCACGATCCTCGCCGATCTCGGCTTCGCCATCGGCGAAGGGCCGGACGTCGAGTACGACGATTACAACTTCACGCGCCTGAACATCCCGCCCGATCATCCGGCGCGGCAGATGCAGGACACCTTCTATCTCGCCAAGCAGGCCGACGGCAGCCAGCACATCCTGCGCACCCACACGTCGCCGGTGCAGGTGCGCACCATGCTCAAGCAGAAGCCGCCGATCCGCATCGTGGCGCCGGGCCGCACCTATCGCGTCGACAGCGACGCGACGCATTCGCCGATGTTCCACCAGTTCGAACTGCTCGTGGTCGAGGAAGGCATCCATCTTGGTCATCTGAAGTGGACCATCGAGGAGTTCTGCCGCGCCTTCTTCGAGATCGACAAGGTCGAGCTGCGCGCCCGTCCCAGCTTCTTCCCGTTCACCGAGCCGTCGGTGGAGTGGGACCTGCGCTGCGACCGTTCGGTGCCGGGCAAGATCGTGTTCGGCCAGGGCAATGACTGGCTGGAGCTCGGCGGCTCCGGCATGGTCAATCCCAAGGTGCTGTCGATGTGCGGTCTCGATCCGGACGTCTATCAGGGCTTCGCGTTCGGCGGCGGCATCGACCGCCTCGCCATGCTGAAATACGGCATCCCGGACATCCGCGCGTTCTTCGAATCGGATCTGCGCTGGCTGCGCCATTACGGCTTCGCCGCGCTCGACATGCCGAGCCTCGACGGAGGGCTCAGCCGATGAAATTCACCCTCTCCTGGCTCAAAGCGCCGCTCGACACCGAGGCGGACGTCGAGGCCATCGCCGACAAGCTCACCGCCATCGGCCTCGAGGTCGAAGGCATCGAAGACGCGGGCGCGCGGCTGAAGGACTTCACGGTGGCGCAGATCGTAAGTGCCGAAAAGCATCCCAACGCCGACAAGCTGCGGCTGTGCATGGTCGATGCCGGCGACAAGGACCCTCTCCAAATCGTCTGCGGCGCGCCGAACGCGCGCGCCGGCATCAAGGTCGTGCTGGCACGGCCGGGCACGGTCATTCCGGTGACCGGCGAAGCCTTGAAGATCGGCACCATCCGGGGCGTGGAATCGCGCGGCATGATGTGCTCGGCGCGCGAGCTGCTGCTCGGCACCGATCATGACGGCATCATCGAACTGCCGGCGGACGCCAAGGTCGGCGACAAGGCGGCGGCCGCGCTCGGCCTCACCGATCCGGTGATCGAGATCAATCTGACGCCCAACCGCGGCGACTGCGCCGCCGTCTATGGCGTGGCGCGCGACTTGGCGGCGAGCGGCATCGGCACGCTGCGCGAGGGCGATCTTTCGCCGGTCGCCGGAAAATTCCCGTCGCCGATCCGGACGCATGTCGAGACGCCGGACGCGCCGATGTTCGCCGGCCGGCTGATCCGCGGCGTGAAGAACGGCCCGTCGCCGTCATGGCTGCAGGATTGGCTGAAGGCGGTGGGCCAGACGCCGCGCTCGGCCCTGGTCGACGTCACCAACTTCCTGTCGCTGGATCGCGGCCGCCCGCTTCATGTGTTCGACGCCGCCAAGCTGAAGGGCGACCTGCGCGCGCGGCCCGCCAAAGACGGCGAGCAGCTCTTCGCGCTGAACAACGAGACCTACACCCTCGATCCGACGATGACGGTGATCGCCGACGACGCCGGCGCGCAGGGCATCGCGGGCATCATGGGCGGCAAGGACACGTCCTGCACCGACGAGACGACCGATGTCTTCATCGAGTCGGCGCTGTTCGATCCGATCGCCATCGCGCGCACGGGCCGCAAGCTGGGCATCACCTCGGATGCGCGCTACCGCTTCGAGCGCGGCGTGGATCCGGAGTTCGTGCTGCCGGGCCTGGAGCTCGCGACCAGGATGATCCTGAACGTCTGCGGCGGCGAGCCGTCGGAGGTGGTCGTCGCGGGCGCGCCAAGCGACTGGCGCCGCACCATCGACTTCGATCCCAACTACGTCGCACAGCTCGGCGGCCTCGACGTGCCCAAGAGCGAGAGCGTCGCGATCCTCACGCGCCTCGGCTTCATCGTCGAGGATGCGGGCGCGCATCTGAAGGTGCAGCCGCCATCCTGGCGTCCGGACATCTTCGGCAAGGCGGACCTCGTCGAAGAGGTCGTGCGCCTGTACGGCCTCAACAAGGTGCCGTCGGCGCCGCTGACGCGCGGCGACGCCGTCGCCAAGCCGACGTTGACGCCGGGCCAGCGCCGCACCCGCATCGTGCGCCGCACGCTGGCGGCGCGCGGCTTCAACGAGACCATCCATATGTCGTTCATCGCGCGGGCCCATGCCGCGCTGTTCGGCGGCGGCGACGATGCACGCCAGGTCGCCAACCCCATCGCCGCCGATCTCGATGCGCTGCGTCCTTCGGTGCTGCCGTCGCTGCTCGCAGCGGCGCAGCGCAACGAGGCACGCGGCTTCTACGATTTGATGTTGTTCGAGGTCGGGGCCCAGTTCGCCTCCGGCATGCCGGAAGCGCAGGTCACGGTCGCCGCCGGCATCCGCACCGGCCAGGGCGTGCGCGCGTGGTCGAAAGACACCCACGGCGCCGACGCGTTCGATGTAAAGGGCGACATGCTGGCAGTGCTGGATGCCGCGATGGGGGCGGCGATGACCGCGCCGGTCAAGCCGGGCGCGCCGGCGTGGTATCACCCCGGCCGTTCCGGCACGCTGGCGCTCGGTCCCAAGACCATCGCCTATTTCGGCGAAGTGCATCCCAAGATCGTCGCGGCGTTCGACCTCAAGGGACCCGTCGCGGCGTTCGAGGTGATCCTCGACGCCATCCCCGAGTCCAAGGCGAAGAGCAAGGCACGGCCGCTGTTCCAGCCCTCGCCCTATCAGGCGATCGAGCGCGACTTCGCGTTCGTGGTGGACGCCAAGGTGGCGGCCGACGAGGTGCTGCGTGCCGCCAAGGGCGCCGAGCGGAACCTGATCGAAAGTGCGGCGATCTTCGACGTCTATGAAGGCAAAGGCGTGCCGGAGGGCAAGAAGAGCCTCGCGATCACGGTGCGCATCCAGCCCAAGGACAAGACGCTGACCGAGCCCGAGATCGAAGCGCTGATGCAGAAAATCGTGGCGGCGGTTGGCAAAGCGACCGGGGCGACGTTGCGGACGTAATTCAACCTCCCTCCGGGGGTGATCAAAGCCACAATCCCGCCCAACCGGCGCGCCACTCTCTTGCGCTCTCGCGGGAGGGAAAGCCGTGAAGCGCTATGATCTCGTCATCGTCGGCGGCAGCTTTGCCGGGCTCGCCTGCGCGCGTACCGCCGCTCTCAAAGGGCTCAAGGTCGCTGTCCTCGATTCCAAGCCGGAGGCCGGTGCGCGGGTGCGCACCACCGGAATCGTCGTCAAGGAAGCGAGCGACGATTTCGACCTGCCGTCGCATCTGATGCGCAAGGTGCGCGGGGCGCGGCTCTATGCGCCCAGCGGCCGGTGCGTCGATCTTTCGGCGCCGGGTTATTTCTTCCAGGCGACCGACACTGCCGGCGTGCTGCGCTGGATGGCGGAGGAGGCGCGCCGCGCCGGCGCCGAGTTCTTCTGGGGCCGCAAGTTCGAGAGCGCCGTCGAGCATGCGCGCGGCGTCGCCCTGACCGGCCACGACATCCATGCCGGCTTCCTGATCGGCGCCGACGGACCGCGCAGCCGCGTCGCCGAGGTGTTCGGCCTCAGCCGCAACACCCGCTTCCTCGCCGGGCTGGAGATCGAGTGCGAGCCGCTCGCCGATCTCGACGGGCGCTTCCTGCATTGCTTCGCCGACAGCCGCATCGCGCCCGGCTATATCGCCTGGGTCGTGCCGGGCGTGGGATCGACGCAGATCGGCGTCGCGGCGCGGCGGCCGCACAAGCCCGAGCTTGGCCTTCTGCTGCGGCGGCTGAAGGACGTCTGCGACGTCCGCGCGATCAAGGTGCGTCAGCGCCGTTCGGGCTTGATCCCGACCGGCGGCACGCTGCGCCACCTGGGCACCGACCGGGTGATGCTGGTGGGCGACGCGGCGGGCATGGTGTCGCCCGCGACCGGCGGCGGCATCCACATGGCGCTCGCCTTCGGACGGCGCGCCGCCCAGTTGGTTTCCGATTTCCTGAGCGACCGCGGGCCGCATCCCGTCGCCCAGCTCGCGCGCGAGGCGCCGCGCTTCCGCCATCAGATGCTGCTGCGCCGCCTGCTCGACACGGTGCCGCCGAACCTGGTGATCGACACGCTGTTGACGACGGCGCCGATGCGGGCGCTGGCGCAGCGCGTCTATTTCCACAGCCGTTCTGGTGCCAACACCTCGTTCGACGATTGGGCCGAGGAGTTCGAACGCGGCACGCTCGACACCGCCAGGCCCGAGCGGAACGGCCCAACCTTGCGCTTGATCTGACAGCGCCCGGCGGCGACTGTGCGTGTCATGAACCGCAGAGAGCTGCTTGCCGCGCTGATGGCGACGACGCTTCCCTTTCCCGCCGGCGCCGCGGCGTGCCTCGACCCCGAGGCCAATGTGCAGGATATCGCCTGGCTGGCCGAGCAATTGGCGCAGCACTATGCCTATCTCGCCGACCGCCATATCGATCTGGCCAAGCTGCGCGCGATCTACGGCGACGCGGCGCGCGGCGCCTGCGATCCGCATGCTTTCCTCGGCGTGCTCGAGCGCTGCCTGGCCGAGCTGCACGATCATCACATCGAAGCCGGCGTGAACAACGCCGACTCGCCCTGCCTGGTGCCGACCGGTGCCGAGGCTTGGGCCAGCTTCCAGGACGGCCGCGCCGTCGTCGAAGCGGTGCATGGCTCTCTCTGGGATGCCGGCGTGCGGCCGGGTGACGAGATCACCGCCATCGGCGGGCGGCCGGTGCGCGACGCTGTCGCCGCCGCGGCGCCGCGCGCGCTGAACGGGCCCGATCCCGAGGCCGACGACTATACCCTGCGCGTCCTGCTCGCCGGCACGCACAGCGCGCGGCGCGTCTTCGCCATCGGCGGCAAGGACATCGATCTGCCGCCGCACGCGGCGTCACCGGGCGGCGAGATCCTGAACACCGTCATGTTCGGCGATGTCGGATATGCACGCGTCGGCAACAGCCTGGGCAATGGCGATCTGGTGCCGACCTTCGACGCGGCGCTCGATGGGATGCTGGACGCGCGCGCCTTGATCCTCGATCTGCGCCACACGCCGTCGGGCGGCAATACCGACGTCGCCGAGCCGATGATGGGACGCTTCATCGCGCAGACTGAGGGTTATCAGCGCGTGCAGGAACATGACGGCAGCGCTTATGTGCGCACCGTCGCGCCGCGCGGCAAGACCTTCACCGCGCCCCTCGTCGTTTTGTGCGACCGCTGGACCGGCTCGATGGGCGAAGGCATGACCATCGGTCTCGACGGCGTGAAGCGCGCCACCGTGATCGGCACGCGCATGGCGGGGCTGTGCGGCGCGACCGATGGCTTCATGCTGCCGAACAGCAAGATCAACGTGCAGTTCCCGGTCGAGCGCCTGGCGCATCTCGACGGCACGCCGCGGGAAAAATGGGTGCCGCCGGTCCTGGTCGATCTCGCACACGCCAAGGGCGCCGACCCGATCCTGGCGCGCGGCCTCGCGGAATTCGGGATCAAGTTGCACTGACATGCAAAGCTTCGACCGCCGCAGCGCCACCGCCTTCATCGTCGCGTTCGGCATCGCCAGCCTGTTCGCCGACATGGCTTACGAAGGCATGCGTGGGCTGAACGGTCCGTTCCTCGCCAGCCTGGGCGCCAGCGGCACGGCGGTCGGGTTCATCGCCGGCGGCGGCGAACTCGCAGGCTATGGCGTGCGCCTGTTCTCGGGCCGCATCGCGCAGCGCACCGGCGCCTATTGGACCATCGCGGTCGGCGGCTATGCACTTTCGATGCTGGCGGCGCCGCTGATCACCTTCGCGTTCAGCTGGCAGGCGGCAGCGGTGTTCGTGGTCTTGGAGCGCACCGGCAAGGCGATCCGCAGCCCCGCCACCAACACCATGCAGGCGAAAGCCGGCGATCATATCGGCCAGGGCTGGGCGTTCGGACTCGAAGAGGCGCTGGATCAGACCGGGGCGGTGATCGGGCCGCTGATCACGGCACTGATCCTCGCGCGGCATGGCGATTTCCATAAGGCTTACGCCTGGCTGGCGGTGCCTGCGGTGCTGACCATGCTGACGGTCTTCACCATCGCGGTCCGCTATCGCTTCGCCGGCCACGTCGACGCGAATACGGCGCAGCAAGCGCAGGGTTCCACTTTGCCCCGCGCCTTCTGGCTCTACACAACGAGCGCCGCGTTGCTCGGTTTCGGCTTCGCGGATTTCTCGCTGATGGCGCTGCATTTCAGCCGCGCCCACATCGTCGCGCCCGCCACGATCCCGGTGCTCTATGCCGGCGCGATGGGCGCTTCCGCGCTTGGCGCGCTGGTCTTCGGCCTGTGGTTCGACAGGCGCGGCATGGCGGCACTGATCCCGGCGATCCTGCTCGGCGCGATGACGACGCCGCTCGCCTTCAGCGGCAAGACGGCCGAGGCGGTCGTCGGTGTGGTGCTGTGGGGGCTCGCGACCGGTACGCAGAACGCGCTGATGTCGGCGAGCGTGGCGAAGCTGGTGCCGGAGCGGCAGCGGGCGCGCGCCTATGGCGTGTTCTCGGCGCTGTTCGGCATGTCGTGGTTCGCGGGCAGCGCGCTGCTCGGCGTGCTTTACGACCGTTCGCTGATCGCGCTGGTGGCGGTTGCGATCGCGGCGCAGCTGGCGGCCCTGATCCCGTTCGCCGCTGCGATGCGCAAGACATGAGAGAAGAGACCATCCTCATCCCGCGCGACCACGGCCGCTGGCTGCACGCGCGGCTGTGGCGGCCGGACGGCGAAGGCCGCTGGCCCGCGATCCTCGAGTCTTCGCCCTATCGCGCAGGCGATCTGTTCCGCCCGCTGGTCGACGGGCAACTCGGCTGGTTCGCGCAGCACGGCTATGCGGTGCTCGCCATCGACATCGCGGGCTCCGGCAATTCGCCGGGCCTGCTGCACGACGAGTACGAAGCGCAGGAGATCGGCGACCTCGTCGCCGCCATCGACTGGGCATCGCGGCAGGATTGGTGCGACGGCGGCGTCGGCCTGTGCGGCCTTTCATGGGCGGCGTTCGCGGCACTGCGCGCGGCGGCGCGCAGGCCGCCGGCGCTGAAGGCGATGGTGCTGGGTGGCGTGTCGGAGGACGGCTGGCGCACCGACATCCACTACATCGGCGGCGTGCCCTATGTCGCGCAGGTCGATTGGGCCGGCGTGATGCTGATGCTGAACGCCCTGCCGCCCGATCCGGCGCAGTTTCGCGGCGACTGGCGCGCGGAGTGGCGGGCACGGCTCGCCAACGACACGCCCTGGCTGTTGCGCTGGCTGGCGCACCCGGCACGCGACGATACCTGGGTCGCGAAGGCCGCACCGGCCGACGGCACGGTGCCGCTGCTGCTCTATGCCGGTCTCGCCGACAAATATGCGGCGTCGGTGTTGCGCATCGCGCAAAGCTGGCGCGGCCCGATCCGCACGATCCTGGGGCCGTGGGAGCACACACCGCCCGACATCGCCGCACGCGGCCCGCGCATCGGCATGCGGCAGGAGACACTGCGCTGGTGGGACGCCTATCTCAAAGGCCGCGACGCGCCGCGCGCACCGCGCTTCAGTCTCTGGACAGGCGCGCCGGATGCGCAAGGCGATCTGGCGGATGGCGCATGGCGTGGCTGCGACGCGCTACCCACGCGAACGACGACGCTTCGCGGCGCGGATGGCTGGCGGACGCTGTCCGGCGCCGCAGCGCGGCCGGATGTGCTGACCGCCGATCTCTACGAGGACGCTCCGGCGCCATGCGATTTGACGGACGCCATCGTCGCCAGTGCGCCTGCGACAGAGGTCATGGACTTAGCGGGCGTGCCGCAGCTTCGCTTGACCGCGCGCAGCGAGTCCAACGCCCATCTCGTCGCGCGCCTCATCGACATTGCGCCGGACGGCACCGCTGTGCGCATGGTGACGGGCGCGACGCTGCTCGAAGGCGCCGATGTCGATCTCGCCCTGCCGCCGGTCGGTTGGCGCGTGATGCCCGGGCATCGGATCGCGCTGGCTCTCTGCGCCGATGGTTGGCCGACCTTCTGGCATCCGCTACCGGACGGCGCCGTCGCGGTGCGAGACGTCAGCCTGGCGCTTCCGGTGCTGGAACGCGCGCACCAAATCGCGTTCGAACCGTCTACCGCATCGCGTGGCGCGGGAATCGAAAAACTGAAGTGGCTCACGCCTGCCGCGCCGCCATCACGCGCCGGCGTTCTGGCGCACGATTCGGCGAGCGCGGCACATCACCTGACGGCGACGGGTACCGACTATGCGATCGCATCCCGCTTCGAGATTGCGGAAGACGGCGCAGCCAAATCCTATCGCGCCGCCTTCGAGCGCTCCGATTGGCGCATTCGCATAGAAACGCGCCTGGAGATGTCGTCGACGCCCGACGCGTATCACATCCACTGGCGCATCGAGGCCCACGAGGGCGACACGCTCGTCCACCGAGTTGACGAGACCCGAAAGATCCCGCGCACCGTCGTCTAAAGCGCCAGCAGCTTCGGCGTAGCGCCGAACTGCGCCGACAGCCGTTCGAATTCCGCCCGCGCCGCCGGGTTGGCGCGCTGGCGACGCTCCGCGAAGATCAGCTCGTTCTTCAGCGAATGCTCGAGCCCCGTCAGCTCCGTCACCCGCACCTTGTAGCCGTGCGCCTCCAGGTAAAGCCCGCGCAGCACGTTGGTGAGATGGGCGCCGAACTCGCGGCGCTGGATCGGGTGGCGCCAGAGCTGGCGCTCCGGCTTCTTCGAGCCTTCGAGGATCTGCGCCACCTCGGCCTGGCAGCACGGCACCAGAACGACGAACTTCGCGTCATGGCGCAGCGCGAACTGAATCGCCTCGTCGGTGGCGCTGTCGCAGGCGTGCAGCGCCGTCACCACGTCGATGCCGCCGTCGATTTGCGCCCCGGCGATGGTGCTTTCGACAAAGCGCATGCGCGCGAAACGACTTTCGGCGGCGATCGCTTTCGACGTTTCGATCAGGTCGTGCCGCGCCTCGATCGCCACGACCTCGCCGCGTCCCTCCTTGGCGAAGAACAGGTCGTAGAGCACGAAGCCGAGATAGGACTTGCCCGCGCCGAGATCGGCCAGCACCGGTTCCGGCTTGTCCGCGAACGCCGCGTCGAGCGCCGGCTTGATCAGCTGCGCCAGGTGCAGCACCTGTTTCAGCTTGCGCCGCGAATCCGCGTTGAGTCCGCCGTCGCGCGTCAGAATGTGCAGCGCCTTGAGCAGCGCCGTCGACTGCCCCGGCCACAAATCCGCCAGCGGGTCTTTTGCCTTGGTCTTCGCCATGCGCGGCAGAATACTACTGCGCCAGCCAATATTGCAGCCCGCCATGCGGCGGCCCGGCGAAACACTGTCTGGCGAGACGATAGGTGCGGATCACCGAAACCGCGCGCTCGGCATCGGCGCGGTCGTCGCCGAAATCGAGCAGCGCCGTCCTGCCGGTGCCCACGGTCCACGATCCGTCGCGTTCTTCCGCCGCAATCGCGGCGGGATCGACGGCGGCGCAAAGCTCGCCCTTCAGGCTTTCCTTCGGCACCAGGCCGGCGCGTTTCCAATAGACCATGGTCATGTGCTCGCGCCCGACGACGCATTGCTCGTCGAAGTGATAAACCCCGAGCAGCGCCTGGCCGCGCACCGCATCGTCGCGCCGCAGGAAGGTCACCAGCGTCCGCGCGAAATCGCCCAGCCGCCAGCCGCTATTGGTGTTGGAGACGCGCACTTGGCCCGGCGCGAAGGGCTGGCAATCCTCGCCCGGCGCCGACGCATAGCCGTCGGGCACCCTGGGACCGAGGCCGACCAAGCCGCCGAACACGCCCTCGCCGGAAGGCTTGGCGTCCGGCGGTGCGGGAGGCGCAGGCGTCGGCACGGGCGGCGTTGGCGACGGCGCGTTCTCCGCCACGCGCGGCGCTTCGTTCCAGTCGCCGGCGAAACCGAAGGCACCGTTGATCGCATAGCTGGGCTTCGTGGCGTCCTTGAAGTCGGTCTCGACCTCGATATGCAGCGCATGCCCGACGGCGGGCCGCATCACCAGCCGCTTGTGCGCGAAGCCGGTGTCGAACTCCGCCGCGATGGAGGCGACGACCGCCGAATCCGGCCCCTCGGCATAGAGCCGCGCCGGCGTCCGGCCCCAATCGCAATCGCGCGGCTGGCAACGGCCGAAGAGGTGCACCTCAAGCCGGTTGCCGGTGCCCGGCGCGACCACGACCCGCGAAATCCCGCCGGCATCGCCCGGCGGCGCGGTCCACGCGCCCAGGAAATCCGCGCTGTCCGCCAGCGGCGTGAGCGCCAACACCAGTCCGGCCGTCCAAGCCTGGAATCGCACGGATTTCCTCCCCTTTTGCGGGGAATGTTAGCGTTATCCGTTGCTTTGCGACAGGGTGGTAGACCGCGCGCGGCACGGTCGCTATATCCCGCGCTTAACTCAGAGCGCGCCCGCCGGCCTCAAGTAGCGAAGCGGTAGGCCAAAAGAAATGACCGATCTCGCGAAAATCCGAAACTTTTCCATCGTCGCCCATATCGACCATGGCAAATCCACGCTGGCCGACCGGCTGATCCAGTACACCGGCGGCCTCACCAATCGCGAGATGAAGGACCAGGTCCTCGACTCGATGGACATCGAGCGCGAGCGCGGCATCACCATCAAGGCGCAGACCGTGCGCCTGCAATACAAAGCCTTGGACGGCGAGACCTACACGCTGAACCTGATGGACACGCCCGGTCACGTCGACTTCGGCTATGAGGTCAGCCGCTGTCTCGCCGCCTGCGAGGGCGCGCTGCTGGTGGTCGATGCCTCGCAGGGCGTCGAGGCGCAGACCCTAGCCAACGTCTATCAGGCGATGGACGCGAACCTGGAGATCGTGCCGGTCCTCAACAAGATCGACCTGCCCGCCGCCGAGCCCGAGCGCATCCGCCAGCAGATCGAGGACGTGATCGGGATCGACGCGTCGGAAGCGGTTCCGATCTCGGCCAAGACCGGCCTCAACATCGACCAGGTGCTCGAGGCGGTGGTGAAGCGCCTGCCGCCGCCCAAGGGCGATCGCAGCGCGCCGCTCAAGGCCCTCCTCGTCGACAGCTGGTACGACGCCTATCTCGGCGTGGTGGTGCTGGTGCGCATCATCGACGGCGAGCTGCGCAAGGGCCAGAAGATCCGCATGATGAATGCGGACGCCTATTACCAGGTCGAGCAGATCGGCGTCTTCACGCCCAAGAAGGTCAACGTCGAGGTGCTTGGGCCCGGCGAGGTCGGCTTCCTCACGGCACAGATCAAGCAGGTGGCCGACACCCAGGTCGGCGACACCATCACCGACGAGAAACGCGGCACCGCCGTCGCCCTGACCGGCTTCAAACCGGCGCAGCAGGTGGTGTTCTGCGGCCTCTTCCCGGTCGACGCGGCGCAGTTCGAGGACTTACGCAACGGCCTCGGCAAGCTGCATCTCAACGATGCGAGCTTCACCTATGAGATGGAGACCTCGGCGGCGCTCGGCTTCGGCTTCCGCTGCGGGTTTCTGGGGCTGCTGCATCTGGAAATCGTGCAGGAACGCCTGGAGCGCGAGTTCAATCTCGACTTGATCGCGACGGCACCGAGCGTGATCTATCACATCCGTCTGACCGACGGCACGATGATGGAGCTGCACAATCCGGCCGACATGCCGGACGTGATGAAGATCGACAAGATCGAGGAGCCTTGGATCAAGGCGACGATCCTGGTGCCCGACGATTACCTCGGCGCCGTGCTGAAGCTGTGCGAGGATCGCCGCGGCCGCCAGGTCGAGCTCACCTATGCCGGCAACCGCGCCATGGTGGTCTATCACCTGCCGCTGAACGAGGTGGTGTTCGATTTCTATGACCGGCTGAAGTCGGTGAGTCGCGGTTACGCCTCGTTCGACTATCACATCGAAGGTTACGAAGAGGGCGACCTCGTGAAGATGTCGATCCTGGTCAATGGCGATCCGGTCGATGCGCTGTCGATGATCGTCAACAAGGGCCGCGCCGAGGGCCGCGGCCGCGCGATGTGCGAGAAGCTGAAGGAGCTGATCCCGCGCCACATGTTCGTGATCCCGATCCAGGCGGCGATCGGCGGCAAGATCATCGCGCGGGAAACTCTGTCTGCCTTGCGGAAAGACGTGACGGCCAAGTGCTATGGCGGCGACATCAGCCGCAAGCGCAAGCTCCTCGACAAGCAGAAAGAGGGCAAGAAGAAGATGCGCCAGTTCGGCAAGGTCGACATCCCGCAGGAAGCCTTCATCGCCGCGCTGAAGATGGACCAGGA
>DASZMT010000108.1:0-4114 GCA_035551495.1 Rhizomicrobium sp. | reverse complement strand
GGCGATCTCGCGCCGCGCGACGCGCAGGACCTCATGGCCTATCCGTTCTTCTCGCTCGCCAAGACGCATCGCACGACGCCGATCGACTACCGGATGAACGACATTGCCATCCGCGTCGAGGCCGTGCCCGAGCACGGCATGGCGACCATCTGGGACGCCGATGTTCTGATCTGGGCCGCGTCGCAAATCGTCGAGGCGCGCGACGCTGGCCTGCGCACCTCGCGCCTGATGGCCGCCACGCCCTACGAGATTTTGACGTTCATCGGCCGCGGCACCAGCGCGCGCGACTATCATCGTCTGAAGGCCGCCTTCGACCGCTTGCAGTCTACCACCGTCGCCACCTCGCTGCGCCAGGCGAGCGAACGGCGCATGCACCGCTTCTCCTGGATCAACGAGTGGACCGAGCACGCCGACGCGCACGGCAACGCCGCCGGCATCGATCTCATCGTGCCGGACTGGTTCTATCGCGCCGTCCTCGACGACGCGCTCGTGCTAACCATCGACCGCGCCTATTTCGCGCTGACCGGCGGTCTGGAACGCTGGCTTTACCGCATGGTCCGCAAGCACGCCGGCAAGCAGCGTGCAGGTTGGCGGTTCGATTTCCGTCATCTCTACGCGAAGTCGGCGAGCCTCTCGCCGTTCAAGCGCTTCGCGTTCGAGCTGCGCGACATCGCACGGCGCCAGCCCTTGCCGGGCTATCGCCTCGGAATCGATCGGGCGAGCGGCGGTCGCGAGCTGCTCGCCTTCGTCAGCAACGCTCCGTCCTCCACGACAGCCTGTGGACGAGCTGTGGACGCGGTCGTGCTATCGGGAACCGCGAGGCACGTGCCATCAGGAACCGCACGCTCGTGCTATCAGGAACCGAAAGCGGCCCTTTCTCCAAGCGCATCAGATGCTTCAGAGCCGCTTAACTTAGACTCTAACGAAGAATCTAACTCTTCTGTTGTTGGCGGCGCGCTCGACCGGGGAAAACCCGGGAGGGAAGAGCGATGATCGTCGCCCTCCTCAATCAGAAAGGCGGCGTCGGCAAGACCACGCTCGCCCTGCACCTGGCAGGCGCTTGGGCAGGCCAGGGAAAGCGCGTCACGGTCATCGACGCGGATCCACAGGGCTCGGCCCTCGACTGGTCCGCGCAGCGCGCCAAGGAGGCCGTCCCGCGCCTGTTCGGTGTCATCGGTCTCACCCGTGACACGCTGCACGGGGAAGCGCCCGAGCTCGCCCGCGATGCCGATCATGTCGTCATCGACGGCCCGCCGCGCGTCGCGGGTCTACTGCGCTCGGCCTTGCTCGCTGCCGATCTCGTCCTGATCCCCGCGCAACCGTCTCCCTTTGATGGCTGGGCTTCGGCCGAGATGCTGAAGCTGCTCGAGGAAGCGCGCATCTTCCGCCCACAGATCGTCGCCCGCTTCGTGCTCAATCGCTGCGCGGCGCGCACCGTGATCGCCCGCGAGACCGCCGACGGCCTCGCCGATCACGATCCGCCGGTTCTCACCTCTCGCATCGGTCAGCGTGTCGCCTTCGCCGACGCCGCGCGCACCGGACGCCTTGTCTCCGACATCGACGCCGCAAGTCACGCAACACGCGAGATCACGGCGCTGGCCGCGGAAATCGATCGGGTGATGAGATGACGGCGCGGCCGCCGAATCGGCGATTTGCTGCGAGACCGAGCGATCCCGATGGATGGGTCCGCGCGCCCGAGCCTTCGTCCGCCGCATTTGGCGCCGCCGACCTCTTCACCGCGCGGCTCACCATCGACGTAACGCCGGAGCTGCGCGCGCGGATCAAGATCGCGGCCTTCCAGCGTGGCCAGACCGTCGCCGACATGCTGCGCGACCTCCTCGCCCGCGAATTCCCAGCAACCGATGGAGGACAGACATGATGGAGAATCCCGCCTTCGCGCAGGCACCGCCTTGCTCGCCCGACACCTTCACGGCCGTCGAGCTGACCTGGCTTGAAAAGCGCGTCGAACACTGGATCGGGTTCGGTCGCGATGTTGGCGAAACGATCGTCGATCGCCGCCGCCGTGTGCTGAGCTTCGCGCCGAACACCGTCTTCGCCTTCGTCCGCTGGGCCGCAAACGACTTCGGCACCGTCGTCTCGCGCATCGACATCGTGCGCTCGGTCGCGCCGGGCGAAGCCTATCAGACGCTGCCCTTCGTGCGTCCCGGCGGCGAGATCCTGCTGCGCATCAGCGGCTGGCCCAAGGTCGAGCGCGTGTTCGCGGCGATCGACGCCGTCGAAGCCCTCGGCATCGATCCGGCCGACGCCGCGCCCGATCACTGGCGGCATGTCCACAACCGCCTCGGCGCCGGATACGAGCCGCGGCCCTATACCCGCGACCAGCACCGCGCTTGGCTCCTGCGGCGGCGGGTGCTGTCATGACGCGCTTCGGCTACGTCATGACGACGTATTTCGCGCTGGTGGGCTCCGTCGGCGCGGCGATCTTTCCCATCTCGCCGAGAATCATCTGGAACGCCAGCGCCAGCGTGCCGATCGGCCTCTACGCCATTCGCCCGAGCGGCTCGCTGCAGGTTACCGAACTGGTGGTGGTCCGGCCGCCCGCAGCGCTTGCGAGCTTCCTTGATGAGCGCCGCTACTTGCCCAAGGGCGTGCCGATGCTGAAGCGCGTCCTCGCCCTGCCAGGTCAGACCGTTTGCCGTACGGAGCACACGATCACGGTCGATGGCGTCGCCATGGGCGAGGCGCTCGATCACGACAGAAGCGGCCGTGCGCTGCCCAGTTGGCGCGGCTGCCGTGTTGTCGCGGGCGATGAGGTCTTCCTGATGAACTGGCAGTCGGAGGACTCCTTCGACGGCCGCTATTTCGGTCCACTTCCCGTCAGCACCATCGCCGGCCGGGCCGATCCGCTCTGGACGCGCGAGGAGGATTGACCGTGCTCGACCGTCATCCACCGATCGCCATCCTCTCGCGCTCGCCTCGACAAAACCCTTCCTCCGTTCCGGCCATGCCCGTTCCGATCGCCGGCAAGCCACCGCACAACCACCACCGCCGCCACCGCTTTTCGGGGTGCATCGGCTTGGCCGTCCTCGCGATGATCGGCTGTCGTGCGGCCGACGCCGAGCCCGCAACGGTTCGCCCCATGGCGTCGCGATCGACTTATGCGCCCTTCGCAGCGTTCGTCGCCGAAGCCTCGCAGCGCTTCGGCATTCCAGCGGCCTGGATAGGCGCCGTGATGCGCGCCGAGAGCTTCGGCGATGTGCGCGCCATCTCACCGAAGGGCGCTATTGGTCTCATGCAGATCATGCCAGAGACATGGGCCGGCCTGCGTCAGCGCTACCGCCTCGGCGCCGATCCTTACGACGCGCACGACAACATCATCGCCGGTGCGGCCTATCTGCGGGAGCTGCATGACCGCTACGGCATTCCCGGTTTCCTCGCGGCCTACAATGCCGGTCCCGGGCGCTGGGAAGACCATCTCGCGACCGGCCGGCCACTGCCTGCGGAAACGCGCGCCTATCTCACCCGTCTCGCGCCGATCGTCGGCGGAAGTTCAGCCGACGACACGGTCATCCTCGCCGCTGTGGTGAAGTCCTGGACGGAAGCGTCGTTGTTTCCAGCGCGCATGGCGGGTCCGCCAGACGACACGCCGTCGGCAATCCCGCCGCGATCGACCAGCCGTCCGACACAGGATTGGACGGGCCTCGCGCCGCAGTCCGATGGATTGTTCGTCGCTCGGTCGAACCGGGAGCGGCCGCAATGAGTGCAATCGGTGGCCATCGTGCTGTGGAGGGCTGTGGCGGCGCTTTGCGTGTGAGGGACAGTCAGCACAGGAACCCAACCCACGGACGGCAAGGGAAAAGGCCGGCCTCCGGCGCCGCTTATGTGGTTGATAAGATTGAGGATTTTGCCGACATTACCGACACCCCCTGCTGGCGCTTTCTGCATTTTTCCCAACGAATTCAAGTTTCCAAGCGCCGTCGGTCTGACTCGGGGCGGGGTTTCAGCCCATGACGACGCGCGACGACGACCTGCGCGTCCGGCCGGGGCGCATCCAGCACGGCAACCGCGGAAGCAAGCGCCCGCAGTCCTTCGTCAGCGAAGTCATGCGGGCCGCGAAGAAGGCCGGGCATGTGGGCAACAGCTTCCGATCGAG
>DASZMT010000107.1:0-46337 GCA_035551495.1 Rhizomicrobium sp. | reverse complement strand
AACGGGCATCGCCAGGCTGATGGAAATCCGCAAGGACCATCCCTTGCGCAACGTCTATGCCGAGCTGCGCGACGACATGGGCAAGCTCGAGAAAGTCGCCGTCTGGATCACCGACCATGTCGGCTCCATGAGCTTCTTCCTGGTCATCCTGATCTGGACGGTGTTCTGGCTGAGCTGGAATTTCCTCGCGCCGCCGCGGCTGCAGTTCGATCCGCCGATGGCCTTCGTTTTCTGGCTGTTCATCTCGAACGTGATCCAGATCATGCTGATGCCGCTCTTGATGATCGGCCAGAACATCCAGGGCCGCGCCTCGGAGGCGCGGGCCGAGCACGACCTCGAGGTCAATATCAAGGCGGAAGCCGAGATCGAGGTGATCCTGCATCACCTGGAGCGCCAGAACGGCCTGCTCATCGCCATGCTGGAAAAGCAGGGCATGAAGATCGACGAGATTTTGTCGGGCGGGGATGGCGCCCAGCCCTGACCGTCATCGCCCGTGCATGCGCGGGCATGGCGACTTGTTCGACGTTGGTGGGATCACTCGCCCGGATGCATCCGGGTGCGGCGCACCTGCATCGCGATGCCGAGCGGGATCGAGGCGAGATAGATCGCCATGCCGATCGTCATCGTCACCCAGGGCCAAGTGATCAGCGCGCCCGCGACGACGCCGGCGAACGCCCACACGAAGAGCCGGTGGCGCCGTGCCGGGCGCATATATTTGATCGACGGCGTCGGCAGGCGGCTGACCATCAGGCTGGCCGAGATCGCGATCATCACGCCGCTCACGATGGGCGCGCGCAGTACCTCGCCATAGCCCTCGAAGCTGAGCAGCATCGGCAGGATCAGGAGCCCCGCCGCGGCCGGCGTCGGCAGGCCGGTGAAATAGGGATTGTGCGAGGTCGCGCCCTCGTCGCGCACGCTCTGAACATTGAAGCGCGCCAGGCGGATCGCCGAGCAGACGCAGAAGATCAGCGCCGCCACCCACCCTGCATCGCCCATGCGGTCCAGGCTCCACATATAGACGAGCACGCCCGGCGCCACGCCGAAGCTCACGAGATCCGCCAGGCTGTCGAGCTGCGCGCCGAAGCGCGTGTCGGCGCCCAGGAAGCGCGCGGCGCGGCCGTCCAGCATGTCGAACACCATCGCGAAGATGATGGCGGCGACCGCGGCGGTCCATTCGCCGCCGATGGCGAATTTGATGGCGGTGATGCCGCTGCACAGGCCGAGGAGGGTCAGGACGCTGGGCACGACCTTGCCGACGGAGAGTTCCTCCAGCCTTTCGGCCATGCGCCTGGGGTCGATCCTTCGGTATGCCAATGACTTCGCCTAACCTTGGAGTTCCGCGAGCACGGTCTCGCCGGCTCTCGTCACAGAACCGTCTTGTACCACGATCTTAGCGGAAGAAGGCAAATAGACATCTAACCGGCTGCCGAACCGGATCATCCCATAGCGGTCGCCGCGGGCGAGAACGGCGCCCTCCTTGACGTCGCAGACGATGCGCCGCGCCACCAGGCCGGCGATCTGTACCACAACGAGATCGCCCGCCGGATCGCTTCCGCCTTGGGGCCGCAGCCGCATCGACATGCGCTCGTTGTGCACGCTCGCCTTGTCGAAGGAGGCGTTGAAGAACTTGCCCGGCCGATAGGCGAGCGCCACCACGCTGCCCGCGACCGGCGCGCGGTTCACATGCACGTTGAACACATCCATGAAGATCGACAGACGCCGCCGCGGCTCCGGTCCAAGGCCGAGCTCTTCCGGCGGCACCGCCTCGATGGTCGGCAACAGCTTGCCGTCGGCCGGACTCACGATGCGGAATTCGCCGGGCGGCGCGGTGCGCTCCGGATCGCGGAAGAACGCGATGCACCAGATCGTCACGGGCAGGAAAATCAGTCCCGCCCAATGCGAAAACGACCACAGGATGAAGTTCACCAGCGCGAACATCGCGATGAACGGCCAGCCTTCGCGGTGGATCGGAATGCGCAAGGTTCGCTCGCCTTAAAAAGAAAAAGGGGGCTCGAAAAAGAAAAAGGGCGGCGCAATCCTGCACCGCCCCTTTCCGAAAGTCGCGCCAGGCTTAAGCGGCGCGCTCGCCGTTCCACGGGAAGGAGCCGAACGCACCGGCCTTCACGTTGCCCGAGATCTTGTCGCCGTCCTGCGTGCCGGCGAACTCCAGCGTCATCGGCATCGGCGTGGTGATCGAGACCGACCACGAGACCGCGTTGCCGTCGACCTTGCCGTTCTGAATCGCCTGCGAGTTGCCCTGCGCCTCGGCGGTGCCGGTCAGCGTGTTGCCTTCCGCCTTAAAGTTGAGAACCGACTTCTGGTCGCCCATCGGCGACTTGACCACGACATTCCACTTGCCATCGATGGACATAAATGTCCTCCCTTGAATGAAGGCGCGCATCTAAGAGGGGCTGGCCCGGTTAAGCAAGCTTTAGCTGACGGTGACGTCACGGAATCCGGCCCATGGCGGGGAAAGTCGTGGCGGATCAACTCTCTAATGAAAGCGTGACAGAGCTTTTTCCGATCGTCGAACGGGTCAGCGCGTGGCGCCGCACAAAAAGCCCCGCCGGATCGCGCGTCTGGTCGCGCGACTGCTCCCACACGCCGTGGCTGGCATACCAGGTGAGCAGCAAAAGCCGCCCCGCACCGTCCTGCGCCGGCGGCGCGGTGAACAGGCCGAAGATCTCGGTGTCGTAGCTGCCCTCGAAATTCTCCCAGGCCTTGTTCGACAGCGCGACGAAGTCCTCGGTGCGGCCTTCATCGACGACGAACCAGCGATGGACGTAGATGCCGCCGCGCTTGAGCTGTTTGCCGCCGGCCGGCCGCACGGTGGGCGTCAGGTCTTCCGCCGACACGCCCGCAACGCCCGGCGCCGCGCGCAACGCCGCGATGGCGTCCGGCGCATCGCGCAGCAGCACCACCGCCTCGTTCGAGGCGAAGCCGAGTTGTCCTTGAAAGAGCCCGATGACGCCCGGCACGCCGCGCGCCGCCTTCGCGAAATCCGGCAGCCGCCCGCGTTCGAGCGTGAGGATCAGATAGTCATAGCGTTGTGCCATGACGCGGAGCGTATCACTTCGCCACCACCGGCGTCATCGCATGCTGGTGCGTGCCCAGGCCCCAGGTCTCGAACGCGCCGAGGATGCTGGTCACCTGCACGCCGTCCTCCGACAGCGGCAGGAGCAGCACTTCGCGCTCCAGATACTCCTTGCCGGGATAGGTCGTGGGCCGCGGTCCCGAGATCAACGGTTTCTTGCCGGCGACGCATTGGCGCAGCAGCGTATCGGCGGCGGCGAAGAAGTTGGTGCCCTTCATCCCGGCCAGCGTCGGCGCGGGACAGCGGCGGTCGAGGAACTGCATCAGCTTGTCGCCCGCGAAGCCGAAGCGGAAGTCGCGTCCGCCTTCGATCACCTCGACGGTGAAGGTGGACGGCATGGCGCGGCGCAGCTGCGCCGGCGTCAGCTCCGCGCGCCGTGGCCCGATGCGTCCGGCGGCAAGCGTCTTCCAGGTCTCATAGACGGCGAGCAGCGTCGGGCTCGTCACCGCGCGGGCAAAATCGTCTTGAATCATACGCACGCATGAGCACGCCTTCGCGCGCCCGCTCCAATGCTCGCTTTGGGAGTCCGCGATTCCCGAAAACGGCAAATCGCATGCGCGTTTGTAGCAGCAAGCCGAACCGCCGCGCTGCGACGCAACGTCTTAGGCGTGCCCCGTATAACTACTCAGTTCTCCAGCATCACCTTGCACTGGTGGCTCGGCTTGCGCAGCGCCTCGAAGGCCTCTGGCAGGGTGTCGAGCGTCACGATGTCGGTGATCATGTGGCCGACATCGATGCGGTCCGACGCGATCATCGCGATGACATAGTCGAAATCCGCCGGCCGGTAGCCGAGCACGAATTGCAGCTCGAGCTCCTTCATGATGCCCATCAGCGGCATGATGGTGTCGGCCTGCTGGCATACGCCCGCCACCACGATGCGCCCGCCGCGCGGCGCTTCCGCCATCGCGTTCATCAGGAGGCCCGGCACGCCGACGCATTCGAAGATGATGTCCGGCCCCTTGCCCGCGATCTTCTCGACCTGCGGCGACAGCGGCTGCGAAGGATCGATGCAGTCGGTGGCGCCGAAGCGCGCCGCCATCTCCTGGCGCACGGGCGCCTTCTCGCTGACGATCACGTGCCGCGCGCCCAGGAATTTGGCCCACAGCATCACCGCCAGCCCCACCGGCCCCGCGCCGATGACGAGCACGGTGGCGCCGCGCGGCATCTTCGCCATGTCGACGGCATGCAGGCCCACCGCCAGCGGCTCGACCATCGCGCCTTCGCGGAACGTCACGCTGTCGGGCAGCTTGTAGCCGTTGCTGGTGCCGATGCGCACATACTCGGCATAGGCACCGGGCGCCTGGCCCAGGCCCACCGGCGTCATCTTGGTGCACAGCCCGCGGCCCGACCAGATCAGGCACGGCGTGGCGTCGCCGCAGCAGATCACCGGAAAGCCCGCAAGCCGGTCGCCCGGCTTCCACAGATGCTTCACGGCGCTGCCGACCTCGATCACCTCGCCGGCGAATTCGTGTCCCATCACCGAGCCCGCGGGCAGCGGCATGATCGACGTCTTCTCGGTCATGTGCAGGTCCGAGCCGCAGATGCCGCAATTCTTCACCTTGATGATGATGTCGGTCGGGCGCGGCGTCGGATCGGCGACAGTCTCGATCGCCAGCGGCTTGGACACTTCCTTGAAGACGGCAGCGCGCATGTCAGTCCCCGATTTTCGACGGCCGTCACGTTATGCCATCCTCCGCCCGACGCAAACGGAGCTTTGCCATGGTCGACACTTACGCAACGGCACGCGCGATGCTCGCCGATCTCGCCGCCAAGACGGTCTCGGCGCGCGAGCTTCTGGACGCGCATCTGGCGCGCAACGAACAGATCGCGGGGCCGGTCAACGCCGTGATCGACACCGACATCGCCCGTGCGCGAAAGGACGCCGCCGCCATCGATGCCGCGCGCGCCAAGGGTGCCGCGCTCGGCCCGCTCGCCGGCCTGCCGATGACGATCAAGGACGGCTTCGACGTCGAGAACATGCCCGCCACCTCCGGCGCGCCGGGCTTCGCGAACCGCGACAAGGATTGCGCCGACGCGACGCAAGTCGCCACCGCGCGCAGGGCCGGCGCGGTGATCTGGGGCAAGACCAACGTCCCCTATATGCTCAGCGACATCCAGAGCTACAACGCGCTCCACGGCACGACGAACAATCCCTATGACGTGACCAAGGTCCCCGGCGGCTCGTCGGGCGGCGCGGCCGCGGCGCTCGCGACCGGCGTGACGCCGCTCGAGATCGGCTCGGACATCGGCGGCTCGCTGCGCCACCCGGCGAATTTCTGCGGCGTCACCTCGCTCAAGCCGACCTGGGGCGCACTCGACGGCCGCGGCCATGTCCCGCCGTCGCCCGACGCCTATTTCGAATGCGACATCGGCGTCTACGGCCCGATGGCGCGCAATGTCGGCGACCTCAAGATGTTCTGGAGCGTGCTGCGCGGCACGCCCGAACCGAAACGCCGCGACGTCAAAGGCGCGCGAATCGCGATCTGGAACGAAGAAGAGACTTGGCCGCTCGCCCGCGAGGTGCGCGAAGCGGTGGAGCGGGCCGGCGACGCGCTCGAATCCGCCGGCGCGCATGTCGAGCACGCCAAGCCCGACATCGACGGCGCGGTGCTGATGACGGAATACAACGCGCTCCTCACGCCGATCATCGCGCTCGGCATGCCGGAGGATGCGTTCCGCGCCTTCGAAGCGATGCGCGAGGCCGACCGCAAGCTGGTGGCCGAGGACGGCCCGGGATCGCAAGCCGCCGCCTTCCGCCTGCGCGCCGCGGCGCCCTATCGCGAGATCGTCAAGGCGATGGTGGCGCGCCAGACGATGAAGGATGCGCTGCGCCGTTTCTTCGGCACCTACGATGCGATCCTGATGCCGGTCACCTTCGTGCCGCCGTTCCCGCATCTGCAGGAAGGCTCCTTCGCCGACCGCATGCTCGAGGTCGACGGCGAGACGGTGCGCTACAACAACCTGCTGAACTGGATCGCGCCGGCCTCTGCGCTGCACGCGCCGTCGATCGCGGTACCCGCAGGTCGCACCTCGAAGGGCCTGCCTGTCGGCGTTCAGCTCGTCGGCCCTTGGAACGGCGAGGACCGCCTGTTCGACTTCGGCTTCGCCTTGGAGGAGGCCCTAGGGGGATTCCAGAAGTCATCCATTTGAGCGCGCGTTAGCGCGCAGAAAATCTCACGCGGAGGCGCGGAGCCGCGGAGGATCGTGTTCCACTCCGCGGCTCCGCGTGAACCTATCCTTCGTGACGGTGCGGAAGGTTGGGCGCATGCCGCTCGCTATGGCATAGTCGGCACAGAACTATTGGGAAGGGCAACGCCATGGCGATCAAACTGAAGAACGGCATTTTCCTCGCACCGTTTCACCCCGTCGACGAAGACCCGACGCTGTGCATCCAGCGCGATCTCGAGTTGATCGATCATCTCGACCGGCTCGGCTACGACGAAGCGTGGATCGGCGAGCATCATTCCGCCGGTTACGAGATCATCTCCAGCCCGGAAGTGTTCATCGCCGCCGCCGCCGAGCGCACCAAGCGCATCATGCTGGGCTCCGGCGTCATTTCCCTTCCGTATCACAACCCCTTGATGGCGGCGAACCGCGTCATCCAGCTCGATCACCAGACGCGCGGCCGCTTCATGTTCGGCGTCGGCCCGGGCCTGCTGCCGTCGGACGCGTTCTCGATGGGCATCGAGCCCTCGACCCAGCGCGACCGCATGGTCGAGGCCATCGAGGTCATCTTGCGCCTGTTCAAGGGCGAGCGCGTGACGCACAAGTCGGACTGGTTCACGCTGGTCGACGCGACGCTCCAGCTCAAGCCCTACACCTGGCCGCATCCGGAGATCGCGGTCGCGTCCTCGGTCACGCCCTCGGGCGGAAAGCTCGCGGGCAAGCACGGCTTCGGCATGCTCTGCGTCGCGGCGACCCAGGCCGGCGGCTATGACGCCCTCGGCATCAACTGGAAGGTCGCCAACGAAGTCGCGGCCGAGAACGGCAAGGCGATGAATCCGGAGAAGCTGCGCCTGGTCGGCCCCGTCCATATCGCCGAGACGCGCGAGCAGGCCTTCGAGAACGTCAAATTCGGCCTCGCGAAATGGCAGAACTATTTCGGCAACATCAGCGGCGTCGCGGGCCGCGAAGCGACCGAGGCGCGCTCGGTCGAGGATCTGGTGAAGGACGGCCAGCTCGTCATCGGCACGCCGGACGATGCCATCGCCCAGATCCGCCGCCTGCAGGCCAAGCAAGGCGAGTTCGGCGTGTTTCTCCAACTCGCGCACAATTGGGCGAATTTCGAGAACACCAAGAAGTCCTACGAGCTGTGGCAGCGCCATGTCACGCCGGTGATCAACGGCGCCAACACCAAGCGCGAAGAGGCCTTCGCCTGGGCCGGCGACAACAAGGAGCGCTTCATCGGCGCCGCCATGGGCGCCGCGATGCAGACGATCCAGAAGCATCACGAAGAGCAGGCCAAGAAGGCGACCAAGGCTTCGTAGCGACAGCGTGCGAAGGCCGGGTCAGCGGCAGCGTACCCGGCAGGGCCGAATAGGCCTGCAACCGACGGACGATTGGGCTAGACTGGTGCGCCTTTCCGGGGGACGCCATGCCGAAGATCCCAGTCATCGCGACGGTCGCCGCCGCTTATCGCTACGCCTTCGCCAACTATCTGCGCCTGCTCGGCGTCGCATGGGCGTCGACGCTGGTCTTGTCGATCGTCGTGATCGGGCTGTTTATGCCGATGATCCTCGCGATGGAGCAGGGCCTGATCGGCGGCGATCCCATGGCCGCGGTTCGGTCGGTCGGGCCGCTGTTCCTGTTCGAGGCCCTGCTGCTTTTGCTCCTGCTGATCGCGCCGATCGGCGTCACGCGGCTGATCTTCGGCCGTCCGGTGACCTGGCCGTATTTCTATTTCGGCCTCGGCGGCGACTATTGGCGGCTGGTGCTGGCGTCGATGATCCTCGGCCTGATGCTGATCGGCGTCGGCATCGCCGTGAGCATACCGATCGGCATCCTGGCGGGTTCTGCCGCCGTCTCGGCCGGCCCCCACGCCGATCCCGTCGCGCTGCAGGCCCAGATCCAGGCGCAGATGCAGGTCTATCGGCCCTTCATCATCGTTCCGATCTATGCCGCGATGCTGTTCATCGCCGTGCGCTTCGGATTCTTCCTGCCCGCCATCGTCGTGGAGGAGAAGCGCGTCGGGATCGGGCGCAACTGGACGCTCACCCGCGGCAACAGCTGGCGCATCGCGGGCATCGTCGTCCTGCTGTTCCTGCCGCTCGTCGCGCTCGGCGCGATCCAGTTTGCCGCGATCGCCGCGTTCGGCGGTCCGAACTACATGGATATGTTCGGCGTGCCGCCGGCGTCGCTGAAGGCCAGCGGCGCGATCCTGCGGATCTATCTCGACCATGGCGTGCTCTATGGCGCGGCCATGCTGCTGCTCTATCCGCTGTTCTACGGCCCGTTCCTGGCGGCGAGCGCCCATGCGTATCGCGCAATTGCCGGCGAGGGGCCGCCGGCGCAGGATTGAGCCGCACCCCTTCGGAAGATTCGCGTCATGTCCAAGGCCCTCGTCGTCATCGACGTGCAGAAGATCATGTTCATGCATCCGCCCTTCCTGCCGCATGACGGCGAGGCGGTGGTCGATCGCATCGCGGGGCTTATCGAGAAGGCGCGCGCCGCGAACACGCCGGTGTTCTTCGTCCAGCACCATGCGCTCGAGCACGAGCACATGAAGCCGGGCGCACCGGGCTTTCCGTTCGTCGACAAGCTGACGCCCGCGCCGGGCGACGACGTGACGGTCAAGCACAAGTCGAGCGCCTTCCACGACACCGATTTAGACGCCAAGCTGAAGGCGGCCGGCGTCGGTCATCTGGTGATCACCGGCATGCAGTCGGAATACTGCGTGACCTCGGCGATCCGCGGCGCCTATGAGCGCGGTTACGGCATCACGCTGGTTTCCGACGCGCACTCGACCGGCGATACCAAGGTCGCCAAGGCGAAGGACATCGTCGCGATCATAAGCGACACGACTGCGGATAGTTTCGGGACGGTGATTCCGGCGGCGGAGGTCGTGTTTTGATCAGAGTTTCACCGCGCCGCTGACGATCTTGGTATACGCGTCCGGCGTCAGCTTCTCGTACTTTCCCGTGGCCGGATCGAGCCAATAGAGCGGGTCGCTGATCGCCGCCGGGTCGAAGCCGTCCTTCACCAGCTCGACCTTGCGCTGCTTGAACGTGCCGGTGATCTCCAGCTCCGGCAGCAGCCGCAGGAACACCGGCCGCCCATAGGCCGGCAGGTTGCCCGCGAGCGCGCTCGCCAGCTTGCCGACGTCGAACAGCGCGTCCGTCACCAGCGCCGCCATGCCGGCGCGTCCGTCATTGCCCGGCACGCTCACGCCATAGACGTTCGCCTCTTTGATGCCCGGCACCACGCCCAGCGCTTCCGACACTTCGCTGGTCGCGACGTTCTCGCCTTTCCAACGGAAGGTGTCGCCGATGCGGTCGACGAAATAGAAATAACCGTGCCGGTCGCGCCGCATCAGGTCGCCGGTGCGGAACCAGGCGTCGCCCGTCTTGAAGACGTCGTGCAGCACCTTCTTCTGCGTGTCCGCCGCCTTGGTGTAGCCGTCGAAGCTTTTGCCCGGCTCGTCCGCGATCTCGCCGATCGCCTCGCCCGGCTCGTTCACGGCGCATTCGATGCAGAGCCCGTTGGGCCCGCGCACCGGCATCTCGCGCTCGACGTCGAACTTCACGATCCGCGTCGTGATGATCCGGCGCATATAGGACGGGACGCGCCCGACCGCGCCCACCGCGCCGTCATAGTTGAGCATCGAGACGTTGCCTTCGGTGGCGCCATAGAACTCGATGATCTTGGGGATCGCGAAACGCGTCTTGAAGCTTTCCCAGATCTCGGGCCGCAGGCCGTTGCCGGTGATGGCGCGGATCTTGTGGTCGCGCTCGTGCGGACCGGACGGCGCGTTGAGGAGATAGCGGCAGAGCTCGCCGATATACTGGAAATGCGTCGCGCCATGGGCGTGCACGTCGTCCCAGAACTCGTGCACCGAGAATTTGCGCTTCAGGATCACCGACCCGCCGGTGAGCAGCGCCGGGCCGATGGCGCACACCCCGCCCGCCGAATGATAGAGCGGGAGCACGTCGTACATCCTATCGCGCGCCGTGGTGTTCAGTGCGCCCTGGAAACCATGCATCATGAACAGCATGCGCAGATGGGTGAAATTCGACGCCTTGGGCAGGCCCGTGGTGCCCGAGGTATAGATATAGAACGCCCGGTCGCGGCACTTCACGCTGGCGCGCCATGCCGGATCGGCCTGCTCGCCCGACAGCACCGCCAGCGCGGCGTCGAAATCCTGGAAGCCGGGGTGCGTGCCGCCCGCGCTCCACGCCAGCGGCCCCGGCTCGATCTGCGGCGCGGCCTCGGCATAGGTCGCGGCCAGCTCGGCGCTGACGATGGCGTGCTTGGCCTCCGCGATGGCGATGGAGTGCGCCAGCGGCTGGCCCCGCAGATTGGTGTTGATCAGCGCCGCGACGGCCCCGACCTTGAGCAGGCCGAGCCAGGTCGCGACATATTCCGGCCGGTTCTCCATCAGGAGGGCCACCGCGTCGCCGCGCCCGATATTTTGCCCGCGCGCCCAGCGCGCCACCCGGTTCGCCGCGCGGTCGAGCTCGCGGTAATTCATGGTGCCGTCGAGATAGTGAAAGGCGACATTGTCCGGCATGTGCCGCGCCCGCGCCTCGACCTCGTCGACGATGGTGTGCGGGCTGTCGGGCGTCACCTTGCGCAGGCCCGCGAGCGAGCGCCCGATGCTCGTTATATAAGTCGCCTCGCGGGAAATCGCGCCGAACAGTCCCATGAGTCGAGATATAGTTCGCCCTGCACCATGTCTCAATCGTTCGACCTCACCGGATTGAAATGCCCGATGCCGGCGCTGATGACCCGCCGCGCGCTGGCGCGCCTGCCGCCGGGCGGGGAGATCGATGTTGTCGCCGACGACCCGATGGCCGCGGTCGACATCCCGCACATGTGCCACCACGCAGGCTATGAGGTGCTCGACACCGTGCGCGACGGCTCTCGGACGCGGTTCACACTGCGTAAGCCCCATCCTCGACAAGCTCAGGATGAGGATTGAGACAAGTCCTCATCCTGAGTCCTGAGCCTGTCGAAGGATCGAAGGATGGCCGTCCCGCACCTAATGCGCCGAAGCCGGCGGCGTCACCGCAGCCGGCCCCAGCCGCGCGATCACGTCCGATGCCTGCAGCGCATGCGGATCGTTCTTCGCCTGCTCCGGCGTCAGCATGACGATCTCGGCATAAGCCTCATAGCGGGTCGACGGCCGCGCCTCGAGACCCTCGTTCCAGAACGGGTCCCACGGATTGTGCGGCCAGGAGTGGTGATACCAGCCGAATCCCCGCCGCTCGAACCACGGATCGGCGAAGTCGCTGTGATAGGTCGTCTTGGTCTTGGTGTCCCGGTCGTCGAATTCGAACCAGGCAAAGCCCGCATCGCGCGTCACCTCGGCCGAGCGCAGCAGGAGGTAGTTCTCGACCGTCTCGCGCTTGGTCAGCGAATTGCCCTGGAACGTCACGCGGTAGCGATTCTCCGCCAAGCGCTGGTCGGCATACCCGTTGGCGCCGCCCTCGGCGGCCGGCTGGTAAGCGGTGGAGCTGGCGCAGCCGGCCAGAGCCAGGACTGCGCTCGAAAGAGCTAGAGCCTTGATATTCATGACTGTTCTCCTGCACTCCCCGTAACCAGCCTAGCACGATTGCAGTTCCCGGGGAGCAGGGTTGCAGAATTTCCGTTTGTAACTGACTGGTCAGTTAGTTATTGGAAGTGCATGGAAGCTGCCGAAGCCCGCTGGACCCGCCGCAAACAGGCCCGCCCTGCCGAGATCCTGGACGCCGCACTGACGGTCTTCGCCGCCAAGGGCTACGCCGCCGCCCGGATGGACGACATCGCGCGCGAGGCTGGCGTCACCAAGGGCACGATCTATCTCTACTTCGCCGACAAGGAGGCGCTGTTCAAAGCGCTGGTCAGCGAGACCATCGGCCCGGCGCTCGGCACCGTCGCGGCGCAGGTCCAGACCGCCCAGGGCTCGGCGCGCGATCTGATCCGCTTCGCGCTGACCACGCTGGCGAACCTGCTGATGACCAACAACCGCGTCGCGCTGCCCAAGATCATCATCGCCGAGAGCGGCAATTTCCCCGAGCTGGCACGCTTCTACCGCTTCGAGGTCGTCGCCAAGGGCCTCGCCGCGTTCTCCACCATCGTCGAGCGCGGCATCGCGCAAGGCGAATTCCGGCCGCTGCCGGTGGAGCACATTGTGCGCCTCTGCATCGCGCCGGCGCTGTTCGCGGCGATCTGGCAGGTGACCTTCGCCCAGTTCGATGACGCACCCACCGACTACAAGAGCCTGATCGACACCCATCTCGACGTCCTGTTCCGCGGCCTGGCGCCGCAAGGAGCGCAGCCATGAAACGCGTCCTCGTGCTTGCGCTATTGCTCCTTGCCGGCTGCAGCGCGCCGAAGAACGATGCCTGGCTCGGCTATGTCGAGGGCGAGGATGCGTTCATCGCCGCGCCGCAGGCCGGCTGGGTGGCGCATCTGGCGGTCCAGCGCGGCGACCAGGTGAAGCTCGGCGAGGTGCTCTTCACCCTCGACGACACAAATCAGACCGCGACCCGCGACCAGGCGGACGCCGCCATCGCGCTGGCGCAAAGCCAGCGCGTTGCTGCCGTGGCGAACGAAGTGCTGATGCAGAAAGAACTCGCGCGCCAGCAAGGCCTGATGCGCGCCAACGCCACGACCAAGCAGGCCTTCGACATCGCCAAGGCGAATTACGACTCCGCCGTCGCGCAGGTCGGTCAGATCGACGCGCAGATCGCCAATGCGCGCGCCACGCTGTCGGGCGCCGCCTATCAATTGTCGGAGCGCGACATCGTCTCGCGCACCACGGGCCAAGTGCAGGACATCTATTTCCGCACCGGCGAGTACGCGTCGGCCTCGACGCCGGTGATCTCGGTGCTGCCGCGCGAGAACGTCTATGTCCGCTTCTTCGTGCCGGAAACGCAGTTCGCGCAGGTGAAGCTCGGCCAGCGCGTCGCGATCTCCTGCGACGGCTGCGCGAAGAACATCATCGCGACCGTCACCTTCATCGCCCAGCAGGAGGAGTTCACCCCACCGGTGATCTTCTCGATCGGCAGCCGCGAGAAGCTGGTGTTCAAGATCGAAGCGCGCGCGCCCGGCGGCCTCAAGCTCAACCCCGGCCAGCCGGTGGATGTGCGGCCGCTGTAATGATCGAAACTTCCGCCACCCCAATCGTCATGGTTGAGTCGTATTCCTTTTCGAAACGGCACTCGCTATGAGCGGTTCGGACCTCGCCATCGACGTGCACGGCCTGACCAAGCGCTTCGGCAGCAAGACCGCGGTCGATCACATCGACATCGCCGTGCCGCAGGGCGAGGTGTGGGGCTTTCTCGGGCCCAACGGCTCGGGCAAGACGACGACCATCCGCATGCTGTGCGGCCTGCTGCACGCCAATGACGGGCAGGGCACCGTGCTCGGCCATGATTTCCGCACCGAGTCCGAGGCGATCAAGCGTCAGGTCGGCTACATGACCCAGAAGTTCAGCTTCTGGGAGGACCTCTCGATCCGCGAGAATCTCGACTTCGTGGCGCGGCTTTACGGCGTGCCGCACCGCCACGATGCGGTCGACCGGACGCTGGAGCGGCTCGGCCTCGCCAAGCGCCAGAAGCAGCTGGCGGGCGCGTTGTCCGGCGGCTGGAAGCAGCGCCTCGCGCTTGCCGCCTGCATGCTGCATCAGCCCAGGATGCTCTTGCTCGACGAGCCGACCGCCGGCGTCGATCCCAAAGCGCGGCGCGATTTCTGGGACGAGATCCACCGGCTGTCGGACGAAGGCCTCACCGTCCTCGTCTCGACGCATTACATGGACGAAGCGGAGCGCTGCGATCGCATCGTCTACATCAATCTCGGCCACATCGTCGCGCGCGGCACGGTGGCCGAGGTGATCGCGCAGTCGGGCCTGCACACCTTCATCGTCGAGGGCGACGGCGCCCGCGCCCTCGCGGGCAAGCTGCACGGCCAGCCGGGCGTCGAGTTCGTCGCCTTCTTCGGCGCCGCCCTGCACGTCAGCGGCAAGGACAAGGCCGCGCTCGAGAAGGCGCTGGCGCCCTATCGCGATCAGTCCGGCCTCACGATCCACGAAGCGCCGGCGCCGAGCCTGGAAGACGTCTTCATCCAGCTCCAGGAACGCGGCACGGGAGAGTATGCGTGATGCACTTCCTCTCCCCGCACCCCACTTGTCATGACCCGCGACTGCGGGCCATCCAGGTGATCGTACGCACCGGCGATGCAAGCGTCGCCAAGCGGTACCGCGAACCTCGCGGCATCGTGCAGAACCCAACTGGATGGCCCGCCCGCCTACGTTTCGCTTCGGCGCGGCAAGTGAAGCTCACTTGGCACGCCGTAGCTTTAGCGAAGGCGGCAGTCGCGGGCCATGACACCCTTAAAGGAGCGAGACGTTGAGCACTCGCTTCTCTCTGGCGCGCGTCTATGCGGTGTTCAACAAAGAATTCATCCAGATGCGGCGCGACGTCTTCACCTTCGCGATGATCTTCGGCGTGCCGATCATGCAGCTCTTGCTGTTCGGCTTCGCGATCAACAACGACCCCAAGCACCTGCCGGCCGCGGTGTCGATCGACGATCCGGGCACCTTCGCCAACTCCATCGTCGCGGCGCTGAACAACTCCGGCTATTTCGACGTCGTCTCCGCCACCAACGATCCCAAGGAAGCGGCGCGCCTGCTCGCCGAAGGCAAGGTGTCGTTCGTGGTCGAGATCCCGGCGAACTTCTCGCGCGACCTGGTGCGCGGCGCCGATCCGCAATTGCTGATCGAGGCCGATGCCACCGATCCCGCCGCCTCCTCGAACGCGGTCGGCGCGCTCGGCGCCATCGCGACCGACGCGCTGCGCGACGACCTCACCGGACCGCTCGCGGTGCGCGCCGGCACCGCGCCGGCTTTCACCGCCGTGACGCAGCTGCTCTACAATCCGGAGATCATCACCCAGTACAACATCGTCCCGGGCCTGCTCGGCATCATCCTCACCATGACCATGGTGCTGATGACCTCGATGGCGCTGACCCGCGAGCGCGAGCGCGGCACCTATGAGAACCTGCTCGCCATGCCGGCGACGCCGCTCGAGATCATGATCGGCAAGATCGCGCCCAACATCGTGGTCGGCTGCATTCAAGCGGCGATCGTGCTGCTTGCCGGCAAGATCATCTTCGGCGTGCCGATGATCGGCTCGCTGACCCTGCTGTCGGGCGTGGTCCTGCTCTTCGTCGCGGCCAATCTTGCCGTCGGCTACACCTTCTCGACGATTGCCGAGACCCAGCTCCAGGCGATGCAGATGATGGTGTTCTTCCTGCTCCCCGCCATCCTGCTGTCCGGCTTCGCCTTCCCGTTCCGCGGCATGCCGGTCTGGGCGCAGTGGATCGGCGAGATCCTGCCCGTCACCCATTTCCTCAGGATCGTCCGCGGCATATTGCTCAAGGGCAACGGGCCGGTGGAGATCTGGCCGGACGTCTGGCCGCTTATTCTCTTTCTGTTCGCGGCCGGCGCAGTGGCTCTTTTGCGCTTCCGGCGGACCCTGGACTGAGCCGGAACGGGCCCCGGATTCAGGCGGCTTGCCAAACCGGGGCGTAAAAGACAAATTCCGGCCAATTGCACCTCCCCGGGCAACGGGGCGTTTCCTTCGGAATTCGAGTGGGGTCCGAACGCTTCGCATGATCGGGTTATCCATCCTTCTGCAATTGCTGCTGGCCGTGGTGCTGTGCGTCATTGCCGTGCTGTCGATTCAGCTCGTCGTGCTGGGCTATTTCCGGCTCTACAAGCCGGCGCCCCGCGTGCGCATGCCGCAATTGCCGGACGAGGCGCTGCCGCGCGTCCTGGTCCAGCTGCCGGTCTGCGACGAGGGTCCGCTGGCGGTGCGCGTCGCCGCCGCCGCCGCCCGGATGGATTGGCCGGCCGACAAGCTGGAGATCCAGGTGCTGGACGACGGCCGCACGGGCGATCCCGCCGAGGTCGTCCGCAACATCGCCGCCGTGACGCCCGAGGGCATCAACCTCAAAGTCCTGCGCCGCAACGACCGCAGCGGCTTCAAGGCCGGGAACCTGGCGTTCGGCCTGCTGCATTCCGATGCGCCCTATGTGGCGATCTTCGACGCCGACTTCGTGCCGCCGACCGATTATCTGCGCCGCACCGTGCCGGCGCTGGTCGCCGACCAGGGCCTCGCTTACGCCCAGGCGCGCTGGGGCCATGCCAACCGCACCAAGAACTGGCTGACGCGGGCCCAGGGCATGCTGCTCGACGCCCATTTCGCGGTCGAGCAGGAGGCGCGCTTCCGCGCCGGCCTGCCGATGTCGTTCAACGGCACCGCCGGCGTGTGGGCCCGCAAGGCGATCGACGACGGCGGCGGCTGGACCGGCGACACGCTGACCGAGGATCTCGATCTTTCGATGCGCTGCGCCATGAAGGGCTGGCGCACCGTCATGCTGTCGGACATCGAAGTCCCCGGCGAGCTGCCCGAAACCGCCGCCGCCTGGCGCGCCCAGCAGGCCCGCTGGACCAAGGGCCATGCCCAGACCGCACGCAAGCTGATGCCGATGATCTGGTCGTCCGGCATGCCGCTCTGGAAGAAGATCGCGATGTCGCTGCAGATGTGCCAGTTCGCGTTCTACACGCTGGCCTTCTTCTCGGCGACGATCAGCCTGACCCTGATGGCGATGGGCGTTGTCTACCTCGCCTCGGTCTCGACGCTCGGCTTGACGGTTTCGGCCCTCGGCCTGATCGCCTCGGCCGGTTACCTCTATCTCGGCCAGAAGATGCTGGGGCGCGAGGGGCTGCCCTGCATCGCCCGGTCGATCGTCCTGGCGGTTATTTTCCCTTCCGGATTAATACTGGCCAATACCCGTGCGACCTATGAGGCCTTTTTCTCGTCGCACATGCACTTCCACCGTACCCTGCGTCCGGGCGAGCGCTATGCCGGCGGCTGGCGCGGCGGTCCGGAGCTCCTGATCGGCGTTTTGCTGCCGATTTTCGCCTTTTCCGAGCAGGCCTGGAGCGCCCCGTTCTTCTTCTTCGCGGTGACCGGCCTGGTGTCGATCGGGGCGATGGGGTGGTCCGGCTCGACTCCCGCCCTGCCCCCACGGCAAATCCGGCCCGGAGAATAGTTAATCCGTCAAGACTTTTAAAATGCCGGATAATTCTCTAACTGCGATTTGAACCTGACCCGGTAGCGTGGGCTTTCGCGCCGCTAGCCAAGGGCCAAGAGGGGCTTATCGCATGATGTTCGGATCGCTGACCCGGGTCGCTTCCATTGCTGCTGCGTGCGCCTTGTTGAGTGCGTGCGGTGCCATGGGTGGCGAGACCCAGCTGTCGGCGAACGACCTCGCCTATGCGCATGCGCCGCGTCACAAGGATGCCGATCCGGAAAGCGCCCGCGGCACGACGCCGGCGGCTCCGCTCGCCGATCCGACGCTCTTCCCCGATGACGACGCCGATGCCGGCCCGTCGACGGTGGAGGCGCACGGCCTGCAATGCGTGCCCTATGCGCGCGAGCACTCCGGCATCAACATCCGCGGCGACGCCTATACGTGGTGGGACAAGGCGGCCGGCCTCTATGCCCGCGGCGCCGATCCGGTCCTCGGCGCGGTGATCGTCCTCAACGGCTATTCCAAGCACCGCGCCCATGTCGCGGTGGTCCGCAAGATCGTCTCGCCGCGCGAGATCCGTATCGACCACGCCAACTGGAACGACGACGGCTCGATCTACGTCAACGATCCGGTGGTCGACGTCTCGGCCGACAACGACTGGACCCAGGTGAAGGTCTGGAACATCCGCACCGGCACCTGGGGCGTGCGCACCTATCACGTCCAGGGCTTCATCGGCCCCGGCACCGAGACCGGCAGCCCGCTGGTGGCCGCCTATCATCGCGAGCCGAAGGACGATCCGATCGCCCGCGCCATCGCCGCCGTCCAGGTCGGCCCCGCGCCGGCCCACGAACAGGTATCGGGCGAACAGGCGTCGCGTGATCGGGCGCCGAGCGACGACGCCGACAGCGACGACGACCGCTATCTCAACGACACCGCACGTTAAACCAGCGATTCCAGCCGGTTAGCGGAAGACTGCGTCCTTCCGCCTCGCCCCTCCTTGCGCTTTCCACGCGTCGTCCTATTTTCCCCGCCCTCGCGACCGCGGTTCCCCGGTGGAACGGCGTTCGCGGGAACCTTTGCCCGGGAAGGGGCGAGAGCATCGCAAATGAAGAAGCTCGCGTTATCGCTCTATCGGATGACCAGACCTTCCAACCCGTGAGCCAGCCCGAACGCCTCGCGCCGCCCCCGGCGCCGAACGATCCGCTTGCCGGTCTCGACCTGGCGGCCGCGCCGCCGGCCGCCGGTCACGGCCCGCGCTCGTTCAAGCGCGACGCGGCCTTGACGCTCGGTGCCTTGGGCGTGGTGTTCGGCGACATCGGCACCAGCCCGCTCTACGCCATGCGCGAGACGGTGCTGGCGACCGGCGGCCCGGTGCCGGGCCAGGCGGCGATCTTCGGCGCGCTGTCGTTAATCCTCTGGGCCCTGGTGATCATCGTGACGCTGAAATACGTCGTCCTGATCATGCGCGCCGACAACAATGGCGAAGGCGGCGTTCTGGCGCTCGCGACCCTGGCGCACCGCCAGAAGCTCGGCCGCCGCATCAAGATGATGATCGGCTTCGGCGCGATCCTGGGCCTGGCGCTGTTCTACGGCGACGGCATGCTGACGCCGGCGATCTCGGTGCTCTCCGCCGTCGAGGGCCTGACCGTCGGACGCCATTCGCTCGAGCCCCTGGTGATGCCGCTCTCCCTGGTGATCCTGATCGGCCTCTTCCTGATCCAGAGCGGCGGCACCGCCAAGATCGGCCGGCTGTTCGGGCCGGTGATGGTGGTGTGGTTCATCGTCCTGGCGGTGATGGGCGTCAGTTGGATCGTGCGCGCGCCGCAGATCCTGCTCGCGCTCAATCCCATCTACGGGCTGGAGCTGTTCGCGCGCGAGCCCTGGACCGCGTTCGTCGCGCTCGGTTCCGTCGTGCTGGCGGTCACGGGATGCGAGGCGCTCTACGCCGACATGGGCCATTTCGGCCGCCACCCGATCCGCTTCGCCTGGTTTGCGCTCGCCCTGCCGGCGCTCATGCTGAACTATTTCGGCCAGGGCGCGTCGCTTCTGGTCGACCCGCATCACGCCGACACCGCGTTCTATTCCATGGCGCCGCACTGGGCGCATTTCCCGCTGGTGGCGCTCGCCACCATGGCGACGATCATCGCCAGCCAGGCGGTGATATCCGGCGTCTTCTCCATCACCCGCCAGGCGGTGCAGCTCGGCCAGCTGCCGCGCATGGAGATCCGCCACACCTCGATGACCGATTACGGCCAGATCTACGTGCCGCGCATGAACGCGCTGCTCCTGATCGGCGTCGTGCTGATCGTGCTGATCTTCCGCAGCTCCGCCAACCTCGCCGCCGCCTATGGCATCGCGGTGGCCGGCGTGATGGTGATCGACACCTTCCACGTCAGTCTCGTCGCGGCGCGGCAGTGGCGCTGGGGCGCGCGCCTTGCGATCACCGTGTTCGGCCTGCTCGCGCTGATCGACGTGACGATGCTGCTTTCCAACCTCCTCAAGATTCCGCAAGGCGGCTGGCTGCCGCTTGCCATCGCGGCCGGCGTGTTCGTGGTGATGGAGACCTGGCGCATCGGCCGCCGCGCCCATCTGGAACGCATCCGCAGCGAGTCGATGCCGCTCAGCCTGTTCCTCGACCGCGCCGACAAGCCCATCCGCGTCGCCGGCACCGCCGTGTTCATGAGCGCGCGCAACGACGCGATGCCGGGCGCGCTGCTGCACAACCTCAAGCACAACAAGGTGCTGCATGAGCGCGTGATCCTCTGCACCGTGGTGGTGGAGGAGCGGCCGATCGTGCCCGCCTCCAAGCGTCTGGAGGTCGAGAAGCTCGGCAAGGGCTTCTACGGCATCCGCATCCATCACGGATTCTTCGAGACGCCCGACGTGCCGCGCGCCCTCGCCGAGGCGCGGCCCTTCGGTATCGTCGTCGACGTCGAGACCGCGACCTTCTTCATCGGTCATGAGACCCTGGTGCCCGACGAGCATCCCGTGCTCGGCCGCTGGCGCACCTGGCTCTACATGCAGCTCGCCTCAAACGCGCTGTCGCCGGCGCGGTTCTATCATCTGCCGCCGGGCCGCGTGGTCGAGCTCGGCACGCAAGTGACGATCTGATGCCGATCCTGACTCCTTCGATGCTTTTCTGTCATGCCCGCGAAGGCGGGCATCCAGAGTCGCTTGCGCGGTCTGAGCCGCTGGATTCCCGCCTCGTCATCCTGAGCGCCGCCGCAGGCGGCGTCGAAGGGCGCGGGAATGACAGCGGAGAAACGTGACGATCTGAGATGACGGCAGACGCACACAGCCTCGCGACCACGCCCTCCTGGCGCCGCGACGCCAGCCTCACCCTCGGCGCGCTCGGCGTGGTGTTCGGCGACATCGGCACCAGCCCGCTCTATGCCGCCAAGAACTCCTTCATCGCCGCCGGCGGCGACCATCCGGCCGCCTTCGCGGTGATGGGCGCGCTGTGCCTGATCTTCTGGTCGCTGCTGATCGTGGTGACCGTCAAATACGTCGTCTTCATCATGCGCGCCGACAACAATGGCGAGGGCGGCGTGATGGCGCTGGCCGCGCTGGCGCACCGCTCCAGCGGCCTCGGCCGCCGCACCAAGACGGCGATCGCGCTGGTCTCGCTCGCCGGCCTGGCGCTGTTCTACGGCGACGGCATGCTGACGCCGGCGGTGTCGGTGCTCTCCGCCGTCGAAGGCCTCGGCGTCGAAAGCGAAAGCCTGAAAGCGCTGATCCTGCCGCTCACCCTCGTGATCCTGGTCGGCCTGTTCCTGCTGCAGCGGCACGGCACCGACCGCATCGGCAAGCTGTTCGGGCCGGTGATGGTGGTCTGGTTCATCGTCATCGCCGTGATGGGCCTCGCCGCGATCGCGCACAATCCGCGCATCCTGCAATGCGTGCTGCCGACCTACGGGATTGCGCTCTTCCTGCATGAGCCGTGGACGGCGTTCGTCGCGCTCGGCTCCGTCGTCTTGGCGGTCACGGGATGCGAGGCGCTCTATGCCGACATGGGCCATTTCGGCCGCAGCCCGATCAAGAACGCCTGGATCTTCTTCGCGCTGCCGAGCCTGATCCTGAACTATTTCGGTCAGGGCGCCATGGTGCTCTCCGATCCCGGCAGCGCCGACAACACCTTCTACGCGCTCGCGCCGCACTGGGCGCATTATCCCGTCGTGATCCTGGCGACGCTTGCCACCGTCATCGCCTCGCAGGCGGTGATCTCCGGCGTCTTCTCGATCACCCGCCAGGCCGTCCAGCTCGGCCAGCTGCCGCGCATGGAGATCCGCCACACCTCGGCGACCGAGCAGGGCCAGATCTACGTGCCGCGCATCAACGCGATGCTGGCGGTCGGCGTGGTGCTGATCGTGCTGATCTTCAAGACCTCCGACGCGCTGGCCGCGGCCTATGGCATCGCGGTGACCGGCGTGATGGTGATCTCGACCTTCCTGGTCGGCGTCGTCGCGGTGCGGCGCTGGCGTTGGAGCTGGCCGATGGTGATCGGCGTGTTCGGCCTGCTCGGCCTCGTCGATCTCACCTTCCTGTCGGCCAACACGCTGAAGCTCGCGCAAGGCGGCTGGCTGCCGCTCGCCATGGCCGCCACCGTGTTCGTGCTGATCGACACCTGGCGCGTCGGCCGCCGCGTGCACCTGGAGCACCAGCGCGACGGCACGATCCCGATCGACCTGTTCCTCGCTCGCGCGCCGGCCGAGCGGGTCGCCGGCACCGCGATCTTCCTCGCCGCCCGCACCGACGTGACGCCGGGCCCGATGCTGCACAGCCTCAAGCACTATCACGTGCTGCACGAGCGCGTGGTGCTGATGTCGGTGCTGGTGGAGGACGTGCCCTTCGTACCGCCCGCACGCCGCGCCGAGGTGAACAAGCTCGGCAAGGGTTTCTTCGAAGTAAAACTGCGCTTCGGCTTCTTCGAATTCCCCAACGTGCCGGAGGCGCTCGCGCGCACCCGCGCCTACGGCCTGCCGCTCGACGCCGACACGTCCACCTTCTTCCTCGGCCGCGAGACGCTGGTGGCCGGCGAGCATCCCGATATCAAAAGCTGGCGCATCGCGCTCTACACGTGGTTGGCGACCAACGCCCTGTCGCCGGCCCGTTTCTTCCAGCTCCCGCCGAACCGTGTGGTGGAGCTGGGGACGCAGATCACGATTTAGACGACGGTATTGGCGCACGGGAGCGTTCAACGGTGATGCGCACGCTCCTCCTCGCTCTCGCCCTTCTCGCCACGCCCGCGGCCGCCGCAACCGTGAGCATCGACCAGGGCACGCTCTCCGGCACCGCGCAGAACGGCATCGCCGTCTACAAGAACATCCCCTATGCCGCGCCGCCCGTCGGCGCGTTGCGCTGGCGCGACCCGCAGCCCGCGCCGCATTGGCAGGGCACGCGCGACGCGGCCGCCTTCGGCCCGGCCTGCGCGCAAAGCGTCACCGAAGAAGGGATGAAGCGCGCCAACCTGCCGCAAAGCGAGGACTGCCTCTCGCTCAACCTCTGGACGCCCGGCGGCGCCAAGCGTCCCGTGATGGTGTGGATCCATGGCGGCGGCTTCACCGAAGGCTCGGCCGCGCTGCCCCGCTTCGACGGCGCGCAGCTCGCGACGCACGGCATGGTGGTGGTGACGTTCAACTACCGTCTCGGCCGCTTCGGCTTCTTCGCCCATCCTTCCTTGACCGAAGGCCCGAATTTCGGTCTCGAGGACCAGGTCGCGGCGCTCGCCTGGGTGAAGGCGAACATCGCGGCCTTCGGCGGCGATCCGTCGAACGTCACGATCTTCGGCGAAAGCGCCGGCGGCGACAGCGTCACGCTGCTGATGGCGATTCCCTCCGCGAAAGGCCTCTTCGCCAAGGCGATCAGCGAATCCGGCTCGGTCCTGTTCGGCGCCACGACGCTCGAAAACGCGCGCAAGGCCGCCGCTGCCATCACGCTCCCCGCCGATCCGCGCAGCGCGACGACGGCGCAGGTGCTCGCGGCGCAAGGCGACATCGCCGCGCCGATCGTCGATGGAAAATTCCTGCCGCAAGACGTGCCGCAGGCCTTTGCGCACGGCCACATCGCACATGTCCCGCTGATCATCGGCAACAATTCCGGCGAAGGCTTGATGCTGAGCTCGGCCGACAACACCGATTGGCTGGTAAAGGGGCTCGATCCTTCGGTGCGCAAGCTCTACGGCGCCGATCTCTCAGAGCTCGACGTTCGCCGTCAACTCTTCAACGACCGCTTCTTCCGCGGCTCGACGCACTATCTCGCCGGTTACGCAGGCGCGCCCACCTATGTCTACGATTTCGGCTTCCTCGCCGACGTCTTCAAGCGGCGCGGCGAGACTGCCGTGCGCCACGGCGGCGAGATCGCCTTCGTCTTCGGCTTCGGACCCATCGGCGCGTTCGCACCGGCGCAGGACACCGCGATGGTCGACGAGATGCAAACCTACTGGACCAACTTCGCCAAGACCGGCGATCCCAACGGCGCGGGCGTTCCGCTGTGGCCTCGCTACGAAGGCGCCCATCCGCAGACGCTGGTGATCGGCGACGAGACCAAAGCCGTCGCCGATTTCCGCAAACCCCAACTCGACGCTGTCAGTCCAGCGCGTACACCAGCGCCTTGAGATAAGCCGTCTCCGGCAGCATTGGATGCACCGGATGATCGGGTCCCGCGCCCGCCGACCGGATCAGCGCCGCGCGCCGTCCCGTCCGCGCGATGCCCGCGGCGCATTCGCTCGCGAAGCGCTCCGCCGGCATGTTGTGCGAGCACGATGCCACGAAAAGCATCCCGCCCGGAGCCGTCACTTCGCACCCCAGCCGCGCCAGCTTGCGATAGGCCTTGGCACCCGGCTCCAAATCCTTGCGCGCGCGCACGAAGGGCGGCGGATCGGCGATGACGATATCGAAGGTCTCTTTCGCGCCCGCCAGCCGCTCGAGCTCCTCGAACACATCCGCCTTCACCGGCTTGATCGCCACGCCATTCGCCGCCGCGCTCTCTTCCGCCAGCGCGAGCGCCGGCGCCGACGAGTCGACGCAGATCACCTCTTTGGCGCCCGCCTTCGCCGCCGCGATGCCGAAGCCGCCGCTGTAGGAATACGCATCGAGCACGCTCTTGTCCGTGGCCAGCGCCGCCATGAAGGCATGGTTGTCGCGCTGGTCGTAGTACCAGCCGGTCTTCTGCCCGCCCGCGAGGTCGGCGAGGAAGCGCACGCCGTTTTCCTCGACCGCGATGCGTCCCGCCTCGCCCTTGGCGGCGCGGACGTATTCGTCGAGCCCTTCCAGGCTGCGCGCCGGCGCATCGTTGCGCAGGATCACGTTCGCCGGCTTGATCGTCTTCTCGAGCGCCGCCAGCAGCGGCTCGATCAGCGCCTCCATCCCGGCCGTGGTGATCTGCGCCACCACCGTGTCGCCGAACCGGTCCAGCGTCAGACCCGGCAGCCCGTCGCCCTCGGCATGCGCGAGGCGATAGAACGGCCGCGCATACACGGCGTCGCGCAAAGCCAGCGCCCGCTCGATCTTGCGCGCGAAGAAGCCGGTGCCGATCACCGTGTCGACCGCGCGGTCGAGCAGCCGCACGCCGATCAGGCTCTTGGGATTGAAGTAGCCGGTGCCCAGCGGCTGGCCGTCGTCGAACAGGACGTTCACCACCGTGCCGGGCGCCAGCATCTTCGCCGCGCCGTCCATCTGGATCTCGTTGGAGAACACCCAGGGCGCGCCGGCGCGGGCGCGGCGGCCTTCCTTCGGCTTCAGGCGGATCGTTTTGTGGTGGTTCATGGCCTGCGTTAGCATGGTGGCCTTGGGAAACACAGGGGCGGCACGATGGCAGTCAATCCCGCGGTCAAATTCGCGACCATGCACGGCAAGCCGCCGGAAGAGGCGAAGTTCTTCTGGACCGGCGGCCCGGTCGAGGTGGCGCCCCGCACTTGGTTCGCCTCGCAGTTCTCCGGCGCCACCGCGTTCGAGACCGATGCGGGCCTCGTCCTGGTCGACACCGGCACGCGCCAGTTCGCGCCCGTGCTCGCCGGGCGCCTGCGCGAGATGACCAAGGCGCCCGTCCACACCGCGATCTACACCCACGGCCATGTCGACCATGCCTATGGTCTCGACAAATTCCTGATGCCAGGCCAGAAGCCGCCGCGCGTCATCGCCCATCGCGCCATGCCCGCGCGGTTCGCCCGCTACCAGACGACGGCGCATCACAACGCGGCGCTCAATGCGCGCCAGTTCGGCGGCACGGTGCAGGCGCAATCGCAGGATGCCTATGCCGCCTTCGGCCAGCCGCCGATCCCGCCCGACACGCTCTATGACGACCGCCTCAACATCACGGTGGGCGGCGAGACCTTCGAGCTGCACCACTGCAAAGGCGAGACCGACGATCACACCTGGGTCTACGCGCCGGCGCGCCGCGTGCTGTGTCCGGGCGATCTGTTCATCTGGGCGGTGCCCAATGACGGCAATCCCCAAAAGGTCCAGCGCTTCGCCTGGGAACGCGCCAAGGGCCTGCGCGCGATGGCGGCGAAAGCACCGAACGCGCTGTGCCCCGGCCATGGCGGCCCCATCGTCGGCGAAGCGGACAAGATCGCGCGCATGCTGACCGAGACGGCGGATTTCCTCGACACCATCGTGTCGCGCACGCTCGCCGCGATGAACGACGGCGCGCCGCCGCATGTCGATATCGTGACGGGCGTCGAATTGCCGGTGTCGGACTCGCCCTGGCTGCAGCCGGTCTATGACGACACCGAGTTCCTGGTGCGCAACGTGGTCCGCTTTTTCGGCGGCTGGTGGAGCGGTCGTCCGTCGGAGCTCAAGCCCGCGCCGCGCGCATCGCTCGCGAAAGAGATCGCCGCGCTTGCCGGTGGCGCCGGCAAGCTCGCGGAGCGCGCCGAAGCGCTGGCCGCCGCGGGCGACATCCGCCTCGCCGCGCATCTCGCGGACTTCGCGCTCGAGGCCGCGCCGGGCGATGCCGGCGTGCAGGCCAAGGTCGCCGCGCTCTATGAAAAGCGCGCCGATGGCGAAACAAGCTTAATGGCGATCAACATCTTCAACTCGGCGGCGGCCTACGCCAAGGCGGGCCGCCCGTTCGCCTGAAAACGACGTTGAGAGACTTTGCGACGCTTGGTGGAGCGGAGTTCACTGGCTCCCGCCCGGCCGATCGCCGATCCTCGCACCGATGACAGATCAAGCGTCCCAAAGCCGTCCCTCGGGCTGGAGTCTCGACGGTTTCATGACCGTCGCGGCGATCGTGATCCTGGCGGCGTCGCTGCTGCTGAGCGTCTCGCTCTTCATGCCGCGCTAGCACAACGAAAGGCCAATTCATGTCGAAATCGCTTCTCCTCGTTTCCGCGCTGGCGCTCGGCCTCGGCACCTTGGCGCAGGCCGCGCCGCGCGACGATCACCGCGCCGACGGCATGCCGACCGATACCGAGCGCGCTGCCTGGCATCAGGAGCGCTGCGCCGACCGCTACGCCCATCGCGTCGGCGAGATCGCCTATCTCGAAACCCGCCTCGCGCTCACCGGCGCCCAGCGCGGCGCGTTCGACAACTGGAAGCGCATCGTGCTGTCCAACGCGAAGAGCGGCTCGGACGCCTGTGGCGCCGACCGTCCGCACGACATGAACGGCCCACCCTCCATCGTCGACCGCGAGCGCCACATGGAAGCGATGATGAAAACCCGCATCGAATTCCTCGATGCCGAGCTGCCGGCGCTCACCGCGCTCTATCAGACGCTGACGCCCGAACAGAAGATGGCGCTCGACCATGGTCACGGCGGTCCGCATGGCCGGCATGGTCATGAGGGCGGCGGTCCCGGCCGTCATGGTCCGGATGGCGGCCCCGGCGCGGACGGCTAGTCCCGCAAGCCGCCGCCGCCGGAATGTGGCAAGGTCGCGCCGTGGATTCGGGACGCGATCATGCTGCAGCCTTTCGGCGAGGACATCTGGCTGAGCGAGGGTAGCCTCGCCGAGGTCGCCGGCTTTCGCTATCCGACGCGCATGGCGGTGATCCGCCTGGCGCGCGACGAGCTTTTCATCTGGTCGCCCATCGCGCTCGACGATGCATCGCGCGCCGAGGTCGCGGCCCTCGGCAACGTCCGCTATATCGTCGCGCCCAATTCGCTGCACCACCTGCATATCGCGCAATGGCAGCGCGCCTTTCCCGATGCCGAGGCCTGGGCGCCGCCCGGCCTGCGCGAAAAGCGCAAGGACATCGCCTTCAGCGGCGACCTCGGCGACACGCCTGCGCCGCAATGGTCCACCGGCATCGACCAGGTCGCCGTGCCCGGCAACCGCATCACGACCGAAATCGTGTTCTTCCACAGCGCCAGCCGCACCGTGCTGTTCACCGATCTGATCCAGCACTTCGAGCCCGGCTGGTTCAAAGGCTGGCGGGCGCTCGTCGCGCGGCTCGACCTGATGACGGCGCCCGAGCCGCAAGTGCCGCGCAAGTTCCGTGTCGCCTTCACCGATCGCAAGGCCGCGCGCGCCGCGCTGCGCCGCATCCTCGCCTGGCCGGCGGAAAAGGTCGTGATGGCGCATGGCGCGCCCGTCGAACAGGATGGGCAGGCCTTCCTCGCGCGTACCTTCGGCTGGCTGAAGCCCTGACGCTTGACGCGCGCCGCGCATGCGCTCTGATAGGCGCCGGTTGCGAAGAGGGGACGCGCATGGTCCGGAATACGATGTTGGCGGCGCTCATCGGCACCGGTCTCTGGTCGATGGCATCGCCCGCGGTCGCGGCCGATCCGGGCTGCAATCTGCATCCCATAGAGGCGACGCACACGATCCCGCCCTATCCCCCGGCGGCGCGCGCGCAGTTCGAGCAGGGCAGCGTCGTGTTGATGGTCACCGTCGACGCGAAAGGCGTCCCGACCGCCGCCGAACTCGACAAGCCCAGCAGTTTCATGCGCCTCAACACCGCCGCGAAAAATTGGGTCATGCAGACCTGGCGTTGGGAGCCGCTGTCCGCGGGCTGCGCCAGCGGTGTGCGGACCTTCGTCAAGATCGACTTCACGCTGACCGACGACACGTCGGGCACGCGGCCTTCGCTCTCGATCGACGTGCCCGACGTCGATTTCCCGGCCGGCGCACAGGACCGGAGAGAGAGCGGCAATGCGATCGTCATCGTCTATGTCGACGAAAAGGGCACCGTCCTTGCCACGCGTGTCGCCGGCAGCACGACGTTCAACGATCTCGACGCGCAGGCGATCACGCTCGCCAAGCGGCACAGCTTCCAGGCGCCGTCGATCGACGGCAAGCCGGTGCCCGGCATGTTCTGGATCGCGGTGCGGTTCGGGATGACGGTGCACTGAGCGCTTGACGCTGCTCGCGCAAGCGGGGCTGACTGACGCGGCACAGCGGCGGGGGTGTCATGATCCGGAATGCGATGTTGGCGGCGATTGTTGCCGCCGGTCTGTGGTCGATGGCATCGCCTGCGGTCGCGGCCGCGCCGGACCCTATGGCGGATTGCAGCCTGCATCCCATCATCGCGACGCATAAGGTCCCGCCTTATCCCGCCGAATCGAGCGAGCAGCACGAGCAAGGGGCTACCACCTTGGCGGTTACCATCAACGCCCAAGGTGTCCCGACCGGCGTCTCGCTCGACAAGTCCAGCGGGTTCGAGCGTCTCGACGATGCCGCGAAGATTTGGGTCTTGGGGACATGGCGCTGGCAGCCGCTCGCCGCATCCTGCACCAGAGATGTCCGGACCCTGGTCAAGATCAACTTTGTGCTGACCGGCGACACGACGCCGACACTGCCCTCGCTCACGATCAACGCGTCCGATGCCGATTTCCCGTCCGGCGCGAAGGACGCGAAAGAAAGCGGCAACGCGGTCGTCATCGTCTATGTCGACGACAAGGGCAGTGTCGTGGCCACGCGTGTCGGCAGCAGCACGACGTTCAACGACCTCGACGAACGGGCGGTATATCTCGCCAAGCGGCGCGCCTTCCAGGCCCCGTCCATCGACGGCAAGCCGGTGCCCGGCATGTTCTGGATCGTCGTGAAGTTCGCGCCGCCGCCGACGTGAAGCGCCTTACGACCCCACCCGCGCCTCCGGCACCTTCTCCCACGTCTTGCGCCGCGCCTCGTTCGGCGCGCGCGTCACATGCGGCAGGCCGTCGCCGAAGATCGTCGTGGCGCGCTTGTCGCTGTCGTAGCGCATGAAGGCGCCCGCGGTGTCGTTCGACGGATTGCCGTCATGCGCGAAGGCGAGCCAGGAATCCATCATCGCATCCGACAGCGCTTCGGCGTCGGGGCCGGCGCCGAAGAACGGCTCGGCGCCCTTCATGCGGAACGTGCCGAAGGTGAAGCCCAGCTCGAGCGCGTGGCATGATCCGAGCGCGCCGTTCAGGAACGGCGACGGCCAATCGAAGCGATAGGCATAGACCGGCGCGTGCGCGCCCTGCGCGTCGAGCAGCCGCGTCGCCGGCACGAAGAAGGTGTGGTCCGTCATGATCGCGTTCCAGCGGTCGAACGGCGTGCCGTCGGTATAGGCGGCGGTGATCGCCGCCACGTGCTCTTCGCCCGCCAGCCGCGCCGTCATCTTGGCGAGGCCCGCTTCGTCGAGCGTCTTCAGGTTCGCGGCCGCCACCGTGAACAGCTTCCACTCGTCGCGCGTCGTGCCGGTCAGCACCGGGATGCCGGCGGCCGAGCCTTCGCGCACGCAATCGATGGCGCGCTTGGGCAGCACTGTGCCGTCGGCGGTCGGCGCGAAGGGCATGCCTTCGCCCACCGCGCGCGGCGTCTCGAGGATCAGCTTCTGCACCTCCAGGATATGCTCCCAGCTGAGGTCGCGCGGATCGCTCGTGCCCAGCTTGTCGAGCACATGGCGCGCGATCTTGGCCGAGCGCTCGCGCGCGAACCCGATGTCGCAGGCGCCCGATTGCGGGATCGCCTTGTGATAGAGCCCTTTCGCCGACGGCGCCGCCAACAGCGCGCCGACGCTCATGCCGCCCGCGCTCTCGCCGAAGATGGTGACGTTGTCCGGGTCGCCGCCGAATTGCGCGATGTTGTCCGTCACCCAGCGCAGCGCCGCGATCTGGTCGGCGAGGCCTTCGGCGCCGGTGCCCGGCAGCTTGCCGTCGGTCGCGTCGGCGAGGTTCAGGAAGCCCAGCGCGCCCAGCCGGTAGTTGATCGTCACCAGCACCACGTCGCCGCGCGGCACTAGGTATTTTCCACTATAGGTCCCGACGCTGCCCGCGCCCGTGTTGAAGGCGCCGCCATGGATCCACACCATCACCGGCCGCTTGGCGCCGTCGCAGGCGGGCGTCTGCACATTGAGATAAAGGCAGTCTTCCGAGCGCGTGCCCGGCGTCCCGCCCAGAACCGCGCCGGCGGCGGACGCCACTTGCGGCGCGATATTGCCGAATCCCGCGGCATCGCGCGTCCCGGCCCAGGGCTCCGGCGCCTCAGGCATCCGCCAGCGCAGGGCGCCGACCGGCGGCTTGGCATAGGGGATGCCGTTGAAGCGCAGCGCGCCGTCGCGGGCGACGCCCTGGAGCTTGCCCGAAGAAATTTCCGTACGTGCGATTTCGGTGCTTGCGGAAACTACCTGATCCATCGAATTCCCCTTTTATCGCCTCGTTTACCCGGTGGGCGGACACTGCCCCCATGATCCTTTCGAGCTCCGCGATAGGCAAGACCGCTTCGGCGCCGCATCCGGCGCATCCGGCGCTGGCGGCGTTCAACGCGCGCGCGGAGCGCCAGGGCTGGCCGTTCGCCTGCCTTCCCGCCAAGGATTTCGAGACGCCCGAGCTCGCCGCCGTCTGCACCCTCTGGCACGAAAAGGCCCAAGGCCGTCTGATGCCGCGCCGCGCCGACCTGACGGCCCGCGTCATGAAGCGCTGGATGACGCACATGTCGCTGATCGAACCCGTGGGCGAGGACGGCTGCTATCGCGTGCGCCTGCACGGCTCGGCGCTGGCGCGCTATTCGGGCGATGCGACGGGCAAGCTGCTGGAAGAGGTCATCGCGCCCGAGCGTCTCGCCGGTTATGCCGCGATCTACGATGTTGCGCGCGCGGCGCGGCTGCCGCTGCGCGTCATCAGCCGCTACCAGGCGCCCGAGATCGCGTATCTTACCGGCGAAAGCTTCGTCGCGCCGCTCGCGCATGGCGATGACAACATCATGATCTTGTCGATCACCTATCCGAAGCCGCGCGCCGAAATCCTCGGTCGTACCAGCTTCGACTAAAGTTCCACTGCACATCTTAAGAGATTCGCTACCCACCATGGGCCAGCTTGTGCGCATGGACGTCGACACGCTCCTCGAATTCGACCGGCCCGAGCTCAACCAGCTGCGCGACGTGTGGCGCGAGAAGGCGCGCGCCACCGGCGGCCTTCCGTCGCGCGCCGATTTCGACGCGCGCACGCTCAAGCCCTTCCTGCGTCACGTCTCGATCGTCGAGCGCGCGATCAATCCGGCGGGTCGCGAGAGTTATCGCTTCCGCTTCTACGGCAGTGCGCTGGCGCAGCGCTTCGGCGAGCAGACCGGCCAGTTCCTCGAGATGTCGATTCCGCCGGATCGCTTGCCGCTATGGATCGCGGGCTATGACCGCGTGCTCGCGGCGGACGGGCCGCTGCGCTTCGTCAGCCGCTTCGAGATCCCGCGCATCTCCTATCTCAACGGTGAGAGCTTCTCCGCGCCCCTGTCGAACAACGGCCGCAAGCCGAACACGGTGCTCGCCTGCACCTACTTCACGCCGAAGGCGCAGGCGTTGAGCGCGAGCGCATAAAGCGCAATAGGGTGAAGCGCACTTCGGCTTCACACGTAAATTGCGCGAAAAAACTAAGCCTTCATCACCGTGAAGCCCGCGCGCGGGAAGTGCACCACGACGTCGCCGACCTCGTCCGCGCTGCGCCGGATCGCGATCTCGTGCGCGTTGGAGAAGACCAGCGTCCCCTTGATCGCATCGCGGCCGTAATCGTCCGCCACCACCGCGACCTGGTCGCCCGGCTTGCGGCCGCTCGGATCGTTCGCGTCGGCGGCCTCCTGCGCCGTCGAGGTCGAAGTTTTCGCGATCCCCAGCGCCTCCTTCGGCGTCATGTCGCTCGGCGTGCCGTGACCGATGGCGCGCACCCGCTCGATCCAGGCGCGCACATTGGGAAACTCGGCAAGCGTCTCGCCCGCCTTGTGCGGCAGCGCGTTTCCGACGAACCACGGATTCATATAGGCGTGGATGTCGGCCAGCCCCGCCTGCGCCCCGCCCCAGAAGGCGCGGCCGTCGCCGAGCTGATCTTCGAGGAACGCAAGATGCGCGCGATACTGGTCGCGCATGAACGGCACCGCCGCTTTCAGGGCATCCGAAGAAAATCCGCCGCCGCTCATCGCCGCGCGGTCCTTCTTGAAGTCTTCCGGCACCATGTCGCCGATCTCGCCGAAGATGATCGCGACGGCCGCCTGGAACACCTGCCGGTCGATCCAGAAGCCGAGGCCGTAGGGCGCGCCCTTCTGCTGCGCCAGGGCAGGCTCGGGAAAACGGCGGTCGATCTCGCGCAGGATGATCTGGCTGTCGCAATAGACGTCGGCGCCGATCTGCATCACCGGGATCTTGCGATAGCCGCCGGTCAGCGGGACGAGATCGGGCTTGGGCATGATCACCGGCTGGATCACCGAGCGCCATTTGAGCTTCTTGATCCCGAACGCCACCCGCACCTTCTCGGAGAACGGCGAGTTCGGATAGTTGTGGAAGATGATCTCGTCGGTCATTTGCTTTTCCTCTTTCCCAATTGTCATGGCCCGCGACTGCGGGCCATCCAGTTGGGTTCTGTACGCGGCCGATAGGCTCGCGAGATTTTTCCTGCCGTTTCTTCGCTTTACGATCACCTGGATGGCCCGCAGTCGCGGGCCATGACAACTGGTGGCGCGGCGCTAACTCAACTCGTTCGAGAACCGGATGTTGTTGGCCTTCATGCCCTCGAGCACGACCTCGATCCCGCCGGAGCGGATCATCCACTCCAGCCGATGATCGCGGTATTCGCGCTTGAACATGCCGCTCTGCACCGCGCCGGCGACATTGGCCATTTGTGCGATCACATCCGCCGCCGCTTTCGAGGCCTTGGCCACCGACGGCCGCGCATTGGCGCGGTCGAGCCAAGCGGAGAGCTTCGAGCCCTTGTCCGGCGCAAAGCCGCTGCCCAGCGCGCCGTTCAGATACGGCACCACCGACAGATCGCCCCAGCCGAAGGTCTCGCCGCCGAACCATTCCTTGTCGCCCAGATGGCGCGACAGCCACTGATAGATGCCGCGCGCCTGGCCGGCCGCCGCCGCCTCGATGGTGCGCGCCCGCTCGCCCTCGGCGCGCTTGAACCAGCGGATCTCGCCCATGCCCCAGTTGATAGGTTCAAAGAGCGTGTCCATCACGTCCTCGATGGTGCGCGCCACGGCGCGATCCGCCGGGCTCGCGGGCAACAGCGCCGGCGCCGGCCATTTGTCTTCGATGTATTCGAGGATGATGGTCGAATCGAAGATGCGCGTCTCGCCGTCGATCAGCGCCGGCACCTCGCCGCGCGGATTGGCGCGCAGGAATTCGCGGTCCGGCTGGCCCGAGCCGATGGCGGCCGGCATGCGGACCTCATACGCGATGGCTTTCTCGTCGAGCGCGATCTTCACCTTCTGCGCATAAGGCGACAGCGGATGTTCGTAGACGATGAGGCTCATGATCTGTCCTTCCACAATTGCGCCATCCAGCCGAACAGCGTGGCGGCGTCCGACGGTGCGTCCTTGGATCCGAATTCGCGATAAAGCGTGGCGGTGTTGACCGCGATGCGCTCCGCATCGCCCCAGCCGGCATAATCGTCGAGCGCGATGGAGCGTGCCGCTTCCATCGCCGGCATTCCCGCATCGTAGCGCGCCCGCGCCGCGTCGCGAATGTGCACCAGATAATCCTTCACCCGCCGCACGCCGGCCTTGTCGGTGACCGGCCCGTGCCCCGGCACGACGGTCTCGACGTCCATCGCATCGATCGCTTCGCAGGCCGCGATCCAATTGCCCACCGGCCCCGCCCACAGGATCGGATGGCCGCCGATGAACAGGATGTCGCCCGTGAACAACGTCTTGTCGGCGGGCACATGGACCAGCGCGTCGCCGCCGGTATGCGCCGGCCCGACCTCGATCATCTCGACGCGCTTCGATCCCACCATCCGCGACAGCGAGCCGGTGAACGTCGTGTCGGGCGCGCGCACCGCGCAATCGTCGAAATCGAAATCGCCGAAGCAGTGGATGAGATATTCGCCCGTGGTGCCGAGGTTCGGCGCCGCCTTCATGAAGTGCGCCAGGCCTTTCGGCGTCTCGTGCTTCATCGCCTCGGCGGCGCCCATCGTCGCGACGATCTCGCAGTCGAGGCAGCCATTGCCGTAGCAGTGATCGCCGTTGTGATGCGTGTTCACCAGCGTGCCGATTTTCGCACTGCTCGCCTTGGCGAAACTGTCCAGCATCGCGCGGGTGTGCGGCACGTCGAACATGGTGTCGACCAGGAGCGCCTCGCCGCCGTCGGTCACCAGCCCCGCGTTCGAGAACCCCCAGCCGCCGTCGGGCTGCAGATAGGCATAGGCGCCGGTGCCGAAATCGACGATCCCAGGCTCATAGCTCGCTTTGCGGAATTTGAGCATCGTGTCTCCACCCTTGACCAATTAGGGCCCGCCCTGCTCTTAGAAAGCAAGACATCCGGATGGTCATATGATCGAAGCAGTGATTTGGGATTTCGGCGGCGTTTTCACCTCCTCGCCCTTCGAGGCCTTCGCGCGCTACGAGACCGAGCACGCCATCCCGGTCGGCACGATCCGCAAGATCAACGCCACCAATCCCGAGACCAATGCCTGGGCCAAGTTCGAGCAGTCGCTGGTCGACATGGACGGTTTCGACCGCCTGTTCCTGGCCGAGGCCGCCGTGCTCGGCCACACGATCCCCGGCCGCGACGTGCTTCCGCTGCTGTCGGGAGATTTTCGCCCCGAGGTGATCGAGGCGCTGCGCCGGGTGAAGGCGGCGGGCCTGAAGACCGGCTGCATCACCAACAACATGCCGCACAACACCGCTTCCGGCCCAAAAGGAGAAGGAACCACGGCGGGGCGCTCGCTCTATTCCCGCGAGATCATGGAGCAGTTCGACGTCGTCATCGAGTCGGCCAAGATCGGCATCCGCAAGCCCAATCCGAAGATCTACGAGATGATGTGCGAGCAGCTTGGCGTCGCCCCGGCGGCCTGCGTGTTCCTCGACGACCTCGGCGGCAATCTGAAGCCGGCGCGCGCGATGGGCATGACGACGATCAAGGTGGAGAGCGGCGCGCAAGCGATCGCGGAGCTGGAAACGGCGACGGGGCTGAAGCTGTCATAGCGGTGTCAGCCCCATCCTTCGACAAGCTCAGGATGAGGATTTGACTCAATCCTCATCCTGAGCTTGTCGAAGGATGGCCGTCCCGCGCGGCATCTTCGTGCAATGCCCAAAAACAAAGCGGCCCGCTTGCGCGAGCCGCTCCGTCACACGCTCGTTAAAACGCACTCACATCCGATGCAGCGCGCACAGCTTGTTGCCGTCGGGATCGCGCAGATAGGCGAGATACATCTTGCCCATGCCGCCCTCGCGCACGCCCGGCGGCTCTTCGCAGGTCGTGCCGCCATTGGCGACGCCGGCGTCGTGCCACGCCTTCGCCTGGTCGGGCGAGGCGGCGGCGAAACCGATCGTGGCGCCGTTGGCGCACGTCGCGTCGTGGCCGTTGATCGGCTTCGTCACGGCGAAGACGCCGGTCGGCGTCAGGTAGAACATGCGGTTGTGCGGCGCGTCGACCGTCGACGGCCCCACGCCCAGCGTCCCCAGCACGCTGTCGTAGAACTTCTTGGACTTCTCCAGGTCGTTGGTGCCGACCATGATATGCGAAAACATCTCTCTTCCCTTCCCTAGTTGAAATTCAAGTTGAAATTCAAGCCGAAATTCAGCCCCAGCTCACGGGGACTTTCGTCGCGCGCTGGTTGACGAGCAGCTTGGCGCGCCGCGCCTTCTCCGCGTCCGGCAGCGAATTGGCATCTTCGACCGCCGACGGCGGCAGCGTCGCTTCCATCGCCCTCTTGACCGCCGGACGCGCCTCCATGCGTTCCATCCAGCGCTTCACGTTCGGGAATTCCTCGAGATCGATCTTGCGCAGCTTGTGGCCCGCCGCCCAGGGATAGCAGATCATGTCGGCGATGGTGTATTCGCCCGCCGCCAGCCAGTCCTTGCCGTGCAGGCCGAGATTCATCACGCCGTAGAGCCGGTGCACCTCGTCCGAGAACCGCGTGACGGCGTAACGCAGATCGCCGTTGTCCGCGTTCTGCGAGGCGCGGAAGAAATGCCCCTGCTCGCCGAACTTCGGGCCCTGATTGCCCATCTGCCACATCACCCACTGGATGACCTCGTACTTCTTCGCGACATCCTGCGGGAAGAAGCGGCCTTCCTTCTCGGCGACGTACATCATGATCGCGCCCGATTCGAAGATGCGCACCGGCGCGCCGCCGCCCTGGGGCGCGGTGTCGACCAGCGCGGGCATGCGGTTGTTGGGCGAGAACTTCAGGAACTCGGCATCGAACTGGTCGCCGCGGCCGATGTTGATCGGCTTGATCCGGTGCGCCACGCCGAGCTCTTCGAGCAGGATCGTGACCTTCTTGCCGTTCGGCGTCGGCCAGTAATGGAGCTCGAGCATCGCGCGTCCTCACAATTCGTTTTGCGGCAGCCTAGCGCGTTGCGCGCATGCGCGTCATGGGTAGACTGCGCCGCAAACGCCATTCCCGGAGGAAACAATGACCATTTCGATGTATCAGGTATCGGTGCCCGTCTTCCTGCGCAGCCTCAACGCGCTGTCGGGCGTGCTCGACAAGGCGGTCGTCTTCGCCGACGCCAAGAAGTTCGACCAGGCGGTGCTGCTCCAGACGCGGCTCTATCCCGACATGTTCCCGCTCAGCGTCCAGGTCGGCCAGGTCTGCACCCATGCCGCGCGCGGCGTCGCCCAGCTGTCCGGTCTCGCCCAGCCCGATTTCGGCAACGCGCCCGAGACGACGATCGCGGGTCTCAAGGACCGCATCGCCAAGACCATCGCCTTTGTGAAGAGTGCGACGGCCGAGCAGATCGACGGCACCGAGGACAAGGACATCGTGCTCAAGTTCGGCACGCGCGAACTGCCGTTCAAGGGCGAGCAGTTCCTGGTCGGCTTTACGCTGCCGAATTTCTATTTCCACTACACGACGGCCTACAACATCCTGCGCAGCGTCGGCCTCGATGTCGGCAAGCGCGACTTCATGGGCGCGGCTTAGCTCAAATAACCTCCCCCTTTGTGGGGAGGTCGACAAAATTGCGGAGCGCAGCGAAGCGATTTTTCGGGTGGGGGACGGTGCTGCCGGACAGAGCGGCACCCCACCCGAAAAACACCGTCGCTGCGCTCCGGTGTTTTTCGACCTCTCCATAGAAGGAGAGGTAAACCCTATGCAAAATCCTCGCTCAACGCCGCGCGCACGGTCTGCGGCATCACCGCCATGTGCCCGTAGTTCGCATGCGTGAAGCCGAGCACCACGCGCTCTTTCCCGCCGCGAAACGCCGCGATCTGCGCCGCCGTGAACGTAAACCGCAGCCAATGCACCGACGAGGTCTTGCCCTCCGGCGTGGTGCGGTCCTCGTAATCGGTCGGCGTGCCGGCGATGCGGGCCGCGCCGATCTCCAGGAACGCGGTCTCCTCGATATGGCCGAGCTTGCGCAGCTCGCGGTCGCGGCGGTCGGCGTCCTCGATCTCGATCATCATCGTGGCGATCAGCTCCGAGCCCTGTGGGATCAGCGGATTGTAGGCCTCCAGTTCGCCTTCGATCTGCGCGGCGCCGCCCTTCTCGATGCGCAGCATCTCCTGCACCTGCAGCCACATCGCGGCATAGTTCTCGAAATAGAAGGTCGCATACGGCCCGACCTCCATGCGCCGGTTCTTCTTCTGCGCGATCGAGGCGGCGCGCAGCGCGGTGCGCCGCGCCGCATAGTCGGCATCGGACAGGATGTCGGCTGGCGTGATCTTGCGTTGTGCGGCGCTCATCTCAGGCCTCCGTCAATCCGAACGCGCGGGCCAGGATCTGGATGGGATGTTCCGGCTCCTTTACCTTCGCCTCTTTGCCGCCCTGCGCCGCCATCTCGCCGACCTGCTGCACGATGTGCTGCGCCGCCAGCGGGCAGTCGCTCGCGATATGGCCGCGCGCCTGCTGCGCCGCGGCGCGGAACACCGGCCGTCCCACCTTCACCGCCAGATCGTGCGTCGGTTTCACCACGCCGAAGGTGCCGCCATGGCCCGAGCAGCGCTCGATCACGTCGACCGGCGTATCGGGGATCAGCCGCAGCATCTCCGCCGCCTTCGGCCCCATGTTCTGCGCCCGCGCATGGCAGGCGAGGTGCACCGTCACGCCTTCGGGCAGCGGCGTAAGCCCCGCCGGCAATCCATCCTTCTTCGCGATGTCGACGACATATTCGTCGATGTCGAAGGTCGCGTCGGCGACGCGCTTGACGTCTTCGTTTTCCGGGACGATGAGCGGCCATTCGAATTTCAGCATCAGCCCGCACGATGCCGTCAGCGCCACGATGTCGTAGCCGTCGTCGATCAGCCTCACGAGTTCCTTCGACACCTTCGCCGCATTGGCCGCGACTTTGGCGAGCTCCGCCTGCTCCAGGAACGGCATGCCGCAGCAGCCCGGATAGGCGACCTTGGTCTCGACGCCGATGTGATTGAGAACCGCGCGCGCGGCGAGCCCCGTCGACGGCTTGTTGTAGTTGACGAAGCAGGTGGCATAGAGCGCCGCCTTGCGCTTGCCGAAGGCCGGCGCGGCGTCGTTGGCCTTGATCGGATCGCCGCGGTTGGCGCTCACGAAGGTCTTGGTGTGGAATTTCGGCAGCTCGGCGGTGCGGTCGATATGCGCCACCGTCTCCATCACCGCGCGCGTCACCGTGTTGCTCTTGGCCGACGCCCAATTGATCACCGGCGACGCGAAGCGCGCCAGCGTGCCGTTGCGGTCCATCTCCGCCAGCTGCTGTTGCGTGAAATCGGTCTTGCCCTTCTTCGCCTCGACGGCGCGGGCGCGCAGGATCAGGTGCGGGAAATCCAAATCGAAGGAATGCGGCGGCACATAGGGGCACTTCGTCATGAAGCACATGTCGCAGAGCGTGCAGGCCTCGACGACCTGGCCGAAGTCCTGCGACTTCACGCCATGCACTTCGTCCGGGCTCTCGTCGACGAGGTCGAACAGGCGCGGGAACGAGTCGCACAGATTGAAGCAGCGCCGGCAGCCGTGACAGATGTCGAAGACCCGCCGCATCTCCTTGTCGAGCGCGGCCTCGTCATAAAAGGCCTCATCGCGCCAGGCGATGGGATGGCGGGTGGGCGCTTCGAGGGAGCCTTCGCGGGACATTCGAATTCCGTCGGTGGGAATGAAACAGCCGCGCGAATGTTTCATCGCGCGGCTGCGTTAAGCGTGCGCGGTTACTTGCCGAGGGTATCCAGCGCCTTCTGGAAGCGGCCGGCGTGGGACTTCTCGGCCTTCGCCAGCGTCTCGAACCAGTCGGCGATCTCGTCGAAGCCTTCCGAGCGCGCCGTCTTGGCCATGCCCGGATACATGTCGGTGTATTCGTGCGTCTCGCCCGCGATCGAGGCCTTGAGGTTCAGCGAGGTCTCGCCGATCGGCTCGCCGGTCGCCGGGTCGCCGACCGCTTCGAGATATTCGAGATGGCCGTGGGCATGGCCGGTCTCGCCTTCCGCGGTGGAGCGGAACACGGCGGAGACGTCGTTAAAGCCCTCGACGTCGGCCTTCTGTGCGAAGTAGAGGTAGCGGCGGTTGGCCTGGCTCTCGCCGGCGAACGCGTCGCGCAAATTCTGGGCAGTCTTGGAGCCTTTGAGCTCGGACATGGTCGTCTCCTTGGGGTCGAATCCGGGCGCAAGAAAACAGCCGCGCGCGGGGCGTGTCAACAAATTAGAACCATTCTAAAGAAGTTGAGAGTCGTTCGCAGGAAACTCCCCGGGTTGTCATCCGCCGCATTTGCGGCGGATGACGTACGCCTAGCTGCGCCGCACCCGCACGACCACATCCACCCGGTCCACGGCCATCCCCTTGGGTGGCTCGGGAATCCCCGCGACCTCGATCTGGTGCCCGTCGATGTCGATCAGTTCGCCGTCATCCTCGACGAAGAAGTGCTGATGATCGCCCGTGTTCGTGTCGAAATAGGTGCGGGCCGAGTCCACGACCACCTGGCGGAGCAATCCCGCGCCCGTGAACTGGTGCAGCGTGTTGTAGACGGTGGCCAGCGAGACCTTCACCCCGGCAGCCTCGGCATCGCGGTGCACGCTTTCGGCCGTCATGTGACGGTCGCCGTCCGCGAACAGCAGCCCCACCAGCTCTACCCGCTGGCGCGTCGGGCGCAGGCCGGCGGCGCGCAGGCGCTCCGCGGCTTCCACCCCCGTCTCGCGAACCTTTTTGGGCATGAATGGGTTACCTAGGTTCCAGTGTGCTTCAAATCGCTGACACGCGGGGCGCAACTTTGCTAGTCTGCTCCGAACCGCACTCGTTAGAATGTTTCTAACATAGAAATCGGCCGAAACCCCTGCAAAGTCAAGGGTAGGCCTCTAGAGGACCAGGACGTGGATCAGCCCAACCCCGCTCGCAAATCCAGTTTCGACATGGCCGGCCTGCTCGCATGCGCGCGCGGCGAGCTGTTCGGCCCCGGCAATGCGCGGTTGCCGCTGCCGCCGATGCTGATGTTCGACCGCATCACCAGGATCAACGAGACCGGCGGTTCCGCCGGCAAGGGCGAGGTCGAGGCCGAGTTCGACCTCAATCCGAACCTGTGGTTCTTCAAGTGCCATTTTCAGGACGATCCGGTGATGCCGGGGTGCCTGGGCCTCGACGCGCTGTGGCAGATGGTCGGCTTCTTCCTCGGCTGGGCCGGCGGGCTCGGCAAGGGCCGCGCGCTCGGCGTCGGCGAGGTCAAGCTCACCGCCATGGTCCTGCCGACCGCCAAGAAGCTCACCTACTATGTCGACCTCAAGCGCGTGATCATGCGCAAGCTGGTGATGGGCGTGGCCGACGGCATCGTGAAGGTCGACGGCCAGGTCGCCTTCGAGGTGAAGGACATGAAGGTCGGCCTGTTCCAGGACGCGGTGGACGCCCTGAAGAACGCCGGCGTTCCGCAGCCCGCGACGGCCTAGCTTTCGCCCCACCGTGCGCCTATCTGAGAGGCAATGGTGACTCTTAAGGACCTTCCATGAGACGCGTCGTCGTGACGGGGATGGGCATCGTCTCATCCATCGGCAACAACACCCAGGAAGTCGTGGCGTCGCTGCGCGAGGCGAAGTCCGGCATCGTGACCGCCGACGACTATGTGAAGCTCGGCTTCCGCTCCCAGGTCCATGGCAGCCTGAAGATCGATCTCGACGCCGTGGTCGACCGCCGCGCGCGGCGCTTCCAGGGCGACGGCGCCGGCTATTGCTGGGTGGCGATGACGCAAGCCATCGCCGATGCGGGCCTCGAGGAGAAGGACGTCTCCAATCCGCGCACCGGCTTGATCGTCGGCACGGGCGGCCCGTCCACCAAGGCCATCGTCGGTGCCGCCGACACGACCCGCGCCAACAATTCGCCCAAGCGCATCGGCCCCTTCGCGGTGCCGAAAGCGATGTCGTCGACCGCCAGCGCGAACCTCTCGACCTGGTTCAAGACCAAGGGCGTGAACTACTCGATCTCCTCGGCCTGCTCGACCTCGGCGAATTGCATCGGCAATGCCTATGAGATGATCCAGTGGGGCAAGCAGGACATGATGTTCGCCGGCGGCGGCGAGGAGCTCGACTGGACGCTCAGCGAATTGTTCGACGCGATGGGCGCGATGTCGTCGAAGTACAACGACACGCCGGCCAAGGCGTCGCGCGCCTACGACAAGAACCGCGACGGCTTCGTGATCTCCGGCGGCGGCGGCATCCTGGTTTTGGAAGAGCTGGAGCACGCCAAGGCGCGGGGCGCCAAGATCTATGCCGAGCTGGTCGGCTATGGCGCGACGGCGGACGGCGCCGACATGGTGGCGCCGTCGGGCGAAGGCGCGATCCGCTGCATGCAGATGGCGATCGAGAACGTGAAGGCGCCGATCGACTACATCAACCCGCACGCCACCTCGACGCCGGTCGGCGACATCCCCGAGATCAACGCGATACGCGCCGTGTTCGGCGACAAGATGCCCCCGATCAGCGCCACCAAGTCGCTCACCGGCCACAGCCAGGGCGCCGCCGGCGTGCACGAGGCGATCTACACGCTCCTGATGATGCAGTCCGGCTTCGTCTGCGAGAGCGCGAACATCGAGGAGATCGATCCCGCCGTCGCCGGCGCGAACATCGTGCGCAGCCGCATCGACAACGCCAGGCTCGAGACCGCGCTCAGCAACTCCTTCGGCTTCGGCGGCACCAACGCGACGCTGGTGTTCCAGCGCTTCGTTTAATGCCTGCGGGGCAGGCCCCGCAGGACGCATAGAACTTGCATCGCACATCCCGACCCTTCGTCGGCTGTGCCAAATCGGAACAGAACCCGCGAACAGGGCGAGGACACAAGATGGCAGACGCCAAATTGATGCAGGGCAAGCGCGGCCTGGTGATGGGGGTGGCCAACGACCACTCGATCGCCTGGGGTATCGCGCGCGTGCTCGCCGCCCACGGCGCCGAGATCGCCTTCACCTATCAGGGCGACGCCCAGGCCAAGCGCCTGCGCCCGCTGGCCCAGTCCATCGGCGCGCAGATCGTCATGGCGGCCGATGTCGAGAACGACGAACAGCTCGATTCGGTGTTCGACCAGCTCAAGACCCATTGGGGCAGCCTCGATTTCCTGGTCCACGCCATCGCCTTCTCCGACAAGGACGAGCTCAAGGGCCGCTACGTCGACACCACACGCGCCAACTTCCGCCGCTCGCTCGACATCTCCTGCTATTCCTTCACGGCGGTGGCGCACCGCGCCGCGCACATGATGCCGAACGGCGGCTCGATGCTCACGCTGAGCTATCTCGGCGCCAGCCGCGTCACGCCGAACTACAATGTGATGGGCGTCGCCAAGGCGGCGCTCGAGGCGTCGGTGCGCTATCTCGCCGCCGATCTCGGCCATGAGGGCATCCGCGTCAACGCGATCAGCGCCGGCCCGATGCGCACGCTGGCGGGCTCCGCCGTCGGCGATGCGCGCACCATGTTCAAGTGGAACAAGGCGCAGGCGCCGCTCCAGTTCAACATCACGCTCGACCAGGTCGGCGGCGCGGCGACGTATCTGCTCAGCGATCTGGCGGGCGGCGTCACCGGCGAGATCCACTATGTCGACGCGGGCTACAACATCGTCGGCGTGCCGCCGGCGGCAACGCTGGGCGGCTGGACCGCGCCCGAAGCCGATGCGAGCGAAGGGGCCAAGAAGAATGTCCGCGAAACCGTCTAACGCCGCGCTCGCGGCCCTCTTCGTCGCGCTCACCGCGCCATTTTTGATGGCGACGGGCGCCGCTGCCGGCTGGCAGGATGCCGCCTCCAAGTTCGATCAGGACCGTCTTTCGCGTCTCGACGAGGCCAAGCAGAAGGCGCTCGCCGAAGCGCATGGCGGCCAGGGTTCGGGCGATGCGTCGGCGATCGATGCCGCCCTCGGTCCCGCGAGCCACGCGCCGGCGGGCAAGGAGCTGCTCGGATCGTGGCGCTGCCGCACCATCAAGCTCGGCGGCATCACGCCGTATGTCGTTTACAACTGGTTCAGCTGCCGCGTCTCGGCACATGACGGCGGGTTGTTCTTCGAGAAGTTCAGCGGCAGCCAGCACACCAACGGCTTCCTCTATCCGGGCGACGGCGGGATGGTTTATCTCGGCGCCTCGTCGGTGACGGGCGAGCCGGCGCACGCCTATTCCGGCAATGGCGCCTCGGCCGGCGCGGCCGCGACGCCCGACGACCAGATCGGAATCCTGACGATGATCGACAGCCGCCATGCCCGGCTCGAGATGCCGTTCCCCTTGCAGGAATCGACGCTCGACGTGATCGAACTGAAGCGGTAGCGGCGCGCCGCCGTCATGCGGTCGGTCCTCATAGTGCTGCTCGTGCTGTTGTGCGCCGGCACGCTCCTGTCCTTTGCCATCTTTCCGGAAGCCGCCGTCGCGGTGGTGTTCGACGACACCGGGCAGCCGCTTTCGGAGATCGCGGCCTTGGTCTTGCCGGGATTCCTCACGTCGCTGCTGTTCGTGATCGCTATCGTGCTTGTCGTGGCGTGCCTTATCCGCGTCACGCCACGGCGTCTGGCCTTGGTTGCGGCGGGGCTGGCGACGCTCGCGCTCTATATTGTGGCGATTCCGCGGGCGCGCGCGGGATTTCAGTTCGACGTCGCGCTCTACCGGCAGACGGCCTGCGAGCCGCACAGCACGGCCTATCTCTGCCGATGACGACCGCACGCTTGCGCCCCGCCACCGAAGCCGACATTCCCTTCATCCACGCGACCGAGCGGCTGCCCGGTTACGAGCCCTTGGTCGGCCGCTTCGACGAGGCCGTGCATCGCGCCAATCTCGCCGATCCGAACTGGCATTACGTCGTCGGCCTAGACGCCCCTGGAACGCCGCGCGGCTTCGCGATCCTGCAGGACCGGTTGAAGGCCGACGGCAATTGCTTCCTGCGCCGCATCGCGGTGACGCAGGCCGGCGGCGGCTTCGGCAGGCCGTTCCTCGCCGCGCTGATCGACCGTGTGTTCGCCACCACCGGCGACACGCGCTTCTGGCTCAGTGTCCGCGCCGCCAACGACCGCGCCCGGTATGTCTATGCGTCGCTCGGGATGCGCGAAGAGGGCCCGGAGCCCGGCGACGAGGCCTCCACCATCATGGCGGTCAGGCGCGCGGAATGGCAGGCGCGCTAACCCACTCCTCATGGCCCGTTTGACAAATCCGGCGCCTTTTCGATACATCGCATCGTCATCCCGCCTCCCAACAGAGGTTCCATGCAAGAGATTGTCGTTTTCGCCTGATCGTCCGCACGCGTTGCGGGCCTAGACACGCGGATTGCCGCGCGTTGGCGTTTGCCCGCGCGCGCCCGTCCGCGGAGTTCGGCGTGACGAAAGACATCTCTCTTGAACATCTCGAAACTGGAGCAGCGCGTGCTGCACTGCCTCGCGCAGGGCGGCCGCATTCAACACATCCGGAACGACGGCCGCATCGTCGAAATCGATTGCTGGAACCGTGACGGCCACCGCCTCACGGACTGCACGATGGCGCTTTTCCGCAAGCTGAAACGGCGCGGCCTCATCGAAAGCCATGGCGGCGCGCCCTACCGCATCTCGCGGCTGGGCCTCACCTCCGTGCGCGCGCAACTCGACAATAGATAGGAGCACATATGATCGATCTGAAAAAAGAGCGCTTCCCGCGAAGCTCGCAATACGATCCGCAATGGATCGTCGACAATCTGATGGGCCCGCACGTGCTGTGGCTCGCCGAATATCTCGCCGAGGCGGTGCCGCTGAAGCCCGGCATGCGCGTGCTCGATCTGGGCTGCGGCAAGGCCGTGTCGTCGATTTTCTTCGCCAAGGAGTTCGGCGTCCACGTCACGGCCTGCGATCTCTGGATCGAGCCGCACGAGAACCAGCAGCGCATCGACGCCGCCGGCGTGGCGCATCTCGTCCAGCCCGTCCATGCCGAGGCGCACGCGCTGCCCTTCGCGCGGGAGAGCTTCGATGCCATCGTCAGTCTCGATGCCTATCACTATTTCGGCACCGACGATCTCTATCTCGGCACCATCGCGCAATTCCTGAAGCCCGGCGGCCGGCTCGGCATCGTCTGTCCCGGCGTGACCCGCGAGATCGACGGTGCGCCCGCGCATCTGGGGCCGTGGTGGCATTGGGATTTCTGTTCGTTCCATTCGCCCGCGTGGTGGCGGCGTCATTGGGCGAAGACCGGCCTCGTCGCGGTCGAGGCCGCCGATTGGATGCCGGACGGTCACGATCTGTGGCGCGAGTGGTGCCGCGTCACCGCCTCGACCGGCGCGCCGGGCTCGGGCGAAGGCGACATGCTCGA
>DASZMT010000106.1:0-19649 GCA_035551495.1 Rhizomicrobium sp. | reverse complement strand
TCCATGCTCGGCCAGGTGTTGTAGAGCAGACCCGCATGCAGGCCCGCGACGAGCGCGCCGAGCAGCATCTGAAGATAAACCAGCACCGCGACCGTCAGCGGACCGCGCGCCGGCGCGGGCTTGCGGTCGCGCAGATATTCGAGGCCGGTCCACACCATCGCGACCAGCAGGATCAGCGCCACGCCGAGATGGATCGCGAGGCGGTATTGCGACACGCTCACCCGCGTCTCGAGCCCGCTCTCGACCATCCACCAGCCGACGAAGCCCTGCAGCCCGCCGAGCAGGAACAGCACCACCATGCGCGGCCACTCGGCGCGGCGGATGGCGCCCGTCCAGGCGAACCAGACGAAGGGCACGAGGAACAGCGCGCCGAGCAGACGGCCCAGGAGGCGGTGCGCCCATTCCCACCAGAAGATGCCCTTGAAGCCCGCCAGCGTCATGCCGGCGTTCTCGTGGATGTATTGGGGAATGCGCTGATATTTCGCGAACGCCGCGTGCCACTGCGCATCGCTCAGCGGCGGGATGGCGCCGACGATCGGATCCCATTGGGTGATCGACAGGCCCGAGCCGGTGATGCGGGTCAGCCCGCCGACCACGACCATGCCGAGGATGATCGCGGCCATGCCGAACAGCCACAGCCCCACAGCGCGGCGCGATCTCAGAGCGGAAGACGTCATGGGATTTGGTCTAGCGAAGCGGTTCCCCGAAATCCATATCGCCGCAATGCCGGATTGACACAACCCTCGGATGAGGCGGGGATACCGCCTATACTGGACCCGACTCAGTCACTAATCTGTCGGCATACACACAATGAGCAAGCCGGGGTAGGATTCACGTTCGCAAAAAGGGGGCTGGATGCGTTGGCAAGGGAAAGTCAAAAACCTTTGGAAAGACAGCACACAGGCGAAAGCCTTCATCCTCGGTATCATCGCGAATGTGATTTCGACACCGATATTGCCTGCGCTGGAAAAGCATTTCCCCGATTTCTGGCGCATGCTCCACCTTCCCGATGCTTATTTCGTGTTGGGCGCGGAATTTCTCGTCGTCGCCGTATTGGGTTTTGTCGTCCTGAACCGCGATACGCCGCCCTCGTCCGGTTCGCGCCTCAATCCTCTGGTCGCCGGCACCTCCGGCGGCGCCTATCTCATGCTCAAAGTGAAGCCCGGTTCCAGCCAGGAAATCGCGAAGCGGCTGAGAGACGACGTCTCGCAGGTGAACTACGCGGCGGCGGTCTGGGGACAATGGGACGTCGTCGCGCGGGTGAGCGCCGGCACGGCCGCCTCTTTCGTAGAGGTCCTCAACAAGGTGCAGACATGGAATAACGTGGAGCGGACCGAAACCCAGCTGGTGCGATCCGACCAGCCGCCCATCGACAAGCTGTCGTCCCACAATTCCGACGACCATTTCGCCTTCCTTCTGTTGAAGGTACCGGCCAGCGAGACGCCGGCTGTGTTGGGCAAAATCCACGTCCTGGCCGAAAAGCCGCGACCTGGCTATGCCCGTGTGGAGCATGCCGTAGGCATCCTCGGGACCTACGACGTCGCGCTGACGGTCCGCTATTCCAAGGACGGCGAGCTTGCCAACGTGGTCATGGCCTTCTGCCAGTCCGAGCTGGGAGCCGAGACCGTCACCGTGCCGGCCATCCGCGACATGAGCTTTATTGGGGGAAGCACGAGTTAATCCGCGCTTGCGTCGGATGGCTCTTATCGGAGCGCGAGATACCGATGACGAAAGTCTATGTGCTGTACACCGGCGGCACCTTCGGCATGAAGCCGAATCCCAAACTTGCCGGCTCGCCGCTAACGGCCGTTGCGCTCCACGAGCTTCGTCCCAAGCTTCCGCAGCCGGCGGATTTACCCGACTGCGCCGATATCGAAGTTACCTTCGAGGAGCTGCCCGGCGAGAGGCGCATCGACTCGTCGAGCATGACTCCCGACGATTGGATCGCCATCGCACATAGGATCCGCGATCGCTACGACCAGTATGACGGCTTCGTCGTCATCCAGGGAACGGACACGCTATCCTATACCGCTTCGGCGCTGAGCTTCATGTTCGAGAACCTGACCAAGCCGATCGTGGTCACCGGCTCGCAGCAGCCCTTCCTGGCAACGCGCACCGATGCCTGCCTGAACTATTGCCATTCCCTGATGATCGCCGGTTACAAATCAACCGGTCTGCCTTGCATCCCTGAAGTCATCGTCGTGTTCGCCGACAAAGTCATGCGCGGTTGCCGCGTCCGGAAAATGAGCGCCAGCGCCTGGGCTGGATTCGACACGCCGAATGCGCCGCTACTCGGGCAGATCGGCGATCACATCAGGATTTTCGAAGGGCAAATACGGCCACCGCCGCTACCCGATTCAAATCTGCGACTCCATACCTCGTTGGAGACCGATGTCCTGGATTTCTCCCTGTATCCCGGAATGCAGCCCGATCACCTCCGGCAAATCCTGAGCCTGAAAAAGGTCCGTGGCGTCATCCTGCGCACGTTCGGCAACGGCAACGCGCCCGAAGCTCAAGAATTTATCGAAGCCTTGCGAAACGGCATCGAGAAAAACGACAAGCACATCGTCAACATCACACAATGCCCACAGGGCGAAGTGGAGATGGGCGTCTATGCGGCCAGCGTCGTGCTCATGGATCTTGGCATCCTCTCCGGATCGGACATGACGCCGGAGGCCGCGCTGACAAAGCTTATGGTGTTGATGGGTTCGTCATCGTCCGAAACGGTTCGGCGCGAGATGCAGATTGATCAGCGCGGCGAGCAGTCACACAGCCTGTTCAATCTCGAGAACACCAACCCCGCGCACAAAAACACTTTGATCAAGGGCCGCACATTCGACGCCCGGCATCCGCATTTCAAGCCGCACATGCTGGAGTCGGCAATGTTGCGCATATACGGTTTGGTGCTCGACGAGCGCAGTCGCGACAAGCCCGTGACACTCGGCGTATATCTCAATCTCCCCCAAGCTCAGGTAAAAGGACGGTCTCAGATAACGAACCCCGATCCCAGCAAACTCATCTGCAAGTTCGTTCTCGACCCGGCGCAAAAGAGATCAAAGCCATTTGACATCGCGCAACCTTTGCCGATCAAGGAAATAAAAAAACACATAAGGGATCATGAGAATTCAATTTCCGTGGTCTTTGATACGGGCTTTTATTTCCGCAAGGTGGTGCTGACGCTCAACACCAAGTCCGATCGCGCCGGGAATTGACGCCTTGCGCGCCAGGCCGCGCGCACGCATGCTCGGCAAAACGGTCCGGGGCACCATGAAATCCTTCCTCATCCTTCTCGCCGCCGCATCCGCAGCGGCCGGCGCCTGCGCAGCGGACATGCACGACATGCCCATGGCCATGCCGGGCGGCATGGTCATGAAGATGATCGATCCGATGCCCGCCCTGTACATGGGCGAGGCCGACAAGCCCGGCGCGCCGGTCTTCAAGGGCCTCGGCGATCACCACCACCCGGTCACCACGAAGAATGCCAGGACGCAGCTTCTGTTCGACCAGGGCGTCAATCTGATCTTCGGCTTCAACCATGCCGAGGCGATCCGCTCGTTCCGCGAGGCGGCGCGCCTCGATCCGCATTGCGCGATGTGCTGGTGGGGCGTGGCGTTCTCGCTGGGGCCGAACATCAACCTGACGATGCCGGCCGACGCGGTGAAGCCGGCATGGCAGGCGCTGCAGAACGCCATCGCGCTCAAGCGCTATGCGTCGCCGCAGGAGCGTGCCTGGATCGATGCGCTGGCCGTCCGCTATTCGAGCAATCCCGACGCCGACCGCGCCGCGCTGGACGAGGATTTCGCGCGCGCCATGGGCGCGGTGTGGAAGGCGTATCCGAACGATCTCGACGCCGGCACCTTCTATGCCGAGGCGATGATGGACACGCAGCCCTGGGATTATTGGGGGCAGGATGGCGTGACGCCGAAGGGTCACGCGCTGGAGATCGTTTCGACGCTGGAGGGAATCATCAAGCGCGCGCCGAAGCATCCGGGCGCGCTGCACCTCTACATCCACGCGGTGGAGGCGACGACGACGCCGGAGCGCGCCGAGGTGGCGTCGGACACGCTCGAGACGCTGATGCCGGGCGCGGGCCACGTCGTGCACATGCCGTCGCACATCTATTACCGCGTCGGGCGCTATGCGGATTCGGCGAAGGTGAACGCACTGGCCGCCACTGTCGACGAGCAGTACATCGCGGCGTGCCACGCCCAGGGCTACTACCCGGTCGGCTATTACGGCCACAACATCCACTTCCTGTGGACGTCGTCGGAGATGCAGGGCAACTACAACACCTCCATCGAGACCGCGCGGCGGCTGGTGAAAGCATCGGCCGGCGGCGCCAAGAGCGTCGGCGTCGGTGCGCAGCTTTATGAATTCACGCCCATCGTGACCTATCTGCGCTTCGGCAAGTGGGACGAGGCGCTGGCCGAGCCGCTGCCGCCGAACGATCAGAAGCTGACGCTTGTCATGGCGCACTTGGCACGCGGCTTCGCCTATGCCAACAAGGGCGACAAGGCGAACGCGGCGGGCGAGCGCGCGGCGCTGGCGGCCCTCGTCGGCGACCCGGTGCTGGCGGGCTATCAGGGGCTGCCCGGCGCACTGCTCGCCAAGCTGTCGCTGGCGGAGCTGGACGGCGAGATCGCGCGCACCGCGGGCGACCTCAAGACGGCGGTCGACGATTTCGAGATGGCGGTCGGCTATGCCGACGACATTCCGTATTCGGAACCGCCCTACCTGCATCAGCCGGCGAGCCATCTGCTCGGCGCGGCGCTGCTGCAGGCGGGCCGCGCCAAGGAAGCGGAAACCGTCTATCGCAAGAGCCTGGAGACTTATCGCATGGACGGTTGGGCGCTGTACGGCCTGGCGCAGGCGCAGGATGCCATGGGCGAGCACGCGGCGGCCGCGGCGACGCGCAAGGAATTCGCGCTCGCCTGGCAGTTCGCGGACGTGAAGCTCGCGACGTCGCGGTTCTAGCCGCTATTGCTGCGCGCCCATCGCATCCATCGCCGTGCGCACATGCGCGCGGCAGGACGCGTCGTCGTTCGCCGCGTCGGCAGCTTTCAGCTCGTCGCGCGCCTGCTCGGCCTTGGTGGCGTCGGTGGGCGGCGGCATGGTGCGGACGCGCGCGATCATCTGGGCGCAAGTCTCGCCGGGTGCGGCGCTGACCGGCATCGTGATCACCTGCCCCGTGTTCGGCGGCGGCGGCGGCACGACCGGATCGGCGGCGGAGGCGGCGGCGGCGAGCAGCGCGCAAGCGGCGCCGGCAATGAGCAGTTTCATGGCGATCTCCCTGTCACTTTCGCGAACGCACCATGGCGCGCGGAGTTGCCAAAGTTGCATGGCTGGGCGAAAACCTCGGCCGTCATGGGCCGGCGGAACTATCTCATCGAAGGCGTCTCCGGGGCGGGCAAGAGCGCGGTCTGGGAAGAGTTGCGCCGGCGCGGCTACGCCGCGATCAACGGCGATCGCGAGCTGGCCTATCAGGGCGATCCAGCGACCGGCGCGCGTGTCGAAGTCCTCGGCGACGACGCCGAAACCCGGCACGGCCATCACATCTGGGATATCGAGAAAGTGCGGGCACTGGCCGCCGATCGGAGCGACGACGCCACGTTTTTCTGCGGCGGCTCGCGGAATTTCGCGCAGTACATCGATCTGTTCGACGCAGTGTTCGTTCTGGACGTCGATGTCGCGACGCTCCAGGCGCGGCTCGACGCACGGGACGAGAACGATTGGGGCAAACGCCCCAGCGAGCGGGCGCTCGTCCTGCGGCTGCACGCCACAAAGGAAGACACGCCCGGCAATGGCATCGTGCTGGACGCGACACTGCCCCTGGCCCGCGTGGTGGACGCGATCCTCGCGCGTGCCGGCATGCCGAGGCCGAGAAACTGAGAGACCGACGATGGCCGACGACACCTTCACCTTCCCGGGCAGCGACGGCGTGCCGGTCTTCACCTATCGCTGGCGGCCTGAGGGCGAGACCCGCGCGGTGCTGCAGATCGCGCACGGCATGGGCGAGCATGCGCTGCGCTATCGCGGCGCCTTGCAGCCTTTGATCGACGCGGGCATCGCGGTCTATGCCAACGATCACCGCGGGCATGGCAAGACCTCGCCGCACGCGCTGGGCGATTTCGGGCCGGGCGGCTTCGCGGCGCTGATCGACGACATGGCGGTGCTGGCGCGCCGCATCCGCGAGAAGGAGCCGGGCAAACCGCTTTTCCTGATGGGCCATTCGATGGGGTCTTTCGCGGCGCAGGTGTTCGTGGCGGAGCACAGCGATCTTATCGACGGCTATGTCCTTTCGGGCTCGGCGGCGCTCGACAAGCTGGAGGCGCCCAAGGGCGGGCTGTCGGCGATCGGCGCAGGCATGGCGAAGCCGCGCACGCCGTTCGACTGGCTCAGCCGCGACGACGCCGAGGTCGACAAGTATATCGCCGATCCGCTCTGCGGCTTCACCGTGAACGAGAAGGGCCGCGCCGCGATGTTCGCGGCGGCCGGGCCGGCGCTCGATCCGGCGAAGCTCGCGACCATCCGGGCGAGCCTGCCGATCTATGTCTTCGCCGGCGACGAAGATCCGATCAACGCCAAGCTGACGCGCCTCACCCCGCTGGTCGACCGCTATCGCGGCCTCGGCATCGGCGACATCGAGACGGACTACTATGCCGGCGGGCGGCACGAGATGCTGAACGAGACCAACCGTGACGAGGTCGTCGCCAACCTGAAATCCTGGATCGAGCGTCACATCGCCAAAGTGCCGACATGACCCCGCGCATCAAGAAGCTGATCGGCACGATCCTCATCCTCTTGTGGATTCCGGTCTATGCGATCCTGGCCATCGGGATCGCGGCCCACCTCTTGCCGCACGCGGGCGGACTGGCGGCTTTCGTGTATTATGTCGTGGCGGGGACGTTCTGGGCGGTGCCGGTCGGCGCGCTGTTCCCCTGGATGTATCGCGAACCCAAACCCAAGGTCTGAGAGGTCACCGCCCAATGTCTCACCCTGCTCCGCTGAAATTGACACCGGTTACCAGGCGGCTGACGTTGGGCCTTGTCGGCGCCGTGACCCTGCCCGGCGTGGCCCGGGCGGCAGGGACCGTGCCCATCGCAGAGACCCGGGCCGGCAAGGTGCGCGGGGCTATCGATGCCGGCATCGCGGTGTTCAAGGGCATCCGCTATGGCGCGCCGCCCGCCCGGTTCCAGCCGCCGGTGGCCCCCAAGCCCTGGAGCGGGGTCGCAGACGCGCTCGCCTATGGCGCGGGGTCGCCGCAGGGGCGCGGCGAGGCGAACACGGCGGAGGACTGCCTGTTCCTCAACGTCTGGACGCCCGCACTGTCGGGCAAGCGGCCGGTGATGGTCTACATCCATGGCGGAGCGTATTCGAACGGCTCGGGATCGAGCCCGCTCTATGACGGCGTGAGCCTCGCCAAGCGCGGCGACGTGGTGGTGGTGACGCTCAACCACCGTCTCAATGCCTTCGGCTATCTCTATCTGGCGCAACACGATTCCGACTTCACGGACAGCGGAAATTGCGGCCAGCTCGACCTCGTCCTGGCGCTGGATTGGGTGCGCGACAACATCGAGCGGTTTGGCGGCGATCCATCCTGTGTCTTCGTGTTCGGTCAGTCGGGCGGCGGGGCGAAGATCGCGACCCTGATGGCGATGCCGGCCGCCAAGGGCCTGTTCCATCGCGCCACCACGATGAGCGGGCAGCAGCTCACCGCCTCCGGCCCGCTGAACGCCACGCGGCGGGCAGAGGTCTTCATGGCGGCGGTGGGCGCCAAGGCGCCGAAGGATCTGCTGGCGATGACCACCGAGCAGCTCAGGGCCGGGCTGAAGGCGACCGATCCGGTGATCGGCCTGGGTGGGGTCTATTTCGGGCCGGTGCTGGACGAGCGCACCTTGACCCGCCATCCGTTCTACCCCGACGCACCGGCGCCGTCGGCCGCCGTTCCGATGATGATCGGCAACACCCATGACGAGACCCGGCTCTTCATCCAGGACGACTGGGCCTACAAGCTCACCTGGGCCGACTTGCCGACGCGGCTGGCGCAGAACATGCGGGTCGATATTTCGCCGGACCTGGTGATCGCCAAGTACCGCGGCTGGTTCCCCGACATCGCGCCGACCGATCTGTTCTTCAAGGCGACGACGGCCAGCCGTTCGTGGCGCGCCGCGATCGTGGAGGACGAGCTGCGGGCGCAGGCGAACACGCCGGCCTATGCCTATCAGGTCGACTTCCGCACGCCGTTCCACGACAGCGCGCCGCACACCACCGACATCGCGCTCGCCTTCGACAACACCGACAAGCCGGGCGCGGTGGCGGGCAACAGCCCGCAGGCGCGCAAGCTGGCGGCGCAGGTGAGCGAGACCTTCATCGCCTTTGCCCGCACCGGCGATCCGAACAACCCTGCTCTGCCGCGCTGGACGCCTTACACGCTGCCGACGCGCGAAACGATGATCTTCGACGTGCCAAGCCGCATGGAGAACGATCCGCGCGGCCGCGAGCGGGAGCTGTTTGCGCAAGTGCCGTTCGTGCAGCAGGGGACGTGAGCAAGCATCGCGCCGCGAGAAGCGCCAGCCCCATCCTTCGGCAAACTCAGGATGAGGATTGAGCGCATATCGTCATCCTGAGCTTGTCGAAGGATGGCAGTCCCGGCCTAAACGCGCAGCCCCAGCCCGTCGATTCGCGCCATCAGCCCGTCCGACAGCGGACCGGCCTGCGCACCTGCCACGCATTGCGCCAGCTCGTCGCGGTTTTTGACGCCGAGGATCACGGTCGCGACGCCGTCCATCGACAGCGCGTAGCGATGTGCGATGACGGCCGGGTCTTCGCCGATCTCCTCGCACAGCGCGCGGAACGGCGCGGCGCGCGCGAAATCCTTGGTGTCGGGATTGTTGGGCGAGAGCGGCCGGTCGATCGCCGCCGTCAGGGCACCGGCCTGCACCGCGCGGATGCCGAGGACGCCGACGCCGTTCTCGTTCGCGGTTTCGATGATCGCGCGCGGCTCGGCGGCTTCCGTATAGCGGCGCAGGCTGCCGGCGCTGTCGAGCAGGTTCGTCACCGCCTGGACATAGCCGGGCTTGGTGGCGTGGCGCAGCGCGCGGATGATGGTGCGCGGCACGCCCGATCCGGTGATGCCCCAATGGCCGATCTTGCCGGCCGCTTTCAAGGCTTCGAAAGCCGGGATCACCGCCTCCGCATAGACCGACCAGCGCGTCGCGAACTCGTCCTGGTGGTCGGGGCGGATCGTATAGACGTAGTCGTCGTCGCAGATATTGGTGTGCAGGAAGAAGATGTCGACGCGATCGAGCCGCATCGTGCGCAGGCTGTCGTCGAGCGACTTCGTCAAACGCTCCGCGACTTCGCGTGCCGGCGGCGTGCCGAGGGAGCATTTGCTCGTCACGCGCAGGCCTTTGGGCAGCCGGCCCGCAAAGGTTTCGCCGACGATGGCCTCGCAATTGCGATACATCGGCGCGGTGTCGAGCAGGTCGATGCCGGCATCGATCGCGGCGTGGATGGTGGCGACGCACTCTTCGCCCCCCGTCTCGCCCCAGATCTGGCCGATGCCGCCGCCGCCCAGCGTCAGCGCGCTCACCTGCCCCAAGGGGCCGAACGGATTTTTCTTCATGACTTGTTCCAGATGGACTCGAACGCGCCGCCGCCGTTGAGACGCTGCGCCGGGCTCTTCTTGTCGATATGGCCGATCAGACCCTGATAGACGCCATAGCCGACCAGTTCCTGCAGGCGCGGGCTGAAGCTTCGTACCAGCTCCGGCGCGAGGCCGAGCTGCTGGTTCTCCTGCTGGCGGACGAACCCGGCGCAGTAGTTCATCGCGATGCCGGTGCGCCGCGTGCCGGTGCGGTTCGCGCCGCCGCCATGCCACAGCGCGCCGTCCCAGATCAGCACCGAGCCCTTCCGCATGACGGCCGGCACCGTCTCGTAGGCGCCGCCATAGTCCGGGTTGGGCTTGCGGTGACTGCCGGGGACGAGCCGCGTCGCGCCGTTCTCATCGGTGAAATCGTCCAGCGCCCACATCGAGTTGCACACGATGGTGCGGTGCGGCTTGTCGAGCGGGATCACCATGTCGTCGGCGTGGATCGGCTGCGCCGTCTCGTCCGGATCGATGGCGATGGAGGACAGCGACGAGATCAGGCAGCCGCCGTCGAGCACGCCCTCGACGATCGGCAGCACGCTCGGATGCACCGGCACCTGCGCGAACAGCGCATCACGCGCGAGCAGGTTGTAGATGCGCACCGTCTTGTGGCCTTCGAAGCCGTTCATCGCCGGCTTGGCGCCCAGCTCGCGCTCGAGCCGTTCCAGCGCGGCATTCAAGCCGTCGATCAGCGACGGCTCGATGGCGTCCGCGACGACCGTGAAGCCGTCGCGCGCGAGGTTGGCGAGATGCTCCTCCCGCGTCACGGCGCACTCACGGCGGCGACGGCGTGGCCGTCGACCGGGCGGCCCGGCTGAAGGCCCAACAGCTTCATCACCGTCGGGTGGACGTCGACCTGGTCGAGGCGCTTGACCTCGCCCGGCCTTACGCCCGCGCCCCAGGCATAGAACACGCCGTGCATCTGCACCACGTCGGGCGGATAACCATGCGTCGCCTTGATCGGCAGGTTGAACGAGATCAGGTGCGGCCAGAACCAGTTCACGCCGACCCATTTGGTCCAGGATGGAAACAGCTCCGGCCCCGCCATCCAATAGGGCGGATGCGTGACCAGCAACAGATCGCCGGAACGCGGCCCGGTGCCGAGATGCGCATAGGCCGGATAGTGCCCCTTGCGATAGACCTGGAAGAGGTCGGGATATTTCTTCAGCGCCGCCTCGACGCGGTCGACGCTGTCGTGCTGCTTGTCGACATAGATGAATGCGCTGGCGCCATCGGTCGCCTGCTCGGCGTGAATGTCGTTCTCGGCGAGGATACGGCCGAGATTGACGATCGGGCCGATGTTCATCATGCCGTGATCGGTGTTGATGACCAGCGTCGCCTCGCGATCCTTGGGCAGCGTCTTGATCGCATCCATCAGCTTGCCGGTGATCACGTCGGCCTGGCGAACCGCGGCCTGCGTTTCCGGCGCCGTCACACCGTATTTGTGCGCCACGCTGTCGGGAATGTCGAAATAGAGCGCGATCAGGCGCGGATGGTTCGGGCCGTTGTCTTTCAGCAGCTTGACGGCGCGGTCGACGATGGTGCGGTCGCTCTCGTGCTGCTTGTACGGCACTTCCGGATTGACGTAGGTCGCACGCGCGCCGGTCTTGCTCGACCAGCGGCCGACGGTGTTGAACGCCGCCGCCTTAACGCCCTGGCGCTCGGCCGCCTCCCACATCGTCTCGCAGCCCGTGCGGTAGGCCGCGTCGCCCTCGTCCATGCCCTCGCGGCCGAAACGGCCGATCTTGGGATCGATGAAGATGTTCGACATGATGCCGTGATGCTCCGGCCAGCAGCCGGTGTAGGATGTCGTGTGGTTGATCAGCGAGACGGTCGGGAACGCCGGCACAAGATGCCGCGACCAGGCGCCCTCGCGCTTCAGCTCGTCGAAATGCGGCGTGCCGCCGTGCGCGGCGTCCAGCTCCGCCGGGGAGAAGCCGTCGAACAGCACATAGACGACCGTTCGCTCCGCCGCAGCAGCCGGCACGAAAGCCAACAGCAACACCGCCAAAATTACACCAAAACGCTTCACGACAGCCCCCAAAGCAAAACGCGCCGGGAGATTAGTCCCGGCGCGTCCGCTTGTCCCGTCATCCCGGCTATGCGTTACGCTTTTTCCAGGATGTGCACCGCGCAGGCGCTGCCGGCGCCGACGACATGCGTCAGCCCGATCTTGGCGCCCTCGACCTGGCGGCCGCCCGCCTCGCCGCGCAAGTGCGTCGTGATCTCGTAGATGTTGGCGATGCCGGTGGCGCCGAGCGGATGGCCCTTCGACAGAAGACCGCCCGAGACGTTCACCGGAATGCGGCCACCGAGCTGCGTCGCGCCCGAATCGATGAGGCTGCCCGCCTCGCCTTCCTTGGCGATGCCGAGATTCTCGTAGTGCACGATCTCCGCCGTGGCGAAGCAGTCGTGCAGCTCGATCAGGTCGACGTCGTCGGGGCCGAGGCCGGCCATCTCATAGGCGGTCTTGGCGGCGAGGCGCGTGACCGCATTGAAGTCCATCATCGCGATGTTGCGCGCGGTGTAGGGATCGGACGTCAGCGCCGAGGCCCGCACCTTCACGGCGCGGCCCATCAGGCCGAGCTCGCGCGCCTTCTTCTCCGAGCACAGCACGGCGGCGGCCGAACCGTCGACGTTCACCGAGCACATCAGCTTGGTGTTGGGATAGGAGATCATCTCCGCGCCCATCACCTCCTCCAGCGGCGTTTCCTTCTGGTACATCGCCTTGGGATTGAGCGTGGAGTGGAAGTGGTTCTTCACCGACACTTTGGCGAACTGCTCGAAGGTCGTGCCGTATTGGCGGGTGTGCTCGAGGCCGACATGCGCGAACACCGACGGCATCGTGCCGGAGCCGAGCAAGCCTTCCGTCGGAATGCCCTTGCCGCCGCCACCGCCGCCGAGCAGGCCCGAGCCCATCTGCTCCGAGCCGACGCACAGCACGACGTCGTAGATACCGGCCTTCACCGCCATCCAGCCTTCGCGGAACGCGGTGGCGCCGGTGGCGCAGGCGTTCGCGACGTTGACCACCGGCACGCCGGTCTGGCCGATCTCGCGCAAGATGCGCTGGCCGACGCCGGCGGACGCCTCGAACAGGTTGCCGCTGTAGACGGCCTGCATGTCCTGGATGGTGAGGCCGCAATCGTCGAGCGCCATCAGCGCCGCCTGTGCGCCCAGCTCGGGCACCGAGCGCTCCGGGAAGCGCCCGAATTTGATCATGTCGGTTCCGACGACGTAGACGTCGTTGCTCATGGTGGGCGCTCCTCAGTGCTTTTTTGCTTAAGATTGGGGTTCGAAGAAATAGGCGAGATAGGAGTTGCCGTCCTTGTCCTTCTGGGGGACGGGCTTGATCACGATGTTCACCGGCATGTCGAACTTTATCGCGTCCGGCTTCGGCTCGACGCCGAGAAGATTGCCCTTCAGCGTGCCGCCGCCGTCGACGTCGACGATCGCCGAGATGAAGGGCACCGGCACGCCGGGGAAATTCCGGTGTACGATGGTGAAATTGTAGAGCTTGCCGGTGCCGGCAAGCTTGACGTGCTCCATGCCTTTGCGGGCGCCGCACTTGCCGCAGGTCTCGCGCGTGCCGACGACGACCTCGCCGCACTTCGTGCACTTGGATCCCGCGAGATAGGGCGCCGAACCGTCCTTCGGCACGACGAGAAACGGCACCGCGCCCTTGGTGGTGGGCTCTGGCTTCAAGGCGGCTGACATCGTGAGCATGCTCCCTGGATTTGGCCGCGAGCAAATCGCGCCGCGCGCCGGAACGCAACCGTGCCGTTACGTAAATGCAATCCAGCCTCGGTTTCCCAAGGTTCGGCCGCATGCTAAGCGACGGAACATCGTATGGGGTCGGGTTATGGATATCGAGCTGGATGCGCTGCACGAAGCCGCCGTCGAGCCGGCGGATAAGAAGACGTGGCGCGTTCCGCAGGTGGTCCGTCAGGCCCTCTCCGACGCCGAAGCCGGCGGCCATTTGAGCGCGGATTTCTCCGTCGCATCTTAGGCGCTCACGTCTTCGCCCCGCCCCAGCGGTCATGGCCGGGATTGGCGGGATCGGTGTCGGGGCATCGGGCATGCGCCTGCCGCGCCTTGGTGCGCAGAAGGCAGCCGCACAAGCCGCAGATATTCTCCTCGGTGCCGGCGAGGGCATAAACCGCTTGCTGCGGCCGGATTTTCTGGTGCTTGCACGCCGCACAGGTGTCGAGCCGGCGCCGATAGGTCTCATCGTCGACGTTCGCGAAGCCGGAGACGGCCCATTTGACGGTGGACGCCGCCGCACCGCCGATCAGCGCAAGGCTGCCATGCGACGGCGCCGGCGGTTCCTCGCCGAGCAGGAAGTCGCGGAACACCGGCGTGTCCTTGCAGGCGAGAAGATCGCTCGCATAGTCCGGATCGGCCATCGCGCGGCGATGCACGGCTTCGCTCACCGGCCCCGGCAGGTTCAGCACCGCGCCCCATGCGTCCGCCGACATCGTCTCCTGCGCCATCACGCGACCGCCATGTTGGGTTTCATCATCGCCGTGCCCTGGTAGAGCTGCAGCAGGTAGTCGCCGCACACCACGCCGCCGATTTCCATCAGATGATCGTCCATCCGCCCATCGAACGCGTCACTGGACACGACGTCGAAAGCGAGATGGCGATCGACCCCGGCCTCCTGGTGTTGGCGCAATTCTTCGAGCGCGACCGGTTCGCCTTGCGGCGTCACGAGGCGATCGAGGCGCGGCCCGAGCTGGTCGGCACGGCGCAGCTTGCCGCCGACGAGGAAGAGACGCGCCGGGCCGACCACCAGCATGCGGCCGCCGCCATAGGTGATCCGCAGCATCTGGCCCGCGGCGCGCGGCGCCTCGGCGTGAAAGCCGACGGGACGCGCGCGCCAACTGAGCGCGCCGTCGCGCAGCGTGCCGGCCAGCGCGTCTTCTCCAACGACAGCCATTCCCGCGCCCCTTTCGCGAAAAGCGGCACCGTTACGCCACGCCGGTGGTGATTGCGGCCGTCAGGCTACCCGCGGAAGGGCCTCCGCGACAATGGCTTCCGCCTTGGCGAACAGCGCCGGGTCGACCTTGGCGCCGCTGGCGGCGGCATTTTCGTCGAGCTGGCTCGGACGGCTGGCGCCGACGATGGCGGACGCGACGTTCGGCTCGCGCAGCACCCAGGCGAGCGCGAACTGGCCCATGGTGAGGCCCGCTTCCTGCGCGATGGGCTTCAGCTTCTGCACCGCCTCCAGCACCGGCTTCTCCATCCAGCGCGCGATGGCGCCCTTCATCTCGTCCGAGGTCGCGCGGGTGTGGGCGGGCGGCGGCGAATTCGGATCGTACTTGCCGGTCAGCACGCCTTGCGCCAGCGGCGACCACACGATCTGCGAGATGCCGTTGGCGGCGCTGATCGGGATCACCTTGGCCTCCGGCCGGCGATAGAGCAGCGAGCATTGCGGCTGGCTGGAGATGAAGTGCTCGACGTTCGCCATCTTGATCGAGTCCTCGATCTGCTGCGGCGACCATTCGGAGAAGCCGAGCCAGCGTACCTTGCCGCTCTTCACCGCACGGGTCAGCGCCTCCATGGTCTCTTCCAGCGGCGTGTTGGTGTCGTAGCGGTGACACTGATAGAGGTCGACGAAATCGGTGCGCAGGCGCTTCAGAGAGGCGTCGAGCTGCTTCTCGATCTGCGCCCGCGACAGGCCCTGGTTGCCGTCGCCCATGTCGCCGAACACCTTGGTCGCCAAGACGTAGGAGCTGCGCTTGCGATCCGCCAGCGCCTCGCCCAGCACGGTCTCGGCCGCGCCGCGACCGTAGACATTGGCGGTGTCGATGAAGTTGATGCCGAGTTCGAAAGCGCGGTTGACGCAGGCGATGGCGCTCTCTTTTTCCACACCGACGCCATAAGTCAGCCACGAACCGAGGGAAATCTCCGAGACGTCGAGGTCGCTGGCGCCAAGCTTGCGGTATTTCATGGGGGGTTCCTTCCGTATGTCCTGGTTTGAGGATCGGACACTCCCTGTAAAAAGGAAAGGGGAGATGCCATGACGGCAGCGCATCCATTCGTTCTGTTCGGCACGAGCCATCTGCTCGCGCTGATCCTGCCGTTCGTGCTGCCGCTGCTCGCGGCGGCGCTGGTGCGGCCACGTGTGCATCGGGGCGCGGACCGCTGGGTGCGCTGGACGCTGGGCGCGGCGATGAGCGTCAACTGGGTGGCATGGATGCTGCTCTTACACGGTAAGGGCTGGCTCGGCGTCGACAACGAATTCCCGCTCAACCTGTGCGACTGGGCGACGGTCGCCACCGTGATCACGCTGTTCAATCCCAATCAGCGGACCTACGAGCTTGCCTATTTCTGGGCGCTGGCCGGCACGCTGCAGGGCATGCTGACGCCCGACGTGCAGCGCGACTTTCCCGACATCCAGTTCCTGCTGTTCTTCGTCTTCCATGGCGGGATCATCTTCGGCGTGCTGTACCTGACCTTCGGCCTGAAGATGCGGCCCTACCCCGCGTCGCTACCGCGCGCTATCGGCTGGACCTTCGTCTATGTCGGCGTGGCGGGGCTGTTCGACGCGCTGACCGGCGCCAATTACGGGATGCTGCATCGCAAGCCGCCGTTCCAGACCATCCTGAGTTTCATGCCGGACTGGCCGTGGTATATCGGCGTGCTGATCCTGATGGGCCTGGCGTCGACGCTGATCTATTATGCGCCGTTCTTCGTGGCCGACAGGCTCCGTGCCACGCAACCCGAATCCGGGCAGGCCGTTTCCACGCCATGATCGTCACGGACAACATCCCCTGCCAGCGCTTCGAGCTGAAGGAAGACGGCCTCACGGCGTTCGCGACCTACCATCGCAACCACCTGCATGTCGTGATCCCGCATGTCGAAGCGCCGCCGGCGCTGCGCGGCAAAGGCACGGCCGGGCGGCTGATGGAAGGGATCGTGGCGCGCGCCCGCGCCGAGGGGTTCAAGATCACGCCGACCTGCTCCTACGCCTTCGCCTGGTTCCGCAGGCACAAGGATGCGCAGGACGTCTTGGATTAGCGCTTGCCCGCTCAGCGTTTAGAAACGCCGAATTTCAGGATCAGGCGGCGCAGCTCCGGCTCGCCGACCAGGGCAGCGGCCTCTTCGGCCGGCAGCCATTTCACGTCGCGCGCGTCGCGCTCGGGCCACGCGCGGTGCTGGCGCGCCACCTTGAGTGGAAAGAGACTTACGCGGCATGGGATCGCCGTGCCGTGCTTTTCCTTCAGATAGTGGAACACGCCGAGCGGCTCGGACGCGATCTCGCCGCTGACGCCGGCTTCCTCGAAGGCTTCACGGGCCGCGGCCGAGGCGGCACTGAGACCTTCCATCGTCCAGCCCTTGGGCACGATCCAGCGATGGGTGCGGCGCGAGGTGATCAGCAGGATCTCGACGGCGCCTTCGGGCGTGACGCGATAGGGAAGCGCGGCCACTTGCGTGGCCGCCTTCGTCTTCGCCGCGACGGAGCGCGGTATCGCTGCCACAGACCGCATGTCGTGTTAACTAACCCGCGATTCGTTACGTTCCGGTGTATGTATGCGCGGTTGCGACGGTTGCGGCAACAATATTCGTCTACGGACGATCCCGTAACTTAACGGACAACCGCGCCGTAGCCCCATTCGAACAGCGCGCCGATGATGCCGGCGGCGGGCATCGTGATCACCCAGGCGACGAGGATGTCCTTCGCCACGTTCCAGCGCACCGCCGACGTCCGCCGCGCCGCGCCGACGCCGACGATGGCGCCGGTGATGGTGTGCGTGGTCGACACCGGAATGCCGAGGCCGGTGGCGAGGAAGAGCGTGATCGAGCCGGCGGTCTCGGCGCACACGCCTTGGAACGGCGTCAGCCGCGTGATGCGCGAGCCCATGGTGCGCACGATGCGCCAGCCGCCGAACAGCGTGCCCAGCGCCATCGCGCCGTTGCAGCTGATGACCACCCAGAACGGGACGGAGAAGGTGTGCCCGAGCGCGCCATGCGCGAAGAGCAGCGCCGCGATGATGCCCATCGTCTTCTGCGCGTCGTTGCCGCCATGGCCGAGCGAGTAGGCCGAGGCCGAGACGAACTGGATGCGGCGGAAGAGGCCGTCCACCCTTGCCGGCGTCGCGCGCGCGAACGACCAGGACAGGATCAGCACCAGCAGCAGCGCCAGGACGAAGCCGAGGGCCGGCGACGCGATGATGGCCGCGATGGTCGGCGTCAGGCCGCTCCACAGCACCGCGTGCCAGCCGGCCTTGGCGACGCCGGCACCGACCAGGCCGCCGATCAGAGCGTGCGAGCTGGAGGACGGGATGCCGGCCAGCCAGGTGATGACGTTCCAGACGATGGCGCCCATCAGCGCGCCGAAGATCACCGCGTCCGAGATGATGCCGGGCGCCACGATGCCCGAGCCGATGGTCTTGGCGACGTGCAGGCCAAACACCGCGAAGGCGATGAAGTTGAAGAACGCCGCCCAGAACACCGCGTAGCGCGGCGACAGCACCCGGGTCGACACGATGGTCGCGATGGAGTTCGCCGCATCGTGCAGCCCGTTGAGGAAATCGAAGGTCAGCGCGACCGCGACCAAGCCGATGAGGATCGGTGTCACGGCCGCTAGACCTGCTCGATGACGATGCCGCCGATGCGGTTGGCGACGTCCTCGAAACGGTCCATCACCTTCTCCAGGTGGTCGTAGATCTCGATGCCGACGATGTACTCCATCGCGTTGCCGGCCCTGTGCTTCTGGTAGAGCGCCTTGAGGCCGAGGTCGTGCAGGCCGTCGGCATGATCCTCCAGCCGGATGATCTCCTCGGTCAGCGCGTTCAGCCGCGTGCCGTGCTGGCGCACCGAGCCCATCAGGCCGACGGCCTCGGCGGTCAGCTTCGCCGTCTGCACGATCACGTCGCCCATCTCGGCCATCTGCGGTTCGAAGGCGGTGACCTCGAACAGGAGGATCGCCTTGGCGGTCTTCTGCATCTGGTCGATGGCGTCGTCGAGCGAGGAGATCAGCTCCTTGATGTCGCTGCGGTCGAACGGCGTGATGAAGGAGCGCCGGGTCAGCTGCAGCACGTCGCGTGCGATGCCGTCGGCCTGGTTCTCGAATTCCATCACCTGACGGCAGGCCTCGGCGACGCCCGGACCGCCCCGAAGGACGCCGCGCAGCGCCGTTCCGCCCTCGACGATGACCGCGGCATGGCGGTCGAACAGGCCGAAAAACCGGTCCTCGCGCGGCATCAGCGCCTGGAACCAACGCAGCATCACGAATCCTTCGTAGAATCGTCACGCGATTCATGCGCCGCGAACCCCGGCAGCGTCCAGTCGCGCGCGATGGCGCCGGCGCGCAGGATGAAGCCCGCCGTGAAGCCCAGCAGCGCCGCGATATTGCCGTCAAGGCCGAGCGTCGCGCCCGCCGCATAGACGAATGCCGCCAGCACGGCGGCGGTGACGTAGATCTCGCGCCGCAGTAGTGCCGAGGGTTCGCCGGCGATCACCTCGCGCAGAATGCCGCCGAAGGTCGCGGTCAGGACGCCCATCACCACGGCGACGGGCGGCGAGACGCCGGCCTTGAGTGCCTTGGCGGTGCCCAGCACCGCATAGGCCGCGAGGCCGATCGCGTCGAACCAGATAAGCGCGCTGGAGCGCCATGGCCGCTCGCCCGCCAGCCACACTGCGCCGGCAGCCGCCAGGCAGACATAGATGTAGCTCCCGGCATGCACCCAGAACACCGGCACGCCGATCAGAAGATCGCGCAGCGTGCCGCCGCCGATGCCGGTCATGATCGCGAAGGCCGCGAAGGTGACGACGTCGTGCCGCCGCCGCGCCGCGGCCAGCGCCCCGGTCGCGGCGAACACGGCGAGACCCAGATAGTCGAACCACAGCAGCGGGGCGGCGAAATCGTGCACGGGCGAATCCCTTCGCCTGCGAGTATAGATCAGCCATGCTCAAGCGCGTCGCGTGCGGCTTTCGCGCCGCGCGAGCTGCCGTGATATTTGGAGTATATCTTGGTGAACTCCGCGCCGAACAGGAA
>DASZMT010000105.1:0-46344 GCA_035551495.1 Rhizomicrobium sp. | reverse complement strand
ATCACCAACAGATTGGCGATCGCCGTCATGGCGTAGACGCGATGCAGCTCCTGATACCCGCCGCGCACGGACGCGACGAAAGCGACGAACATGCGGGCGCAGAGGAAAAAGGCGCCGACATAGAAGGCGATCCGGAATTCGCCGCTCACGAACTCGGCATGCACGCCGAGCAGGCGCTCGGGCGAGATGATGGCCGCGGCGCCGACGATGAAGCCCATCAGCATCGTCATCCCGACGCCGAGGATGGCGAGCGAGGTCAGCACCAACTCGCGCTGCTCGCGCTCGTCGTGGCGCACATTGGCGGCGGAGAGGAAGCCCGGGAGCGCCACGGTGATGCCGAGGCCGGCGAGGCCGAACCAGCCGAACGACGCCTGGATCGTGAGGAACTCGGCGTAGCGAATGGCGCCCAGCACCGAGAGCGCCACGGGCAGCGCGACGATCTGCACCGCGAGCGCGGCGATGCGCGAAACGATCGCGAGCGCCATCGACAAGGCGAGGCGCACGCGACGCATCCTGCTGGCGGATTCGGCTACATCCATCGCAAAGGCTTGCTGGCCGGCAGCACCATTGTACTCAAGGCTGCGTTCGGCCATTCCCCGATCCTGATACGCATGCCGGCTTCGATCCCCGGCCCAACCATCACGGCGAATGACATGCAGCGCCGCCATCCGCAATCAATTTTTTTTAATGATCGCCCTACTCGCGCACACTAGCGCCGTTGACCTGCATGCTTGCAAGCGCATTCGATGGTTTTGGCCACGTTAATCGTCGCAAAATGTCGCGAAAACTGGGATGTTTCCCAGCTCTGTCCGGCATGTGCGGCGTGTTTACGCTAACGGCCGCTTTTTCGGGCGGACTTTACGCCGCGCCCTTGAACGGAATGATCTTGGCTTCGCGTGGGCGCAGCGCTTCGCCGTTCTCGCCGACGGCGGCGAAAGGCAGCCTGACCCGCACCGTCGTGCCCTCGCCCAGCACCGATTCCAGCACGGCGTCGCCGCCATGCAGGGCCGAAAGCGCCTTGACCAACGCCAGCCCAAGTCCGGTACCTTCCTTGGAACGCACCATCTCGCCCTCGACCTGCTCGAACGGCTTGCCGAGGCGCTCGAGATCCTTGGCGGAGATGCCGACACCACTGTCGGCGACCACGATCTCGATGCCGCGTTCGTCGCGCAGCGCCTTGACCCGCACATCGCCGCCGCGCGGGGTATACTTGATGCCGTTGGTGAGAAGGTTGATCAGCATCTGCTTGACCGCGCGCTTGTCGGCGAAGATCACGCCGGCGTTGGGCGCGACGGAAAGCTTCAGCGCAACGCCGGCGCGCTCGGCCTGCAACTTGACGAAACGTAAGGCGCCGTCGGCGGTCTCGGCGAGGTCGAACACCTCTTCATAGAGTTCCAGCTTGCCGGCCTCGATCTTCGACATGTCGAGGACCGAGTTGATCAGTTCCAGCAGATGCCCGCCGGATTCGTGGATCAGGCGGGTGTATTCGAGATACTTCGCGCTGCCGACGGGTCCGAACATCTCGTGCGTCATCACTTCGGAGAAGCCGATGATGGCGTTGAGCGGCGTGCGCAGCTCGTGACTCATATTGGCGAGGAAGCTCGACTTGGCGCGGTTGGCGCCCTCGGCGGCGTCGCGCGCTTCGATCAGCTCGGCCTCGTGCGCCTTGCGCTCGGATATGTCGCGCGTCACCGCGACGATGTCGGACGCCTCGCCATGGTTTTGCGGCGCGGGACGGCAGCGGATCTCGGCCCAGACATAAGAGCCGTCGCGGCGCTTCATCCGCACCTCGGCCGCCGCCGGGCGCGCGTAATAGGCCGACTCCATGAAAGCGGACTGCACGGTCTTCAGGTCGTCGGGATGCACCAGGCTGGCGGGCGCAAGACCGATCAGGTTCTCGGGCGGCACGTCGAGGATCGCTTGCGCCGCCGGGCTCGCGAAGCGGATGCGCCCATCCGACGAATGGCGCGTGATCAGGTCCATCGCATTGTCGGCGAGGAAGCGGTACATCGCGGCGCCTTCGGCCGCGGCTTCGTCGGCAGCGCGCTGGCGGTCCTGTGCCGCGACGGCGACGAGGGCGGCCTGCACCACGGCGGCCAGCACCGAGACGGCATAAACTTCCCAGAGCGGAATCGGCAGGCGCGACACCGGTAGCGCGCCCACGGCGCCGATCGCGGCCACCACGATAAGTGCAAGAACCGCGGCGCCCGCGGCGCGCAGCACGGCGGGGCGTCCACCGGCGAGAGCCGCTTCCGCCGGCACCAGCGCGAACCACACGACCAGCGGCGACAGCACGCCGCCCGTCATCGCCGCGAGATAGCCGATCAGCACCGCGAAGATGGTGAGCGCCGCCTGCTCCAGGATCGAAAGCGGGATGGATGTGAAGGCGAGCGCGGCGAGGATCGCCGGCGCCATCAGTCCGGCGATGGCGATCGCTTCCGCGACGTCGGGACGGCCGATGAACGAGATGAAGGCAAGGCCGAGCACGGCGCCGACCAGCGCCTTGGACACCTGCACCGAGACGAACAGCCGCCGCAGGGCGCGGCTGCCCGACAGCGACTGCGAACCGGCGATGTTGCTCTTAACAGCCATTAATCTGCTTGCGACTCAGTACCATCACCCCGCGCTCAGGATGGCTTCAGAGGCTTAACGAAATCTCTACGGGAACCGATTTCGTTCGTTAATTCGAAAGACCTGTGGCGAAGGAACCGTTCACCACTTGTTAGGGATGATGACGCGATTCGGGCGCGCTCCGGTATCGCCTAACCAAACGGCAACCGGTTCCACCCACAGTGGCGCGATTGCGGCTGGGGAAGATTCGGCTTGGGATTCGCGTCGGCACAGAAGGTGCGCGCGCCGGACGAAAGTGCGGCGATCGAAGCGTTGGCGGGCCTGCCCGGCGCGCTCGACTGTCTGCGCATCGCCATCACGACCTATGACGCCGACGAGCGGCTGACCTACGCGAACCAGCATTTCGACTATCTGTTCAAGAACCTGCCCGCGCGCGAAGCGCTGATCGGCCTCGCCTATGGCGACCTGGTGCGGCTGGAGGCGGAACGGGGCGAGATCGGGCACGAGGCGCTCGCCGACGGGATGGACGCATTCGTGGCGCGGCGGCGCGAACAGCTGACCAGCGGCACCTTCAAGCCGTTCGACCTCGTGCTCGCCGACGGCCGCATCGTGGAGATCAAGTCGCGCCGGTCGCCGGACGGCGGCTGGATCGCGCTGTGGAGCGACGTGAGCGATGCGCGTCATGCGCTGGGACGCCTCAAGGACGCCATCGCGCTGACCGCGGATGCCTTCGCCTTCTTCGACGACCGCGACCGGCTGGTGGTGTGCAATCAGGAATATGCCGGACTGCACGGCAAGTCCGCCCTGGACATGCGCGGCGCCGATTTCGAGACGCTGATCCGCCACGGCGTCGCGCGCGGGCGGGTGAAGATCGACGGCGACGCGGAAAGCTGGATCGGACGGCGGCTCGACCTGCACGCGGCGCCGGCCGGCGCGATGACGCTGGAGATGAAGTCGGGCAAGGCGTACCTGATGCGCGACCGGCGCACGCGCGACGGGCATATCACGGTGCTCACCGACATCACCGACGAGCGGCGCGTCGAGGCGGCCCTGGCGCAGACGCGTGCCGAGCTCGCGACCTCGCGCGAGCAGGCGACCTATCTCGCGGATCTGTCGCGGCGGCTGGATGCGGCGGCGGCCTCGGCCGACACGACGAAGAAGACGCTGCTGCGCACGATGAGCCACGAATTGAAGACGCCGCTCAACGCGATCATCGGATTCTCCGATCTGCTCGCGCAGATGGCCGAGCGCTTCGGGCCCGACCAGGTGCGCGAATATGCGGGCCTGATCCATGCCGGCGGGCACAATCTGCTCAAGCTGATCAACCACATCCTCGATCTCACCAAGCTGGTGGCGGGCAAGTTCGAGACGCGGCCCGTGCGCATCGATGCCGGCGGCGCACTGTGGATCGCCAAGGACGCGTATGAAGAGCGTGCCGCGGCGAAGAAGATCGTCGTCGACGCCGATGCGTGCCCGGTGGGGCTGGTCGTCGAAGCGGACGAGAGCGCCTTCAACCAGATGGTGACGCAGCTTCTCGACAACGCGGTGGCGTTCACGCCGGAGGGCGGGCGCATCACGCTGAGCGTGCGCGCCGAGGATGGCGTGGTGCTGCTGCGCGTCGCCGACAGCGGGCCGGGCGTGGCGGCGGAAGACCTGGCGCGCATCCTGGAGCCGTTCGAGCAGGGCGGCCGCACGACGACCGATCACGCGCATGGCGCGGGGCTGGGCCTCACGCTGGTGAAGGCCTTCGCGGAATTGCACGGCGGCCGGCTGACGATCGAAAGTGCGCCGGGCAAGGGGTTCGCAGCGCAGATTGCGTTGAAGAACGTCGACTGACCGCGCCCGCGAAGCGGGCGAGGACAATCACGCCAGCGCCTCCCCAATCCCCTCCAGCAGCCACGCGACGCCCGCATCCAACCGCCCCGTCGGCCGCACGGCGGAGACCTCGATGCGGAAGGGATCGAAGGGCGGCTTCAGGATCTGCAGCTTCAGCGGCTTGGCATAGCGCTGCGCCGGTCCTGCACGCACCGTCCGACTGGGCGCTGGTCACGCTGACGGCCGGCAGCCTCTTGCCCGACGCGTTCTTCGCGCAAGGCTGGCATCGCGTCCTGTATTGGAGCGAGGAATTCCTGGGCTGGGTGTTCGTCTCGCTCTTCATCGCCGGCATGAGCGGCATCATGAAAAACGAGTAGCGGCGCGGCCCACCGTCCCACTTCGGGACAGTTCGATTCAAATTTGAATCGAACGTGCCGAAAACTCGTCTCGAATTCGAACAAAGATCGAGTCGAATGCGCGAAAAATTTTGCACGAAACGCAGCGAAATCGATGAGCGCGCGTTAGTCAGAATGCGTGCAAGTGTCTGAATTAACCCGATTATCTCGAAGTTTACGGATTGGTTTCAGGCCGGATCAAAAGGCTGCGCGCATGATCGCTGCATAGACGGCGATATAAGCCGATGGTGAGGGTGTCACATGATCCTGCGCGCGATTTTCTGGGTTGGCCTGATCTCGTTCCTGATGCCGCACGAGCCGGATCTCGGCTTCGGGCGCCCGAGCGCCGCACTGGCGCTGCCCAGCACGGCGTCGATGACCGACCTGATCCAGTCCACCGACGTGCAGGGCACCTGCACCGCCCACAAGGAGACCTGCGCCGGCACGCTGTCGATCCTCGACGGCTTCCAGCAGTTCGCGGTGCGCTCGCTCGACCAGGTGCGGGCCGACATCGAGGCCAACCGGACGAAGCGGCAGTAAGGATTTGTTCGCCACTCTGGCCGTGGGCGCCGCCCGGGGCTAAAACCGCACGCATGAGCTTTGATCCGGAACAGCATCGCGTCATGCCGCTGCGCGGCTTCGACGAATTGAAGGCCGGCGAGGTCTTCGCCATCCCCTCGCGCACCATCGACGCCGCGAACTTCGCCGCGTTCCAGACGGTGAGCCTCGACAACCACCCGATCCACTACGACGTCGAATACTGCAGGCGGCTCGGCTATCCGGCGCCGCTGGCGCATGGGCTTCAGGTCTTGAGCTTCACGGCGGCGGGCGCGGGGCTGTTTCCGCATGTGATCGGCGAGAAGCTGATCGGCTTCGTCGAGGTGACCGCGAAATTCCTCAAGGGCGTGTTTCCGGGCGACACGCTCTATCCGGCGCTGACGATCGCCGCGCTGACGCGGCAGAAGACGACCGGCCTCGTCGCGATGCGCGCGACGGTGCACAACCAGCACCGCGAGCTGGTGCTGGACGGGATGCATAAGTATTTGATGCGGTTGTGAAAGTGACTTTTGTTTAGATTTGCCCTATATTGCCTGCATGAGCTTGAAAGCGAAAACGCCGCTTACCGTATCGATGGACGAATTGGCGGCCTCCGCGGAAAAGGCTTCCCGCAAAGCCGGGAAGCAAGCGCGCGACGCCGGTATCGAAGTTGCCGGCTTCGATGAGCCTTCTCTGAAAAATGAGAGCGTGGCCAAAGCACCATCGAAAACGCATGCATGAGCGACCGGCCGGTCCTGGTGATCATCGCCGGGCCTAACGGGTCCGGGAAGACGACGCTGACCCGCCAGCTGGAAGACGACGGCCTGAACTTCGGTGAATATATCAATCCGGACGTCATCGCAGAGACCTTGGACGGCACGTATCCGGAGCGCGTCGCGAAGGCGCAGGAAATCGCAGAGGTTCGCCGGCAGGACTGCATTGTGCGACGAGCGGATTTCTCGTTCGAAACCGTCATGTCCCATCCGAGCAAAGTCGGCTTGCTCTCGCAGGCCAAAGAGGCCGGCTATGCGATCGTGCTCTTCTTCGTCGCTACGGAGTCGCCGGAGCTGAATGTCGCCCGCGTCCGGCAGCGCGTAACCTTCGGCGGCCACGACGTCCCTGCAGATCGCATCGTAGCGCGTTACCATCGTACCATGAGCTTATTGCCCGCGGCGATCGCACTTTGTGACAGGGTCGTGCTCTTCGATAATACGTACCGTCCGCCGCGAGACGAAGATATCGTTCTCAAGCCTCTCGTGGAGATGACCGTAACGGACGGTAAGGGTGGCGCGCACTTCGCGCTAAGAGTTAGAGCCACAGCCCCCTTGCCCCGTTGGATGAGCGAAGCGCTATCGAAAGTGGCTCTATAAGCCCTGAAGCCGCCATCACCCGTCCCCCTCCATCGCCCATCCCCGCACCTTCGCCCTGCTCCGCACGTTCATCCCGTAATGCTCCGCCAGCCGGTCGAGCGCGATGCCCAGCACCACGCGCCCCGAACGGCTGGGCCAGGCGTGGGCGCGCTCCAGCTCCTCCAGGCCGCGCAGGTGACAGCAGACGTCGAACAACAGATCGCTCAGGCCCGCGCCCACCGCACGCATCGCGGCGGCGAAGCGCTGCTTGGCGGACAGCACCGTGTCGCTCAAAGGGACGCTCGTCTTCTGGCCGCGCTGGCCGGTAACGGTCGCCGAGGAGTAATCGACGCCCAGTCGCGGCATCAGCTGCGCCAGCGTGAAGTCGCGCCGCAGCTTCTCGCCCGCGTCGAATTGCATCGCGTCGATCAACCCGCGGACGCGCAGGCGGGCGAGCGGCGACTCGCCCTCGTCCACCGTCACGAAGCGCGCGATGCCGTCGGCGTCCGTCACCTTGCGCGTCTGCAACAGGCCGTGCTGCGCGGCGAAGGGCGCGGCGCGCGCCGCGGCGCGCTTGAACCAGCCCTCGCCCGCGTCGCTCAGCACATAGGTGCCGGCAGCGCCCGCGCGCCGCAGCCAGCCGCGTGCCGCGAAGCCGTCGACCAGGGCGGCCGGCACCGGCACCGCGTGCACCGCGCCGCGCGCGCCGCGGCCGACGAGCCGGTAGGCCGCGCCATCGCGCGCCAGATGCGCGCCGGGCGCAGCGAGCTTGCGGAAGAGGCGGCGCGCCTCGCGCTCGATCTCGCCGGCGGCGATGGGACCGACGACGACAGGTGTAGAGCCGCTCATCGCGCCTTCTCCACCACCACGCGCAGCGTCGCCTCGAGCCAGCCGAGCGTGCGGTTGAGCTCCGGGTCCTCACGCATCGCCTCGACGCGCTGCACCGCATAGCTCGCCGTCGAACGGTCGCGCCCGAAGCCGCGCGCCACCTCGGCGAGCGTCATCGAGAACACGATATGCGCGAGATACATCGCGATCTGCCGCGCCAGCGCCACCTTGCCCGAGACGCGGCTCGGCGCCCGCATCTCCTCGATATCGACGTTGTAGGCATGCGCGACGACGATCTGCGTCATGCCGGCACGCAACGGCGCCCCAGTACGCCGACGCCCCCGTTTCATTCCCTGACCGATCCATGAAAGACACCCCGTTTTCCGATAGGGCCCGCCGCCTATGGCCGAGCCTCGGAGGAACATTATCCTACTTTTACGGGTGTTGGATAAGAATTACAACTTCTCCTAGAAAAGCCCGGGAAAATTTGCCCGGCGGAGCGGAGTTATCCACGCCGGGTGGCCTGTAGACGTGACGAAAAGGGGCCCGGCCGCACCCCGGATTTCTCGTCAGGGTTGCAGGATGATAGTCCTCAAATTGGGTAGGCGCGCTAGACGTAGCTCATGTCGTTGCCGCTGCCGGGCTCGGGCAGGACGACCTTCGTTTTCTTCGGCGCGCGCGTGCGGCGGTCGGCGCCGTTCCAGGTGCTCTGGCGGCGCGTGCGGCGGTCGGGGCCGAAGAAACTCGGCGCCGCGATGAACGGGCGCGGCGCGGCGAGCGCGACCTCGAGCTTGCGCTGGATCGTGGCGGCGCTGACCGGCTGGGTCAGCACGTCCGTCACGCCGGTGTCGCGCGCGTGCTCGACCTGGCGCTGGCGCGCGTTGTGGCAGATGAGGAAAAGCGGCGTCATCGGATTGATGACGCCCGAGGCGCGCCGGGCCGCGATCGGGAACGTCATGCCCTGCCAGGCTTCGGCGGTGGCGTCGCAGAAGATGGCGCAGAAGCTCTGGACGCGCAGCGCCTCGATGGCGCGCGCACTGTCGGCGATCACCGCGATCTGCGTGATGCCGATGAGGCCGAACGCCGTGCGCAGGACCTGCGCGCCGGAGGCTTTGCCGCCGACGAGAAGGACGCGCAGATTCCTGAGATCCGCTTGTGTCGTCATCACCATTCCCCGCCGCGAAGATTAAGCACGCCCTATTAAACCGCGGTTAAACGGGAAACCCGCCATTTCGCGCGGGCGTGCCGGGCTGATACAATGGCGCCCATGAGACCGCTGATCCTGCTGCTGATCCTCGCGTTGTCGCCCGCGCTGTCGGGCTGCATCATCTTCGAGACCAAGGCGCAGCGCGCCATGGTGAAGAATCCCGAGTTCCAGGCCGGCTATTCCGACGGCTGCGCGAGCGCCAACCGGCGCGGCACCGATTTCTACGGCGACAAGGTCCAGGACGAGGCGCTCTACAAGAGCTCGCAGCCCTATCGTTCCGGCTGGGGCGCGGGTTATCAGACCTGCAACAATCAGTACGGCCGCCAGTCGAACCCGAACACCACCGGCATGCCGGACCAAAGGCCCAATCCGTGAGCGCGCTGCTGCGCACCCATCGCTGGCGCAGCGCCCTGCTGGCGCTTTTCGCCGTGCTGGCCGTGGGTTTCGGAACGCTGTTCGCGGCCTATGGCCAGGCCGATCCGTGCCGCGCGCTGGCGGTGGAGCGGGCGCGGCGCTCGGCAAGCGGGCCGTCGTCGGAGCATTGGACTCGCATCGAGACCAGCCAGATGTCGACCGGCGCCTGCACCGGCGGTCTGCTCGACTCCTGGGGCGAGCGGCTGACGCATTACGTGCGCTGACGCGCCCCGGCGTTCCGCGCGCCGTCAATGTCCGGTTAACCACGCATGGACTCTTCACGCGCGACACGAGCCCGTCACAGGCAAAGTGTCACACTCTCCGTGTACGGTACTATTGCTCTCTACGAGGAGCTTTTCACCGATGCTGGGTTTGCTGGTTCCCAATCGCGCACCGTTCGAGCCGCTTCAGCCAAGTCCGCCGCTCCTGCCGGGCTTCGTGCGGCGTGCGCTCGAGGCGCTGTTCCGCCGGCACTAGGGTCCCGACTCGATCGAATTTGGGAGAAACAGTACGGACCCGGCACGCCCCCCGCTCAGAGGCGGAAGTTGCAGACGGTTTCGATCTTGTGCGTCTCCACGTGATACCACAAATGCATCACGCCGCAGCCGCCGTCGGAGACCTGCGGCAGCGTCTCCATCGTGCCGATCACGATGCCGGGCGGCTTGCCGAGCATCGCTGCGTCGACGAGCGCGCCGACCACGATCCGCTCGCCCCTGACGGTCTCGCCCGCATAGGTCCGCACATAGCCGTCGAGTGACGCCGGTGCCTGCGCCGGATGATTTCCGATATCGGTCATGCCGCTCGCCATCTGGGCGCGGAACGCGGTTTCGATGCCGGCGATCAGCGGCGCGTCGGGTGCCCATTCGCCGTCGCCGGCAGCCGCGACAGGGGAAAGACTGGCGAAGAGGATCGCCGCCACGCCAAAGAATGCCTTCCGCCGCACCTCGCGCCCCTGTCAATTGCCGCCGGGCGGCGGCGTCTCCAGGATCAGGAGCCTGATGTCGGATTGCGGCGCAAAATTGTTCAGCGTCGACTCGAAACGCGTGTCGCTTGTCTTCTTCAGGCCGCCCGGCCAGCACAGCGACAGGATGTTCGACGGCTTGAGCTTGTCGAGCGTCAGGTGGAAGCGCCCGATCGGTCCTTTCCAATTGTTCGCGGTCTGGATCACGAAGTCCGTCGTGTACTGGTTGTACATTCCGTCATCCTTGCTGGCGCCCCGCATCGCCGCAAAGCCGGATCGAATGGCGTCGCGCGTGCCGCCGTCGATGCAGTAGTCGTGATTGTAACGCGCGATCTCCTGCGCATCGCCGAGGGCATAGGTCGTGAAGAAGGTCTGCCCCGTAACCGGCTGATAGGTGTGATCGACCGTCACCGCGGCGCCGGCGGGGAAATGCATGGTCCAGAAGAACTTGGTCTTCGTCGTCCATTTGGCGTGATAGTCGTCTTCGCCGCCGCCTTCGAGCAGGCCGGCCTTCTTGAGCATCGCGATGCCGGCGGGCGCGAGATTCTTCAGCCGGTCGTAATTGCCGCCGATCACCACGTCGAGCGGCGCATGCGCGGCAAGCACGGTCGCCGTGACGTCGCGCCCGCCGGCGAAGGCGCGCTCCTCGACCTGTGCGTTCACCGGCTTGCCGTCGACCACGAGCTTGAAGCCGACGAAGTTCGGCGTGGTGTCGAACACCGTGCCGATCGGCGATTCCGAATATTCGTAGTTGTCGATGTCGGGCAGCGGGAATGCGACCATCGCGTCGATGTCGCGGCCGCTGTCGTTGGCGAAGGTGTAGTGCACGCGCACGGCCTTGGGGCTCAGATACAGGTCCTCGGTTGCCATGCGGATGTCGGCGTTCCTGGTCAGCACGATGCCGCCGGCGCCGAGCATCGCGGAACTGTCGTCGGCCAAAGCCGGAGCGACGAGGAGCGTGGAAAGCAGAAGGATGCGCTTGATCATTTGAGCACCATCATGTGGATGTCCTGGCGGGGGGCGAAATTCTCGGCCTCGAACGCGAAGGTCGTGTCGGAGGTCTTCTTCAGCTTGCCGTTCCAGCACAGCGTCAGCGCCGTGCGCGGGTCGCGCTTGTCGAGCGTCAGGTGGAACGTGCCGATCGGCCCCTTCCAGGTGTTCGCGGTCCACAGCACATAGTCGGTGAGCGAGCCGTACAGCAGGCCGCCGGGATCGCGCGGCACGTCGGGCACGCGGGAGGCGGGATCGTCGCTCATCGCCTTCAGATGCGCCGCCATCGGCGGGTCGATGCAATAGGCCTTGGCGAGATCGGGATCGGCGGTGCCGGACGCGCTGTATTGCAGGCCGCCGGTGACGGGCGTGTAGCGATGGGTGATGACGAGGCGCTCGCCGGCGCCGAAGTGCTGCGTCCAGTAGAAACGCGTCTGTACGGTCCATAGCGGCTGCGGGTTTTTCGGATCGCCGTCGGTCAGTCCGGCCTTGGCAAGCGCGGCTTTCTTGGCGGCGGAAAGGGCCGCTATCTCGCCCCAGTGATCGCCGATGAGGAAATTGACCGGCAATCCAGACGCCTTGACGAGCGCGGTGACGTCCCGGCCCTTGAGCATCGCCTTCTGCTCGACATGCGTGTCGACCGCGTGGCCGTTCACGGTGGTCGCGAAGCCGACGAAGTTCAGCGGATCCTTGCCGAGCGTGCCGTAATCGCCCTGCTGCTCCAGATCGATGTCGGGCAGCGGGAAGGCGATCGTGACGTCCTGCGCCGGGCCGTCGTTCGCAAACTCGAAGCGGATACGGACCTTCTCGGGCGAGACGTAAAGGTCTTCCTTCGCCATGCGGATGTCGGCGGATTTGGAGAAGACCAGCCCACCGGCGCCCAGCTGCGTCGAACCGTCGTCGGCAAGCGCGGGCGAGAGCAGAAACGCTGCGACGGCCGTCGCAGCGAGCAAGCGCAGACGCATGGAAATCCCCCCAGATGTCCGGGAGGGACCATAGCATGTCCTCTCCCGCAAGCGGGAAAGGTTATAGAGCTACGAATACGACCGCTCTTTCCACCACGGGAAGTAGGGCGGCATGTCCTTGGACACGTGCTCGGGGAATTTCGCCGGACGCTTCTCGAGGAACGCGACGACGCCCTCCTTCACGTCGTTCGAGGCGCCGCGCGCATAGATGCCGCGGCTGTCGACCTTGTGCGCTTCCATCGGGTGATCCATGCCGAGGCCGCGCCACATCATCTGGCGGATCAGCGCGACGGAGACCGGCGACGTGTTGTCCGCGATCTCGCGTGCGATGGCGCGGGCGCGCGGCAACAGTTCATCCGCAGGCACCACTTCTTGCACCAAACGTCCGGCGAGCGCCTCCTTGGCGTCGAACACCTTGCCGGAGAAGCACCAGGCGAGCGCCTGCTGGATGCCGACGATGCGCGGCAGGAACCAGCTCGACGCCGCCTCCGGCACGATGCCGCGGCGCGAGAACACGAAGCCGAAACGCGCCGCTTCCGACGCGAGGCGGATGTCCATGGCGAGCTGCATGGTGGCGCCGATGCCGACTGCAGGGCCGTTCACCGCCGCGATGACCGGCTTGAGGCATTCGAAGATCTCGAGCGTCAGCCGCCCGCCGCCGTCGCGCACGCGCTCGTCGGACCAGTTGAAATCGGGATCGTTCATCGAGCCGGCATTGCGCTCGGGCCGGTCGGCGCGCTTGGTGGCGTCGAAGGTCGCAGCGCCCGCCGACAGATCGGCGCCGGCGCAGAAGGCACGGCCGGAGCCGGTGACGATCACGCAGCGCACCTCGTCGTTGGTGTTGGCGTTTTTGAAGGCGTCGATCATCTCGGCCATCATCGTGCCGGTGAAGGCGTTGAGCTTGTCGGGCCGGTTCAGCGTGATGGTCAGGATGTTGTCGGAGATCTCGGTGATGATTTCCTTGTAGGCGGTCATGGCGGGACGTTTCTCCGGATGAAGCTGTCGCGAGCATAGCGCAAGGCGCGGTTGCCGCACGGGCAGGAATGTGCTACAGGTGTGCTACATTGGAGCGCGAACATGAAGACGATCACGCTGAGAGACGCCAATCAGCAGTTTTCCCGCCTGGTGCGCGAGGTCGAGGCGGGCGGCGAGCCCGTCACCGTGTTGCGCAACGGCAAGCCGGCGGTGAAGATCACGGCGGCCGAGCCGAAGATTCCCGAGCGCACGGCGGCACAGAAAGCCGCGCTGGCGCGTCTGCTCGATCCCAAGAACCACTTCATGTCGCCGCCGGGGTGGGACTACGATATCGGGAAAATCCGCGACGAGGACATGAACCGGCACAGCGCGGTGCGCGGCTTGCCCGACCGCGACGAGGAGCCGGCAAAGACAAAGCGTTCTCGCGTTCGCGGCTGAGATGTTGACCGTCGATGCAAATGTGCTGGTCTACAGCCAGGATGGGCGAGACCCGCGCAAGCAGCTCATCGCGCGCGAGATCATTGCCGGCCTGCATCCGTCCAGCGCACGAATGACCACGATCGTGCTGGGCGAGTTCTTCCGCGCTTCGACGCGCAAGCTCCTGACGATGCTGGAGGCCCGGCGCTGTTTGGAGGATTTCTTCTCGCTGGTGCCTGTCGTGCGCTACAGCGAGGAGAACGTCCTGATCGCCGCGGCGATGGCGCATCAAGGCCGTTTCAGTTTTTGGGACGGCGTGATTCTCAGCTGCGCGGAAGATGCCGGCTGCACGATCTGCCTGAGCGAAGACATGGCCGACGGCGCACGGTGCGGTAAGATCACCGTGCGCAATCCCTTCGGACCGCGCGGCCTCGCGCCGGAGATCCGCGCGCTGCTGCTGCCTTAAGGCTGCAGCTACTCCGCCGCGTGCTGGACCAGCGCGGACGACTGCAGCCGGCCCTTGGCCACCGCGTCGTCGATCGTGGTGATCGCGCGCTTCAGCTCGATCAGCGATTCCTCGATGTCGACCTTCTGGCGCTCCAGCTTGTGCAGCTGCTCCTCGAACTTCTTGCGGGCGTGCAGCGTCTGCGCCACGCCGCCGTCATGGTGCGTGTCGTAGAGATCCAGGATCTCGCGGATCTCGCTGAGCGAGAAGCCGACGCGCCGGCCGCGCAGGATCAGGATGATGCGGGCGCGGTCGCGGCCGCCATAGATGCGCGTCTGGCCGCGGCGCTCGGGCGCGATCAGGCCCTCGTCCTCGTAGAAGCGCAGCGTGCGTGCCGTGACGTCGAATTCCTTGGTGAGCTGACGGATGGTGAAAGTGCGATTCATGTTCATGTCATTCCCGACGGGGTGACGACGCTGTCTTGCGCCTTGTCCCCGAGCCTCCCTGACAATTTCTCAATATACCCATTCTGGTCGCAGCTTACGTCAACGTCAAGCGAATTTCGCGTGACGAAAGGGTGAAAAATTACGCTGCGGCAATGGGTTAGCGGGACATTGACCAGGAATTCCGCAGTTTGCGCCGGGCATCGAAGGATGGCAGTCCCGCGCGCAGCTCCAAGGAGTTTGCCTACGCGGTGCAGATGCCCCGGTGGACCATGGTGTCGTAGTAGGCGTCGTTGGTCTTGCGCGTGAAATCGCACAGCGGCGCGCCGAGGCGCTGCGCCTCCTCCTGCCGGTTCTCATAGGACAGGGTGATGGCGAGGAGCGCGACGGCGCCTTTGGTGAATTCCTCCGACAGGCCGGCGACCTGGGCGGCATAGGGGTTGGCGGCGAGGCGGAATTGCTCCTCGGCGTCGGCGAGATCGTGCGCGCCGGTGACGAAGGCGATGCCGCGAAAGAGATGCGCGCGCGGATCGTGGGGATAGCGCGCGACGAGTTCGGCGGCGCGGTCGGACGATATGGTCTCGCCTTGCGGCATCTCGGCATCGGGGATCAGGCCGCTGCGCGTCATCGCGCTCGCGACATTCGCGGTCCCGGCGCCGAAGACGAAGGCGCAAAGTCCGATGGCGAGCACCAGCGCGCCCGCGCCGGCGGCGATGTTGCCGAAATGCGGACGGTCCTCGCCCCGATCCCAGACCAGCTGCAGCACCACGCCCATCACAAGGCCCGCGATCACGCCGCCAAGATGTCCGGCATAGTCGACATGCGAGTTGGCGGCGAGCGGGATCAGCGCCGGAATCATCATGCGCAGCGCCCAGGTCTGCATGCGGCGCCCCTTGGGGCCCGAGCGCGCGCTGGCGCCGAACAGGAAAGCGGCTGCCAAAACGCCCATGATCGCGCCCGAAGCGCCGACCGCGGGCAGGTTCGGCTCGTTCAGCAGGATCGAGGCGAGCGAGCCGCCGAGCGCGCCCGCCGCGAACAGCCCGGCGAACCAGCGTGGCCCGATCAACGGCTCGAGCATGAAGCCGATGATGGCGAAGACGACGGCGTTGGAGAGCAGATGGCCGAGATTGGCGTGCAGCAAGGGCGCGGTGAAGAGGCGCCACCACTGGCCGGCCTCGAGCAGCGAGCGGTCGATCGCGCCATAGGCGACGATCACCGAGACCGGCGGGGTGAAGCCGCGGCCCAGCATCGGCGAGGCCTTGACCTCGACGACGAAGACGACGGCGAGGATCACGAGCAGCAGCGGCGTGACGACGGGAATGCTGCGCGGCGCTTCCTTCACGCGGTCGGGTGTCGCGGATTCGGGCGCGGTGAAATCGAACGACGGCACGCGCACAGCCACGGCCGGCGCGGCTGCGGCGGGCGCCGTGCGCAGATATGTCGGCGGCGATTGAACCGCGCGCTTTCCAAAGGCCATGATAGCCCACCCTCCCCGAAAAATTCGGCGCTGCGCGCCGAATTTGTTCGACCCTCCCGCAAGGGGAGGGTGGGACTCTAAATCTCATGACATTCCTGAAAGGTGAAGGAACACGCTTAACGCCCGCAAACCAAAAGCCGCGCGCCTTGCGGCACGCGGCTTTCGTTCGCGATCGCGGGCCTGAACGCTACTCGGCCGCGGCGCGGATGGCGTGGGCTTCCTTGCCGAGATTCTCGGCTGCGAAGTCCCAGTTCAGCAGCGTCTCGAGCGCCGCCTTGAGGTATTTCGGCCGCTCGTTCTGATAGTCGAGATAATAGGCGTGCTCCCACACGTCGAGGGTGAGCAGGCAGTTGATGCCCTTGGCCATCGGGTCCATCGCGTTGGCCGTCTTCTCGACCGACAGCTTGCCGCCCTTGGACACCAGCCACACCCAGCCGGAGCCGAACTGCTCCTTGCCGCCGGTGGCGAGTTCTTCGAGCAGCTTGTCCGTAGAGCCGAAGTCGCGCTCGATCGCCTTGGCGAGATCGCCCGACGGCTGCTGCGATTTCGGCGTCAGCGAGCGCCAATAGAAATCGTGGTTCCACACCTGGCCGGCGTTGTTGAAGATCTTCTTCTCGTCCGCCTTGTCGGAGCCCGCCGTCGCCTGGACGATCTTCTCCAGCTTCATGTCGGCGAACTTGGTGCCCTCGACCAGCTTGTTGAGCGTGTCCACATAGGTCTTGTGATGCTTGTGATAATGGAACGAGATGGTGCGCGCGGAGATCGTGGGCTCGAGCGCGTTCTCTTCCCACGGCAGTGGAGCGAGTTCGAAGGGTCCGGACATGATTGTGCCTCTCTCGATGCATTTTTGCGGGCGCGAAGAACACGCGCAGCTTCCCGTTGAGATAAGGCGCCAGCGTGCCGACCGTTCCCGGTTTCCTTTGCGAAAAAGCGGCGACAAATCCGAAAATTTCGTGATCGATCAATCGGTTTTGTCACTCGACTTACACGGACGAACGATAGAGAACCGGCACAGCGGGGTCCGTTGGAGGACAGAAAATGCCGGCTTACGAAATCTGCTATCTGGAAGACGACGGCTCGCTCGCCTGCGCCTTCTCCGTGATGTTCGAGACCGAGATGCGCGCGAAGATCCTGGCGCATGCGATGAAACCCGCCGAATGCCGCACGCTCGAAGTGTGGCAGGGCAAGGAGCTGGTCTATCGCCGGCCCGAGACCGGCGAAGCGATTGACGCCGCGCGCGCGATGGCGCACACGCGGGCGCATGGCTACGGACACCAGCCAGGCTTTGCTGGATAGGATAACGGCCGCGCTGGCGCCGGTTCGCGGCGTCGGCGCGGTCGTGCTCGGCGGCTCGCGGGCGCGTGGCACTGCGCAGAGCGGCTCGGACACCGACATCGGACTTTACTATCGCGCCGGCGAAGGCCTCGACTTCGACGCGCTCGACCGCGCCGCGGCGGCACTCGACGATGGCGGGCCGCGCCGGGCAGGGCCGAAGGACGCGCCGCTGATGACGCGGTTCGGCGATTGGGGACCTTGGGTCGACGGCGGCGGCTGGCTGACGATCGGCGGCATGCCGGTGGACATCCTTTATCGCGACCTCGCCCGCGTCGAGAGCGTGATCGCGGACTGCGAGCGCGGCGAATTCACCTGCGCCTATCACTGGGGCCATCCGCACGCCTTCGTCTCGCACATGTATGCGGGCGAGATCGCGATCGCGCAGACGCTGCACGACCCGGGCGGCGCGGTGGCCGCGTGCAAGGCGCGGCTGATGCCGTATCCGGAGGCGTTGCGGCGTGCGCTCGTCGCGCGATGCAGCGAAGAGGGACGCTTCTTTCTCGCCATCGCGCAGAAGGCGGCGGCGCGCGGCGACGTCACCTATGTCACGGGCTGCGCCTTTCGCGCCGCGTCGTGCCTGCTGCAGGTGGTGTTCGCGCTGAACCGCGAATGGCTGATCAACGAGAAGGGCGCGCTGGCGATGGCCGCGAACTTCGCGCATGCGCCGAAAGACTTCCGCCTGGCGACGGAGAGCGCTTTCGCCGAGCTCGCGGCCGGACCGCAAGGCATGCTGTCGGCGCTGCGCGCGCTGGGCGATCTTATGGACGCGGCGAGCGCGCTCGCTGCTCCATGACCGGCATGGCATAGGCGATCAGCGCCCGCGCATCGAGCACGACGCTGCCGGCGTCGCCGACCTTGCCTTGCGGCGGCACGGCCTGCGCGATGAAGGCGTCGACGATCTCTGCGAAGAACCGGTCCGGCCAGTTGGCATGCGCGCCGCCGGACGAGTCGTATTCCGCGCACGCCGCCCAGACGCGCTTGCCGTCTTGCAGCACCGGCACCTGGAAGCGCTTGACGATCTTGCCGGGGAAATCGGCTTCCTGCTCGGCGTAGTGCAGCAGCGTCACCGTGTCGTGGTCGGCGCCGAGCATCAGGATCTTCGCGTCCGCCTGCAGCAGGCGCTCAAAGGCGGAGCCCTTGCCGAACGGAAAGGTGAGCGGCGCGCGCTCGGTCAGCCAGGCGGCGCGGGCACCGCGCGCGCCGATGCGGGTGGTGACGGCGGCGCTGGGGATCGTGCCGGGCCAGGTGCGGAAGAACTCGACCAGCGTGCCGTTGTCGCGCGCGGCCCGCGCGGTCGAGGGATCGAAGGCCGGCATGTGGGCAAGCAAGTCCGCCTCTTCTTGCTCCGACAGATGCCCGCGCCCGACGTCGTCATAGCCGTCGGAGCATCCGAGGATCATGACGACCGTGCCGCCCGGCGACACCGCATCCTCGATGGCGAGATGGATCATATCCGGCCCGCCGATCACCGGCCCGACGGCGCGCACCGAGGAATGCACCATCACGACGTCGCCGCGCGCAAGACCGAGGCGGCGCAGGTCGGCGGCGAGGCTGTCGCGGGTGTGGGACATGGTCGGCGTTCGAACAGCTTCGGCAGGCCGCGGGCGCCGTGGATCACGCGGAGGATTTCGACACGTCTCCCGGCGATGCGATAGACGATCAGATGGCTGCCGCTTGATGCGGTGCGCATCTCGCCCGGCAAATCTTCGCGCACACGATTGCGGCGCGGGAAGTGACCGGGGCCGAGCGCCTTTTCACGAAGCGTCCGGGCATACTGCACCGCTGCCAGCGGACTATCGACGGCGATGCAATCGAAGATATCTTCGAAGTCGGCCTCCGCATCTTCGGTGATGACGACGCGCATCAGCGCTTCCGCTTCGCGCGCTCCGGTTTATCGGCCATGGCGCGATATTTGGCATTGAGGCGATCGAACACCTCTTCGGCGGGCTTGACCTTGCCACGATCCGCCGAGTCGACACCCTTCTGGATCATGCGGCGCAGGTCTTCCACGTTATCGACATAGGGATAAACCGGCGGGAAGTTGTGACGCTTCGGCCCGTCCCATTCGCGCACCGCCTCCCGCACCACTTCGCTCGCCGACGCGTATTGTCCGCTGTCGACGGCGGCGCGGATGTGGTCGACCATCTCCTTGGGCAAAGCGATGGAGATCTTCTGGACCTTGCCGGCCATGGTGGCGCCTCGCGGTAGGAAGAATTGCTACTTTATCCTACCGCGCGGGTGGCAGCGGCGCCACCGGCTCCTATACTTTGTCTCCACACCAGCCGCGACCCTCGATTGCAATCGTCACAAAGCGTATACATCGTCGAGTCCTTCATCTTGAGGCAAGGAGGCAATAATGAGCGGACCGTATTATATATACAGCCGGCAGAGCACGCCGTCGCAGTCGCTGTGGATGGGCGTCCTCGCCTCCAGAACCGACCACTTCCAGGTCGTGGAGCAAAACGTTGCCGCGCCCAACAGCCAGCAATGGGCCCTGGAGCCGCTGGTCGGCAGCATCCCGCAGCACTACGTCATCCGGCAGCAGACGACGGGGCTTGCCGTGACGTTTCCCGCCAGCGTCAGCGGCAAGGGCGACAACATCATCCTGACGGAGTTCAACCCGCTCAATCCCCAGCAGGTCGTCTTCCTGGAGAGCACGGGCCAAGGCTATGTCGCGGTCTTAAACGCAACCACCGGCCTGATCCTCAATGTCGATCACGCCTTGACCGCGAACGACACGCCGATCATCGCCTGGACCTGGGACGGCGGCCTCAACTCGCAGTGGATGATCGCGCCGATTTAGCCGCCGCGCCTCAAGCCGCGATCAGCTTCTCCCGCGCCGCCCAGTCGAGCGATTTCGCCAGCGCGCGCTCCAGGCGGTCGAACAGCTCGCCGATCTCGGCCTCCGTGATCACCAGCGGCGGGCACAGCGCGACGCGGTCGCCGAGCATTGCGCGCACGATCAAGCCCTCGTCCTGCGCGAAATTGGCAAGCATGGCGCCGGCCTGTTTCGCGCCGTCGAAATTCTTCTTGGTGGCCTTGTCGGCGACGAGTTCGATGGCGCCGATCAGGCCGATGCCGGCCGCCTCGCCCACCAGCGGATGATCGGCCAGCGCCGCGAGGCGCTTCTGGAACAGCGGCGCCACGTGGCGGACGTGGCCGACGATGTTGCGGCGCTGATAGATCTCGATGGTGCGCAGCGCGACCGCCGACGACACCGGATGACCGGTGTAGGTGAAGCCGTGGCCGAAGGTGCCGATCTTGCCCGATTCCTGCTCGACGATATCGGCGAGCTCGGGCGACAGCAGCACCGCGCTGATCGGCAGATAGGCCGACGACAGCGCCTTGGCGATCGACATGCTGTCGGGCTCGAAGCCGTAGGTGGTCGAGCCGAACCAATTGCCGGTGCGGCCGAAACCGGTGATTACCTCGTCGGCGATCAGCGGGATGCCGTGCTTGCCGAGCACTTTGGTTATCGCATCGAAATAGCCCTCCGGCGGCAGGATCACGCCGCCCGCGCCCATCACCGGCTCGACGATCATCGCCGCGATGGTGTCGGGACCTTCCTTTTCGATCAGCGCGTTCAGGTTCGCGGCCATGCGGGCGGAGAACTGCATCTGCGTCTCGCCCGGCTCGGCGTTGTGATAATAGTGCGGGCAATCGGCGAAGCGCGCGAAGTCGAACGGCAGGTCGAAGCTGCGGTGGTTGTTGACGAGGCCGGTGAGGCTGGCGCTCGCCAGCGTCACGCCGTGATAGGCCTTGGTGCGCGACAGGATCTTCTTCTTTTTCGTCTCGCCGCGCGCGTTCGCCGCGTACCAGTAAAGCTTGATCTGGGTATCGTTGGCTTCCGAGCCGGAATTGGCGAAGAACACCTTGCCGGTCGGGAACGGCGCGATCTCCTTCAGCTTCTCGGCCAGCGCGATGGCGGGCTCGTGGCTCTTGCCGCCGAACAGGTGGCCGAAGGCGAGCTTCTTCATCTGCTCCGCCGCGACGTCGGCGAGCTCGGCATCGCCCCAGCCGAGCGCCGTGCACCACAACCCCGCCATCGCCTCGATGTAATCCTTGCCGGTCTCGTCATAGACGCGCACGCCCTGGCCGTGGCTGATGATCATCGGCCCCGTCTCGCGGAATTTCACGAGGTTGGTGTAGGGGTGCAGGATGCTTTCGACGTCGCGCGTCTGGGCATTGGAGAGCGGCATGGGACACCTCGTTTCGGCCAGCCGGATTTGCCGCCGTTAGGGCGCCAAGGTCAACGGGACTTGCGGACGCGCCGGCGTGTTCCTACCTCTGGGCACAGGAGGGGCAAATGCGCCGAGATTCCCTTCCTCGACTTGCGCGCCGTAGATGATCACCGGCCTGCCGTTCAGCATTCCCGTCCCGACGGTCTTGCAGCTTTTGGTGACGGCCAGGCCAAAGCCCTCCGCCGCCTTCGCGGCGCGCGGGAACGGCCGCCACTGCGTTCCGTCGCTCACCCAGGTCTGCGTCCCATCGTGGCGCGTATAGGTGGTCGTCGGGCCCGCCAGGGCGGCAGCCATGCCCTTGTCGGCCTTGCGGCCCACAACGCCATCGATCGTCGCCGTCCCGCAATCCTTGCGATCGCACGGCACCATGAGCGACGGCCAGCTGACGGTGGTGATCAAGCTGAATCGCGTCGCCCGGAGCTTGGCGCTGGTGTCCTGACACTCTTCGGCGCGGACCGGCGAACAAACGGCCCACGCGGCGAAGGCAAGAAGGATTGTCGAACGCGTCGTCATCGAACCATACCCCGCCGGACGGATGGCGAGACAGCCTAACCGGTCTCAAGCGGCGAAGAACTCCCGCAGCACCTTTTCCGCGCGCTCCGGTTCGTCGCGGTAGATGCCGTGGCCGGCGTTCTCGAAGATCTCGATCCGGCGCGCCGCGGCGGGCAGGGCGTCAAAGATCTCGCGGGCGCAGACCTCCGGCGTGATCGGATCGTAGCCGCCGCCCAGAACCAGCGCCGGGCACGCGACGCGGGCGAGACCGGCGCGCGCGTCCATCGTCAGCATCTCGCCCTGCGAGAAGAAGTTCGTGACCTCCGGCCTGGCGATGGCGCGGCGGCGCGCGGTCGCCTGCTCGTCGGGGTTGGCGCCGCCCGGCGGATTGTAGAGCGGCATGCAGACGCGCACGTAATCGGCGAACGACGTATCGTCCGGCTTCTTCCAGAAGCGCTCGGCAACGGCGCGCGCCTCGGCGCCGCCGCGGCCTTCCAGGATGCGGTAGGTCTCGTCCAGGCGCATGCGCGCGGCGGTCGAGGAGAACACGACTTTCCCGGCATGCGCCGGATGGCGCGTCGCATAGGCGATGGCGACCATGCCGCCGAAGGACTGGCCGAAGACATGCGGCTTCTCGATGCCGAGCGCATCGCACAGGCCTTTCACGTCGTCGCCCCATTGCGCGAGAGACCATGTGCTCTTGTCGCCGCCGGAACGGCCATTGCCGCGATGATCGATATAGATCACCTGATGGGTGTCGGCGAAGCGGTCGAAATAAGGCCGCATGGTCGAATGGTCGAAGCCCGGCCCGCCATGCATCACGATCAGCGCCGGCTTGGCACGCATCGCCGCGCCATCGAGCGCGAAGCCGGAGCCGGCCACGTCGAAGAAGATACGCGCGCCGTTGACGGTGACGAACATGGGCAACTCCTACCAGGGCGCTTTGATGTTGTCGTAGGTGAAGACCGTGCGGATGGGAACCCCACTCTCGCTCGGCGACTCGTCCTTCAAGAGACGTCCCGATTTCTGCCCGATCCACAGGCGCGTCGCGAAGGTGACGTCGCTCGACACCACGTAGATGTCGGCCGCCTCGCCGTTCACCGTCTCGCGCCCCACGCGCTTGCAGATCAGCGGCAGTCCGCCGAAGTCGCGGTCGTATACCAACGCCGCTTCGGGGCCGTCGAAGGGCGTGACGCTCTTCGCGGCCGGAATGGGGCCGCGCGCCGGCACATAGATGTATTGCTTGCCGCCGACCACGATGTCGTCGGACGTGAAGGCGCCGCCGCTGCGGCCGGGCGTCGTGGTGTGCTTGTGATAGGGCATGTAGAAAAGCGCGTGCAGCGCCGCCGAATAAGCCTTGCAGCCGGCATCCATGGCGAATGCCGGCGCGAGCGCACTCGTCGCCATGACGACGCCGGCCCATGCGATAGCTTGTGCGATGCGCTTCACGGCTTGGGGTCCGTCACCGGACGGCCGACGTCGACCACATAGGTGGTGAGAACCTCGGCCGGCTCGCCGCCGGCATTGCCGATCGCGTGCGACACGTCGCGGTTGATGTGATAGCTGCCGCCGGCTTTCACCTCGTATTCGGCCGGCGACAGGCCGCCGATGGTGATCCTGATCGCGCCCTTCACGACATAGCCGATTTCGACGCCCGGATGGGCATGCTGGCCGGTGCTCTCGCCGGGCGCGAAGTCCTGCTTCACCAGGATGCCGGTCTGCGGCCCGGCATGCGGCGCGATATCGACCTGCTGCTGGAAATCGGATGCGCAGAGGCTCGCGGCCAGCGCGAGCGCGGCAAGGAACATGGAACGGCCCTTCGAGACGGAATGGTTCAGTTTGCGCGAGAACCCGCGCCGAGGCCAGCGGGCATATCGTCCGGCGACGGCGCGATGCGTGCCGGCGCGCTTTCGACCACGAGGTACATCGCGACCAACGCCACGGCCGTCGCGGCCATCAGATACCAGGCGGGCGCCATCGCATTGCCCGTCGCGTGCAGCAGCCAGGTGATGACGAACTGCGTGGTGCCGCCGAACAGCGCGATGGAGCTGGCATAGACCGTCGCGAAGGTGGCGCCGCGGATGCGCTTGGGCAGCGTCTCGCCGAGCGCGGCGTAGAACGGGCCGGAACTGACCGACGACAGGAAGCCCAGCGCGACGCTCGCGACGAGGAACACGGCCGTGCTGCCCGAGCCGACGATGGCGAGGAAGATCGGATAGACCGTGACCAGGAAGACCGCCGTCGACCCCACCATCACCGGCCGCCGGCCGAGCCGGTCCGACAGCGCGCCGCCCCACAGCGCGGCCCCGATGGCGGCGATATTGGCAAGCATGCCGGCGGCGAAACCGGCCGTGGCGCTGAGCTTCAACGTGTTCTGGGCATAGGTCGTCAGATAGTCGAGGCCGTAGGTCTGGATCGTGCCGCCGGCGAGCACGATCAGCGCCAGCACGATGATGCGCCGGTTTTCGGCCACGGCGCGCCAACCGCCGGTCTCGGTACGCGAGACGGTGTGCGTCTCCTCGTCGTGCAGCGTCTCGGGCATCCCCTTGCGCACCCACAGGCCGAACGGGATGGTGACCGCGCCAATCAGGAAGGCGATGCGCCAGCCATAGGCGTCGAGCGCCGCCGCCGGCAGCAGCGCCGACAGGCCCATGCCGATCGCCGCGCCGGCGGTGGCCGAGATGCCCTGGCTGGCGCTTTGCCACGACACGGCGAGACCGCGCATCCGGGGCGGCGCGGATTCGAGGAGGTAGGCCGTCGTCGGTCCGACTTCTCCCCCCAGGGAGAAGCCCTGCACCATGCGCGCGACGACCGCCAGGATCGGCGCCGCGATGCCGATCGCCGAATAGGGCGGGATGATCGCGATGGCGACGATGGCGACGCCCATCATCGTGAAGCTCAGCATCATGGCGGGACGGCGGCCGACGCGGTCGGCATAGCGGCCGAGGACGATGCCGCCGATCGGGCGCGTGACGAAGCCCGCGCCGAAGGTCGCGAGCGACAGCATGAGGCTGGCATAGGCGCTGCTCGAGGGGAAGAAGGCATGGCCGATCTGGATGGCGAAGAAGGCGTAGGTGATGAAGTCGTAGAACTCGAGCGCGTTGCCGACGCTCGCGGCGGCGATCGCGCGGCGGCTGAGCGAAGGGGTGGCGGCTGTGATCATGCGCACACCAGAGCGGCGCGGCGGCCGGCGCGCAATCGAACATTTCGAATCGTCATCAGGCCGCCACGAACCGGCGCTGGCGGCGCAACGTGGCGAGCCAATAGGCGCCGAACGCGCCGAGCACCGGCAGGATGCTCCAGATGAGCAGGTCCGGCTCCGATGCCGCGACGACGAAGGCGCAGAACAGCACGCCGCCGCCGCCCACCGCCCAGGCACCGAGCCGCTGCCGCAGCGGCAGGGCACGCGCCAGCGGGATCAGCGCCAGGCACGCCGCGCCATAGGTCAGCATCGACAGCACCACCACGACGTCGGTCACCATGGTGAACTGGCGTACCAGGGTGGGGCTCTGCGAGATCAGGACGATGATCGTCGCGATGACGCCGGTGAAGATCAGATTGGCGCCCGACACGCGCGGCAGGGCGCGCGGCGCCGCGCTGACGACGCTGGTCACCGACTCGCATTCCAGGCTCTCCAGCGTCAGCAGCATGTTGCCGCCGAGCGCGCCCGACGCCTTGATCAGCGCGCAGAGCGCGATGGCGCCGGCCACCGATCCGCCCGCCGCGACCGCCGCCGCATCGGCGAAGGGCGCGGAAGACTTCGCCAGCACCGACACGGGCACGATGCCCATCAGCGCGGTGCAGGCCGCGATGTAGATCACCGAGGCGAGCGCGAGCCCGCCGAGCGTCGCCAGCGGCACGTTGCGGCTCGGGTTCTTGATGCGCGGCGCGAGGATGACGGCGCCTTCGATGCCGAGGAAGGCCCAGAACGCCATCACCGCGCCGCGCGGCACCAGCGCGCCGAGGCTGGCGCCGGTGGGATTCCACGATTGGGTGAAGGTCGCGCTGTGGAAGAAGAACCAGCCGCCCAGCGCCGCCAGCAGCACCGGCACGAGGCCGAGGCCGAGCGACCAGCCCTGAAGCCCCGCGACGAAGCGCGGCCCGATGCTGTTCGCGGCGATGAACAGCCACACGAAGCCGGCGACGCTCAAAACGGCGGGTAACCCATGCTTCACCGCCGGCACGAAAACGCTGAGATAGCCGGTGCAGCCGATGGCGATGGCGACGCAGCCCGGCAAGGTGCTGGCCCAATAGAGCACGCCCGCGATGAAGCCCGCCGCCGGGCCGAAGGCGCTGCGGATATAAGAGAACATCCCGCCGGCCTGCGGATCCAGCACCGCGAGCCAGGCGAGCGAGCCGGCGATGAAGCCGGCGCCGATCATCGCGGCGAGCCAGGACAGGATGGAGACCGAGCCGAGCGCGCCCAGACTGGCCGGCAGCATGTAGATGCCCGAGCCGATCATGCAGCCCGTCACCGTCATGGTCGCCAGGAAGAGGCCGAGCGTGCGGTGCTCCGTCGGTGCCGTCATGTGCGCAACCCCGCCAATATGCGCCTATCAGCGTCTGTGAGATCGAGAGATGCCGCAAGAGCCAATTGCCGGCGCGCGCCGGCGGCGTCGCCGGACCACAACAGCGCCTGCGCCCATTTCAAATGCAAGCGGCCCCAGTTCGGCGCGAATTGGGCGGCCGCCGCGAACTTCGCGACCGCAAGGTCGGAGCGGTTCTGCACGATCAGCGCCTCGCCCCACAGTTCCAGCGGGTCGGCATAGTGGGGGCCGCGCGTCTGCGCGTCGGCGAATTTCGCGACGGCACCGCCGGCGTCGCCTTTGGCCAGCAGCATCGCGCCCCAGTCCTTATAAGCGAACGGGATCGACGGCGCCGCCTGTGCCGCGCGCCAAAACCATTGCGCGGCGGCCGGCCAATCGCGCGCCGCCGCTTCGATGCCGCCGCGCGCCATCAGGCAGCCATAACAGTCGAGCGGCGTATCGGCGATGGCTTGACGGGCGGCCGCCACGTCGCCACCGGCGGCGAGCGCGCGCGCCAGCAGCGGCATCGCTTGGTTGCGCACCCGCAGGCGGTTGAAGCGGTCTCCGACGCTGTGATCCGCCATGTAGCCCGCGGCGATCGCGCGCGCGTCGCCGGCGGCGGCGGCCCAACGTCCGGCATCGGCGTCGCGGACGTAGGGCGCGAATGCCAGGCTCGCACTATCCGCATCGCCATAGCTTCGCGCCTGCGCCAGCGCCGCGCCGGCGCCCGCACCGTCATGCAGGCGCGCCAAGGCTTCGGCCTGGAGCAGCGCGGTGCCCGCGCGCGGACAGAGATAGACGCAGGTCACCTGCGCCAGGGCGCCGTAATCGCCGGTCTGCTCGGCGCGCCAGATCGCACCGAGCTGCTGCACATAGCCGAAGCCGTCGCCGACGCGCCAGGCACCGACATTGTCCTCGATCCGCAGATTTGCGATGGCGCGCGCCTGCGCCAGCACCGCCTCGTCGTGCCCGAGCAGGCGAGAGCTGTTGAGCATCTCCATGTGCTGCGGCGCCTGCCGCGGCGCGAGCGTCAAGGCCAGTTGCGTCTCCGGCAGCGATCGGGCGACGTCGCCGGTGATGTAGCGCACCATGTTGGAATGCAGGGCATAGGCCTCGGCGAGTTCGCCGCTACCCTTGGCCTGTGCGATGTTGCGCGCCGATGCGGCGAGCGCTTCGTCCTTGCGCCCCTTGGCGGTGAGATAGAGCACGATGTTGACGGGATCGGCGGCGGCGAACACATGCTCGGCCGCCTTCTGCTCCAGCGCGTCGAGATCGCCGGGCGCGCCGGCGACACCGAACGCCTCGGCGCCGTCCAGCGACAGGTTCAGCGCGATGCGCCCGTCGGGCAAGTTGCGGAGGTTGCCGGCGAGGTGCCGCTCATGGCCCAGCCAGCGGCGCAGATAACGCCATATCTCGGCCAGCGAGACGCCGGTGTCCGGGATCTCGACCTTGATCGCCTGGGTGCGGTCCTCGCTGACGTCGTTGGAACGCGCCAGCGAGTTGTCGTTGGCGAAATCGCGGATCGCGGCGATCTTCGCGGTCATGTCGTCGGCGACGACGTCGCCGGTCACGCCCGCCTGCGCCAGCGCCGGCGGCACCGAGAACGCATCGACCACCAGGCCCTCGGCGCGGCTCGCGTTCCACAGCGCGGCGGCGACGGCGGCGACGATCATCGCGCCGACCAGCACGGTGAGGATCTGCAGCGCGCCCTTCATCTGGTCGTTGAGGCGCCGCCAGCGCAGATGCGAGAGCTCGAAATCGTCGAGCTTGCGCAGACTGTCGATCTGCAACTCGGCGAGCGCGACCTGGCGCTCGAGCAGCGCGTCGACGCGCGGATTGTCGGACACCGTCCCCAGCGTCGCCGCCAGGAAGGCGCCGCCCGCGCCCGAAAAGGGGCCGCCACGCGCGGATTCGTCGTCGGCCATCGCGGCACCCCAGCGGCAAATCCGCCAGCAAAAACGCTAGGTTGCCGGAAGCACTGGTAACAACGAACCTTTTTGACCAATGCTGGCGTCCGATGATGTACGAACCGCAGAGTTTCGAGCATTGGCGCGTGCCGGCCGGCAGCATCGGCCAGGCCCAGTTCGAGGCGGTCATCGCCCATCCCCGCTTCGCGGCGGCCGCGCGGCAGCTGTCGCGCAGCATGCTCGATCTGGCGGCCTCCGATGCGGCGCTCGACGGCATCATGAAGGATGTCGGGCGCTTCTCCGCGGCGGGGCTTGCGATCTATCTCGATGCGACCGGCGGCCTCACCCTGGCGCGGATGAAGGAGCTGTGCGCGCTCAACACCGTGGTCAGTCCGGGGCGGGCGCGCGCGCTGCTGCTCTATCTGCGCTTCCTCCGGTACGTCGAGCCGGTGGAGAGCAGCAGCCGCGCCGCGCGCTTCGCGCCGACGCCGGCGCTGACGGCCGCCTATCGCACGATCATGCGCACCGGGATCGCCGCGGCGACGGCGATCGAGCCGGGCCTCGGACGGCTGTCGAACCGGCTGGGCGACGCGGCCGTGATGACGCGCTTCATCCGCATCAGCGGCGAGCTCGGCCTGACGCTGGCCAGGGGACCGATGGACAACGCGCTGTGGCGCGTCTTCCTCAACCGGCACGCCGGAACGCAGATCCTGCACGCGCTGATGCTGGCGTCCGACGACGAGGCGCATTATCCGCCGCAGGGTGCGATCGCGTTCTCGCTCACCGGGCTTGCCCGGCGCTTCCACGTCTCGCGTCCCCACGTCGCGCGCCTCTTGCGCACCGCCGAGCAGGAAGGGCTCGTCGTACCGGCGGGCGAAGGACGCCTGGCGTTCACCGAGGCCGGCCGCACCGCGGCGGCGGAGCTGCTGGGTGTGCGTCTTTCCAACGACCTGCAGGCCGCGATCCGGCTGATGGACGCGCTCGACGCCGACACGGCCGCGCCCGCGGGATAAAAGAAAGTATTCGCCGCTCGATTGTGCCAGTATTCGCGCAATATCGAGGGGGATTCGTCATGAGCCAACCCAATACTTTGGGGGCCGGTAACCCGGCTGCGGGCCCGTTCGTGCTGCCCAGGCGCTGGAGCACGGTGATCTACCGGGCGCGCGCCGCGGTGGCGATCTTCGCCTTCGCCGCCATCGCGCTGACCCTGCCGCCGCAGATCCACGACATGCTGTCGGACCTCGCCGATCTCAGCGACATGAGCGCGGACGCCTGGAGCACGGCGATCAAATTCCACCTCTGCATGATCCTGATCGCGCTGACGCTGTGGTACTGGTCGCGCGCCGTGCTGCTCGCCGCGCACCACGTGCCCGACAGCGCGGACGGACGCCGCCGCTTCGAGACCGCGATGCGCGCCGAAGGGCGCCGCGATCAGATCCAGGCCTTCCACTTTTTCGATTATGTGCCGCGCGGCCTCGCCTTCGGCACCGCGGTCATCGCCGGCATCGCCACCCAGCGCAGCGAGAAGACGCTGCAGACCGTCATCGTGCTGGTGTGGGCGATCGCGCTGCATCTGTTCTTCACCCATCGCACCCAGTGGGGCTTGGCGCGCAACCAGGGCAGCATGCCGCCGCGCGACGTCGCCGGCGGCGGGTTCTTCCACAAGCTGTGGCAGCGCCTGCTCGAGCTTCTCGATTACGCGCCGTTCGGCCGGTCCTTCGCGGCCATCTCGCTGATCCTGGCGGCGGGCCTGTTCGCGGCGAGCGCCGCCACCGCCTTCGTGCCCGACTCGATCGACTGGAAGACGGCCTTCGCGCGCTTCCTGCCCGGGCCGTCGGTGGCGCTGTTCCTGATGGGGATGGCGGTGGCGCCGCTCACCGTCCTCACCTTCGAGGTCGACCACAGCGTGCGCGAGATCGATCTCGGCTTCCTGGTGATCCCGCTGCGCCGCGTGCCGGCGCTGCTCATCCTTCTGGTGCTGATCGGCATCGGCTCGACGCTCGCCGACCTGCATGCCCTGCGCGTGGTCACCGGCGATCCGACCTCCGATCCGGGCAAGCGCGCCTCGCTCGCCTTCTTCCTGCAGAAATGGGCGGCGCGCTGTGCCCCCGGCGACGGGCCGGTGCAGCCGGTGATCGTCGCGGTGTCGGGCGGCGCTTCGCGCGCCGGACTGTGGGCGGCGAAGGTGCTCGACACGGTCGACGACAGCTTGCGCAGAAGCGGCAACAAGAGCGCCTCGATCTTCGCGATCAGCTCGGTGTCCGGCGGCTCGTTCGGCACCGCGGCCTATGTCTCGATGCGCGGCGCGATGTCGGCGCCGGCCGGCGACTGCACCCTGCCCGGTCTCGGCGCGAACCGCCCGGCACGCGACGATGCGGAGGTCGAAGCCCTCAGCGGCGACGCCATCGGCCCGGCGCTGGCCGGCACGATGCTGGGCGACATCCCGCGCGCGCTGGCGATCTATATCGCCAAGCCGCTGGCAAGCCTGCATCTGATGGCGCCCGATCCCGACGACCAGATCCACTATCTGCGCGGCAACGACCGTGCCGCGGCGCTGGAGCACGCGTTCGAGGACCTGTGGTGGAACGACGGCATCGTCGAGATCCAGAAGCTGCAGAAGCAGCCGATCCCGCTCGACAAGGGCTACCTGTGGACCTATTACGGCCAAGGGCACGAGCCATACGGCGACGTGCCGCTGTGGATCGCCAACGGCACCGATGCCGATGAGGGCGACCGCATCATCACCACGCCGTTCAAGCTCAACGACGAATATTTCTGCCAGACCGACGGCGGCTGGTATGTCCGCAAGCCGGGCGAGACGATCGGCAAGAAGACGCCGTGCGGTCCGGCGAAAGCGGCGTTCTGGTACGCGATGGGGCCGTTCCAGCATGCGCGCGACGCGCTTGGGCTGATCAAGAGCGACATCCCGCTGTCGACGACCATCGACAACACCTCGCGCTTCCCGTTCCTCAGCCCGTCGGGCTCGCTGACGCCGACCCGGCCGCCGCTGCCGAACGAGAAGACCTCGCACACCGCGCACATCATCGACGGCGGCTATTTCGAGAACGAAGGCGTCGAGACCGCGCAGGAGCTGGCGGGGTGGCTGCGGACCTATGGGCCGATCCTGCTGCACCGCCCGGTCTATCCGATCATCGTCCAGGCGACGTCGGACGCACAGACCGCAATCAACGAGGACGACATCCCGCGCTGCACCAACCGGCCCTACAACCCGTCGGTCGTCGGCCCGACGCAGCGCACCTCGCAGTTCCTGGTGCCCCTGGTCGGCGCCCTGGTGGTGCGGACGGGGTCGTCGCAGGCTTGGCTGCAGCAGGCCCTGAACGACTATTGCGACACCGGCGGACACCAGGCGTTCTTCAACTTCTATCTCTATGACGGCGACGGCTTCGAGGTGCCGCTGAACTGGGCGCTCGACAAGCAGGTGGCGACCTTCATCTGGCAGACCAAGGATGGTTCGATGGGCCGCTGCGGCAACCAGGCCGAGCTCGCCAACCTCGACGCGACGCTGAAGGCGCCGGCCGGGGACTGGACGCCGGAGACCGGCCGCCGCCGCGCCCGCACGATCCAATCCTGCACGACGGGCAAGATGAAGACGGTTCCGCTCCTGCCCCTGCCGATCCCGGGGAGCGGGGGAACGGCGCCGACGTAGTTCCGCGAAACGCGTCGTCCTTCGAGGCCCCTTCGGGGGCGCCTCAGGACGACGCGACTTTTGCAGCAGGACCATCATCCCGAAGTGCGAGCCGAAGGCGAGCCTCGAAGGATCGCAAGCGACGGCGTAGCGACGGGCCGTTGCTCCCTCCTGCCGCCGTTCCTATGATGGCCGCAGAGATATCAGGGGGTTACGGATGCTTGGCCTCATGCAGGACTGGCCGTTGCTGGTCCATAAGATCATCGACCACGCCGCCGAATGGCACGGCGACCGCGAGGTCGTCAGCCGCTCGGTCGAGGGGCCGATCCATCGCACCAACTATCGCGAGATCGCGGAGCGGTCGCGCCGCGTCGCCGAAGCGCTCGACAAGCACGGCATCAAGGCCGGCGACCGCGTCGCGACGCTCGCCTGGAACACCTGGCGGCACATCGAGACCTGGTACGGCATCGCCGGCATCGGCGCGGTCTATCACACGCTGAACCCGCGCCTGTTCCCCGACCAGCTCGTCTATATCGCCAATCACGCCGAAGACCGCGCGATCTTCTTCGACATCACCTTCGCCGACCTGGTGGCGCAGATCGCGCCCAAGCTGCCGAACGTGAAGCTCTATGTCGCGCTCACCGACAGGGCGCACCTTCCGACGGCCAACATCCCGAACCTCGTCGCCTATGAGGACTTCATCGCCGGGACGAGCGGCACCTTCGAATGGAAGACGGTCGACGAGCATGCGGCCTGCGGCCTCTGCTACACCTCGGGCACGACGGGCAATCCGAAGGGCGTGCTCTACTCCCACCGCTCCAACGTGCTGCATGCGCTGATGGCGGCGCAGACCGACGCGCAGGGCATCTCGGGCCGCGACAGCGTGCTGCCGGTGGTGCCGATGTTCCACGCCAATGCCTGGGCGCTCGCCTTCAGCGCACCGATGGTCGGCGCCAAGCTGGTGATGCCGGGACCCAAGCTCGACGGGCCGTCGATCTGCGCGCTGCTCACCGACGAGGTCGTGACCATGACGGCGGCGGTGCCGACGGTGTGGCTGGCGCTGCTGCAATATCTCGAGCAGACCGGAAAGACGCTGCCGCACATGAAGCGCGTCTTGATCGGCGGCTCGGCCTGCCCGCGCTCGATGATCGAGACCTTCGAGACCAAGTACGGCGTGCAGGTGATTCATGCCTGGGGCATGACCGAGATGAGCCCGATCGGCACCGTCGGCACGCTCAAGCACCACGTCGAGGCGATGCCGTACGACAAGCAGCTCGACTACAAGTGCAAGCAGGGCCATCCGGTGTTCGGCGTCGAGATGAAGATCACAGACGACGACGACAAGGACCTGCCGCATGACGGCAAGGCGTTCGGGCGCCTGAAGGTGCGCGGCCCGGCGGTCGCGAAGGGCTATCTCGGCGGCGAAGGCGCGGATGCGTTCGATGCCGACGGCTGGTTCGATACGGGCGACGTCGCGACGCTCGATCCCGGGGGCTACATGACCATCACCGACCGCTCGAAGGACGTGATCAAGTCGGGCGGCGAGTGGATCTCGTCCATCGAGATCGAGAACATCGCGGTCGGCCATCCCGACGTCGCCGAGGCGGCGGTGATCGGCGTGTGGCATCCCAAGTGGGACGAACGGCCGCTGTTGATCGTGGTGATGAAGCCGGGAAAGGCCGCGACAGCCGCGGACATACTGGAGTATCTCAAAGGCAAGATCGCCAAGTGGTGGATGCCCGACGACGTGCAGTTCGTGAGCGAGATCCCGCACACCGCGACCGGCAAGATCCAGAAGACCGCCTTGCGCGAGATGTTCAACGCCTATCGGCTGCCCACCGCCGCGGAGTAACGGCCCATCATGCGGTCAACGCCCACCGCCGCCATCGTCTCGCTGGTTTGCTTCGTCGTGGGCGGCGCCATCGCGCTGACGGGCTCTTATGGCGTGCGCCTCGGCTGGTGGGAGCTGGCGAGCGGGCTGAAGATCGCGGCGCCGGGCTTCGTCATCGCGATCGGCGGCTCCATCGCGGGCCTGCTCTGGCTGTGGCGGGCGCTGTCGTCGAACAACAGCGCGGGATGGAGGATCGCGACGGCCGGCCTCGTGGGCTCGCTGTTGATCGCCTATGAGCCGGTGAACCAGGCACGGCTCTATCTTCTGTCGCCGCCGATCCACGACGTCTCGACCGATCCGGAAGAGCCGCCGTCCTTCGACGCGCTCCTGGCCCAGCGCGCGGACGCGACCAACGCGCCGGCCTATGACGGCAGCAAGGTCGTGCGCTATCGCGGAAAGCAGACGCAGGTGGCGCTGGCGCAGAAGACCGCCTATCCGGAGATCAAGCCTTACGTCGCGCTGCTCAATCCCAAGCAGGATCCGAGCGTGCATCCGGTGAACATCCTGTTCTGGCGCGGCTTCGCGCGCGCCAAGGAGGCCGGCTTCGCCATCGCCGCCTACAACGAGCACGACGGCACGATCGAGGGGACGCACACCAGCTTCTGGTTCGGTCAGATCGCCGACGTCGCGATCCGCGTGCGGCCGGCCGGCAAGATCGGCGCACGCCTCGACATCCGCGCCGAGAGCCGCAACGGCGAGAACGACATGGGCGCCGCGGCCGCGATCGTGAAGGATTATCTGGCGTCGCTCAGGTAAGGAGGATGGCGTGCGGTGCGTGGCGTTTCTTCTGCTGGCTATGTTGTTAGGAAGCCCGGCTTATGCCGATGCATTGATCCGTTCCGATTTGCCGCTGTCCCCGCGCGAGGACCAAAGCATCTGGCCGGCCAACTGCGAACCGCAGCCTGTGGACGCGCTTGCGATGTGCAGCCGGTTTTCCCTGGGCGACTGGGAAATCCGCTGGGCAGGCTGCAGCGAGCCGGCGGGCCGGTGCGGTGGTTATGCGGAGCTTTCGATTTTCTCGGTGATCGACGGCTTCTACACATATGCCGAAGGCAAGACGCGCGGCGCGTTGGCGGGGCATGGCGATCCGGCATTGATCTTCAAACTGGAGCCGGGGACGGATTCGACGCTCTATGCGCTTCAGATCGGTTTTCGCGGCGGCAGCCGCTATGTGCTGCCGTCGGTGACCGGCGGTGACGCGCGCATCGATCACGCCAGCATATTGGACACAGGATGCCCCGCCTTGCCGGGCGTGCATGCACGGGGCGTTCATGCGGCCGGCTTCTTCCGAGAAGACTATTGCGTGGTGGATTCGATGGCGGCGCTGATAGCCGTCGGCCGCGAAGCGCTCAATCGCGCACCGGCGGGGACGATGAGCTTCGTGGGCTCGGCGAAAAGCGATTAGGCCGCGAACGCCGTCTCGAAAGCGCGCAAGCCCGCGGGCGTGAAGGTCACGACGCGCGAATCCTTCTCGCGCCGCGCCCAGCCGAGCGCGTAGAGCCGGTCCAGCAACGCCGCACCGAGGCCGCCGGCGAGATGGCTGCGCCGCACGCTCCAGTCGAGGCAGTCCTTGCACAGCGCGCGGCGGCCGGCGCGCGCCGCGTCGAGATCGATGCCGAATTCGCGCATCGCCGCCTCGCCCTTGCGCGTCAGGGCCAGCTCTTCGCCGCGCCGCATCAGCAGGCGCGCCGCTACCAGCCGGTCGAACAGCGCGACGCCGAGATCGCCGGCCAGATGGTCGTAGCAGACGCGGGCGCGGCGCAGCGCCGGCTCGGCCGGGCCGGTGCGCGTGCGGCGGTGGCCGGTGCGTTCGGCGAGGCTCATCAGCTTCTCGAGCAGCGCCGCCACGTCGGGGCCGCTGAGCGCGTAATAGGCGTGGCGTCCCTGGCGGCGCGGCACGATCAGGCCGCCGGCGGTGAGCTTGGCGAGATGCGACGACGCCGTCTGCGCCGTCACGCCGGCCTCGCGCGCCAGTTCGCCCGCGGTGAGCGCCTGGCCGCCCAGGAGCGCGGTGATCATGTTGGCGCGCGCGGGATCGCCCAAGAGCCGTGCGACGGGCGCGATGTCGGGACCGGCTTTCATCCTTCGACCGTAGTCGAACCATGGGTGCGGCGTCCAGCGCTAGGATGCCGTCATGCTTCGATGGAGGACGAAATGACGACGATCACCTGCTGCATCCGCTACACCATTGATCCCTTCCACCAGGCGGCGTTCGAGGCCTATGCCAAAGCGTGGCAGAGCATCATCCCGGCCTGCGGCGGCGATCTCGTCGGTTATTGGATGCCGCATGAGGGGACGAACACCGTCGCGCTGGCGATGATCTCGTTCCCCAGCCTGTCGGCCTATGAGCAATACCGCGCGCGGCTGCGCGCCGACGACAGGGCGATGGCGAATTTCGAGACCGCCCAGCGCGAGCGCTTCATCCTCAGCGAGGAGCGGACGTTCCTCAGGAAGGTCGCGTGAACACGCGTCCGCCGGCCATCACGAATATCGGTGCAGCCAGCGCGTTCAGGCCGGCCAGCGGATCGCCGTCCACCGCGATGAGGTCGGCGAGGAAGCCCTCCGCCACATGGCCGAGCGTGTCGGCGCGGCGCAGGATCGCGGCGTTCACCGATGTCGCGGCCGCGAGCGCCTCCTCGGCGCGCATGCCGAGCGCCTGCATCGCCTTGAGCTCATCGAGATTGGTGCCGTGGGCGAAGACGCCGACGTCGCTGCCGCAGCCGATCACGACGCCCGCATCGCGCGCCAGGCGGAAGGCGTCGGCGGCCAGCGTCATGCGCGGGCTGGGGCGCCGCCCGGCACGTATTCGCCGCGATAGGTGTCGATCGATCGCACGGCCGTCAGCGTCGGCAGGAAGGCGATGCCTTTCAGTTGCATCAGCGCGAAGGTCGCGGGCGCGCCGCCATAGCCGTGCTCGATGGTGTCGACGCCGGCCAGAATCGCGCGCCGCATGCCCTCGTCGCAGGTCGCGTGCGCGGCGACGGGACGGCCCAGGCTGTGCGCCACATCGGCCGCGGCGCGCATCTCGTCGATGGAAAAGGTCGGCACCGTTTCGCCGTTCGGGCCGGCGCGGTAGTCGGCATAGAGCTTGATCCAGTCCGCGCCATGCGCCGCCTGATGACGCGTTGCGCGCACGATCTCGTCGACGCCGCTGGCCTCCTCGGCGCCTTGCGGCAGGCAGCAGTCGGGCCGGTAATTCCTGCGCGCGGGGCCGTAGGAGCCGGTCGCGACGATCGCCTTGCCGGCAACGAACAGGCGCGGCCCGGGCACGACGCCTTCGGCGATAGCGCGCTTGAGCGCGACATCGGCGAAGCCCGCGCCTTCGGTGCCCAGATCGCGCAGCGTGGTGAAGCCGGCGGCCAGCGTGTCGCGCGCATGGGTGACGGCGCGCACGGTGCGATAGGCCTCCGACTCCTTCAGCACCTGGTCGTCCCAGGAGGTGCGGTTGTAGGGATAAAGAAACAGATGCGAATGGATGTCGCTGAGCCCCGGCAACAGCGTCGCGCCCGGCAGGTCGATGCCTTCGTCTGCCGCGCCCAGCGCCGCACGCGGCGCGATCTTGGCGATGCGGCTGCCGTCGACCAGCACCGACAGCCCTTCACGCACGCCGTCGCCGGCGCTCCAGATGCGGGCGGGATGCAGCGCGGTGGTCATTGCGCGTCTTGAGCGGACGGCGCATCGGCCTTCTTTTGGCGTTGCTGAATGTCGAAAAACGGTTTGCCGTAGCGCGTCACCGTGATGACTTCGCCCTTCTCGACTTCGGCGAGCAGTTCTTCGAATTTCTTCCGACACTCAGTGATTGAGACGACCTTCATACGAGGATGCTCAACCCGGACGGTGCGCACGTCAAGCGAGCGTATACCGCCCGCCCGCTTCCGCCACGCGGCCCTCGCGCTGGAGCTTGATGAGGTGCGCCTGCACCGAACGCGCCGCGGCGGGATGAAGCCGCTTGTCGACGTCGGCGTACATATGCGCGACCATCACGCCGATCGTGTCGCGGCCTTCGGCCAGCGAGACCAGCACCTGCCGCTCGCGGTCCATGCGGTGCTCGCGATAGGCGGCGAGGAACGGCGCGGGCTCGGCGATCGGCGAACCGTGCGTCGGGTAGAGCGTGCGGTCGCCGCGGCGCTCGAGCTTCTCGACGCTCGCGATGTAATCGGCCATGTCGCCGTCGGGCGGCGTCACCACCGTCGTCGACCAGCCCATGATGTGATCGCCGGTGAAGAGGGCGCGTTCTTCCTCCAACCCGAAGCACAGATGGTTCGAGGTGTGGCCGGGCGTATGCACCGCCTCGAAGCTGAAACCGTCGCCGGCGACGCGTTCGCCGTCCTTCAGCCGCACGTCGGGCATGAAATCGATGTCGCCGCCCGCTTCCATCTTCGGGCCGTCATCGTGCTCGCGGCCGGAGCCGTGCGGTCCGAAGGCATAGGTCTTGGCGCCCGACCATTCCTTCAGGGGCTTGGCGGCGGGCGAGTGGTCGCTGTGGGTGTGGGTGACGAGGATGTGGGTCAGGCGGCGGCCGTCCAGCGCGCGCTTGAGAGCCTCGACATGCTCGGGCATGTCGGGGCCGGGGTCGATCACGGCGGCATCCCGGCCGGCGCCGACGATGTAGACGCCGGTGCCCATGAAGGTGAACGGGCCGGGATTGTTCGCGACCACGCGGGAGATCATCGGCGTGACCGGGACGCGCTCGCCATAGCGCGGCTCGAAGCTACGGATGAAGGGGATCGCCATCAGGGCTTTTCCTCTTGCGGTTCGGGCGGGTTGCCGCGCGCCGCGATCCGTTCCTTGCGGTGGATCGGCGCGGGATGCGAGCGGTGCAGGATGCGGGCGATGGCCCGGGGCAGGCGGTGCGCGAAATGCTCCATCATGTAGGAGAACCAGCGGACGCGGTGACGGACGCGCTGGATGGCGCGACGCATGGTGCGCGAATGATGGATCAGGATCGCGAGGCCGGCCATCAGCGGCAAGATGCCGATCAGCGGGATCGGGATCGGCATCGGCGTGATGACCACGCCGAGCAGGGTCAGAATCCAGCCCGCCGTCAGTATGAGGATCTTGCGCATCGCGCCCCTTATATAAGCGCTCGGGCGAGCGGCGCGAAGTCCTGCGGCCGCGCATGACGGGGGACCGGAACGATGGGCACGCCCGGCGCGAAACGCGCCAGGGTTGCGGCGGTCTCTGCCAGCGGCACCGGGCTGGTCTCGCTCTCGTTGAGGACGAGGGCGGCGATCCTCAGACCGGCCATCGCCTCGAGCGCGGTCAGCGTGTGGCTGATGGTGCCAAGATAGGAACCGGCGACCACGATCAGCGGCAGGCCGAGGGCGCGGACCCAGTCGCGCACCAGATTGTGATCGTCGAGCGGCACCAGGATGCCGCCGACGCCTTCGATGAACAGTGTGTCGTCGCCTATCGCGCTCCGGCAGAACGTCACCAGATCGTCGAACGGCACGACGCGGCCTTCGCGCGCCGCCGCCATGTCGGGCGAAAGCGGCTCTTTGAAACGCCAGGGCGAGAGGCGCGCGACGCTCTCGCGCGTGACCGGTTCGCCCAGCGCGGCCAGCAGCGCGCCGGTGTCGCTGGCGGCGAGATCGTCGATGCCGCTGATGATCGGCTTGAGCGCGCGCACCGCCTTGCCCTGCGCGCGCAGGTAACGGACGAGGCCGGCGGTGACGAAGGTCTTGCCGATGTCGGTGCCGGTGGCGGTGACGAAGTAAGCGCTCACAGGAGGCCCTTGATGAGAGCCGCAAGGCGCGCGACGTCTGCGTCGGCGTGTCCGGCGGTGAAGGCGACGCGCAGCCTTGCGGTGCCGGCGGGCACGGTCGGCGGGCGGATGGCGGTGACGAGGAAGCCCTCCCGCTCCAGCAAGGCGGAGGCTTCGAGCGCGCGCCTCTCGCCGCCCAGGATGATCGGCACGATGGCGCTTTGCGCATCCGGCAGACCGAGGGCACGTGTGAAAGCTTGCGCTTTCGCCAACGGGCGCGCAGCCAGATCGGGATCGGCTTCGATGAGATCGAGCGCGGCGATGGCGGCGGCGACGCTGGCCGGCGGCAGGCCGGTCGAATAGATCAGCGTTCGGGCGCGCGTCGTCACCAGATCGATCACCGGCCGCGAGGCGCAGAGATAACCGCCATACGACCCCAGCGCCTTGGATAGCGTGCCCATCTGCAGCGCGGCGGGCGAACGGCCCAGGCCGTGCGCGTCGTCGGTGAGGAGCCAGGCGTCATATTCGTTCGCGAGCACGGCAAGCGCATCGAGCGGGGCGCGGTCGCCGTCCATCGAGAACACCGTGTCGGTGACGATCAGGGCGTGGCCGTGGCGGGCGCGATGCGCTTCGAGCAGCGCGCGGGCGTGCGCGACGTCGTTGTGTTGGAAAATCTCGACGGTTGCGTGGCTGAGGCGGGCGCCGGCCCACAGGCAGGAATGCGACAGCGCATCGACCAGAAGGAGATCGCCCTCCCCCACCAGCGACGGAACGATCCCGGCATTGGCGAGATAGCCGGAGCCGAACACGCAGGCGGCTTCGGTGCCTTTGAATCGCGCGAGGCGCGCTTCCAGTTCCGCATAGAGCGGATGATTGCCCGTCACCAGACGCGAGGCGCCCGCGCCGGTGCCGTAACGGCCGATGGCGGCGCGCGCCGCATCTTTCACGGCCGGATGTTGCGTCAGGTTGAGATAATCGTTGCAGGAGAACGACAACAGACGCCGCCCGCCGCGCGTCACCCACAACCCGTCCTCGCGCGCCGTTTCGGCCAGCACGCGGCGGCGATGCGCAGCTTCGAGCTGCGCGAGCTTGGCGGTGGCGAAGGCATCGAGCGACGATTGCAAGGGCATGAGGCTCCGTATAGGGACTTGGGCGCGATGACGCAAAATCCCGATTGGTACACGCGCGGCCTGCCCCATATCTGGCTGCCCTACACGCAGATGAAGACGGCGCTGCCGCCGCTCGCCGCCGAGCTGACGCGCGGCAGCCGCATCGTGCTCGCCGACGGGCGCGAGCTCATCGACGGCATCGCCAGCTGGTGGACCGCGGCGCATGGCTACAACCATCCGCACATCGTCGGCGCGATCCGCGCGCAGGCGGCGAAGATGCCGCACGTCATGCTGGGCGGGCTGGTGCACGAACAGGTGCTGATGCTGGCGGCGCGGCTCTGCGCGCTGGCGCCGGGCAACATGGAGCGCGTGTTCTTCTCCGATTCCGGCTCGGTCGCGGTCGAGGTCGCGATGAAGATGGCGGTACAGTACTGGCTGAACCGCAACATCCGTGGACGGACCAAGTTCCTCGCCTTCCGCGGCGGCTATCACGGCGACACGCTGGGCACGATGGCGGTGTGCGATCCCGACGAGGGCATGCACAACCTCTTCACCGGCGTCCTGCCGCAGCATCACGTGATCGGCCTGCCCCAGGGCGACGAGAGCATCGCGGCGTTCGACGCGTTCCTCGAGGCGCATGCGCACGAGGTGGCCGGCATCCTGGCCGAGCCCTTGGTGCAGGGCGCCGGCGGCATGCTGTTCCACGATCCGGCGGTGCTGCAGCGCCTGCGCGCCGCCGCCGACAAATACGATCTGCTGCTAATCTTCGACGAGATCTTCACCGGCTTCGGCCGCACCGCGGCGATGTTCGCCTGCGAACATGCCGGCGTCGCGCCGGACATCATGACGGTGGGCAAGGCGCTGACCGGCGGGGCGCTGCCGCTGGCCGCGACGCTGGCGAGCCGCCGCGTGTTCGACGCCTTCTGGTCCGACGATCCGGGCCACGCGCTGATGCACGGGCCGACCTATATGGGCAACGCGCTGGCCTGCGCCGCGGCGAACGCCTCACTCGACCTGTTCGCGCGCGAGGACCGGATCGTGCAGGCCTATGACATCGGCACGGCGCTGGCGGAGGGTCTTGGTCCCTGCGTCGGCATGAAAGGCGTGCGCGACGTGCGGGTGAAGGGCGCGATCGGTGTGGTCGAGCTGGACCGGATCGCCGACATGAACGCGCTGAAGGCGGGACTGGTGGCCGAAGGCGTCTGGGTCCGGCCGTTCCGCAACATCGTGTATTTGACCCCGGCGCTGACCATCGATCGTGACGATCTGGCGACGCTGACCAAGGCGGTGGTGAAGGTTACGTCGCGTCTGGTTTGACCGCTTCCGCTAGCGCTCCTAACGTCCGCCCAAAATCCCGGGAGGCGCGTCATGAAGCTCTACAATTCGGTCGGTCCCAACCCGCGCGTCGTGCGCATGTTCATAGCCGAGAAAGGCATCACCCTTCCGCTGGAGGAGGTGAACCTGATGAAGGGCGAGAACCGCGAGGAATCCCACCTCAAGCGCAACCCGCACGGCCAGATGCCCTGCCTGGAGCTCGACAACGGCCATTTCATCTCCGAGATCATCCCGATCTGCGAGTACCTCGAGGACGTCCATCCGGCGCCCGCCCTGATCGGCGCCACGCCGGAGGAGAAGGCCGAGACCCGCATGTGGACGCGGCGCATCGACCTCAACATCTGCGAGCCGATGGCCAACGGTTTCCGCTTCAGTGCCGGGCTGCCGCTGTTCCAGAACCGCATCGTGACGGTGCCGGAGGCCGCCGACGGCCTCAAGCGCATCGCCCAGGACCGCCTGCAATGGCTGGACGGGCAGATGGCGGGCCGCGAATTCGTCTGCGGCAGCCGCTTTACCCTGGCCGACGTGCTGCTCTACGGCTTCATCGATTTCGGCGGCCAGGTCGGCCAGCCGCTCAATCCGGAGTTCAAGAACCTCGGCGCCTGGTTCGCCAAGGTGAAGGACCGGCCGTCCACCAAGGCGTAGGAAAACCGTCGCGCCCAATATTGCCTTTGGCGCAGGCGGTCACGGCGGACAAGTTCCGCCGTTAAGCATACGCTGAAAATTCGCGCCATTCGCGGCTGACTCATGCTTAACATGCAGGGGTCGGTTTTAGGGGGCGTGCGTTAAATGTCCGAGGACGGACGATCTTCCGCTTGGACGCGTAACATCTACGCGGTGTGCACCACGGTCCTTCTGGGGCCGGCGCTCGCCGCCTGGGCGCTGCGCGGCAGTGCGCTGGCGATGAAATGCGCGCCGGGACCCGATCTTTGCAATCACCTGCCGCTTGGCCTGGCGCTGCGCTATGCGCTGTCGGTCACCTGGATGATCAACGGCAACATCATGCTGATGCTTGGCATCGCGCTGGTCGCGACCCTGGCGGCGTTCTTCGCGCGGCGGCCGCTGCGTGCGGCGTTGACCCTGCTCCTCCTGCCGCTGGCGGCGCTGATCGTGCCGATGGCGCTGGTCTACACTGCGATGTATCCGGGCTGCACGGTGAGCGAGTCCGGCATCGGCAGCTGCCCGCTGTGGGGCACCGAGATGGGCATGAGCTTCCATGCCGCCGCCTCGGTGCAATGGCAGGTCTACGGCTTCGTGCCCTACACCTTCGCGCTGGCGCTGATGCTGGGCATCATCGGGCTGTTCCTGATGCGCCCGCGCCCCATAGGCCACGCGACCGCCCACCCGCACCGTTTCCCGGACGAGCGCTTCAGCCGCGACTGATCAGTACGGCCGGCCTTCCAGCGCGCGCAAGAAGCCCGAGATCGTGCGGATCAGGTACCAGACGAAGAACACCACAGCCGCCAGCCATGCGACCGGGCCGAGCACGAACAGGCCGGTGAACGCCTCGACCGGCGGATTTCCGTTGGTGTGCACCAGCGCGAAGAACAGCGCGCCCAGCACCGGCAACGCCAGCGCGATCACGATCGCGGTCAGCGCGAGCCCAACCCAGAATACCGTGATCAGGTTGCGGAAATGGCTGTCCCACGGCGTGCCGCGCGCGTCGGCACGCTTGACGTAAAGCAGGATCACGCCGGCGATGGCGGTGACACCGTTGCACAGCGCCAGGAGGAACAGGCCGTAGGCGATCAGGACCGTGGCGCGCAGGCCGTCTTCGCGCGCGCCGGTCAGCGTGGCGGCATCAGGGGACATAGGGCTGGTTCTCCACGGCCGCGACCAGGCCCTTGATGGTGCGATAGAGGAAATAGAGGAAGGCGACGCCGATCACCAGGAAGCCGATGAAGAACAGCCACCAGGTGACGCAGCCGACTACGAACAGCATGAACCACACCCAGAAGGCCTGGATCTGGTTCTCGAAATGGCTGTGCCAGATCGTGCCCGCGGTTTCGTCCCGCTTGATATAGGCGAGGATCACGCCCGCAACGCCCGCCAGGCCGCAGGTGAAGACCGCCGCGATGTAGAGGACGTAGACGACGATGGCGAGGGTGCGCACGTCGCTACCGGCGGGGGCGATGGGCTGTGGGGCGGCGTCGGACATGTCTTCCTCCCGAAAGGTGCACAGGATGTGGGTCTATCGGCCGTTTGTTCAAGGATCGTGCGGCTTTTCCCTGTGACCGCCTGCCCAGTCTTTGCGCGCTAGCGGGAAAATAAAATAGTTCAAAGTTCCCCCCGATCCGGGGAACGATCTGGCGCGTTACGCATGCGATCCCTTCGTGAGGAAAGCCATGAATCTGCTCGCCAAGATCGCCGCCGCTGCGGCGCTCGTGACCTCGCTCACCGCTGCTCCGGCCCTCGCTGCCGACGAGACCGCGCTGCTCGACCATGCCGACCGCACCGTCGACCATCTGCGCTCCGACCCCGCCTTCGCCCAGGCCGCCCGGATGATCCATTCCGCCCGCGCCGTGCTGATCGTGCCGAACCTGGTCAAGGGCGGCTTCATCTTCGGCGCCGAGGGCGGCAATGGCGTGCTGATGAAGCGGACCGGGCGCAGCTGGTCGTCGCCGGCCTTCTACACCCTGGGCTCGGCGTCGTTCGGCCTGCAGATCGGCCTGGAGAAGGCCGAGCTCGTCTTCATCATCATGACCGACCGGGCGCTGCGCGGCATCGAGCAGGGCGAGACCAAGCTCGGCGCGGGCGCCGGTCTGACCGTCGTGACGCTGTCCAGCGGCGCGGAAGGCGCCACCACCGTGCGCGGCGGCGACATTCTCGTGTGGGCCTCGGGCACCGGCGCCTATGGCGGGCTGACCTTCAACGGTTCGGTGGTGAAGGCCAATGACGACTCGAACGCCGAGTTTTACGGCCGAAACGCAACCGTCTCGGGTATCCTGGGGAACCGATTCAAGAATCGCGAGACGCGCGCGCTTCAGTCGAACATCGCAACGGTCTGGTGAAAATGACGAAGAAAAACGACGTTTTCCTGGGAGGAGCGCTGGCCGCGCTGCTCCTTTCCTTTTCGGCGCCCGCACTGGCGGCGGGCGCGATGGACGAGATCGCGACGGCGCAGACCCATGCCGAGCTGGCCGGGACCGCGACCGATCCGAACTACACCACCATGCACATGCATCACACGCTGAACTGCCTGGTCGGACCGGGCGGCAACGGCTTCGATGCCAAGATGCTCAATCCCTGCGCCCAATCCGGCAACGGCGCGATCCCCGACATGGCGGATCCGGGCAAGAAGGCGAAGCTCGAGGCGCTGGCCCAGCTTTCGCGCGACGCCATCGCGGCCAAGGACTGGGCGGTGGCCAAGAAGGACGCGGCCGGCGTCGCGGCGCAGCTGAAGGCGTTCAAGTAAGCCGGGCGGTCAGCTCGGCTTCTGCGACGCGTTTTCGGCGCCGGCATGCGGGCGCGCCTCGGGCGCGGAAGACGGCATGGTGTTGAAGGCGCCGATCGCCAGCAGCATCGTGAACAGCCGGCGCAGGTTCTGCGCCATCGGCTCCAACGCGCCGGCATATTCCGGCGCGCGGTTGAGGTCGGGGCGCACGCGCAGGCCGTCCGCCAACTCCACCACCCAACCCATGTCGATCAGCTTCTGAACCTTGCGCCGCACCGTCTCGCGCGGCAGGCCGGTGGCGCGCGCCAGCGCCATGCGGCTGATCAGGCGCGCATGCTCGGGCGGGATGGTGGTGGAATAGTTCGAATACTGTTCGCGCAGTTTCGGATCGTTCATCACCTTCTCGGCGACGTGGTTCGAGATGGTCATGAAGAGGATCGCCATCTCGTAGTCGTGATCGTAGTTCTGGCTGACGGTCTCCGCCGAGCGCAGGATGAACTCGGTGACGAAATAGCTGATGGCGCGGGCGTTGGGCGTGTCGCGGGCCGTCGGTCCGGCCGGCTCCGGAATGATCGGCTCCGGCGGCGTGTTGTCGAGCGGCTTCGGCTTCCTGGTGCGCGGCATGCCCTGGGGGTCCCTTCCCAACGCGGCGGCGGGACCTTACCGGTCCGGATGGCAATCAGTCGAGATCGATGCCTGCGGCTTTGAGGTGGCGGAAAAGCTGACGCAGGAGCTCGATGTTAAAGGCGTAAAGCTCCGGGTTGTTGCCGATGCCCAGCGGGTTGGTCTGCGAGAACACCAGCCCGTCGGCCTGCTCCACCAGCACGCCCTCGTCGATCAGCCCGGCGACGCGGCGGCGCACGGTCTCGAGCGGCACGTTGAGCAGACGGCTGATGGCGTTGCGGCTGATGCCGCTCGGCCCCGATATGTCCGCTTCCATACGCTTGCGCCCACGGCGCGGCGGCGGCGCCGGGG
>DASZMT010000104.1:0-2856 GCA_035551495.1 Rhizomicrobium sp. | reverse complement strand
TGTCGTGTTGTTCTTAAGGGTTAGCGGCTTTGATCTCGGTCAGGGATGCCGCGCCCGGATGACCTTACACTGATCACATAACCCAATGACGATGTCTTGGCTGCGCCGCTTTAGGGCACCGGGACAGGCCGAGGGAGTTGGCAATGAACTTTGAGAAATACACCGACCGCAGCCGCGGTTTCGTGCAGTCCGCCCAGTCGCTGGCACAGCGGGAGGGCCATCAGCAATTTTCGCCCGAGCACCTGCTCAAGGTGCTGCTCGACGACCCCGAGGGGCTCGCCGCCGGGCTTATCGATCGCGCCGGCGGCAATTCCCGTCAGGCGCTCGCCGCCGTCGAGGCGGAGCTGAACAAGCGTCCGAAGATTTCCGGCGGCGGAGCCGGGCAGGTCTATCTCGATCCGGCCTTGGGGCGCGTTTTCGACGCCGCCGAAAAGGCCGGCGAGAAGGCGGGTGACTCGTTCGTCACCGTGGAGCGGCTGCTGCTTGCGCTGTCGCTTGAACGCGGCAGCGAAGCCGGAAAAATCCTCGCCCAGGCCGGCGTCACCCCGCAGAATCTCAATGCCGCCATCGAGGCTCTGCGCAAGGGCCGTACGGCCGACAGCGCATCGGCGGAGAACGCCTATGACGCGCTGAAGAAGTATTCGCGTGATCTGACGCAAGCCGCGCGCGACGGCAAGCTCGATCCCGTGATCGGGCGTGACGAGGAAATCCGCAGAACGATTCAAGTGCTCTCGCGGCGCACCAAGAACAACCCCGTGCTGATCGGCGAACCGGGCGTCGGCAAGACGGCGATCGTCGAAGGTCTGGCGCTGCGCATCATCAACGGCGACGTGCCGGAAAGTCTGCAGGACAAGAAGCTCTTGGCGCTCGACATGGGCGCGATGATCGCCGGCGCGAAGTACCGCGGCGAATTTGAGGAGCGGCTCAAGGGCGTGCTGCAGGAGGTGCTATCCTCGGCCGGCGCCTACATTCTGTTCATCGACGAGATGCACACCATCATCGGCGCAGGTAAGGCCGACGGTGCGATGGACGCATCGAACCTGCTCAAGCCCGCGCTGGCGCGCGGCGAGCTGCATTGCATCGGCGCCACCACGCTCGACGAATACAAGAAGCACGTCGAGAAGGACGCCGCCTTGGCGCGGCGTTTCCAGCCGGTCTATGTCGAAGAGCCGTCGGTCGAAGACACCATCTCGATTCTGCGCGGGCTTAAGGACCGATACGAGTCGCACCACAAGGTGAAGATCACCGACGGCGCGCTGGTCGCCGCGGCGACCTTGTCGAACCGCTACATCACCGACCGCTTCCTGCCCGACAAGGCGATTGACCTGGTCGACGAGGCGGCGGCGCGGCTGCGCATGCAGATCGATTCCAAGCCGGAGGAGCTGGATAGTCTCGACCGCGAAATCGTGCGGCTGAAGATCGAGCAGCAGGCGCTGAAGAAAGAGCGCGACGCCGGCTCGAAGGATCGGCTCAAGCGGCTGGAAAAGGATCTCGCCGGGCTCGAAGAGAAGGCGAACGCGCTGACCGCGCAGTGGAAGTCGGAGAAAGAGAAACTCAACTCGGCGGCCGACCTGCAGAAACAGCTCGAAAAGGCGAAAAGCGATCTCGCCGACGCCGTTCGTCGCGGCGATTATCAGCGCGCCGGCGAGTTGCAGTACAGCACGTTGCCGGAGCTTGAGCGCAAGCTGAAGGCCACCGAATCCGCCGGCAAGGCGGGCGTGGTCGCGTCCGAACAGGTCACGGCCGACAACGTGGCGGCGGTGGTGTCGCGCTGGACCGGCATCCCGGTCGACCGCATGCTGGAAGGCGAGCGCGAGAAGCTGTTGCGCATGGAGGACCAGCTAGAGAAGCGCGTGGTCGGGCAGAACGAGGCGGTCAAAGCGGTGTCGACCGCGGTGCGCCGCGCGCGCGCCGGCCTGCAAGATCCGAACCGGCCGATCGGCTCGTTCATGTTCTTAGGGCCGACGGGCGTCGGCAAGACCGAGCTGACGAAAGCCTTGGCGCAGTATCTGTTCGACGACGAGCACGCGCTCATCCGCATCGACATGTCGGAATACATGGAGAAGCATTCGGTGGCCCGGCTCATCGGCGCACCGCCCGGCTATGTCGGCTACGAGGAGGGCGGGGCGCTCACCGAAGCGGTGCGGCGGCGGCCCTATCAGGTGGTGCTGTTCGACGAGATCGAGAAGGCGCACCCCGACGTGTTCAATGTGCTCCTCCAGGTGCTCGATGACGGCCGGCTCACCGACGGCCAGGGCCGAACGGTCGATTTCCGCAACACGCTCCTGGTGATGACGTCGAACCTCGGCGCCGAATATCTGGTGGCGCAGCCCGACGGCGAAGACACCGAGAAGGTGCGCGACGTGGTGATGGCCGAGGTCAAGGCGCGGTTCCGGCCGGAGTTCTTGAACCGCGTCGACGAGATCATTCTGTTCCACAGGCTCAAGCGCGAGCACATGGGGCGTATCGTCGATATCCAGCTGGATCGGCTGCAGCAGCTTCTGGACGAGCGCAAGATCAAACTCACGCTCGATGCAAAAGCGCGCGAGTGGCTCGCCGAGAAGGGTTACGATCCGGCCTATGGGGCGCGGCCATTGAAGCGCGTCATTCAGAAGGCGGTGCAGGACCCGCTGTCCGAGCTCATTCTCTCCGGCCGCGTCAAGGACGGCGAGAAGGTGTCAATCTCGGCCGGCAAGGCGGGGCTGACCTTCAACGGCAACGCGGTCGCGCAGGCGGCGTAAGCGGTATCCTCCGCCCCCGCACGCAGTGCGGGGGAGGGGGACCGCGCGCAGCGCGGTGGAGGGGGCGTCTGACTCGCCGCTTCACTGTCGTCGAAAGAGATTCGTCGAGGCCCGC
>DASZMT010000103.1:0-2458 GCA_035551495.1 Rhizomicrobium sp. | reverse complement strand
CTGAAGCCGTGATCTAATCCTCGCCAAATCCGGAGCGCCGAAGGCGTCCGATGATCTCGGGAGGATCGCTGATGTCGACCACGACGGCCGGTTCGTCCCCGGGCTCATCGTCTTCAACCGCATCGTCGCGGGTTCCGCTGCCCACGGTCTTCGCGTTCGGGACCATGGGCATGCCGGTGGCGGTGATGCTGCTGCTCTACGGCGTCTACCTGCCCCGCCACGTGGTCAGCCTTGGCATCAACGGCCTCGCGCCCGGCGCGGCCAAAGCGTTCATCCTGGTCAGCGTCGCCATTACCGCCGTCAGGGTGATCGACGTTTTCTTCGACCCGCTGGTCGCGCTGGTCATGGACCGCACCAAGACGCCGATCGGCCGCTATCGGCCCTGGCTGGTGCTGGGCGTGCCGATCGTGATGCTCGGTGTCTGGAAGGTGCTGATGCCCACCGGGCCGATGACCCAGGGCTACCTGATCCTCTGGCTGGTGGTGAGCTACGCGGGCCTGTCCATGGTGACGCTCGGCCAGGCGGCCTGGTCGGCCGTGCTCGCCAAGTCCTACGACGACCGCGCGCGGCTCTACGCCTGGACCACGGGCATGTCGGTGGTCGCCACCACCATCATCCTCGCGCTGCCCAAGCTCACCGGCGGCCACATCTCGGCCGGGCTGAAGGCCAGCATGCCGATCCTGGCCACCGTCGTGATCGTCGCCTTGCCGATCGCGCTCCTCATCTGCACGTTCTTCACGCCCGAGAAGGTCGCGCCGGGCGCGCACCGGCCGACCTTCAGGCTCGCCGACTACCGCAAGGCGATCGCGCGCCCCTCGATGTGGCGACTGATCCTCGCCGACCTCCTGCTGACGCTGGGGCCCGGCACCACCGGGCCGCTTTACGTCTACTATTTCCACGACGCCAAGGGCTTCACGATCCAGGACGTCAGTTTCCTGCTGATCTTCTACGGCGGCGCCGGCATCTTCGGCGCGCTGTTCTGGGGACGCGTCGTCGCCCAGCGGCTCGGCAAGCACCGCACGGTGCAGATCGCCTGCGTCTTCTACTCGATCACTCAGACCATCCTGATGGCGATCCCGCGCGTCCATGCGCCCTACACCTGGAGCGACGACCTGCCGACCATCGCGGGCATGATGTCGGTGGGCTTCTGCGCCAGCGCCTTCCTGCCGCTGGTGCGCGCCATGGTGGCCGACGTCTGCGACGAGGTTCGGCTCGAGCAGCGCCAGGACCTGACCTCGCTGCTCTATTCGATGGTCACCACCACCTCGAAGATCGGCCAGAGCATCACGGTGCTGATCGTGTTCCCGGTGCTGGCCGTCGTCGGCTACAACGGCGCCGAGGGCGCGGTGAACACCGGGCACGCCATCTTCGGGCTGGAGATGTGCTACCTCTTCGCGCCGATCATCCTGGTCTGGTTCGGCGGGGCGATGCTGTTCGGCTACAAGCTCGACTCGCGCCGCCACGGCGAGATCCGCGAGGCGCTCGCCCAGCTCGACCTGGCGGCGGCCGAAGAGTCGATCGCCGGCGCACCCGAAGCCGCGCCGGCGGAGTGACCGGCTTGAACCCAGACAGAATCTCACTACTATAGTGAGAATGTCGGAAAGCGACCTCGTTGTCCCCGCCGCGGAAGCCAACCGCTCTTTCTCGAAGCTGCTCAGAGCGGCGCGCGAAGGTAAGCGCGTCACCATCACCTCGCACGGCGAGCCGGTCGCCGAGTTGATTCCCGCGGGCGAGGAAGCAAGAGAGGCGGCAAAGCGAGCGCAGCGCCTGAAGGCGTTAGAGGCGCTGGAGGCGCGCTGGGCCACGTTGGAGCCGATTGTCGTCGGTCCGTGGACGCGCGAAGAACTCTACGAACGCGACTGACGATTGGCCCGCATCGCGCTCGACACGAACGTGCTCGTGTACGCGGAAGGTGTCGAAAGGCATCCTGACGATCGCCGGAAAGTCGCGCTCAGCCAGGCGATCATCCGTGGGCTGACGCGAGGCGCCGGCTGGAGCGCAGCGGTGCAAACGCTTGCCGAGTTGCACGCCGTGCTCGTTCGTCACGCGCGTCGAACGCCGCATGCCGCGACATTGAGCGTGCGCCAACTTGCATTGAGTTGCACCGTCGTTCCGACACCAGCAGAAGCGTTCGACGACGCGCTGACCCTGGCAGCGGATCATCGCATCCAAATCTACGACGCCATAATTGTCGTCGCGGCCGCTGAAGCCGGCGCTGAGCTTCTGCTCACAGAGGACCTCCACGACGGGTTCATGTGGAGAGGCGTCACTGTGACCAATCCCTTCAGGCAGTTGCCTGACGCCCGGATCACGCCGCTGCTCTCGACGAAATAGCTCAGTCGTCCAGCACGCGGGCCGCGCCGAGGAACGCCTTCGCGACCGGTCCGTCCGGCTCGCTCACCACCAGCGGCATGCCTTCGTCGCCGCCTTGGCGCAGCGCGATGTCGATCGGGATCTC
>DASZMT010000102.1:0-1591 GCA_035551495.1 Rhizomicrobium sp. | reverse complement strand
GGATCGGTGGCAAGCTGGCCGGTGACGAACAGCCAACCGTCCTTCTCCACCACGTGGCTGTATGGCGCGACCGGCTTCGGCGCGTCGGCGATCATGTGAAAGATGGCGTCGCTCATGCTGGCAACCTGCTGTCAGAGGGGTCGAAAGGTCCGCTGGCATTACCTGCGTGCCAAAGGTCGCTGAACTGCGTCGCAACCACTTGCTCGTAAGGCACGTCCGCGGCGAGTATCCCAACGTCGCGGGCGAAACGGTTCATCGCGGCGACAAATTCCGGGGACAGAGTGGGATCGTAGTATGGCAGGTCCCGCGCGATCAGTTCAGCGATTAGCTCCGCCTCTGCCGGCGGGAACAATTTGCGGCCGACCGTGGTCGCCAGCGAGATGTCGTTGCGCAACGCGGATTGCGCTGCCACGATTGCCCGAATGGCGCCGGCCGCCGCCCGCGGAGCCGCGGCGATCAATCGGTCGGTCGTGGCGACCGTCGCGGCGGTGTAGTGGAAGCAGGGCTCGGGCCCGTCGCCTCGGCGCGCGTCGATCACCACCGAGCCGACGCCGCGACGGACCGCGATCTCGGCGCCCATGCCGTTGGCCCAGAAGCCGTCGATGCGGCCGTCCGCCAGCGCCTCGGCCGCCGTCACACCGATGTTCACCTTAAGCCCGAGCGTGCCGGGGATCGGCGCGATGCCGACAGCGTCGCGCACAGGATCGATCCCCGCTTCGATCAGCATCCGCCGCAGTCCCATTTCCACCCACGGCGCTGCGGCGATGCGCTTGCCGCGCACCACCGACAGGTCGCCGCGCTGTGCTCCCAGGTCGGCGCGCATCACCAGGAACCAGTACATCCCCTGCGCCTGGGCGCAGAGCAATTTGACGCCGCGCCAGTTTGGGAAGGCGGCGAGGGCAGCGTGGGCTTCGGCGGCGACGAAATCGACGTGGCCGTCACGCAGGTCTTCGTAGGTGCGGTTGGCGGGCGCGCGCAGGTCGTGCGTCACGTCGAGACCCTCGCGCCGGAAAAACCCCAGCTCGACCGCCGCCAGCGCGGGAAAGTAGGAGGGTGAGATCATGTCGGGGACGGCGATCTTCATGGCAGAAAACTTCTCCCGCTGGCGGGAGAAGTTTTTTGCCGCGCGTCGAGCGCTGCGAGAACCTTCTCCGGCGTGAACGGCAGGCTGGTCAGGCAGGCGCCGGTCGCATCCTCGATCGCGCTGGCGACGGCGGCGGCGATGCCCAGCATGCCGGCCTCGCCGATCCCCTTCAATTGTCCGGGGCCTCGGCCCAACCGGTGTTCCACCACAATGCTCCTGAAGTCGCGCGGCAGGTCGGGAGTCTGCATGACGCGATAACTGCGCGGGGTCGCGTTCTCCGGCATTGTGCCGTCGTAGCGCAGTTCCTCGAACATCGCCTGGCTGAGGGCCTGGATGGCGGCGCCCTCGATCTGGCCATGGCAGGCTTGCATGTTCACCGCGCGTCCGGCATCGGCGCCGACCACCAGCCGGTGCAAGGTCACCCGGCCGGTCTCGCGGTCCACCTCAACCTCGGCGCCCGACCAGCAGGGCATCCATGCGATATTCCGCGATCGCAAGGGTGCCGAG
>DASZMT010000101.1:0-22152 GCA_035551495.1 Rhizomicrobium sp. | reverse complement strand
GGCCTCATCAGCGCGACGTCGGGCGGCCCGCGCCACGGCCAGGACTATGCCGCCTACAGCCAGTCGTTTTGGAACATCTCGACCTTCGGCGCCGCGCCCTACAGCGAGAAGCGCGCGACGACGATCTTCCTCGCGCCGGCGCCCTGGGTGCCGTCGATCTATTCGGACACGTTCATGATGCCCTATGTCGGCGCCGAGACGCCGCAACTCTGGCTGAAGACGAGCCTGGTGCAGGTGCCCAAGAACACGCCGGCGCCGCCGTCGCAATACGGCTGAAAAGCTTGGGAATACCTTGCGGCGACACTTTACGGCACAAATAGAAAATATCCGTACGCGGATCGACTATCCTCGGGCAACTGGAACGCTGCCCGAGGATGCCATCATGACCTGCCGCTTTCTGTCCGTGCTCGCCGCTTTCGCCTTCGTCCCGCTCGCCGCCTGCGCCGCGCCGGTCGCGGTGGTCGGTACCAACGGCTTCGTGCTGAAGGGCACCGTCACCGGCAACGGCAATTTCACCGTCTCGAACGCCAAGCTCAGCTGCACCGGCACGGCGCCGTTCATCGCCACCGATGCCCCGGAGCGCACGATCCCCGTCACCTGCAGCGACGGCCGAAAGGGCGCGGTGATCGCGCATATCGGCGACGGCGCGATGTCGGGCCGCCTGCGCCTCGACGACGGCACCGAGGCCGACTTCATCGTCGGCGACGCCGCGAAGAATTTCTGAGCCGGCTTTCCCACCCTCCCCTTATGGGCAGGGTGGGCGATTGCGCGAACCCCTTTACGCTGGCACCTTCGCCGCCGGGATGAGCGAAGAAGACACCGACGACCAAACACCGCCGGGCCGGGACGCCAGCGTCTCCGGCCTCTCCGCCGCGCTCGGCTCCGCGAGCCGCGAACGCGCCGACGCCTGGCTGCACGAACAGACCCTTCTCACCCGCCTGCAGCGCGAGCGCGAGGAGCACGACGAGCGCCTGCGCGCCTGGTCCCAGATCGTCGGTCACACCAGCCAGGTCCTCAAGCTCGCCTTCGAGTTCGTGCTCGCCGTCGTGGTGGCCGGCATCTTCATCGCGCTCGCCGCCGCGGTGTGGAACGCCAGTCGCGACAACGGCCTGGTCATCGAGGCGTTCTCGGTGCCGCCGGACATCGCGGGCCGCGGTCTGACCGGCGACGTGGTGGCCGGCAAGCTGCTCGACCGGCTATCGAGCCTCCAGGCCCAGACGAACTCCAACCGCGCCGCCTCGACCTTCGTCAACAACTGGGGCAACGACATCAAGGTCCAGATCCCGGAGACCGGCGTCTCGATCGGTCAGCTCTACCGCTATCTCGCGCAATGGCTGGGCAACGAGACGCATATCAGCGGCGAGATCGTGCGCGAGGCCGACGGCCGCCTCGCCATCACCGCGCGCGTCGGCGACTGGCCCGCCACCACCGAGCGCGGCGCCGACGCGATGTTCGACACGCTGATGCAGAAATCGGCCGAGGCCGTCTATCGCAAGACCCAGCCCTATCGCTACGCCGTCTACCTCGACAGCCAGCAGCGCCAGCCCGAGGCGAAGGCGATCTATCGCGAGCTGATCGCCGGCAACGACCTCGACGACCGCGCCTGGGCCTATATCGGCCTGTCGTCCGAGCTCAACAACGCCGCCGATTTCGAGGGCGCCAACCGCCTCCTGTTCAAGGCGATGGCGGCCAAGCCGGACATCCTGCTGATCTACAACAACCTGACCAACAACAACGGCAGCCTGCAGCACGACGAGGCGCAGCTCGTCTTCGCGCAGCAGGCGGTCGCGCTGGTCGCGCATGGCGGCGGCGACACCAGCATGAACGCCATCGGGGTGAAGACGGCCGACATCCAGAACCGCGCCACCGTCGCCGGCGCGTTCGGCGACCCCGCCTCGGCCTGGCGCATCACGAACGAGACCTTCGCGCTGCCGGACTTCAACAATTCCTGGGCCGTGGCGCGCGCCGGCGATATCGGCCTGTGCGGCCAGATGTTCGACCATGGCTGCTTCGAGCGTGCGGTGGAGCTGGTGCCGGTGTCGCCCAACCCGCTGGCGGACCTCAACCGGCTGGTCAACCTGCAGCAGGCCGATCTGTTCTTCCGCGACTGGCAGGCGATCAAGCGTCTCTCCGACGTCGTCACGCCGCTGCTCGCCAAGACGCCGATGATCGGGCCCTATTTCCTCCGGCGCGCCGAATACCCGGTCGTCGCGGATGCGCTGGCCGAACTCGGCGATCTCAAGGCCGCCGAGGCGCTCGCAGCCCAGATGCCGGCGGATTGCGACGTCTGCATGCGGGTGCACGGCCTTCTCGCGGGCAAGGAGCATCGCTGGGGCGCGGTCGCGTACTGGTTCGCGCGCGCGGCGCGCGCGGCGCCGTCCTCGCCCTTCGTGCACGGCAATTGGGGCGAGGTGCTGCTCGCCAAGGGCGACATTGCGGGTGCGCAGGCGCAGTTCGCGCGCGCCACCGAGATCGGCCCGCGCTATGCGGAGGCCTATGAATTGTGGGGCGAGACGCTGATCCGCGCCAACCGCTCCGACCTGGCGCTGGCGAAGTTCGCACTGGCGGGGCGCGACGCGCCCAACTGGGGCCGGCTGCACCTCAAATGGGGCGAGGCGTTGCTGTGGACCGGCGACCGCGCCGCCGCGCAGGCGCAACTCGCACAAGCCGCGACGCTGTATCTGGCGCCCGAAGAGAAGAAAGAGCTGGCGCGCGTCCGTATTTAAATCACCTCCCCCCTGTGGGGAGGCGACAATTGAGTATTGCATCGTCTTCATCGCACTATGCCGCGTCGTCTCCGGGACCACTCATGCGCAAATCGATTTACACCGTCATCGCACTCGCGCTGTCGTTCGCCGCCGCCCACGCCGCGCCGCGCGCTTTCGACGTCGACGACATCGCGCGGCTGCGCGACGTCTCCGACCCGCATGTCTCGCCCGACGGCGCCTGGGTCGTCTATGCGGTGCGCAGCATCGACACCAAGAAGGACAAGCACGAGACGCATATCTGGATGACCAGCTTCGACGGCAAGACGACCGTTCCGCTCACCGCCCGGGCCGGCGAGAGCGAATCCGATCCGCGCTTCAGCCCCGACGGCCGCTATGTCTCGTTCCTCTCGGGGCGCAGCGACGACGACGAAAACGACCAGGTCTGGCTGCTCGACCGTGCCGGCGGCGAAGCCCGCAAGCTCACCGATTTCAAAGGCGGCGTCGCCGACTATGCCTGGTCGCCCGACGGCAAGCGCCTCGCGCTGATCGTCGCCGACACGGACAAGGACGCCCCCTCCGGCGACGACAAAGAAAAGAAGACGCCCAAGCCCATCGTGGTCGACCGCTTCGCCTTCATGCTCGACAAGGACGGCTACCAGACCACGCTGCGCGACCATCTGTTCGTGTTCGACGTGGCGAGCGGCAAGGCCGACCAGCTGGTCTCCGGCGATTATTACGAGGCGATGCCGTCCTGGTCGCCCGACAGCAGCAGGATCGCCTTCGTCTCCAAGCGCCATGCGGAGTTCGACCGCGACGACAATTGGGACATCTTCGTCATCGACGCGCACAAGGGCGCGGCGCCGCGTCCGCTCACGACCAACCCCGGCGCCGACAATCCGCCGGACGACGGCCTTTCCGGCAGCCCGCCCGTCTGGTCGCCCGACGGCAAATGGATCGCCTATCGCCTCGGCGGCGATCCCAAGCTGATCGAATACGCGACCAAGCATCTGGCGGTGATCCCGTCCGACGGCGGCGCGCCGCGCGTGCTGACCGCCGCTCTGGACCGCAATGTCGATGCGCCGCAATGGTCGGCCGACGGCAAGTCGCTGCTCTTCCTGGTGGAGGACGACCGCACCAGCTGGCTCGGGTCGATTGCGGCCACGGGCGGCGCGATCACCCGTGTCGCCGGCGCCCGCGACGCGATCGACGCGTTCGACACCGCGCAGGGCCATACCGCGCTGGCGCTCTCCAATCCCTTGGCTCCGACCGAGATTTACGCTTTCGACGGCAAAACCACGCGCCAGCTGTCGCACCAGAACGATTTCCTGAAGGACGTGCGCCTCGCCACCACCGCGGAGACGTCGTTCAAGAGCAAGGACGGCACCGAGGTCCACGGCTTCGCGATGCTGCCGCCCGGCGGCGGCACCACCCGCCTGCCCACGATCCTGCGCATCCATGGCGGCCCGCAATCGCAGTTCGCGCTCGACTTCAATCCGGAGTGGCAGATCCTGGCCGGCCACGGCTATGCGGTGATCGCGGCCAACCCGCGCGGCTCGACGGGCCGCGGCGAGAAATATGCGGCCGGCATCTATGCCGCCTGGGGCAGCGTCGACGTGCAGGACGAGCTGGCCTGCGCCGACGACGCGGTGGCGCGCGGCGTCGCCGATCCGGCGCGGCTCGGCATCGGCGGCTGGTCTTATGGCGGCATGCTGACGAACTATGTGATCGCGTCCGACACGCGCTTCAAGGCGGCGACCAGCGGCGCCTCGATCGCCAACATCCTGGCCGGCTACGGCAGCGACGAGTACGCGCACGACTACGAGACCGAACTCGGCCTGCCGTGGAAGGCGACGGCGGTGTGGGAGAGGATCTCCTATCCCTTCCTGCACGCCGACCGCATCGTGACGCCGACGCTGTTCCTGGGCGGCGACAAGGACATGAACGTGCCGCTGCACAATGGCGAGCAGATGTACCAGGCGCTGCGCAGCATGGGCGTGGACACCAGGCTGATCATCTACCCCGGCCAGTACCACGGCCTCACCGTGCCCAGCTACCTGCGCGACCGCGAGCAGCGGTACCTGGACTGGTACGACGCGCATTTGAAGACGTAGGCTTTGGGTCACCGCCCCGGTGCGGGGCGGTGACCGGCGCTATTCCGCCGCGGCGATCGTCTCGACCGGGACCGGCATGGCGCGCGGCGCGTCCATCGGAGCGCCGCAACGCGCCAGCACCGCGCGCAGGTCGCGGATCGGCGGGAACACCTCGTTGTTCCGGTCGGTGCCCTGTTCGTCGTGGGCGCGCTGCTCCGCCTCCACGATCGCCTTGTCCTGGGTGAAGATGCCCTCGGTGAACCAGGTGATGAACGGCCAGCCGGCATGGATGAGGCCGGGGATCGCCGGCTTCTTCACCGACAGATAGCCGAAGGTGCGGTTGGTGCGCTGCTCCTTGTCGAGCGGCGTGTAGCCGAGCCACACGTCGAGCACCGGCTCGCCGCGGCTGCCCACCCACACTTTCAGGTTCTGGTAGGGATAGCCGGTGCGGATGGTCATCAGGTCGGTGAAATCGCCCTCCGCCGGCTTGCGCACGACGTTGAGGATCGCCGCCTCGCCCAGCGACTGGCTGCCGCCGGTGCGCGAGAAGGTGTAGTCGACCTCGCACCAATCCTCGCCGCTGCGCTTGCCGAGGCACCGCGCCTTGATCGTGCCCATCAGGCTGCGGTGCAGGAACTGGTGGTTCATGTCGAACAGGTTCTCGTGCATGAACGTGTAGTGACAGGCGACCTCGCGGTTCAGCTGGCGCGTCTTGTAGCCACGGTTCGCCTTGGACCCGAGCGCCGTCAGCTTGCGTTCGTCGGCCAGCGCGGGATTGCCGGGGAAGATGAAGACCAGGCCGTCGACCTCGAGCACCGGATAGGCGCGCACGCCGTTGGGCAGGCGCTCGCGTCCCAGATACGGCACGTCGATGCACTTGCCGCCATTGTCATAGGCCCAGCCGTGATAACCGCAGCGCAGCGTGTCGCCTTCGACCACACCCAGGGAGAGCGGCACCTGGCGGTGGGCGCAGCGATCCTCCAGCGCGAAGATGCGTCCCTCCTTGCCGCGAAAGAGGACGACGGGCTCGCCGGCGAAACGGCGCGCGAGCGGCTTGTTCGGCTTGACCTCGCCCGACCAGGCGAGCGGGTACCAGTGATCCGGATGGGTGGCGATACGGCGCAGGTCCGGCGCGTGCGCCGAAGCAAAAGGTGCGTTCACGAAACCTCCCCAACACGCCAAACGACAGCGGCGTGTGCCGTAAAACTATGGCAACGGGACGGCCTTGCCAAGCAGACCACGGCCTGCGCCCCTCTTCTTCCCTTGCCCAAGGCGGAACCTTGCCGCCAAATGCGCGCAATGTGGACCTTGATCGGGATCGCCGTGGTGGTCGCGGGTTTCGCCACGCGGCGCCACCCCTTGCTGGTGATCGCGGCGGCGGTGGCGGCGACGGGGCTGGCGGCGGGGCTTTCGCCGCACGCCATCGTGGCCGCGTTCGGCAAGGCCTTCGCGCAGAACCGCTATGTAAGCGTCGCCTTCCTGGCGCTGCCGGTGATCGGGCTTTTGGAACGGTACGGTTTGCAGGAGCGGGCGCGGCTGCTGATCGCGCGGCTCAGGCGCGCCACGGCGGGGCGGCTGCTGCTCGCCTATCTGCTGCTGCGCCAGCTGGCGGCGGCGACCGGCGTGTCGTTCGGCGGCCAGGCGCAGATGGTGCGGCCGCTGCTGGCGCCCATGGTGGAGGGTGCGGCGGAGACGCAGGCCGGCCGTCCGCTGACGGACGAAGAGCGCGAGACGCTGCGGGCGCATGCGGCGGCGGTGGAGACCATCGGCGTGTTCTTCGGCGAGGACATCTTCATCGCCATCGGCTCGGTGCTGCTGATCAAGGGCTATCTGGAGAGCAACCACATCGCGGCCGAGCCCTTCGCGCTGTCGAAATGGGCGATCCCCACGGCGGTGCTGGCCGCGATCATCCACGGCACGCGCGTGCTGCTGCTGGACCGTTGGCTGAAGAGGCGCAAGGCGTGATCACGCTGGAGCACGTCTATTGGCTGAGCGGGGCGATGGTCGCGGCCTATGCGGTCCTGAGCGCGGACGACCGCACGAACCCGAAGCGCTTCGGCAATGCGGCATTCTGGGGATTGCTCGCGGCGAGCTTTCTGTTCGGATCGTATCTGAGCGATTTCGCCAACGGGCTGCTGGCGCTCGCGTTGATCGCGGTGGGCGGCTTCAATCTCATGCATCGCGGCGCGGGCGCGACGACGACGCCGCAGGCGCGGGCGGCGAGTGCGCAGGCGCGCGGCAACGGGCTGTTCGCGCCGGCGCTGGTGATGCCGGCGGTGGCGCTGGCGGGAACGCTGCTGCTCAAGAATTCGGGCCTGGTCGATCCGAAGCAGGCGACGCTGGTGTTCCTCGCCATCGGCGTCTTGATCGCGCTGATCGTGTGCCAGCTGTGGCTGCGGCCACCGTTGCTCGCACCGATCGAGGAAGGGCGGCGGCTGATCGACACGATCGGCTGGACGGTGGTGTTGCCGCAGATGCTGGCGGCGCTGGGCGCGGTGTTCGCGCTGGCGGGCGTCGGCGACGCGGTCGGGCATCTGGCGACGGCGTATCTGCCGCTCGGCACGCCGGTGGCGGCGGTGATCGCCTATTGCCTCGGCATGGCGCTGTTCACGCTGGTGATGGGCAACGCCTTTGCCGCGTTTCCGGTGCTGACGGCGGGCATCGGACTGCCGCTGATCGTGCACCGTTTCGGCGGCGACCCGATCGTGATGAGCGCGATCGGCATGCTGGCGGGATTCAGCGGCACGCTGATGACGCCGATGGCGGCGAACTTCAACCTGGTGCCGGCGGCGCTCTTGGAGCTGCGCGACCCCAACGGCGTGATCAAGGTGCAGATGCCGACGGCGCTGGCGCTGCTGATCGCGAACACGGTGCTGATGGCGGTGCTGGTGTATCGGAGGTAGATTGCGGAATGTCCGGATTGTCTGTATAATACAGACCATGGATCACCGGCCTTTGGCATCGATGACGGCGCGCGAGGCGCAGCGCAATTTCGGCGAAATCGAGCAGCAGGCCCGAAAAGGCCCTGTCGAGATCACCCGGCATGGCCGCCGGCATCTCGTCGTGATGACGGCGGAGGCCTATGACTGGATGCAAGCCGTCAAACAGCGCTCGTTCCGCACGGAAGATTCGCCCGAATTTGTGATTGAAGCGGTGCGCAAGGCGAAGATGCATCCGCGCCACAATCATCTCGATAAGCTTCTGAAGTCCAAGTAAGTGCGGTTTCCGGAACCTGAGCCCGGCCTGGTCTTTCGCTACGACTTCACCTGGTTCGACGACGCCAAAAAGGGCCACGGTTCGGGCAAGGTACGACCCGCGTGCGTTGCCGTCGCAGCGGAAGTCCAGAAGGGTCTTCGGCGCGTCGTGGTGCTTCCGATCACGCACAGCAAGCCGTCACGCGGGACCAAAGGAATCGAGATTCCGGCGATCGTTCGCGCCGCACTCGGCCTCGACGATATGCCGTGCTGGGTTATCGTCTCGGAATACAATATCGACGACTGGCCGAATGCCGGGATTGGCCCTGTTCCGGGCCGCGCCGGTGAATTTCTGTATGGCCATCTACCGCCCGGTTTGTTCGCCAGGATCAAACAAGCGTTCTTAGACACCTACGATCCAAACCACGCCGTGCGCCGCTGAAACACTGTCACACATTATTTCTTGACCCCCCTCCCCCCTTGCCGCAAAGAGGGGCCGAAACAATTACCGGGGTGCCGCGCGTGAACGCACCTGTCTCCCTCCAGCAGGTTCCGCGCTTCGCGACGGTCGAGCAGGCCATCGCCAAGATGAAGCCCGGCGAGCCGGTCTATTGCATCTTCCCGGAAAAATTCGGCGCCGCGGCGAAGCGCTTCCTCGACGGCTTTCCCGGCGATGCGCTGTTCGCGATCAAGGCCAATCCGGCGCCGCTGGTGCTCGACCAGGTGTGGGCCGCCGGCATCCGGCATTTCGACACCGCGTCGGTGCCGGAGATCGAACTCGTCAAGAACCATTACCCCGACGCGCATTGTCACTTCATGGCGCCGGTGCGCGCGGTGGGCGCCGCCAAGAAGGCGTTCGAGCAGTATGGCGTCACCGACTATGTGGTCGATTGCGACTACGAGCTGGAGAAGCTGCTCGCCGAGACGAAGAATCCGAAGAAGCTGCGCATCTTCGTGCGCATCGCCACGCCGCTCGGCGGCGCGGTGCTGGAGCTGTCGAGCAAGTTCGGCGTGACGCCGGCCGAGGCCGCCAAGCTTCTGCAGAAGGTGGCGGAGAGCGGGGCGGCGCCCTGCATCACCTTCCATGTTGGCTCGCAATGCCTCTCGCCGTTCTCTTACGCGCAGGCCATCGAGATGGCACGGCGCACGGCACAGATCGCGGGCGTGGAGATCGCGGCGCTCGACATCGGCGGCGGCTTCCCGGGGCCCTATCAGGGCGACGACGTGCCGCCCTATCACTGGTATTTCGACACCATCAAGGAAGCGCTCGAGACGCTGCCCAATCCGAAGATCCCGCTGATCTGCGAGCCGGGCCGCGCGCTGATCGCCGAGGGGATGTCGCTGATCACCCAGGTGATCCTGCGCAAGGGCGAGAGCCTTTACATCAACGACGGCACCTATGGCTCGTTCGACGAGCTGACGCTGCCGGGGTGGAGCGCGGACTATCCGGTGCGCGTCTTCACGCTGGACGGCAAGAACCGCGTGCTGCCGCTGCCGGGCGCGACGATCCCGTTCCGGGTGTTCGGTCCGACCTGCGATACGCTGGACGTGCTGCCGCGCCCGATCATGCTGCCGGCGAATATCGGCCCGGGCGACTTCATCGTGTTCGACTACATGGGCGCCTATTCGGTGGCGGTGCGCACGACGTTCAACGGGTTCTATCCGGACACATGGGCCATCGTTGGGAACTAGCCGCGGCAGCGGCACTCGCCTTCGGGCTGACAGGCCTCCAAGCGGCATCTGCCATGGAGGACGTCGGCGCACTGCTGCAGCAGGACGGCTTTACCCCGGAGCATCCGGCCGACGGCATCTGGACGATCTGGTTTGAGGCGCCCGACATCGGAAAATTCCAGGTCTGTTTCGCGCTGGCGAGCAATGGCCGCAACCTCATCGCCTCGGTGCCGCTGATCGATCCCAGCGAGATTCCACCGGACACGAAATTGCCGATGGTGCGCCTTCTACAACAGCGTGCCGTGCGCTTGACCGACGACAAAGCAGGCCGGCTTGTCATCTATGATGTGGTGCCGCGCGACCGGATCAATGCCTATGCCATAAAGGGCAGCATCGAAAAGGCGGCGAGCGACGCGGCCTGGACCTATGGACAGATGCGACCTTATCTGGCCAGCTTTCGCGAACCGACCTGCGACGGTCAGCCGTCGTCGTAGCACCCAGGGAGTATGCCCATGCAAAGATCGGTTATCGCGGCCACTCTGATGTTGCTCATGACGACGGGCGCCTCGGCCGCCACCCTGTGTCCGATGATCTATCAGCCGGTGTGCGCGGTGAAGCACGGGCATCACAAGACCTATTCCAACCGCTGCGTCGCGCGCGGCGCGCATGCGCGCGTCGTGCACGACGGCGAGTGCCGCGCAGCGCACGAATGAAGATCGCGGGCGCGCTGGCCGCGGGCCTGGCGGCATGCATGGCAGCCGCCATCGCCGCGCCGGCCGGCTGGAGCGTCCAGGATTTTCCGGCGCGCGGCTTTTCGGTCGCGGTCCCGGCCGGATGGAGCGCCGATCCCGGCTATCACGACCGCGGCTACGGCTATTACCAGGGCTATCCCGAGGATCAGATCGCGGGCGTGCGGATCGACGCGCCGGACGGCCTGCAACCCGAAACCAACCTGCGCTCCGATGAGAGCTATCTGCTGGTCGAGCGCCTCGAGCGCGCGCCCGGTGCCTGCAAGGCCGGCGATTTCATCGTCGACCCGCCGGCCGATTTCCAAATCTTCGACGAGCGGCACGACGGCGACCATGCGCTGCTGACCTCAGGCGATCCCGGCGGCATGGCGGTCTATGAGGACAGTGTCAGCGTACTCGCACACGTGCCTTGCATCGCGGTGCACGAAGTGATCGCCTTCGCGCCGGCCGACGGCTTCGGCAAGGGCGAGACGCCCTTCGACCATGCCAGGATGAAAGCGGCGATGGACGCGATTCGCGCGACCGTCGTCGTGCACCCCGTCGAGTAAAGGATTCGCATGTTCGCCCGTTTCGTGTTCGCCCTCCTTCTCGCCACGGGCGCGGCGTCGGCCGCTGCGCCGGGCTGGTCGACCTATACCGACGCGAAGAACGGCTTTGCGATGGATTATCCGTCCGACTGGAAGGTGAACCCGGACTGGCAGGACAAGGGCTATGGCTTCTTCCAGGGCGACACCGACGACGTGCATCCCGGCATCGCCTTCACCCCGACGACGAACCTGGTGCCCGGCTCGGTTCTGCAGAGCGACCAGCTGGTGCTGGCGATCGAGGCGCCGCGCATCGGCGCGAAGTGCAATGCGGCCGGCTTCCTGGTCGATCCGCCCCCGGACTATTTCACCCAGGTCCGCATCGACAAGCCCGACCTCGTCGACACCACGGCGCAGGCCGGCGACCTCTACACCATCGAGCACATCGTGATCCTGGCGCGGCAGAGCCCATGCGTGGCGGTGCACTACGTGATCGTATCGGCGCGCAGCGGCGGCACGCCGCTCGACCGCGAGGGGCTGATCAACTTCCTGAACAAGATCACCGGGACGCTCAGGCCGGTGAAGTGAAGACCCACGCTCCCCTTGAGGGAGGCGGAATTACGTCGCCAACCAATCTTTAACGCCTCTCCCCTAGCCTGCATGCGGGATGAACCGTATGCCGACCGCGAAAGAACGCCTCAGCCACCTTCTCGAACTCGCCGCGCAGGGCGCGGGCGAGCGCGGCGCGCTGGCCGGCGAGGTCGCGGACCTCCTGCTCGATTGGCCGGAACAATATCCGCAGGCGATGCGCGCGACCTTCGTGGCGCTTCTGGAGAAGATCGTGCGCGAGATGGCCGGGCCGAGCGCCGCGGTGCTCGCCGCGCGCTTTCGCGACCGCGACGACTTCCCGCTGTCGCTGCTCAACGAATTCTTCCTCTACGCGCCGGGGCCGATGAAGGACGCGATCCTGGCCCGCAACGACGCGCTGGAGCCCGCAGCCCGCGCCCATGTCGATGCCGACGCGCTGCTGAGCGCGGCGCGCGCGGCGCACGATTTCGCAGGCTCGGTGGCCGGCATCGCCGGCCTGCCCGACGCGGTGGCGGGCGGCCTTCTGACCGATCCGACCTCCAAGGGGCTCGCGACGCTGGCACGCGGCACCGGCATCAACCGCGCCACCTTCTCGGCGATGGCGATCCTGGCCGGGCCGGCGCGCACGGTGCACGAGAACTTCGCGGCCCTCGCCGTCTACGACGCGATCCCGGAGAACGGCGCGCGGCAGCTCGTCGCCTTCTGGCGCGCGCGCCAGGATGCGCCGACGTCCAGTTCATCGGGCGGCGACACGCCGGTCGTCCGCGCCGCCTGACGGGTCATGACACGTTCGTAATAAGCCGCCATGATGCCCCCGTCTTGGGGGATCATCGTCATGCAACGCCTTATCCTGGCTCTCGTTCTTCTCTTCGCCGCCGCAGCGCCCGCGAGCGCGCGCGTCGAGCCGTTTCCGAAAGACTTCTCGGCGCGGATGATCGCGACCAACGGGACGCAGCTCTATGTGCGCGTCGGCGGACACGGCCCGGCGGTGGTGCTGCTGCACGGCTTCGGCGACACCGGCGACATGTGGGCGCCGCTGGCCGCGGTGCTGGCCAAGGACCACACGGTGATCGTGCCCGACCTGCGCGGCATGGGCCTCTCGGCGCATCCCGACACCGGCTACACCAAGTTGAACCAGGGCAAGGACATCGCCGGCGTGATGGACGCGCTGCATGTCGACAAGGCCGAACTCGTCACGCACGACATCGGCAACATGGTCGGCTATTCGCTGGCGGCGCAGTATCCGGCGCGCATCGTGAAATGGGCGGTGATCGACGCACCGATCCCGGGCATCGGCCCGTGGGAGGAGATCCTGAAGAGCCCGATGCTGTGGCACTTCAACTTCCGCGGTCCGGACATGGAGCGGCTGGTGGCGGGACGCGAGCGCATCTATCTCGATCGCTTCTACAACGAGCTGTCGGACGACCGGACCAGGATCGACGAGGCGACGCGCAACCATTATGCGGCGCTCTATGCGCGGCCGCGCGCCATGCACGACGCGTTCGAGCAGTTCGCCGCGTTCAACCAGGACGCCATCGACGACAAGGCGCTGCTGGCCAAGGGCGGCAAGCTGCCGATGCCGGTTCTGGCGCTGGGCGGCGATCACTCCATGGGGGCGCAGGAGGCCGACATCCTGCGCGCTTGTGCCGCCAACGTGACGGGCGGCATCATCCCGCATTCCGGCCACTGGATCATGGACGAGAACCCCGACGCCACGGTGACGATGGTGACGGCGTTCCTGTCGAAGTAACCGGTCCGTCACAACAGCAGCGACATTTTCGAAGGACAGCCGGATGACATCGTTCAAGACCGTTCGCGATCCCAAGGCCGACCACATGCTGACGCCGCAGAACGCGGCGCTGCTCATCATCGACTATCAGCCCGTGCAGGTCTCCTCCATCGCCTCGCGCAGCAAGCGGGAGCTGGTGGCGAACGTCACGGCGCTGGCGCGGATCGGAAAGCTGTACGGCCTGCCGACCGTGCTGACGACCGTCAACGTCGCGACGGGCATCAACAAGCCGACGATCCACCAGATCACCGACGTGTTTCCCGGCATCGCGCCGATCGACCGCACCGCGATCAACGCCTGGGAAGACGAGGATTTCGTCGCGGCGGTGAAGGCCACGGGCCGCAAGAAGCTCATCATGGCGGCGTTGTGGACGGAGGTCTGCCTGGTGTTTCCGGCGCTCGATGCCATGGCGGCGGGGTACGAGGTCTATCCGGTGGTCGACGCGGTCGGCGGCACGTCGCTGGAGGCGCACAATATGGGCATCGAGCGCATCGTCCAGGCCGGCGCCAAGCCGACGAGCTGGGTGCAGCTGATCTGCGAATTGCAGCGCGACTGGAACCGCACGGCGACCGCGCCGGACTTCGCGAAGATCCTGTTCGCGGTCGAGGGCAACTGACGCGAACGCGTTTCGCGCGCACAAAATCCGGACGACGCGTGACGGCCGTCACGCGTGCACGCACCGGCGCGCGCCTAGCATCGCCTTCACGTCCCCCGCGGACGGGCTATTTGGAGGCGAGTCATGATGAAGAAGGCGGTTACCCTATCGATGGCCGGACTGCTCGGCGCCTGCGCCAGCGTGCCGGACGTGACGTACCATTATTATCTGGCGAAGTCGGACACCGTCGTGACGGTGACACAGACGCTCACCTGCAGCAGCAAGACGCAAAAAGATCCGATCGTCAGCTACGGAACGCCGACGGTTACGACGACGTTCTCCGCCGATTTCACACGCGATCCTCTGCCGATTTCGGCGAGCGCCCTGAACAGCGCGTTCGCGGACAACACGTTCTCGACGACATTCACCAATGACGGCCGCCTGAAGACCGTCAACGGCAGCTCCACCGGCCAGGGCCAGACGATTCTTCAATCGCTGATCACGGTGGGCACCACCGTCGCCTCGCTCGGCGGCGCCAAAAAGCCGGCCGTCAAATCGAAGGTGTCGACCCCCTGCAGCGTCATTACGCAGGACGCGCCGGACGGAAAATCGATGACCTTCACCTACAGCAACGCCCGCGACCCCGTCGATCTGGGAGATCGGACCGTCAAAACCGACATCGCCCTGAAAACACCGCTTGGAACGAACGAGAGCGATTTCGCCGGCGATCTGGCCAAGCTCAATCCCTCTTACGTGCTGGGCTCCGAGATCAAGCTTCACCTGACGTCGCAGATGCCGACCGTTACCGCCCGGCCCACCGACGACGGCAAGCTGATCACCTACGACCAGAACAAGCACTATGCGGCCTTCGTCACCGTGCAGAAGATCGCGAACGTGTCGTACGACATCGAGGCCAACGGCACCATCGTCGGCTATGGCCACGTCACCGTCCCGCGCACGCATGGCGGAGACGACGACACCTATCAGGTCCCGATCACCGGCGCGACGTTCTTCGGAACGCAGTCCTTCACGATGACGCCGAGCGACGACGGATCGGGCGGGATCGGCACGGCGACCTATGGCGCGAATGCCGGCACGGCGGCATCCAACGTGATCACCGTGATCAACGCGGGACTGACGGCGGCGAAACCGTCCAATTGAGGCCGAGCAAGATGGCAACCGCCGGCTTTCTGGGCCCGTTCGTCGATTTGCCCGCCGCACCGAGGACGTCCGCGCGCGCCGCCGCTTTGGCGGCGGCGGCGGGAGACGTGCTCGAAGTCGCCATGAACGGCCAGCAACAGACCAACTGGTGCTGGGCGGCGGTGGCGGAGAGCGTATTGAAATACCTCGCGCCGATCGACCACACCGCGGCCCTGACACAAGAGCAGCTCGCCGACCAGTATCTGAGGCCGCCGGGCAGCAACAGTCCCTATCCGCTGGACAGCCTGCTCGACGATCTAGGTCACCTCGAAGACCCCGTCGGCGCGCCGATGCCGTTCAAGGATATTGCCAGCGAAATCCGCACCCGGCGACGCCCCATCTGCTGCAAGATCAAATGGGCTACGGGCAGCGACGACCACCATTATGTCCTGATGATCGGATGTCACGGCGATACCGATGCCGACGGTGAGGTCGTCATCCTGGACCCGGATGGCGACAGCGTCGTTCCGCAGCCCGGGACCTATCTCTACGAGGAATTCGCGAACTCCTACTCCGGCGGAAGCTGGAGCGACAGCTACACGACGACGTGACACCATGACCATACGCACGCAACCCCCTCAGACCGCCTGCCGCAAGATATTGCACGCGGCATTGCGGAGGCGACTGCCCCGCGCCGCGCACATGCCATCGCTGCGCGGCGCGGCCAGTACCGGGCATCCGCTGCCGCTTTATCGCCTCGGCGCCGGGGCGTTGAAGGGCAAGGCGCCGCTGTCGCGGGCGCGCAAGATCGGCTGGTATGTTCCGGTGATCGGCGGCGCCGTTCCGGGCCTCGCGATCCTTCGGGCCCGCGCGAAGGGCCCCGAATATGCCGGACTGATCGAAGGGCCGCTGGCGCAACGCCTGCTCGACGCCGCCCTGTTCGTGGAAGGCGACCTCGCCGATGCGGAGGCCGTGTTCGAGCCGCGGCTGCTGCAGATCCCGTCGCTGCAGGCCTTGCTGTTGTGGATGCAGCGGCCGGGCAAGAGCCTGTTCGTCGCGCTCGCCGAAGCGCGGCAGGCGCCCGATCTCGAATTGGAAGACGACCTGCGCGAGATCGCGGCGCGCGCGAAGAAACGGCGCAGGCGGTCGCGACGCGGCGCAAAAGCCTAGTCTTCCGCGTGCACGTCGGCGCGCTCGCGGGTCTTGGCGAGCTTCACGTTCGGGAATTTGTCGGTGACATACCCGACCTCCCACTGGCTCTTGGCCAGGAACACCGGCGCGCCGTCGCGGTCCGCCGCCATGCCGCCGCGGTTCGACGCGGCGAACTTCTCGAGGTCGGCGTCACTGCCCGACAGCCAGCGCGCGGTCTCGTAGGGCGCCGGCTCCAGATCGGCGTCGAGACCGTATTCGGCGACCAGGCGCGACTTCAGGACGTCGAGCTGCAGCGGGCCGACCACGCCGACGATCCATTGCGCGCCGATCTGCGGCTTGAACACCTGCGTCACGCCCTCTTCCGCCAGGCTCTCGAGGGCGCGCGTCAGATGCTTCTGCTTCATCGGATCGGCGAGGCGCACGCGGCGCAGGATCTCGGGCGCGAAGTTCGGGATGCCCGTGAACACGACCTCGCCGGACTCCGACAGCGTGTCGCCGACGCGCAGCACGCCGTGGTTCGGAATGCCGATGATGTCGCCGGGCCACGCCTCGTCGACCGTCTCGCGCTCCTGGGCGAAGAACAGGATCGGGTTGTGGATGCCGATCGCCTTGTGCGTGCCGGACTGGGTGAGCTTCATGCCGCGGCGGAATTTGCCGGATGCGAGACGCAGAAAGGCGACGCGGTCGCGATGGTTGGGGTCCATATTGGCCTGGACCTTGAAGACGAAGCCGGTCACCTGGGCGTCGGACGGCTCGACCAGCTTGGCCTTGGTGGCGGAGGGGCCGGGCGGCGGCGCGTTCCTGGCGAGCGCGCTGAGCAGCGTGCGCACGCCGAAATTCTTCAGCGCCGAGCCGAAGAACACCGGCGCCTGATGGCCCTCGCGATAGGTGCCGTGGTCGAAGCGCGGCAGGCCGGCGCGGGCGAGCTCGATATCCTCGTCGAGCTTGGCCTTCTCCTCGGCCGAAAGGCTGTCCAGGGCCGCGTCGTTGAACGGGGTGAATTCTTCCGTGTAGAGATCGATCGTGCCCTTGAAGTTGAGCCCCATGCCGACCGGCCACACCATCGGCGCGCATTCGAGCTGGAGCTGGTCGGCGAGCTCGTCGAGCAGCTCGAGCGGGTCGCGCGCCTCGCGGTCCATCTTGTTGACGAAGATCATGATCGGGATGTCGCGCATCCGGCAGACCTCGAACAGCTTGCGGGTCTGCGCCTCGATGCCCTTGGCGGCGTCGATCACCATCACCGCGCTGTCGGCGGCGGTGAGCGTGCGGTAGGTGTCTTCCGAGAAATCCTCGTGGCCCGGCGTGTCGAGCAGGTTGAAGACGGCGTTCTCGAACTCGAAGGTCATGACGGCGGAGGTGACGGAGATGCCGCGCTCCTGCTCGATCTTCATCCAGTCGGACTTGGCGCGCCGGGCCTCGCCGCGCGCCTTGACGCGGCCCGCGGCATGGATCGCGCCGCCGAGCAGCAGCAGGTGCTCGGTCAGCGTCGTCTTGCCGGCGTCGGGATGCGAGATGATCGCGAAGGTGCGGCGTCTCGCAGCTTCGCTGGCGGGCGTGTGGCTCATGGCGGCGGGGTGTAGCGGGTGGGAGAAGCGGGAGCAAGGTTGGCGCGGCGCGCCAAGTCGGTTCCTGGACGTCGCTAAGAGAAGGTCGAGGCGGCGCTACGATCATGCTTCATGCCGGTACCATAGCACAGCAGCGAACTTGGTCACAGCCCCGTATGCCGGCCAGACGCAAATCTTAGGCGCCGGGCCGCTTCTGCGGCATGCTCCCCGCATATTCAAAGCCATTTGGAGCCCCTCATGATGACATCGGTTTCGCGCGGCGCGTTCGCCGCTTTGCTGCTTTCGGGCGCCGCCCTCCCCGCCTTCGCCGAACCGGCCGATTGCAGCGTGGGCACCGTCGCGGACAAGCCGGTGTCCGGCAGCGTCATGGGCAAGCCGTTCGTGCCGGACAAGATCCATGTCGACGTCACCAAGGACGGCATGGAGGTCGACCGCGCCAAATTCGACCGCTACACGCTGAACATCGAGACCGGCGGCATCTTCAACGAAGCGACGGTCGACATGCTGGTGCCGCTGGGCAAATCGCCGGCGGGGCGCACCTTCCGCGTGCTGCCGGTGGATTCCATCGGCGGACAGCCGGCGGCCGCGCCCGGCACGCCCGAGGTGCAGGGCTGGTCGCTGCAGCTCGAAGCGGCGAACGTGGACACCAGCTTCACGCAGGAGCCGGCCTCGATCCGCGTCGAGTGGGGCGCGGCCAAGGGTGGCGCACTGGCCGGCAAGATCCATTTCTGCGTGCCGGGACAGAAGACCGAGATCGAAGGCGCGTTCAACGCGACGGTCGTTCGCTGACGCCGGCTCAGCGCGGCACCACCAACGCCAGCACGATACCGAGGATCACGATCACCCAGGGCGGCACATTGCGGCCAATGAGAAGAAGCGTCAGCAGCACGGCGATCAGGCCGTCCTCGGGGCTCGTCACGGCGCCCGTCCATACCGGCGTGTAGAGCGCGGCGGCGAGAAGGCCGACGACGGCGGCATTGATCGCGGCGATGCCGGCGCGCAGGGCGGGATGGCGGTGTGCCTCGTGCCACAACGGCGCGGCACCCAATACCAGCAGGAACGACGGCAGGTAGATCGCGCCCAGCGCCAAGGCCGCGCCGCCAATGCCGTGCGTCGCGGCACCGAGGAACGCGGCAAAGCTGAACAGCGGGCCCGGCATGGCCTGCGCCGCGCCATAGCCGGCGAGGAAGGTCGCACGGTCGACCCAGCCGGTGTCGACAACCGCTTTCTGCAACAGCGGCAGCACGACATGCCCGCCGCCGAACACCAGCGCACCGCTTCTGTAGAACGCGGCGGCGAAGGACGGGAAGATCAGCGCGCCGCCCAGCAGCGCGACGAAAAGGATCAACGCGCCGGCGCTCACCGTGCCTCGCACCGGCAGGGGCGGGAGCGCCGGCGCTTGCGCCGGTGGGCGCACGACGACGAAGCCGATAAGGCCGGCGGCGGCGATCACCGCGAGCTGGGTGAAGGCAAAGGGCAACGCAATCGCGGCAACGGCGGCGAGCGCGGCGAGGATCGCGCGCGGCACATCCTTCAACAGGCCGTGCGCCATGCCCCACACCGCCTGCGCCACCACCGCGACGGCGGCGAGCTTGAGACCGTGCACCCAGGGCGCGCCGGCGACGCCGCCGATACGCGGCAACAGAAGCGCGAAAGCGGTCATCAGGATCGCCGACGGCGCGGTGAAAGCGACGAAGGCGGCGAACGCGCCCGCGACGCCGCCGCGCATCAGCCCCAGCATCATGCCGACCTGGCTGCTCGCCGGGCCGGGCAGGAACTGGCCGAGCGCCACCAGCGCGGCATAGGCCTCGGCATCCAGCCAGCGCCGCCGCTCGACGAACTCGCGGCGGAAATAGGCGAGATGCGCGACGGGTCCGCCGAAGCTGGTCAGACCGAGGCGCAGGAAGACGAGGAAGATCTCGGCGAGGCGCGTCATCGGATCACGTCAAGCGGCCGAGGCCGTAGGCAATGCCGAAGGCGACGGCCGCGCTCGCAGCGATCATGAGCCAATCGATGGCACCGTCGACCGGCGCGAAGCCGAGTAGCAGGCCGCGCGGTCCAACACCGAATCTTTTGCCGGGCATGAAGATCATGGCGACGACGAAGGCCGCGACCGCGAACCAAATGACATTCCGCTCGCCGTGCGTCATGACGTCGTAGGCAATCCGGCTGAGGCGCGACAGCACGCCAAGCGCGGCGATCGCGCCGACGAAGGCACCAAAGGACAGGTGCGCTGCGGTGCCGTTGCCGCGCTCGAGCCATGAACGCGCCGCCGGATTCGCGTCGTTATCATCGTCGCTGTCGTCATCGTCGCCGTCCGCGTCGCGCATCGGATTGCTCACAGCCGGTTCAGCGGCCAGACGCGCGGCGCGATCACGTAGAGGAGCTGCACCGCGAAGATCATCGCGATGCTCCACCAGGTCGGACCGATCAGGCTGAGCGCGGTGCCGGCGGCATAGAGCGCCTGGGCGACGAGCACGCGGCGCACGAAGGCGTCGTCGATGTCCTGGACCGCGTCGGGGCCGACCAGGCCGAACCATTTGGCGCGATACCAGGCGGCGAGCAGCAGCAGGCCGAGCAGCAGGATGTTCAGCCAATAGACGAACAGCGCGGCGCGGAAGGTGATGAACTCGGCGAGCAGCGCGGTCGAGAACGGCATCAGGCACACCGCCATCAGGAAGCCGATGTGCAGCCAGGTGTAGCTGCGGTCGGTGTGGTCGACCGCGTCGTGCTGCGTCTGCTGGCCGACCCAGAAGATGCCGAGCGTCATGAAGCTCATCAGGAAGGCGACGAGGCGCGGCGCCAGCGCCACGATGGCACGCCACAGATCGGCCTCCGAATGGACGGTCTCGAGCGCCGGCGGACGGATGTCGAGGACCAGCACCGTCATCGCGAAGGCGAAGACGCCGTCGGACAGTGCGGCGAGACGCTCGCGGTTGCGGCCGGCGATGGCGTTGTAGATGCGCTTGTTCATGCGAGGTCGGGATCGGCGTCATCACGGTGACGGTCAGATGCTAGCACGTCATGCGATGGGTTCGTCGACGAAGGCGCGGCCCTGGCGGTCCTCGATCTCCACGATCCACAAGTCGGGATCGAATTTCACCTGCCTGTCGAGATAGGCGGTGGCGCGCGCCTCGTCGGTCCAGTCGCCGAGCGGCTTGGTCCAGACCAGATCACCGTCGCCGCGCCGCGCCTGGCCGAGCAGGAGCACCGTGCCGTCGAGGCGGTTGAGCTTGAGGATCACGGCGCCGGATTCCTCGATGCCCTTGCGCACCACGAAGCCGGCGGCGCCCGCGACCTCGGCGCGGCGGATCGTGGCGCGGACGAGCAGGCCAGGTTTGAGACGGGGTGTCATGCGGCCTAGTATAGGGCCGGGAGACGGCGATGTCCGGTGAACCGCTGATCGAGGTCGCGATCGAAACGAAGGACGCCGGCGCGCTGGCGGCCGTCGATGCCCATGGCCCGATGCGCCGCGACGCGGAGAGCGGCCAATGGCTGCTGGGCGGGCGCGACGAGGCGGCGATCGCGCAGACACTGGCGCGGCTGCGCGCCGCAGGCGTCGAATTCCGCGCCGGGCCGCCGCTCGTCGTCTATCGCGAGGTGCTGGCACGGGAGGAGACCGTGCGTCACACGCATAAGAGGGCGCTCGGCGGGACAGGCGAGTTCGCCGATGTGACCCTCGCCTTCGCTCCCGGCGCACCGGGCTCGGGCTTCGTTTTCGTGGACGCGACACGGGGCACGCTTCCGCCTGCGCTGGCCGAAGGCGCCAGGGCGGGGATCGAACGGCAGCGGCAGGCCGGATTGCTGGCGGGTTGCGCGGTCACCGACTTCACCGCGACGCTGATCGATGCGCGGTATCACGAGATCGACTCGACCGCGCGGCTGTTCGATACCGCGGCGGGCGCGGCGTTCCGCGAATTGCGGCGCGATGCGATCGCGCTGCTGGAGCCGGCGATGCGCGTGACGGTCACGACTCCGGAGGATTTTCTGGGCGGCGTGATCGGCGATCTGAATGCGCGGCGCGCGATGGTGCTGACATCCGGCGCGGGCACGGAGGCGCCCGCCGTTCTCGTCGCGGAGGGGCCGTTGTCGGGCCTGCTCGGTTATCGCGCGGCACTGGCGGCGCTGACGCGGGAGACGGGCGCCTGCACGATGGAATTCGCGCGCTTTGCGCCGGTGCCGCGCGCGCCGGGCGGCGAGGATCCGCGCTTTCCGGGCGCCGCGGCGCTGCGCGCGATATCGGGAAGCGGGAACGTGATCAGATTTCGTCGTTGATCATGCCGGGATCGAGGTCGGTCTGTTCCCATCCGTCGCGCGTGATGATGCGCCAGGCGCGCAGCGGCAGATAGACCACCGAGAACGCCGCGGCGCCGATGCCCAGCCCGAT
>DASZMT010000100.1:0-61183 GCA_035551495.1 Rhizomicrobium sp. | reverse complement strand
CCGGGCGAGGCCATCCGGGCTCTGCACGAAGCCGCCGGCGGAGGACGACAGCACCTCGCGCTCCTCCAGCATCACGATATCGGACGACGCCGCCAGGATCTGTCCCAGGAGCGTCGTGCCCGAACGGGCGAAGCCGAGGATGAACGCAAGGCCCTTGGGCGCGAGATGGGGCGGCGCGCGGTCTACCATGGCCCCTGCGGCAGGGCCGCGAGGCCGGCGGCAAGACGGGCAAGCTGCGCCGGAATGGTCTCGACGCCGGGCTTCAGGACATACGGGCCGTAGAAGCTCTTCCATGCCGACTTGGCGTCGCGATAGGACTCGAAGGCCTCGGCGGTGCGCCCTTCGGCATGCAGGACCTCGCCGAGTTCGCTCTTGGCCATCGCGCGCAGCGGCACCTGCACATCGTCGTGGCGCAGCACGGCCTCGAGACGGGTGCGGGCCTCGTCCAGGCGGCCGTCGGCGCGGTCGGCGGCGGCGACCGCCAGGAGCGCGGCGTCGTTGCCCGGCTCGATCGCCAGCGCGCGCGTCGCGTGGCGGCGCGCCTCCGCAAGACGGCTCTGGCCGGCGGCGATCTGCGCCAGGCTGGCATGGGCGGACGCATCCGACGGGTCGAGGCGCGCCGCCTCGGCGAATGCCGCCCACGCGCCGTCGAGATCGGCGAGGCTCTGCAGCGCGGCGCCCTTGATCCGCCAGGCAAGCGGCTGACGCGGATCCCGCGCGATCGCCTCGGACGCGAGCGCAACGGCGCGCTCGTAATGGCCGAGCGCGTTGAGACAGTCGGCGGTCTCCATCATCAGCATTGCGGCGTGCGGTGCGAACTGTGCGGCACGCTCCAGATCGGCGAGTGCGGCCGCATGGCGGCCGTCGCGCTTGTAGGCAACGGCACGCAGGTGGAGCAGCAGGGGATGGACATGGCCGGCGTCGAGCGCCTCGGCCGCGAGCCGGCCCGCGCCCACGAAGTCCCTTGCCGCCAGCGCGGCATCGATCGCCGCTGCGACGGATGGCGGAACGGATGGGCGGGCTTGGGGCGGCATGCTTCCCTGCGCGGATGATGTTCCGCGACTTAGGAGGCGAGATCGCTCAAATGTTTCGCCAAATCGTCGAAAGGTTCATGTTGACAGCGACTTAGGCCAAAAGTTGATCGCCGGGAGGCGCGTTCCGGCGCGCGCGGCTGCCCACAGGCCAGGAAATCCTTGGGTTTGCTTTTGGGGCCCAGGCGCGATATTCCGCGCCCTCCCGGACAGGTGGCCGAGTGGTTTAAGGCGCACGCCTGGAAAGTGTGTAACGGTTAATAGCCGTTCGAGGGTTCGAATCCCTCCCTGTCCGCCATCGATTTCCCCAGTGCAGCCCGGCGTTCCGACGACAGCGGGGTGGACATGCGCTCAGTTGGCGGCAAAAGCACCGACAGATGCCTTGCCTTTCACCCGTCCTTCCAGCGTTGTCGTCATTGCGTTCGCGAATACCGCCACGACTTTGCCGGGCGTATCCGCCGACCGGTGTTCGAAGAGCAGCGCGTCATGCATCGGTAGAATAATAGTAACGTCGATCAGTCCTCCGACATCCAGCAGCGCACGCTTGAAGATGAGGGATGCCATCCCTTGCACGACTTGGCTTACGGCAGATCGCTGTTCCTTGCCGGTCAGCGAACCACGCCTCTCTCGCCTGTAGTGATTGCCAAGCAGAGTCCCCACACGACCATTGACTTTGAAATCGGCCCAGACCGACTTTTTCCAGGTCTCGTAGCGTTCGAAAAGCCTGAAGGCCGTTTTAGCTCGCGCCCGATCCACGCCCAGCGAAAACGCCGCATCGACCAGTGCTTTCCTGCTCATTCCATAAGCGTAGGACAGGAAAAGCTGCTTCGCAGCCTTCCTGCTCTCCAAAAGCCCCAAGTGCTCAGTGGCAAACAGGTCGTACATATCACCTGCGGCGTAGAGTTTCATAAGCTCAGCATCCCCGGAGAGGGCCGCCATGATCCCTACCTCGTACTGGTCGAAGTCTATGTAACTTAGCTTGGCGCCTTCGTGCGAAGCGATGATTTTGCGATACTTCTTCGGAATGTTCTGCAGGTTGGGACTGCGCACGTGAATGCGCGAGGTCCTAGAGCCGAACACATCCAGAACAGGCCGTATGTTCTTGGTCGACAAGGTCAGCGAACCGAGCACCCGGCGCGCGGCGTCGGCCTCCTGGAGCGCCATAGTGTCGCTCCCGAAATCGCGCTCATGCGGTACGTATTCCAGGAGATATTCGATCGAGACATCGTCCAGTTCGAACGACTCCGACCGTAGCTTTTCTTCCAATGCTGATCTGTCTGGTGTTTCCAACGGCATGTCGTGCTTCGCGGAGTACTCCTTCAGACACGTGAAGTAGTCGTGCTCCGCCTCGGAGCGCATCTCCGATAATTGCCGGCTGTCGATGACGATGCCGGCGGTCATCGCGCTTTGAAGGAGTCGGTAGACGGGCACTTCGACGGCGAAAAAGCGTTCCATCTCGCCTTCGGCCGCCGCGTACTTAAGCAACGCGAGATACATTTTTGCGAGTGCTGCGGCCGCCTTAGCCGCGGCCTCCGGCTCGAACGGTATGGCTTTGTTGAACATCCGTTTGTAAGTCGAGCATACCTCTTGTTCGGCCCCATGTTGCTCGAGCGCGGCGGTGACGTCGTACTTCTCGCGCGCGAGCCGATCTTCGGGGTTTCCGCTGGTCGATATGCGGAACTCGTCGAGGTCTATGATCATCTTCGGCAGAGTTTTCGTCTTGTCGAACAGCGCATCGCGTATCATCCAGAAGTCGTGGCAGACGACCGCACCAGCGAAGTCGACGACATCTTGCGCGCCGATCTCGATCAGTCGTCCATCGTCGAACCAGTAGAAACAGTCCGCGCCTCGGCCGGTAAAATCCTTCATGAAGAGGAACAATTTCGAGGCGAGATCAATCATACGCGCTGACCTCGTCGACAAGGTCCAGCAGATCGGGCGGCTCCCGTTTCGCGAAGGGCAACCCTTCCTCGTTGGTGTGGTGTTCCGCTCTTAATGCTGTACCTTTGAGACCGGTGGGCACATGGCCATACAATGGCTTCAAATCGTCCTCGGAAAGCACGGAAGAGGCGATCAGAAGGTATCGGGCGCTTTGATAGGGTAAGCCGTCGAACCTTTCGATACATTGGCGGATAAGTCCCGTCTCGCCCACGCACCGCAGCCAAATCAAGATGGCGGCGGACTCGCCCGACTTCATATCCTCACGGAGCTTTCGATCGGCCAACTCGACCAGCTTGTCCGACCTGTATTTCCGCGACCCAAGCAGCATCCACAGATTGTAGTTCTGCCAATCGTGGATGGCGCCTTCCTCCTCCAGCAGGAAGCGTTCCAGCGCTGGAAGGCACCGTCCATCGCGGTCGAGCGTCGCTATTAGGCGGCAGTATTGATCCGTCGAGACGGCATGTTTCGAAAGTGAATGGGAGAGCGTATCGAGCAATGTAGTCGAAAGTGCGTCGCCAACATCGAAGAGACCGGATTCCACAATCTGCGCCACGCGGTTCACCGCGAAGCGGAATTGCCGCTTCTGCGTGTTCCCATTTTCGATGCAACCGGCCAAGAGCTCGAAAATGTAAGCGACGGAGCGGGTAACGATCCTGCGGCTGCGGGATTGCCACATCTGATTGATGGCGATCGTCGAACTATCCTGCGAAGGGAAGTACGTGGCTAGCGTATCCTGCGGCACGTCCGGTGGCAAAATTTCGGTCTTGCTCGTGTTGATGTTCAAACCAACCTTCCGCAATTCCCTGATGAGCTGCTGAAGAGCGCGGCGAGCTTGGAGCTCCGTGTTGGCCAGGACGCGGATGTCGTCCACGTACCGGTAGTAGTCGTAGCCCTTCTTGGTCATCTCTTGGTCGACGGACGAAAGCAAAATGTTGGAAAGGAAGGCGGATGCGTCCCGGTTCTGCGGCAAACCGTGGTCGCCGCTGAATGTCCATTGCTTGAGCAACCGGTCCAGCGCGCTGATAGCACTGTGGATCTGCCGCTTTTCGGAGCCCGTCGCTGCGATCTCCGGGATCGCCGCCTCCAAGGCGGCGATGATTTTCGTGCGCGAAATATTCTCGAAGAAATTACTGAGATCGGTAACAAGCAGGTATCGGTTCGATCGGACGAACGTCAGGGTCACACCTTCGAACGTGAACCAGCGGTTGATCTTATTCTTAAACAGATACTTGGGGTTCTGCTGAGCCGGATCGTAGCGATAGCTCAGTACCCGATGGCCGAGCAGCTTGTCGTAGTAGGGGATAAGGAAGCTGCAGATCGCCTGATAGACAAAGCGATCGAAAAAATCGGTCTCCAGACCGTAGCGCTCGCCATACCCCTTCTTGGGGATGTCCCGCACGACGCTGCGGGTGCCGCAATACACGCCGTTCCATTCTTGCAGTAGCGACATGACGATCCGCTTGGTCTCGTCCGGATTTTTGAACAGGTCGTCATATTGCAAGCAGTCGAAATACCAGTCGTCCCTCATGTCTTGCCGAAGGTGCTTCAGCACGAGGTCGAATTGGATGGGGAAGCCGAGAGCCTGGCCCCTTTCCCAAAAGGCTTTGCTCAGGGTGTAGTCGGGACCATCGTCCTGTTGGCTAGATTCTGGCACGAACGGCCGTTCTCTTCCGATAGCAGACGCTCGTCGCCTTTAGTGGCGCGCGCGATGCTACTCTAGCGTGTCCACGCTTTAGCGCCAGCATCTTGCCGCGCCGCCTTAAAGCCACCAAATAGCCCCAAGACAGCTCCTGTCATCCCCACCCTTCGCCCCCTCAACTCAGCACAAAGTCCCCGCTATGCAGCTGGGCGATCGTCACGTTGTGCAGCGTGATGACGTTGTTCGGATCGAAGGTGATCACGGTGTCGGCGCCGGACTGGGTCATCAGGCTCTGGAGCTGCGCGAAGCTGCCGATGCCGTAGCCGTGCAGCTCGACCACGTCGCTCGTGGCGTCGAAATCGGTGATGGTGTCGAGGCCGTCGCCGTCGTGGAAGACGAAGTGGTCGGCGCCCGTTCCGCCCGTCAACGTATCGTTGCCCTTCCCGCCATCGATGATGTCGTTGCCGCCCATGCCGTTCAGTGTGTCGTTGCCGGCGCCGCCATAGAGCTGGTCCATGTTGCTGCCGCCGGTCAGCGTCAGCGGCAACGGCAGGCCTTCGTTCGGGTCGAACGGCGTCGCATACCACTGTGCCGTGTCCAGCGCCGGCATGACCTGCGCGGCGGTGATCTGCGAGCCGTCGCGGTTCTGGCCGCCGATCGCGACGACATTCCAGTTGGCGTCGAAAAAGAGCTCCGCCTGCGCCCAGGGCTCGCTGCCGGTATAGTTGAAGAGCGTCACGGTGTGCGTGCCGTCGTCGTAGGTGTCCACCTCGGTCTGCGGCAGGTTCTGGATGAGGCTCGTCGTCGACCACAGCACGTCGCTTGAGTTCGTCGTGTCGAAGCTATTGGTCCACACCACCCCGGCGTCGGTCGTGATGTTCTCGAGGAGCAGGCTGCCTTGCGCATCGGTCGAGGTCGTGAACGACGCCCAGGGATGATTGTTGCCCTCGTCATAGGCCGTGGTGATGGTGCCGCCAAGCGCGTTGGTGCCGCTCACGACATACGTCGAATAATCGAAGGTGCCGTCGGCGAACTGGAAGTGATCGACGTCCTTGACCGTGTCGGTGCCGTCGGGCGCGCCAGGCCGGTTGTCCTGGACGGTGTAGGTCAGCGTCGTGGTGTCGAAGCTGATCGTGTAGTCCGCCTGATCGCCGGTGAACACCACGGTGTCGTCGCCGATGCCGCCGTCGAGATGGTCGTTGCCCGCGGTGCCGTGCAGCGTGTCGTTGCCGTCGACGCCGGTGACCGTCACCGTCGCGGTCTCCACCGTGCCGTTGATCGTGTAGTTGAAGGTGTCGGTGGCAGTGGTGTTGCTGGCGCCCGATTCCGGCGCGGCGAGATTGAAGGCGCCGTTCGGATCGTAGAAGAAGCTGCCGTCCGCGTTGACGGTGACGAGCGCGCCCGAGGCGAGCGCGATCTGGTGGCCGACATTGGCGGCCGAGCCGTTCACCGCCTGCACCACGAGACTGAGATTGTCCGGATCGCTGTCGGCGCCGTGGCCGTTGTCGGCGAAGACGTTGAGGCCGCCGATCGCGGTGTATTCGGTCGTCGCGAAATCGTCGTTGTGCGCCACCGGCGTGTCGTCCACCGCGGTGACGTGCAGCGCGGTCGAGACGGTGTTGCTGGCATGGTTGGACGGCTGGCCGTCATCGACCTGCCAGGTGATGGTGCGGTTCGGGCTCGTACCGTAATTGTCGGGATTGTCGCTTGGCGAGGAGAAGGTGATCGAGCGCAGCGCCGCCTGGTAGTTGGCGAGCGACGCGGTGCCGCTCAGGGTCAGGATGTGCGTCGCCGCGTTCCAGCTGCCGGTGATGCCGTTCTGGTTGAGGAAATTCAGCACGTCGCCCGCGACGAAGCCGCTCGCGATGGCGATGCTGGCGCCGGCCAGCGTCGCGGTGTCGTCGGCGATCGTGATCGCGCCGTCGAGCACGGCCGGCGTGCCCTGCTCGGTGTAGCCGACGCTGTTGCCCGCGCCACCCAGCACCGGCGCATCGTTCACCGCCGTGACGTTCAGCGTGGTCGAGATCGCGTTGCTGGCATGGTTTGCCGACTGGCCGTCGTCGACCTGGAAGGCGATCGTGCGGCTGGGATTGGCGCCGAAATTGTCGGGGTTGTCGCTGGGCGAGGAGAAGGTGACGGACCGCAGCGCCGCCTGGTAGTTCGCGAGCGATGCGCTGCCCGACAACGTCAGGGCATGGGTCGCCGCGTTCCAGTTGCCGGTGATGCCGTTCTGGTTGAGGAAATTCAGCACGTCGCCGGCCACGAAGCCGCTCGCAATGGTGACCGTGGCGCCGGCCAGCGTCGTGTTGTCCGCATCGGCGACCGTGACGCCGGTATCGACCGCGACGGCAGCGCCCTGCTCGGTGTACCCGACCGTATTGCCGCCGCCGCCGAGCACCGGCGCGTCGTTCACGGCGGTGACGTTCAGCGTCGTGGAGGCGATGTTGCTGGCATGGTTCGCGGACTGGCCGTCGTCGACCTGGAAGGCGATCGTGCGGCTCGCATCGGTGCCGCCGGCGGTCGGATCGTCGCTCGGCGACGAGAAGGTGACCGACCGCAGCGCCGCCTGATAGTTGGCGACCGATGCCGCGCCGCTCAGCGTCAGCACATGCGTGGCGGCGTTCCAAGACCCGGAGATGCCGTTCTGGTTGGCGAAGTTGAGGATGTCGCCGGCGGCGAAACCGCTCGCGATGACGACGGTGGCGCCCGCCAGCGTCGCATTGTCGGGATCCGCGACCGTGAGACCGGCATTGACCGCGACGGCGGTACCCTGCTCGGTGTAGCCGACGGTGTTGCCGCCGCTGCCGAGCACCGGTGCGTCGTTCACCGCCGTGACGGCGACCGTGCTGGTGGCAGCCGTGCTGGACAGCGTGCCGTCGCTGACCGCGACGCTGATCGTGCGGCCGGCATCGGTGCCGCCGAGGGTCGGATCGTCGCTGGTCGAGGAGAAGGTCACCCCGCGCAGCGCCGCCTGGTAGTTCGCGAGCGACGCGCTGCCCGACAGCGTCAGGACGTGCGTCGCCGCATTCCAGCTGCCGGTGATGCCGTTCTGGTTGGCGAAGTTCAGGATGTCGCCGGCGGCAAAGCCGTTCGAGATGGTGACGCTGGCGCCCGCCAGCGTCGTGTTGTCGACGTCGGAGACGACGATGCCCGGCACGACCGCGGCGGCCGCGCCCTGCTCGGTATAGGCCGCCGTATTGCCGCCGCCGGTCAGCGCCGGTGCATCGTCCACCGCCGTGATCGCGACGGTGCCGAGGGCGCCGGCCTGCAACGTGCCGTCGTTCACGGTCACGCCGATGGTGCGCGTCGTATCGGTGCCGCCGAGCGTCGGATCGTGGCTGGTCGACGAATAGGTGACCGAGCGGATCGCGGCCTGATAGGCCGCGAGCGACGCCGTCCCCGACAGGACCAGGGCATTGGACGAGGCGACCCACACGCCCGTGATGCCGTTCTGGTTGACGAAATTGAGGATGTCCCCGGCGGCGGCGCCGCCGGGGATGCCGACCACCGCGCCGGTCAGCGTGGTATTGTCGGGATCGGCGAGCGTGATGCCCGGGAGCACCGCGACGGGCGTGCCCTGCTCGGTATAGTTCACGGTGGTGTTGGCGCCGCCGATGACCGGCGCGTCGTCCACGGCCGTGACCGCGACGCTGCTGGTGGCGGCGGCGCTGGACAAGGTGCCGTCGTTGACCGTGACGCTGATGCTGCGGCTGGCGTCGCTGCCGCCGAGGGTCGGATCGTCGCTCGTCGAGGCGAACGTGACCGAGCGCAGGGCCGCCTGATAGTTCGCAAGCGACGCACTGCCCGACAGCGTCAGGGCATGCGTCGTCGCGTTGTAGGAACCGGTGATGCCGTTCTGGTTGGTGAATTTGAGCAGGTCGCCCGCGGCAAAGCCGTTCGAGATGGTGACGGTGGCGCTCGCCAGCGTCGTGTTGTCGGCATCGGAGACCGTGAGGTTCGGCACGACGGCGGCGGCCGTGCCCTGCTCGGTGTAGGCGGCCGTGTTGCCGCCCCCCGCCAGCACCGGCGCGACGTCCAGTCCGGTGACGGCGACGGTGCTCGTGACGGCGGCGCTCGACAGCGCGCCGTCGCTGACCGTCACGCTGATGGTGCGGCTTGTGTCGGTGCCGCCGAGCGTCGGGTCGCTGCTCGTCGAGGAGAACGTGACGGCCCGCAGCACCGCCTGATAGTCGGCGAGCGTGTCGCTGCCGCTCAGCGTCAGGGTGTGCGTCGTGGCGTTCCAACTGGCGCTGACGGCGCTGCTGTCCGGATTCGGGTTGACGTAGCTCAGCACGTCGCCGGCGGCGAATCCGCTCGAGATCGTGACCGTGGCGCTCGCCACCGTCATATTGTCCGGATCGGCGACCACGATGCCCGGCGTGACCGCAACGCCGGCGGCATGCTCCGTATAGCTCGCGGTGTTGCCCGCGCCGCTCAGCACCGGCGGATCGTTCACCGCGGTGATCGTGATGAACTGCTGGACGGTGTTGCTGCTGTTGGCGCCGTCCGTGACGGTGAACTGCGCGAACCGGCTCTGATCGGCGCCGTAATCGGTCGGGTTGTCGCTGGTCGAGGAATAGCTGACGGAATGCAGCAGGGTCTGATAGGTGGCGGCGCTCGCGGTGCCGCTGAACGTCAGGACGCCCGTCGTCGCATTGTAGGAACCGGTGATGCCGGATTGCGGCGTGAAGGTCAGCGTGTCGCCGGGCTGGAAACCGGTGAGCGCCACCGTCGCGCCAGCGATGGTCTGCGGGATCGACGCCGTGATCGTGATGGTGCCGAGGCCGATCGGCGCTGCGTTCTCGGTATAGCCGGACGCGGAGTTGCTGACATTCGTCAGCTGCGGCGGCTGGATCGAGACGTTGAACGTCATCGTATTGGGCGTCGGATCGAGATTGGAGCCGCCGAGCTGCGTGCCGCCGTCGTCCTCCACCTGGAAAGTGAAGTGCGCGTAGTTGGTGCCCGTGCCGGCGGGCGTGAACACCAGCTTCTGCGCGTTGATGTCGGCGATCGCGACGAATTGGCCGGCGGTGACGGCCGTCCCGTTCAACGTCAGGCTGCCGGCATTGGGAATCGTGGTGATCACGACGCCCGCGAAATTGTTGAGATCGACGTCGGTGAAGCCGAAATCGTTGGCGACGATGGTATGCGTGTTCTCGATGATGTTGAGCGTCTTATCGGCGCCCGACGGCGGATCGTTGACCGCCTCGACGAGCACCTGGTTCGAGATCACGTTGCTCAGCACATTGTCCGTCGTGGCGAGCTGCGCGGTGATCGTGAGGGTGGTGGAAGGCGGCCCGCTGGCCGCCGAACCGTCGCCCGTCGGGTTGTCGGTGTTCGAGACGAACTGGATGCTGCTGAGCGCCGCCGCGAATGCCGCGGCGTCGCCGGTGCCGCTTCCCAGGAAGTAGGTGCCGTTGGAGAAGCTCATCGAGAAGCCGGGGGTCGTCGGCAGCACGAGCTGGTTGGTGCCCGCCCCGTTGATGACGATCCAGTGGATCGTCTCGCCGGCCGGCAGCGCGACGGTGCTGCCCGGGAAGAGCGTGAACGGCGCGCCGCCCTCGATATAGGTCTGCTCCGGCTGGGTGCCGCCGCCCAGTGTCGGCGACGTTACCGGCGGCGCGACGTTGAAGGTCAGCGTGTTGGGAGTTGCATCGGTGTCGCTGCCGCCATTCGCGGTGCCGCCATCGTCCCCCACCTGGAAGGTGAAGTGCGCGTAGTTCGTGCCCGAGCCGTTCGGCGTATAGACCAATTCGCCCGAGTTGATGTCGTCCGTGCTGACGATCTGGCCGGCATGGACGGCGACGCCGTCGTCTTTCAGCGTGCCCGCCGCCGGCAGCGTCGTGATCAGGACGGTTTCGAAGACGTTCGCATCGACGTCGTGGAAGCCGAAATCGGCTGTCTTGAAGGTATAGGCCGCGTCGGCGATCGACAGCGTCGCATCGGTGCCGGACGGCGGATCGTTGACCGGCACCACATGGACGACATCGAGGGCGACGTTGCTCTGTTCGCCGCCGCTGTCGGTCACGTACATGGCAAAGCCGCGCTGGACGCTGCCGGGATTGTCGCTGGTGGATGAAAACACCACCGAGCGCAGGGCATCCTGATATTGCGCCGCGGTGGCCGATCCGCCGAGCGTCAGGTCGTGCGTGGTGGGATCCCAAGACGCCGTTATACCATTGGCATTGGCGGGCAGCGAAAGCGTGTCGCCCGTGACGAAACCGGTGCTGATCTGCACGAGCGCGCCCGTGATGGTCGGACTGGAGCCCGCCGTGACCGTGATGGTGCCGTCGACCGCGACCGGCGTCTGCTGCTCGATATAGGTGCCCGTCTGACCGTCGCCGGCCAGCGCCGGCGGCGTCGCCGACAACGGGACCGTCTGATCGGCGAATTTCGCGAACTCGACATTGGTGAGCGTCGTGGTCGCCAGCGTGGTGTTGTTCTCGACCGTGAACACGCCGCCGCCTTGCGCCTGGACCGTGTAGCCGGCACGTGCGCCGGCGAACACCGCCATGTCGACGCCCGTGCCACCGGTGAAGTGGTCCGAGCCGCCGTCGCCGGTGAAGGTGTCGCCGTCATTGTTGCCGGTGACCGTGTCGTTGCCCGTCGTGCCGTCCAGCGCGTCGATCTTGGTGCCGAAGGCGATGGCGACATTGTTGACCATGCCGTCGAAGCTGGAGAACATCCCGGCGTTCAGATTGACGGTCGACGCGGTGGTGTAGCCCGAGAGGTCCAGCGTGTTGCCGGTGCCGGTGTCGTAGAGGGTGAGGATCGGCGTGGTGTTCTTGGTGAAGTCGAAGAACATCTCGGTCGCGCCGGCGACGTTGCAGTCGAACCCGAAGGTCTGGCCGCCCGAGAGCGGCGTCGTGGTCGGCGCGCCGTAGAGCGCCTGCGCCGCCAGGATGTCGAGCGGCATCAGGCCGGTCGGATCGCTGCCGTGCCAGCTCGTGCCGGTCACCGGATAGGAGCTGAAATACTCCGCGCGCGAATCCTGCGGCTCGATGTACGACATGATCGACCAAAGCCGCGTGTCGTAGGGGCTGAACTGCTGCGTCGACGAGTTGACGTCGCCGTTATAGGCGCCGGCATGGCCGAGGCCGATCGAATGTCCCTCCTCGTGCAGGAAGGTCATGATCGGGTAGCCGCCCTCGGCGGTGAACGAGCCGTTGATCGGGCCGAAGCCCGCGACCGAGGTGTCGATCGAGACCGTCGCGTGGGTGAGCGTCAGAAGGACGCTGCCGCCGGTCGTGCCGGCACCGGACGGGCCGGTCTCGCTCGGCGTGGTCTCGGCGCCGCCGTCGGTGCCGCGGGTGAACTCGATCTGCGCGGACGCCGCGTTGGTGGTCTGGACGAAATGGATGTTGGCGACGTCGGACCACAGCGCCAGGCCGGCCGCGAGAAAGGTCTGCTCCGTCGCGTTCCAGTTGGAGGCTGGATTGAAATAGTAGTCGACCGTGCCGCCGGTCGTGCCGGCGGTCGACGCACCCCATTTCGCGGTGTTGGTGAAGCCGCCGGTATAGGTTGCCGGGGTGTCGCTGTTCCAGGCGCTGAAGGCATAAAGCGGCAGCGTGCCGTCGCTGTAGACGCCGGCGATGAACGCCACTTCGTCGCTCATGCCGAAATTGCCGGGCGTGCCTGCTTCGATATGTTGACCGATGCTGCCGAGCTGCGCCGACGGCGCGATCAGCGTCTCGGGCGTGTGGATGCCACCCGTGCTCTGCGATGCGGAGAAAAGATTTGCCGACGCGCGCGCGCCGAGCAGATCGAGCGTGCCGCTTGCGGACGAAAAACCGTCCGCCGCGGATTCCTGCCGGAAGAGTGAATCCGTGCTCAACAAGAACGATCTGTCGTACACGATACGCCCCAATTTGGGTGGATTTTCAAAGCCTAACGTTAAATCTCAACCGAGGCGAGCCCTGCTGGTGTTTGTGCATATTCCTTCAGTCATTTATTCTGTGTAATGGGTGGAAGGACGTTGGGGCACCGAACCCTTACCCCGCAGAGCAGCATTTGAGCGAATGCCCGGAACCAATGTTCGCAATGGTTCCGTGCGATGGTGGAACTCGGGTGTAGGGACTACTCGGATCGAATCGATGGGCGTTCGTATCGGACTGGCTGCCGTGGGTTTGGTGGTGTGCGTTTCCGCACCCGCCTCGGCGCAGTTCACCCTCTCCGATGCGCTGGCCGTCGCCTATGAGACCAACCCGCAACTCGCCAGCGCCCGCACCGCCCTCGAGGCGCTCGACCAGGGCGTCGCGCAGGCCAATGCCGGCTGGCGGCCGAGCGTCAACGCATCGGGCTCGTACGGATTGGAACGCGGCGCCGTGCAGGGCATCGCGGCACCGTTCAACACCACGCCGGTGATCGGACAGGTCACGGTCAGCGAGAATATTTTTCGCGGCGGGCGCACGTCGGCGGAGGTCAGCCGTGCCATCGCGCTGGTGCGCGCGGGACGCGCCCAGCTGCTCTCCACCGAGCAGCAGGTGCTGCTGGCGGCGATCACGGCTTATGAAGACGTGCTGCGCGACACGGATATCCAGCGGCTCAACGCTGACAACGTAAAGTCGCTCGAGAACGAGCTGAACGCCGTGACCACCGAGCTGCGGGCCGGCGACGTCACCAAGACCGACGAGTTGCAGGCCGAGGCGCGGCTGAACCGCGCCAAGTCCGACCTCGCCCTCGCCGATGCGCGGCTGGCGGCGAGCCGGGCCGAGTTCCAGAACGTCATCGGCCGTCCGGCGGAGACGCTGCTCGACGACGGGCGCCTCCCCGCCCTGCCCGCGACGCGCGACACCGCGCTCGATCTCGCCTTCCGTCAGAATCCGGACCTGCTTCAGGCGAAGTACAGCGCCAAGGCGGCGGACTATGCGGTCGACGACGCGGCCGGCGCGCTCTTGCCGCAAGTCTCCGTCGCCGGCCAGTACCAGTATCTGCGCGACGCCGGCGGCACCAACATCTTCGCGACCAACAAGCCGCAGAACGTCGTCAGCGTGATCGGCCAGGTGACGGTGCCGATCTATCAGGGCGGCGGCGACGAAGCGACGGTGCGCCGCGCCAAGGATGTCGCGCACCAGACCACGATCGACATCGCGACCGCGCAGCGCGGGGTGCAGCAGGACGTCGACACCTCTTGGACGGCGCTGGTCTCCGAGAAGGCGGCGGTGCTGGCGAGCGTGTCGGAAGCGACCGCCGACCAGGCGGCGGTGGCGGGCGTCGCCGAAGAACGGCGCGGCGGCGAGCGCACCGAGCTCGACGTGCTGAACGCCCAGCAGGAATATGTGAACGCCCAGATCGCGGCGGCGACGGCGCGGCACGACTATGCCATCTCCGCCTATCGCGTGTTGGCCGCCGCCGGGCAGCTTACCGCGCGCCATCTGAGCCTCAACGTGAAATATTACGATCCGCGCGCGCACTATGACGACAGTGCCGACGCGTGGTTCGGATTCGGAGACTGACGTGAGCGCCCAAGGCCAGATCCCACGCAACGACGCAAACGATCCCGTAAGGCTCGCGATCGCCGCCAGCCGGCCGCTGGTCGTTTCCGCCTTCCTGTTCAGCGCGGTGATGAGCATCCTGGCGCTGACCACCTCGTTCTACATGCTGCAGGTCTACGACCGCGTGCTGTCGAGCCGCAGCAACGAGACGCTCATCCTGCTGACCGTCATCGCGGCGGTGGCGCTCGCGGTGTTCGCGGTGCTCGACTCGCTGCGTTCGCGGCTGCTCGCGCGCATCGGCATGCGGGTGGCGGATCGCCTTTCGGCGCAGGTGCTGCGCGCGATGATCGCCACCTCCTCGCAGAACAGCGGCCACACGATGCGCTCGGGCCTGCGCGACGTGGAGACCATCCGCGGTTTCCTCGGCAGCCCCGGCTTCGGCGCGCTGCTCGATGCGCCGTTCATCGTCGTGTACTTCGTCGTGCTGTTCCTCTTGAGCCCGTGGTTCGTGCTGGTGGTGCTGGTGGGCGGCGCCCTGCTGGTCGGCATCGCGCTGCTCAACCAGCGGCTGACCAATCCGACGCTGACCCGCGCCATCCAGCTCGGCGCCCGCGCCCAGACCTTCGCCGACGACGGATTGCGCAATGCCGACGTGCTCGAAGGCATGGGCATGTCGCAGATCTTCACCGAGCGCTGGCGCAAGAGCTGGCTCGAAAGCCTCGCCATGGGCACCGAGGCCGCCGACCGCGACAGCCGGCTGTCGTCGACCTCGCGCGGCGTGCGTCTGGCGATCCAGGTCCTGCTGCTGGGCACCGGCGCGCTCCTGCTGCTCGATTTCCAGGCGACCGGCGGCATCATGATCGGTGCCTCGATCATCGGCGCGCGTGCCCTGGCGCCCATCGAGACGCTGGTCTCGACCTGGAAGACGATCATCGCCGTGCGCCTTGCCCGCGAGCGCATCGCCAAGCTTCTGGCGCAGTCGCCCAAGCGCGACGAGGGCATGCGGCTGCCGTCGCCATCGGGCCGCCTGCAGGTGAACGGCCTCGCCTACACCCTGCCCGGTACGCGCCGCATGGTGCTCTCCGGCATCGCGTTCGACCTGCTGCCGGGCGAGTCGCTCGGCATCGTCGGGCCGTCGGCGGCGGGCAAGTCGACGCTGGTGCGCCTTCTGGTCGGCGCCTGGCCGTGCACCAGCGGCGCGGTGCGTCTCGACGGCGCCGACATCTATGCCTGGCCGCGCGGCGAGCTCTCCCGCCACATCGGCTATCTGCCGCAGGACGTCGAACTGTTCGCGGGCTCGGTGCGCGAGAACATCGCCCGCCTCGACGAGGGCGAACCGGACGCGGTGGTGCGCGCGGCGCAGCGTGCCGGCGCGCATGAGATGATCCTGGGCCTGCCCAAGGACTACAACACCGAGATCGGCGACTACGGCCACAACCTCTCCGGCGGCCAGAGCCAGCGCATCGGCATCGCCCGCGCGCTCTATGGCGATCCGCGCTACATCGTGCTGGACGAGCCGAACTCCAACCTCGACGGCCTCGGCGAGCAGGCGCTCCTCGAAACCCTCAATCAGCTGAAGCGCGACGGCGTGACGGTGATCGTGGTGGCGCATCGTCCATCGATCCTGCAGACCGTCGACAAGATGCTGGTGCTCAAAGCCAACGGCGCGATGGAGACGTTCGGTCCGCGCGCCGAGGTGATGGCGAAATATGCCGCCCGCCCGGCGCCGAAGCCGCAGGCCAACGTGGTCACGCTGTCGCCCGGCTCGGGAATGCCGTCATGAGCATCGCATCCAGCATCCGCGCGATCGCGCAGGACGGCTATGTGTGGGGCCGCGACATGGTCTCGCCGATCCCCGAGCCGGACGATCCGGCGACCGGCTTCATGCAGGCGCGCAAGATCGTCGGCACCGGCCGCCTGGTGATCCTCGTGTTCGTCGTCGGCTTCTTCGGCTGGGCGGCGATCGCGCCGCTCGACAGCGCGGTGCAGGCGCCGGGCGTGGTCGTGGTCGAGACCCATCGCAAGACCATCCAGCACCTGGAGGGCGGCATCGTGCGCGAGGTCGACGTCGTCGACGGCCAGAGCGTGACCGCCGGCCAGCTTCTCGTCAGCATGGACGATACCCAGGCGCGCGCCACCCTCGAGCTGCTCGAAGGCGAAAGCGACGCGCTGACGGCGCAGGAGGCGCGGCTGATCGCCGAGCGCGACCACGCCGACCACATCAGCTTCCCGCAGAGCCTCACATCGCGCGCCGGCGATCCCAAGGTGTCGGCGGCGATGCGCGGCGAGCAGAGCGCCTTCGACACCCGGCGCGAGACGCTGAGCAAGCAGATCGACATCCTGACCAAGCGCAGCGCCGAGAACGGCAGCATCATCGCCGGCCTGCGCAAGGAAGCCACCGCTGTCGAGCAGCAGATGACGCTGATCGACCAGGAGCAGCAATCGGTCCAGACGCTTTACGACCAGAAGCTCTCTACCCTGTCGCGGCTCCTGGCGCTGCAACGCCAAGCAGCGGACCTTGCAGGACAACGCGGCCAGCTGGTCGAGAAGATCGCCCAGACCGAGCTCACCACCGGCGAGAACGATCTTCAGATCATGAACCTGAAGAACCAGCAGCTCAGCGACGTGGTGAAGGACCTGCGCGACGTGCAGACCAAGCGCTTCGACGCGCTCGACAAGGTGCAGCAGGCGCGCGACATCCTGGAGCGCCTCACCATCCGCGCCCCCGTGTCGGGCAAGGTGGTGAGCCTCGCGGTCCATACCAACGGCGCCGTCGTCAAGCCGGGCGATACGATCATGGAGATCGTGCCGCAGAAGGACGCGCTCGAGGTGGAAGCCCATGTGCGGCCCGAGGATGCCGACGGCGTGCATATCGGCATGCCCGCCAAGGTGAACTTCAGCGCCTATCAGTCGCGGCGCCTGCCGATCATCGAGGGCGTGGTCAACACGGTCTCCGCCGACCGGCTGACCGATCAGCGCACCGGACAGGCCTATTTCAACGTCACCGTGACGGTCGACCGCGCGCAGCTGAAAGACTACCCGAACGCCAAGCTGATCCCGGGCCTGCCGGTGGAGGTCGCGCTCGACACCGGCTCGCGCACCGCGCTGGAATATTTCATGGAGCCGATCAGCGACGTCTTCCGCAAAGGCATGCGCGAGAAGTAGACTGCCGCCCGCCGAGGTTGTCGGGTTCTTGGGGGAAATCGCATGCGCCGGCTTTGTCTTGCCGCCTTGGCGGCTGTCGCCTTGTCGCCGATTGCCTGGTCGTCCGGCGCGCATGCGGCGCCGCTCGATGCCTATGGCGAACTGCCCAGCGTCGACCACGTCGCGATCTCGCCTGACGGCAAGAACCTCGCCTATGTGACCCTCTACAACGGCCAGCAGGTGATCGTCGTGCGCGCGATCGACGACCACAAGATGCTCGCCGGCATCCGCGGCGCCGAGAAGGTGCGCGACCTGAACTGGGCCGACAGCGACCACCTCTTGATCACCACCTCGACCACCAGCCCGGCCATCGGCGTGACCGCGCCCAGGCAGGAGTGGTCGCTGGTGCAATGCTTCAGCGTCAGCACCCACAATTCCGTCCCGCTGCTGCAGAACGCGCGCGGCCGCAACGAGGAGGACGGCGCGATGAACGTCGTGACCGGCGCGCCGGTGGTCCGGACGATGGACGGCCACACCATCGTGTTCCTCGCGGGCATCAGCTTCGTGAACAACAACGGCGTCGCCACGCTGTTCAAATACGACGTCGACGAGGACCGCACGCGGCTGGTCGACATCGGCACCGCGAATACCGTGAGCTGGGTGATCGACGGCGCCGGGGCGCCGATCGCGCGCGAGGACTACGACGACCGCGGCCGTCTGTGGCGGCTTCGCCGCTCCACCGGCGCCGGTACCTGGCGCGATGCCTTCAGCTATGACGCGGCGATCGACACGCCCGCGATCATGGGTCTGACGCCGGACGGCAACGCCCTGGTGATCGCGATGCCCGACGCCGACGACAAGGAACTCAAGCTGGCCGACGACACGGTGACGACGACGGCGGACCTCGGCACCGACTACAACAGCATCGTGCAGGACCCTACGACGCACCGCATCGCCGGTACCATCCGTTTCGGCAACACCACCGCCTATCGCTTCTTCGCGCCCGCCGATCAACGCGCCTGGAACAGCGTCTCCAACGCCTTCCAGGACGAGAACGTCGAGCTCGTCTCCTGGAGTGCCGACCGCAAGCGCATCGTGGTGCGCATCGACGGCCCGCGCGACGGCGCGGTGTACCAGATGATCGACATGGACACGCACCAGGCGGCGGTTCTGGGCCTGGTCTACAAGGATATCGATCGCGACGGCGTCGCGCCGGTGAGTTACATCAGCTATCGCGCCGCGGATGGGCTTCCCATTTCCGCCTATCTCACGCTGCCGCGCGGCCGCGATCCGAAATCGCTGCCGCTCGTCGTGATGCCGCATGGCGGGCCGGAGGAGAGCGACGGGCCGGAGTTCGACTGGATGGCCCAGGCCGTCGCCTCGCGCGGCTATGCCGTGCTGCAGCCGCAGTTCCGCGGCTCGGCCGGCCGCGGCTGGGATTTCGTCAAGGCAGGCTTCGGCGAATGGGGGCGCAAGATGCAGAGCGACCTGTCGGACGGCGTGCGCTATCTCGCCGCCAAAGGCACCATCGATCCCAAGCGCGTCTGCATCATGGGCGCAAGCTATGGCGGCTATGCCGCGCTGGCCGGCGTGACGCTGGAGCACGGCGTCTATCGCTGCGCGGTGGCGGTGGCCGGCGTCTCGGACCTGCAGACCATGCTGGAATGGGTGCGCCACCGCGCCGCGCACAGCGACAACGCCACCATGCGCTATTGGGAGCGCTTCATGGGCGCCGGCGCGGTCGACGATCCCAAGCTCGCCGACATCTCGCCGCTGGCGCATGTCGCGAACATCGACGCGCCGGTCCTGCTGATCCACGGCAAGGACGACACGGTGGTGCCTATCTCCCAGAGCGAGGACATGGCCGACGCGCTGAAGAAGGCCGGCAAGACCGCGCGCTTCGTCAAGCTCGACGGCGAGGACCACTGGCTGTCGCGCTCCGAGACCCGGCTGCAGATGCTGACCGAGGCCGTCGCCTTCCTCGAGGCCAACAATCCCCCGAACTGAAGCATTGCAAGCCTGGGTCGTGGCGCTTAAATGGCGCGAGACGCGGCGCAACTGCCAACCCGTTTTGGGGCACCATTGGGGAATCGATCATGCGTTTATTCGAACTCGCTGCCGGCGTGTGCGCCGTTGCGTGCTTGGCATGGAGCGCGGCTGCCGCTCCGACGTTGGAGACCTACGGCGAGCTGCCCAGCCTGGACAATTTCGCGGTCTCGCCCAACGGCCACAACCTCGCTTACGCGACCTTCGTGGACGGCAAGCACACCGTGCTGATCAATTCGATCGACCAGGGCAAGGTGATCGGCGGCATCGCGGTCGACGCGCAGAAGCTGCGCGATATCCAGTGGGGCGACGACGATCACGTTCTCATCACCGTCTCGACGACGCGTTTCGATTCCGAGAACTACTTTGTCGAAAGCTACAGCCTTTCCGAGAAGCACGCCGACATTCTGCTGGACCACGGCGCGGGCCATGAAAACGTGATCCTCGGCGTGCCGATGGTGCGCGTCGTGGACGGCAAGTCGGTGGCGTTCGTGCGCGGCATCACCATCATCGACCAGACGGGTGTCGATGCGCTGTTCGTCGAGGATCTCCAGTCGGGCCGCCTCAATCACATCATCGAGCCCGGATCGCGCGAGCATGCGACCAACTGGTTCATCGACGAGGCCGGCAACGTCATCGCGCGCACGCAATATGCCGACGACACCGGCCGCTGGCGCCTGCAGATCAAGCACGGCGCCGGCTACAGCGACGCTTATGTCATGGACGCGCCGCTCGACCAGCCCTCGGTTCTGGGCATCACAAACGACGGCAAGTCGATCGTGATCACAACGAACGTCAACGGCACGACCGGCGTGCGCCAGTACAGTCTCGCCGACAACCATGCCGAGACGCCGATCGTGACGCTGACCGGCGACATCGCGCCCATCGAGGACCCCGCGACGCATCGCATGATCGGGATCGTGCAGGTCGGGCTGCATGACACCGTCACATTCTTCGATCCCGCCGACCAGTCCGCCTGGAACGGCCTGACGCGCGCCTTTCCGGACGAGACGGTGACGCTCGCGTCCTGGAGCCGCGACCGCAAGGTCGTGGTGGTGCGCGTGGATGGCGCGCGCGACGGTACCGGCTACTTCATGGTCGACCTGACCACGCACAAGGCGAGCTTCCTGGGCTCGACCTACAACGGCATCGAGCCGGCCGATATGCAGAGCAAGACCGCCATCTTCTATACCGCGAAGGACGGCACCAAGATTCCCGCCTTCCTCACCCTGCCGAAAGGCAAGGCACCGAAGGGGCTGCCGCTCGTCGTGCTGCCGCACGGCGGCCCGGAAGCGCATGACGATGCGCAGTTCGACTGGCTGTCGCAGGCGCTCGCGGCACGGGGCTATGCCGTGCTGCAGCCGCAGTTCCGCGGCTCCGACGGCTTCGGCGAAGATTTCCTCGAAGCGGGCTACGGCCAATGGGGCCGCAAGATGCAGACCGATCTGTCCGACGGCATGCGCTATCTCGCCGCCCAGGGTACGATCGATCCCAAGCGGGTGTGCATCGTCGGCGCCAGCTATGGCGGCTATGCCGCGCTCGCCGGTGCCGCGCTCGACACCGGCGCCTATCGCTGCGCGGTCTCCGATTCCGGCGTCTCCGATCCGCACGCGATGATGCAGTGGATCCGCGGCAACGGCAGCGCCAACACGACCGCGATACGCTACTGGACCCGCTTCCTGGGCACCGAGGACATGAACGACCCGAAGCTGGACGAGATCTCGCCGCTGCGCCATGTCGACAAGGTGACGATCCCGGTGCTTCTGATCCACGGCAGCGCCGACACCGTCGTGCCGATCGACCAGAGCGAGGAGTTCGCCACCGCCATGCGGGGCGCCGGAAAGCCGGTCACCTTCGTGAAGCTCGACCGCGAGGACCACTGGCTTTCGACCTCGCAAACCCGCGCCCAGATGCTGAAGGCGACCGTCGACTTCCTGGAGGCCAACAACCCGTCGAACTGACGGCCCTGCAGTTAACGCGCGTTTACGCTTCGCGTCGCGGAACCTCAATTCCGTTAACCAGCGGGGAAGCCTTGCCACGGTACCGTGCCGGACTGAGGAAGGGACCGCCCGCGCATGCAACGCCAGCGCAAGATCGCGCTCAGGGATTCGCTGTTGTCGAGATACTCCGAGTCTCTCGGCGAGATGGCGATGCGCAAGCGCAACGAACAGGCGCTGAAGGCGGCGCGCGCCGAGAGCGAGCTCGCCAGCCGCACCAAATCCGCGTTCCTCGCGACCATGAGTCATGAATTGAAGACGCCGCTGAACTCCATCATCGGCTTCTCCGACGTGATCGTGGCGCAGAAGGATCCCAAAACCGCCGAATACGCCGCGCACATCGCGAAGTCCGGCCGCCGGCTGCTCGACGTCGTGCAGGACGTGCTCGACATCTCCAAGATCGAGAGCGGCGGCTTCGTGCTCAACCGCCAGCCCACCGACCTGTTCGAGGTGATCGAGCTGTCCGCCGAGGTGATGCGCGACGCGATCGCCGAAAAGCAGCAGACGCTCGACCTGCGCGTGCCGCAGGGCATTCCGATGCTCGACGTCGACGCCAGGCGCATCAAGCAGGTGCTGGTGAATCTGATCTCCAACGCCAGCAAGTTCACGCCGGCCAGGGGCCGCGTCGTGGTGATGGCGCGCTCCAATCCCGATCGCGGAGTCACGGTCGCCATCGCCGACACGGGCTGCGGCATGACGCCGGAGCAGATCGCAACCGCGCTGAATCCGTTCGGCCAGGTGCAGAACCATCTGTCGCGCACCGAGGAGGGCGCCGGTCTCGGCCTGCCCATCGCGCGCGGCCTTGCCCGCCAGCACGGCGGCGACGTCTTCATCGAAAGCAAGCCCGGTCAGGGGACGACGGTGCTTCTGACGCTGCCCGGAGGCAAGGCGCCATGAATCAGGTTTTCCGCCCCCCGACGCCGCCCTCTTCTCCATCCCCTGCGCCCTTCAAAGAGCGCCGCGGCGTTCCCGCCACGCCGCCGATCCAGATCGCGCATATCGTTTCGGTCGCCGGCAGCCATGCCATTGCGGTGCTGGAAAAGTCCGCCAACGGCCCGGGCACGCCGAGGGACGCACGCGTGCAGATCGGCGCGCTGGTGAAGATCGTGACGCCGACCTCGTCCGTCATGGGTCTCGTCAGCGCGGTGACCTCGCCGATGCCGAGCAGCGACGGCGAGGCCGAGATGGGCCTGATCGAGATCAACCTTGCCGGCGAGGTCGTCAACGACGACCATTCCAAGCGCCTCACCTTCAAGCGCGGCGTCTCGCAGCTGCCCTCGATCGGCGATCCGGTCCTGTTCGCCGACCGCCACGACCTGACGCGCGTCTACGCGCCGCCGGCGGTCGCGAGCGTGAAGGTCGGCACCCTGTTCCAGGACCCGAGCGTTCCGGCGCGCCTCCTCACCGACGACCTGCTCGCCAAGCATTTCATCGTCGTGGGCTCGACCGGCTCGGGCAAGTCGTGCGCCCTGACCGCGATCCTCCAGCGCCTTCTGTATGAGCACGCCGGTGCACATGTCGTGATCCTGGACGTGCACAACGAATATTCCACCGCCTTCGAAGGCATGGTGGAAAAGATCACGCTGAACAATTTCAACCTGCCCTTCTGGCTCCTGAACTTCACCGAGCTGGCGGCGGCGCTGACGTCGAAGGACCAGCATCACGACGCCGAGCTCGAGATCCTCAGCGAGGCCGTGGTCTACGCCAAGCGCCGCTATTCCGAGGCCGCCGCGGGCCGCGCCCGCAAGCCGAGCGAAATGAACGCGGTGATGAGCGTCGACACGCCGACGCCGTTCCGCCTCTCCGACGTCACCGCCTATATCGACGACCGCCTCGGCAAGCTCGAGCGCACACATATGACGCTGCCATACCGGCGGCTGAAGACGCAGATCGAAAGCCTGGTCGCCGACCAGCGCTACAACTTCATGTTCGGCAGCCTGACCATTCAGGACACGATGACCGACGTGCTGAGTCGGCTGTTCCGCATCCCGAACGAGGGCCGGCCGATCACGGTGGTGGACCTCTCCACGGCGCCGCCGGAAATCCTCGACGTCATCATCTCGGTGATCAGCCGCCTCGCCTTCGACCTGGCGGTGTGGAGCAACGGTGCGGTGCCGATGCTCTTGGTCTGCGAAGAGGCGCACCGCTACGCGCCGGCCTCGGCGGCCGACGTGACCTTCGTGCCGACGCGGCGCGAGCTCGGGCGCATCGCCAAGGAGGGCCGCAAATACTCGCTGTCGCTGGCGCTGGTGACGCAGCGGCCGAGCGATCTGGATCCCAACATCCTGTCGCAATGCGGCACCGCCGTCGCGATGCGCCTTTCGAGCGAGCGCGACCAGCAGGTGATCCGCGCCAACACCTATGAGGGCATGATCGATCTGCTCGATTTCCTGCCGCTGCTCGGCGACCGCGAGGCGATCATCCTGGGCCAGGGCGTCTCGATGCCGATGCGCATCAAGTTCGACGTGCTGGGCCGCGGCGCCGTGCCGAAGAACATGAATGCCGGCTTCTCCAAGAGCTGGAAAGGCCAGAAGCTGGAGCGCGCCAGCCTCGACGCCATCGTCACCCGCTGGCGCATGGGCGGGCGCGAGAAGGAATAGAAGCGCGTCGTCATCCTTCGACAAGCTCAGGACGAGGATGGTGCTCGATATCCCTCGTGCTGAGCCTGCCGAAGCATGCGACGCGAATCTCAGATCTTCGCAAAACACGCCGCCACCGCCGTAATCCAATCCTTCACCGGCTGCAGCGCGTCGTCGGACGTCGCGCCGAGGCGCACCACGACCAGGTCGCGGTCGGGCACCACAACGACATACTGCCCCTGGAAGCCGTTGGCCGAGAAGCTGCCGGGGCCCGCGACGTCGAGCCACCAATGCGCGCCATAGGACGCGCTATCGGTCGGCTGCTGGAAGGTCGCGGTGCGGGCGTAGTCGACCCAGCCCGGCGGCAACAGGCGCGCGCCATCCCACATCCCATCGCGCAGATAGAGCAATCCGAAACGCGCGAAGTCGCGCGCCGTCGCGAAACAATAGGACGAGCCGATGAACGTGCCCGCCGCGTCGAACTTCGGCGTCGCCGACGCCATCCCGAGCGGGTCGAACAGCCGCGCCCGCATATAGGCTTCCAGATCGGGCCCGAACTTGCCGAGCGCGATCGACGCCGCGCGCGCCACGAGGTTTGCGGTGCCGCTGGAATAGCTCCAGAACGTGCCCGGCGCATGCGCGAGCGGCTTGTTCGCGGCATAGCGCGCGACGTCGTCCTTGCCATCGCCGAACAGCATCACGATCGTGTCCGACGGCCTGTCGGCGTGATACTCCTCGGTGAAGGCGAGGCCGCCCGACATCCGCAGCAGCAGATCGAGCGTGATCGCGCGGCGCGGATCGTCCGCCGGCCATTCGGGCACCGGCGCGGGCGCGTGGATGTCGATCTTGCCATCGGCGACGACGAGGCCGATGAGCGCCTGCGTCATGGACTTGGCGACCGACCAGGACGGCAGCGTGGCGGCGGCGGACATACCGGGCGCATAACGCTCCGCCACCAGCCGTCCGCGATGGATGATGGCGACGGCATGCGTCTCGCGCAATTCCTCGGGCTGCGAGAAGGCGTAGTCGAGAAGGCCGCCGACTGCGCCTGGCGCCTCGCCCTGCGGCCAGTCCTGGGCCGGCCAGGGTGTATCGGCGGGTTGCGGCGGGAGCTTCGGCAAATCGGTCATGGATGCAGCGTAGACGCAAATCCGCCGCACGCGAACCTTTCGCATCGTAAGGTTGATTGCGCGCACAACTCGCCGCACAGTCACCCATCCGTGGAGGCCGACATGAAGCTCTACTATTCGCCCGGCGCCTGTTCGCTGTCGCCGCACATCGTCGCCGAAGAGGCCGGCATCGCGCTCGAATACGAGAAAGTCGATCTCAGCACCCACAAGACCGAGGGCGGCGTCGATTTCTTCACCATCAACCCGAAGGGCTACGTCCCCGCGCTGCTGCTCGACGACGGCACGCTGCTGAGCGAGGGGCCGGCGATCGTGCAGTATCTCTGCGACCTCAAGCCGGAAGCCGGGCTGATGGCACCCGTCGGCACCACCGCGCGCTACCAGGTGATCGAATGGCTCGCCTTCATCAATTCGGAGATGCACAAGACGTTTTCGCCGCTGTTTGCGCCGGCCTCCGACGAGGTGAAGAAGGACGCGCGCGACAAGTTGCACAAGAGGTTCGCCTTCGTCGCCGAGGCGCTCGCGGGCAAGAGCTATCTGATGGGCGAGAATTTCTGCGCCGCCGACGCCTACCTGTTCGTGATGACGAGCTGGGCGATCTTCCAGAAGATCGACGTGCCCGACGCCGTCGCCGATTTTCGCCGCCGCGTCACCGCGCGGCCCGCGGTGCACGCCGCGCTCAAGGCAGAAGGACTTGCAAAATGAAGGATTTGGCAAAGTGAAAGTCTGGCAGATCGAGAATTCCTACGGCATCGAGAATATGCGCCTGGCCGATGCGCCGGAGCCGGCGCCGGGCGCGGGCGAGATCGTCGTCGACATGAAGGCGGCCTCGCTGAACTATCGCGACCTGATCACCGTGATGGGCATGGCGGGCGGCTTTCCCTTGCCGTTGATCCCGTTCTCCGACGGCGCGGGCGTGGTGTCGCAAGTGGGCGCGGGCGTGACGCGCGTCGCGGTCGGCGACAAGGTGTGTCCGCTGTTCTTCCAATCCTGGCTGAGCGGCCCGGTGACGTCGGAGGCGCGTTTCCGCCCGCTCGGCGGCCCGCTGGCGGGCGTCTTGCAGCAGAAGATGCTGATCGAAGCCGAGGGCGTGTCGAAATTCCCGGCACATCTCACCTTCGAGGAAGCCGCGTGCCTGCCCTGCGCCGGCCTCACCGCCTGGCGCGCGATCACCGTCGAGGCGCCGGTCGGCCCGGGCGACACCGTGCTGGTGCAGGGCACCGGCGGCGTGTCGATGTTCGCGCTGCAATTCGCCAAAGCGCTCGGCGCGCAGGTCATCGCGACCTCGTCGAGCGACGAAAAGCTGGCGCGGGCCAAGAAACTCGGCGCCGATCATCTGATCAACTACAAGACGACGCCGGATTGGGGCGCGAAGGTGCGCGAGTTGACCGGCGGGCGCGGCGTCGACGTCGTGGTCGAGGTCGGCGGCGAGAACACCCTGAACCAATCGATCGACGCGGCGCGGGTCGGCGGCCACATCGTGATCATCGGCGTGCTCGGTGGTTACGCGACACCGGTGGTGATCCCGGTGCTGTTCTCCAAGAACCTGCACATCCACGGCATCTCGGTGGGCAGCCGCGAGCAGTTCGACACGATGGCCGCGGCGATCGCCAAATGGAAGATGACGCCGGTGGTCGATCAGGTTTTCCCGTTCGGCCAGGTGCCAGAGGCCCTGCGCCTGATGCAGGCCGGCGGGCATTTCGGAAAGATCGCGGTCGCGGTTTAGAGATCGCGCCACTCCTGTCATCCGCCCGCCCTTCGACGCCGCCTGCGGCGTCGCTCAGGGTGACGTGCGGCGGACCCAGGTAACGTCTTCTGCGGGTCATCAGAATACGCGAGGACGCGAAGCAATCTCAGGCGTGCAGAACCCAACTGGGTCCGCCGCATTCGCGGCGGATGACATCTTTAGTTCGCGACAGCCGGTGTCGCCGGCGGCGTCTTCGGCACGGGCGCGTCGCGCTCGATCGTGATCACGGTCGCGACCAGCGTGCCGTTGGCGTCGGGCATGGCGCTCACCGTCACCAGCGCGCCGGGCAGGAGCTGCGAGACGTCGCCGGTCTCCATCGAGTTGATCGGCACACCCCTGGCAAAGACGATCGCCGCCGAGCCGGTGCAGCCGTCCTGCGCCGCGCGGCCTTCGCACACGCCGGCGGTCGCGGCCGAGGCCGCCTGGCCGCGATAGGTCAACGTGATCACGCCGCCGATGCCGCCCGGCGCCACGTTGGTGATCGTGCCGCCCACCAGCATGCGCGTCGGCGCGTTGGGGATCGGCGGCGGCGCGGCTTCCGTGGAATAGAGCCCTTCGCCCTGCCCGCGCGCGCCTTGCGGCAGCACGCGGATGCCGGTGGCGCGCAGCTTGCCGTCGGTGCTCCTCAGCGCGGCGACCAGCACGTAGGTGCCGGGCTGCAGGCCGTTCAGCATCAGCCGCGAACTGTGCACGAAGCGCGTCGAACCGGTGAGGCCGATGACCGGCGCTTGCTTACCCACCTTGAGCGTGAGGAACGTGCCGTCGAACGCCGTGACGGTTCCCTGGATGCGCTGCGCGGCGGCGGCAGGCGACGGCGCGCCGGGCGCTGATGGCGCCGCGGGCGATGGCGGCGCGGCGGGAACCGCGGGCGCCGCGACCGGGTCGGCCTTCGCGGCGGCGAGGGCGAGGAGCGCGCCCGAAACGAGCGTCAAGCAACGGGTTCGGGCGCGCATCCAGGTCCTTCTTGGCTTCGTCAGTGTCTCGGCTTGACGAATTTCAACACGAATTGGTCGGTATGATGGCGGATCGACGGATCGAAAACGAGCTTGTCGCGCGGATCGGCCGGATTGCGCAAGATATTGCTCTCCGCCGCCAGCTTGAAGCCGGCCGCCTCGACCTCCTTCTTCACCACCGCTTCGTCGATGCGGTGCAGCGTGTCGGTGGCATCCAGGCCGGAGCCGTCCTTGGCCGAATGGTCGACGATGACATAGACGCCGCCGGGCTTCAGCGCGTCGTAGATCGCCTTGTTCACGACCGCGAGATCGGCCGGGCCCATGAACTTGTCGTGCAGGTCGTGATAGTTCTGCGCGGTCCACACCACGTCGAGCGACTCCGGCGCGAACAGCTTGTCGATCGGCTGATGCAGCACGGTGACGTTGTGATAATCCATGAACTGCTTGGTCGGGTCGGCGCCGGGCTTGCGCTTCTGGATGATCGGGTCGAGCTCGCTCGGCGTGTAGGCGTAGACGTAGCCCTTGTCGCCGACGACCTTGGCGAAGATGTGCGTGAAGTAGCCGCCGCCGGGCACCAGGTCCATCACGCGGCTGCCGGGCTTGATGCCGGCGAACGCGATCATCTGCGCCGGCTTGCGCTCGGGATCGAGCTGCTTCTCGTCGGCGGGACGGGCGCTGTCGTTCAGCGCGGCGGCGACATAAGCAGGCGTCGCGGCGAAGGCGGCAGAGCCGAGCGTTGCGGTCAGCGCGGCAGCAAGAATCCAGTGACGTGTCATGTGTTTCTCCCCTGTGGCGGCCGGAGACTAGCCGGTCGGCGGCGCGGTTGCACCTCACCTGCGCTTGAACGTACCGCGTAAAAGCGCGCGATAGAAATGCTCGGCAAGCGTCTTCGGCGCGTCCAGGCCCATGCGGGCGAGCGGCTCCGCTTCGCCGGGCGCGGGCGAGAGGCCCGCGAGCGCAAGCCGCGCCAGCGCCAGCGGTTTGGCCGCCTGCAGATGCTCGAGCGCGGGCAACAGGCGCTGCTCGACGGGCGTGAAATCGCAGCCGAACGGATAATCGGGCAACGCCCCGCTGTCGCGCAGCGGCTTCAACGCGGCGGCGATGCGGCCGGGATGGTTCTCGCGATGGGCGGCGGGGATCTCGTAGTTCGGCGCGATCTTTCCCGCCGCCTTGGCCTGGCGCAGCAGCTCCGGCTGGAAGCGCGAATCCGCGATGGCGAGCATCGCCGCGACGACATCCTCGTCGCATTTGCCCCGCAGATCGGCGATGCCGTATTCGCTTACCACGACGTCGCGCAGATGACGCGGGATCGTGGTGTGGCCGTAAGACCAGCGCACGTTGGACTGCCCGCCGCGCGCCGCGTTGATCGCGACGATCGAGCGCGCGCCCTCCAACGCGAACGCCTGGTCGACGAAGTTGAACTGGCCGCCGACGCCGCTTACGACGCGGCCATCCTCCAGCCCGTCCGACACCAACGCGCCCAGCAGCGTCGCCATCATCGCATTGTTGACGAAGCGCGCCTTGACGCGCGCCGCGCGCTTGGCAGCCTCATCAGTATAGAGCGCGTTGGTGAAGGTGATGCGCGTCATGCGGATGCGGTCCAACCGCTCCGGCGCCATCTCGCGCAGGCGGCGGTACATCGATTTCGGCCCCAGGAAGAAGCCGCCATGGATCAGCACGCCGTCGACCTCGCGCTTAAGGATGCCGGCGTCGATCAGTTCGAGGAAACCGTCGACCAGCATTTCGCTCACGCCGTAGAGCCCTTCGTCGAACGGCGTGCGCTGTTCGATGGCAAGCGGCGGCGCGCCACCGGTGAGACGGCCGACAGCCTCGCGGAACGCCGCGTTATCGCGGTGGCGCAGGATCATGGCGTGAACGGCCGCGTCGCCCTCCTCGCCGATACCGATCTGCAAGGAGCCGCCGTCGGCGATCAGCCGCGCGATGTGCAGGCCGATGGCGTATTCGCCGGTCGAGAGCGGCTGTTTGGGCACGTTGAACAGCGGGAAATCGTGGCCATCCAGGAGGTGGCTGAACGTGTTTGCCGAAAGATCGCTGTCGCCCGGCATGAAGGGCAGCTCGGTGTTGGTCTGGCCGATCAAAAGGAAATTCGCACGCCCGGTGCGGCGCGCATCCAGCATGTCGAGCGTGAGATCGGGATTGCAGCTGACGCTGTAGCGATCGCCCTTCTGCGCCACCAGCTGCGCCACCACGTTGACGCCCCGCGCCATCAGATAGTCGGCGGCATGGGTGTAGTTCGCGCTGATGTAATTGCGCTGCGCCGGCCCGTTCGACAGCCATTTGCCGGCCAGGAAGAAGAACTCGTTGACATGGATGTTCGGCGGCAGCGCGCCCTTGTGCTGCGCGGTCGCATAGTCCAGCGCCGGCGTGGCGCCGAGCAGCCGCTCGGTGATCGGGCCGATGAAGCGGCGTTCCAGGTCGCTCTTGGGCACCGGCGCTTCCAGCGTCAGCGCGGTGAAGATGTGCAGCTCCAGGCTCGGATCGGCAGCTGCGCGGCGGAACAGCGCGTTCGCCACCGTCGTCGCCTTGCCGAGGCCGAGCGGCAGACCGAGCACGACCTTGCGGCCTACCTGGGCGACGATGTCGTCGACCAGCGCGTCGGGATCGGTGAAGGATTTGGGCATCGGGAAGCGAACCGGTTATAGAGCGATATGACCACAGAAATCGCCGATGCACTACGCGGCATGGGGCTTCTCGGTGCGGACGAGACCCCGGCGATAGAGATGCTATCGGGCGGCGTGTCGTGCGATGTCTATAAGGTGTCGATTGCCGGGCCGTCGATGGAAGAGAGGCCGCCGCTTGTGGTCAAGCGCGCGCTGCCCAAACTGCGCGTCGCGGCCGACTGGCGCGCGCCGCCGGAGCGCTCCGCCGCCGAGGTCGCGTGGATCAAGCTGGTCGCGCAGATCGATCCCGCCTGGGTGCCGGCGATCCGCGGCGAGGACCGGGCGCGGCATCTCTTCGCGATGGACTATCTGCCCTATCCCCTTTGGAAGACCGAGCTGGCGGCGGGCCATGTCGACATCGCCTTCGCGCGCGCCACCGGCGCGGCGCTGGCGCGCATCCATGGCACGACGGCTGGACGTGGCGACGTCGCCGCCGCATTCGACAATGGCGCGCAATTCCATGCGCTCAGGCTGGAGCCCTACCTGCTCTCCACCGCCGAGCGCCATCCGGCCCTCGGGCCCGCGATCCGCGACGAGGTCGCACGCATCGCTGCCGCCCGCATCGCGCTGATGCAAGGCGACATCAGCCCCAAGAATATCCTGTGCGGACCGGAGGGCCCTGTGTTCCTCGATGCCGAGACGGCCTGCTATGGCGACCCCGCCTTCGATCTCGCTTTCTGCCTGAACCATTTTCTGCTGAAGGCGGTTTGGCATCCGGAGTTAACCGACGCTTATGCGCGCGCCTTCGCCGCGACGGCCGAGGCCTATCGCGGCGGCGTGACGTGGGAGAAACCGTTCGCGGTCGACGGCCGCACCGCGCGCCTGCTGCCGATGCTGCTGCTCGCCCGCGTCGACGGCAAATCGCCGGTCGAATATCTCACCGACGATGCCGACAAAAGCTTCGTGCGCGGCGCCGCGCTGCAGATGATCGTCGAGCCGCCGCTCAACCTCGCGTTGCTGGGCGAGACCTATTTTACGGTTGCGGCGCAGCGCTGAGAGCTACTGCGCCGGCTCCAGCACACGCGCCGCCGCCGGCTTGACCGCGACGTCGGCCGGCGTGCCGAGCGGGCGCGTCCAGGCCGCGAACTCCAGCGCGATGCCGTCGGGATCGTAGAAATAGACCGAGCGTACGAAGGTCGATGGCGTGATCTCCAGGCTCGCCTGCATCGGCGAATCGTCGTGGCTGATGACGCGGCTGGGGTTCAGGCCCTTGGCGACCAGCTTGTCGTAGTATTCGTCGATCCTCTCCGCCGGCACGTTGATCGCGACATGGTTCATCGATCCGTGGGCGGATGGTCCTGGCAGCATGCCCCTGGCGGCAGACGCGACGCCGGGCTGCGCCTCGGGTGCGTTGGGGAACCAGAAAAAGGCAAGGCTGTCGCCGTTTCCGAGGTCGAAGAAGAAGTGCTGGCCCATGCCGTTCGGCAGCTCGATCGTCTTGATCAGCGGCATGCCGAGCACGTTGGTGTAGAAGTCGACGGTGCGCGCCATGTCCTTGCAGACCAGCGCGAGATGGTTGACGCCCTGAAGATCGAATTCGCGATTGGCCATGGCGAAGCTCCCTGTGCCCGGCGCGGACATTATCAGAAGAGCGTGCGGATCACGAACTGGAACTGCCGCTCGACCTGGTGCGGCGCTTCGCCCGCCAGCACACGCTCCGCGCGCGTGTCGTCGACATAAAGCCATTCGGCGCTCAGCCGCAGCCAGTTCCGAGGCGCGTAGCTTGCCGTTGCGTCAAAGGCGTGGCCGTCCTCGCTCAGCGGCAGGGCCGACGTCGTCTGCGTCCGCGTCTGGAACACATCGGCCCGCGCCGCCAGCCACCACCGGTCGAGATCCCAGCCGGCCAGCACATAAGCCGCCTTGAAATCGGTGGCGACGAACGCCGCAGGCGACGGGTCGATCCGCGTGCTGCCGGCCATCGCCTGAGAGAGCAGCGTCACCGCGCCGATCTGCTGGCGCAAACCGAGATCCCAAAACGCGGTGTGCCAGGCGCGCGGCCGCGCCGGATCGGCCTCGTTGTCGTAGCGCATCACCTCGAAGCCGGTCTTGCCGTCGATCTCGTAGGAGAGGTCGAGATACCAGCCCGGCGTCGCATCGATCTCGCGGAACAGATGGATGGTGGCCGGCGGATGCGCCGTCGCGACGTCGGGCAGGCGCGTCTTATCGAACAGGCCCGCGACGCGGTCGTCGAAATTCCAGCCGCGCTCGGCGATCAACACGCCCGCGCTGTCGTTCCAGCCGAACAGCGCACCGTTCAGCGACACGTCGTTGCCGTTGCTCTTCCATTCGAGCGAAGCTTCGGCACCGACGGTGCGCAGCTCCGCGCCGGCCCAGGAGTTGATGGCGGACGGCGTGATGGTCCAGAAGCTTGCCCAGCCGGGCTGGTCGTTCTCCAGGCTCATCGGCGCGAAGAACGCGCCGGCGCGCGCCGACCAGCTCCAGTTCGACGCCGAGGGCGGCGCATAGCGCACGAAGCCCTGCAGGAGATCGACGGCGGGGCCGTATTCGGCGTTGATCCGCCCGTCGGCTTCGAACGACCACGCGTCTTCGCGCGCATGCAGCACACCGACCGCATCGCCGAGCTTGAAACGGGAGTCGTCGTCGCCATAGCGCAGCTTGCCCAGCCCCCCATCGAGATAGGCATCCGTCTGCGGCGGCGCGATCGCGCGGACGTCGGCATAGCCTTCGACGCTGATCTCGGCGGCGCGGCTGATACCGCTAGCAAGAATCGCGAGCGCCGCGAAGATGAACAAATGAAGTCTCATCGTTCATTGAACATAGCAGAAAGCCCTGCAAAACCGCGGCCGCCGGTTAACGCGCGTCGACCCTCCCATAACGGCGCATTAAGCACGCGGGGCCTAAATTTTCCCGCGTAAGAGAAAGCGATGAACGCCATGCCGCAAGAATCGCTCAGCACCGTCACCGAGATCGACCCGCCGCGTTTCGCGCATCCGACGTGCGTCTTCCTGCGCGCCTATTGGGAGGAGAAGCGCCGCGGCCGCGCCCTGCCCGCGCGCGCCGACATCTCGCCCTCGGGCCTCAAGGAACATCTCGGCTGGGTGATGATGCTGGAGGTGTTGCCCGGGGCGCGCGACTTCCGCTATCGGCTGATCGGCACGCTGGTGACGCAGTATTTCTCCTCCGACTCCACCGGCAAGACGGTGATGGACGCCTTCGCGCCGAACGGCGAGGCGGTGGCGAAGAGCGTGAATGCCGTCTTCCGCAAGGTGGCGCGCGACCGATGCGTGGTGCGCACCACGGGCGATGCCGGCTGGCTGGCCGAGGGCATGGAGGAATTCGAGGCGATCTACCTGCCGCTCTCCGACGACGGCGAGACCGTCAGCCACATCCTGCACGCCTTCGTGTGCGACCGGGACAAGATGCTGATGGCGCGCCAGATCGCACGGCTGAACGGCGGCAAGCTGATGGCCCCGCCGCCGCCGAAGGTGGCTTGAGCGAACCCTTCCCCTCCGCTAACTCTTGGTTACCCGGGGAGGGATTCATGGCCGATGTTGAGCCGCGCCGCGCGCGGATGGGACTGGTGCTGTCGGCATCGGCGGCCGGTACCGTGTTCGAGTGGTACGACTTCTTCATCTTCGGCTCGCTGCTCTCGATCATCACCAGGCACTTCTTCGCCGATGCGGGCGAGACCCAGGGCTATATCTTCGCGCTCCTCACCTTCGCGGTCGGCTTCGCGGTGCGGCCGTTCGGCGGCCTCGTCTTCGGTTATTTCGGCGATCGCACGGGCCGCAAGCGGACGTTCCTCTTCACCATCCTCATCATGGGCCTCGCGACGTTTGCGATCGGCGTCCTGCCCGGCACGCGCAGCATCGGCGCGCTGGCGCCCTATATCCTGATCGGCCTGCGCGTGCTGCAGGGTTTCGCGGTCGGCGGCGAGTATGGCGGCGCGGCGGTCTACGTCGCCGAGCACGCGACGCGCGAGAACCGCGGCGCCGCCACGGGCTGGATCCAGGTCGCGGCCACCATCGGCCTGTTCCTGGCGCTGACCGTGATCCTCGCCCTGCGCACCACGATGGGCGAGACGGCGTTCGGCGAATGGGGCTGGCGCGTGCCGTTCCTGCTCTCGGCGCTGCTGCTCGCGGTCTCGGTGTGGATCCGGTTGAAGCTCGACGAGTCGCCGGCCTTCCGCGAGATCCAGGCCTCGGGTCAGACGGCAACGGCGCCGTTGTCGGAGACCTTCCTGCGCTGGCGCAACCTGCGCGTGGTGCTGGTGGTGCTGCTCGGCCTGCTGATGGGACAGGGCGTCGTCTGGTACACGGCGCAGTTCTACACGCAGTTCTTCCTCGAACGCGTGATGAAGGTCGACCCGCCGCTGGTCAACGCGATGATCCTGTCGGTGACGGTGGTGAGCGCGGCGCTGCATATCTTCTTCGCCCGGCTGTCCGACCGCGTCGGCCGCAAGCCGATCATGCTGTTCGGCCTGTTCCTCGCCACCATCGCCTTCGTGCCCGGCTTCCGCATGCTGGCCGAGGCGGTGAACCCCGGCCTGACCGAAGCCATCGCGCGCGCGCCCGTCACCGTGCTCGCCGATCCGGCCGGCTGCTCGTTCCAGTTCGATCCCATCGGCCAGACCAAGTTCTCGAGCGGCTGCGACATCGCCAAGAGCACGCTCGCCAATCTCGGCGTGCCCTATCGCAACGAGCCGGCAGCTCCCGGCGAACTGGCGCGCATCCGCATCGGCACCGAAACGCTGTCGAGCGTCGACGGCTCGGTGCTCGCGCCGTCCGCATTGGCCGTGGCGCAAAAGAGCTTCGCGGGCGTGGTGAAGAAGACGCTGACCGCCGCCGGCTATCCGGCGAAGGCGGACTCGAGGCGCGTCGACATCCCGCTGGCGGTGGGCCTGCTCCTGATCTTCGTGATCGCGGCGGCGGCGCTCTATGGCCCGCAGGCCGCGACGCTGGTCGAGCTCTTCCCGACGCGCATCCGCTATTCGGCGCTGTCGCTGCCCTATCACCTGGGCGTCGGCTGGTTCGGCGGCTTCCTGCCGCCCATCGCCTTCGCGATCGTGGCGGCGACGGGCAATCTCTATGCGGGGCTGTGGTACCCGGTGGCGATCTCGGCGATCGGCTTCGTCGTGACGCTGCTGTTCCTGCCGGAGACACGGGGGCGGGATATCACGGGTTGATCGCTTCCGGTTGCTGCGGGATAATAGACGCAACGGTCACAGGAGCCGCCAATGGCGGACACGCCCCACACGCTCATCAAGAAAATCGAAGCGCTGCCGCCTGAGCAGATCAGCGAAGTCGAGGATTTCGTCGATTCCATCGCGGCGCGCGAGAAGAGCACGCGCACGCTGACGAGCGCGGCCAAGGCTGCCAGCGGACCGGCTTTCGCCGCCGTCTGGAACAATCCCGACGACGACGCCTACGATGAGCTTTGATTTCGGCGCCATTCTGCTGGTGCCGTTTCCGTTCACCGATCAGACCGCCGTCAAAAGGCGTCCCGCCGTGGTCGTGAGCAGTCCGGCTTACAATAGGGCGCGGCCGGACGTCGTCGTGATGGCCGTGACGTCGCAATTGCGCGCGAGTGCGACATTCGGCGAGGTTTGGGTCGGGGACTGGAAAGGCGCAGGTCTCCTGAAGCCGTCGGCCATCAAGCCGATCTTTGCGACGCTGGAGCAATCGCTGGTACTGCGCCGGTTGGGCGCTCTCACAGCCAATGACCAAACCGCGCTCGGCAACGCTATCGAGAAGATTCTCGGTTAGCCCTTCACGTCCAGCGGCACGCCGGCCTCGTTCTTGCTCGAATGGATCACCAGCGAGCTCTTCACGCTCGCGACGTTCTTCTCCGCCGTCAGCGTCTCGGTCACGAAGCGCTGGAAGCTCGACAGATCCTGCGCCACGCATTTGAGCAGGAAGTCCACCTCGCCCGACAGCATGTAGCACTCGCGCACCGCCGGCCAGGAGCGCACCCGCTCCTCGAAATGCTTGAGGTCGGTGTCGTGCTGGCTCGCCAGCCGCACGAAGACATACGCCGTCACCTCGAAGCCCAGCGCCTTGGCGTCCAGATCGGCGTGATAGCCCTGGATGTAGCCGGTCTTCTCCAGCGCGCGCATGCGGCGCAAGCATGGCGGCGCGGTAATCTTGGCGCGGCGCGATAGTTCGACGTTGGTGATGCGGCCGTTCGCCTGCAATTCGGCGAGGATGCGCATATCGATGGAATCGAGCTTGTGATGCTCCACGGACGTAACCTTTTTACTTATGAGGATTGTGGTTCGGACTGGGAACCGGCCCATTTAACCCTGACGCAACGTCCGGCGCAATAATATTTCTGACTTGCGAAAGTTCCGGTGCGCGATTCGCCGTACCGCTTTTCGGAAAATACCGCACCGTCCCGCCGGCATTCTGCGGGCACCCCACAAGCCCCTGCCACAAAAGTGCAATCCGCCGCCTTGACCTTTGCGGCCGCGCTTCCGATATCAGGGGCCATCCAAGCCAAGGGGCAGAGGGCTTTTGGAGCGCGGGCCATCTGGGCACGTGCGGCCAAAGGCGCGCCGCTCCGACCGGAGCGGTCATGCAGTCTCAGCCCATCCATTCCAAGGTCGTCATCCTGGGCAGCGGCCCGGCCGGCTGCACGGCCGCGGTCTATGCCGCGCGCGCCATGCTGGAGCCCACCCTGATCGCCGGAATCCAGCCGGGCGGACAGCTCACCATCACCACCGAGGTCGAGAATTATCCGGGCTTCGCCGAGGCCATCCAGGGCCCGTGGCTGATGGAGCAGATGCAGGCCCAGGCCGAGCATCTGGGCACCAAGATGGTGCAGGACACCATCGCCAGCGTCGATCTTTCGCGCCGCCCGTTCACGCTCCACGGCGACAGCGGTCAGGTCTACACCGCCGACACGCTCATCGTGGCGACGGGCGCCAGCGCCAACTGGCTCGGCCTGCCGACCGAGGGCAAATTCCAGGGTTTCGGCGTCAGCGCCTGCGCCACCTGCGACGGCTTCTTCTTCCGCGGCAAGAACGTCGCGGTGGTCGGCGGCGGCAACACCGCGACGGAAGAGGCGCTGTTCCTCACCAATTTCGCGCAGAAGGTGACGCTGATCCACCGCCGCGACAGCTTCCGCGCCGACAAGACCAACCAGGCGCGCGTCATGGCGAACAAGAAGATCGACTGCCTGTTCGACACCGAGGTGCTGGAGGTGCTCGGCACCGAGGAGCCCAAGGGCGTCACCGGCGTGAAGCTGCGCAATACGGTCACCGGCTCGACCCGCGAGCTGGCGGTCGACGGCCTTTTCGTCGCCATCGGCCACTCGCCGGCGACCGGCCTGTTCAAGGGCCAGATCGAGATGGATGAGACCGGCTACATCAAGACCGCGCCCGACTCGACGCACACCAGCGTCGCCGGCGTGTTCGCGGCAGGCGACGTGAAGGACAAGGTGTTCCGTCAGGCGGTGACGGCGGCCGGCATGGGCTGCATGGCGGCGCTGGAAGCGGAACGGTTCCTGGCCGGTGGACATCCTTAAGACGCCGTAAGGCCAAGATTGCCAGTAGTCGTCAGCGTACGGATTGAAATGATCCGCAACAAGGTTTGCATTGCCGGGGGATGATGCGTCGCGCATCAAACGAATATGGATTGGGACAAACTTCGCATCTTCCACGCGGTCGCCTCGGCGGGGTCGTTCACCCATGCCGGCCAGATGCTGACGCTCAGCCAGTCGGCGGTGAGCCGGCAGATCAGCGCCCTGGAAGAAGAGATCACCACGCCGCTGTTTCAGCGCCACGCGCGCGGCCTGACCCTGACCGACGAGGGCGAAATGCTCTATTCGGCCGTCAGCGACGTGCTCAACCGGCTGGCGCAGGCCGAAGAGGCGCTGAAGAACGTACGCGAGGCGCCGCGCGGCGCCCTCAAGATCACATCGAGCCACGGCATCGGTACCTATTGGCTGGTGCCGCGGCTGGAGGAATTCCTCAAGGAATATCCCGAGGTCGAGGTCCACATCGTGATGGAGGACCGCGAGCTCGACCTGGCGCAGCGCGAGGCCGATATCGCCATCCGCATGCGCGCGCCGGTACAGGCCGACCTGATCCAGCGCAAGCTGTTCACGGTGCACTATCACATGTACGCGACGCAGGCCTATCTGGATAAGGCCGGCACGCCGAAGACGCTGGACGACCTCGCCGACCACACGATCGTCGCCTATGGCGAGACTGCGGCGCCCGAGATCCGCGAGATCAACTGGCTCCTGGAGCAGACGCGCCGCCGGCTGCACGGCAAGGGCCGCACGATCCGCATCAACAACGTGACGGGCATCCTGTGCGCGACCGAGTCGGGCCTCGGCATCGCTGCCGTGCCGGATTATGTCGCCTCGACCCGTCCACACCTGATCCGCGTGCTGCCCGACGTCCCGGGCCCGAGCTTCGACGTGCACCTGGTCTACGCCGACGCCCTGCGCCAATCGAAGCGCGTCGCGGCGTTCCGGGACTTCCTGGTGAAGGCGTCGAAGGAGTGGAAGTTCTGAACAAGCTGTCATCCCCGGCCGACGCCGTGAAGCGACGTAAGAGGAAGGGGTGACAATTTTGTTTTCTACTTCACCGTCTTGGCGGCCCTTGAAACTCTCGGAACCGCAACTATTTCAATTCCAGCCGCCGGCCGTCCCCCCTTTTTGGCCGTGCGGCGCGGTTTTGTGCCCCCAAAGCACAGGGCCGGCGCGTGCTTCCGTGCGCGCACCCAAGCAAGACTGACGCCGGAGTGCCCCAAGCACTCCGGCGTTTTTTTGTTTAAAAGTGCCGCACTGGCACCAGGGGTCCCGGCACCCTATCTACCGAATATGCCGGTTTGTCCGGCGAGGGAGGATGTTCGTCATGACGTCACATATCGCGCGCCTGTTCGGCCGCATCGCCGCCATCGGCCTGATCGCCGTCGGCATCTCGGGCTGCGGCATCAACGCCGTGCCGACGCAGGACGAGCAGGTGAAGGCCGCCTGGAGCCAAGTGCAGAACGAGTATCAGCGCCGCGCCGACTTGATCCCCAATCTGGTCAACACCGTGAAGGGCTACGCCAAGCAGGAGCAGACCGTGCTGACCGCGGTCACCGAGGCGCGCGCCCATGCGACGCAGACCCAGCTCAACCTGCCGTCCGACGTGCTGACCAACCCCACGGCCTTCAAGAATTTCGAGCAGAGCCAGGCGCAGCTGTCCGGCGCGCTCGGCCGGCTGCTCGCGGTCAGCGAGAACTATCCGGACCTCAAGTCGAACCAGAACTTCCTCGCGCTGCAGAGCCAGCTCGAGGGCACCGAGAACCGCATCACCGTGGCGCGCAAGGACTACATCGACGCGGTGCAGACCTACAACACAACGCTGCGCACCGTGCCGTCGCGCTGGATCGCGGCGATCTTCTATCCCGACGCCAAGCCGCGTGAGACCTTCAGCGCCAACAACAATACGCAGAGCGCGCCCGCGGTGTCGTTCTGAGCAAGCTGCGCGCCCTTCTGATCGCCTTTGCCGTGGCTGCCGTAGTGGCGGTCGCGGCGAAAGCGGCCGCGCTCGATTTCCCGCCGCTCGCGGGCCAGCGCGTGGTGGACGAGGCGAACGTCCTCTCCGACGACACCAAGGCGAAGCTGACCGCGCTCCTCGCCGAGCATGAACAGCAGACCCACAACCAGGTCGTCGTCGTCACGCTCAAAGATTTGCGCGGCACCGATATCGCCGATTACGGCTATCAGCTCGGTCGCGCCTGGGGCATCGGCCAGAAGGGCCAGAACAATGGCGCGCTGATCATCGTGTCGCCCAGCACGCACGATGTGCGGATCGAGGTCGGCTATGGCCTGGAAGGCACACTGACCGACGCGCAGAGCGCGCTGATCATCCACAATGTGATGTTCCCGGCCTTCAAGAAGGGCGACTACGACACGGGCGTGCTGAACGGAACATTGGTGACGCTGCAGGCGCTGGGCGGCCATCCCTCCACGGCGCCGCCGCAGGATTTCGCGTCGTTGCAGCGCGACCAGGGCGACGGCGGCAATGGCGGATTCCATATCCCGATCATCCTGATCGTCATCGTCCTCTGGATGGTGTTCGGCCGGTTCTTCTGGCCGCTGTTCTTCCTGGGCGGCCTCGGCAGCGGGCGCGGCTATGGCGGCGGCGGCGGCTGGGGCGGCGGCGGTTTCGGCGGTGGCGGCGGTGGCGGCTTCTCGGGCGGCGGCGGATCGTTCGGTGGCGGCGGCGCCTCCGGTCATTGGTGATTGGGGGACACTGGTGATGGCAAGTCTCGACCAGCGCGATCACATGAAGATCCACGCCGCGACCGAGGCGGTGCGGTCCAAGACCGCCGCCCGGTTCGAGGTGATGGCCGTGCCGGTCAGCGACCGCTACGCGCTATGGCCGGTCGCTTATGGCGCCTTCGCGGCGCTGGTGGTGGGCGGCATCGTGGCGCTCGCGACCGCGCTCTCCCTGCGCGACGGCTTCGGCATCGAGGCGGCGGTGTTCGTCGTCGTGTCGCTGATTCTCGAATGGCCGCCCTTCAAGCTGATGCTGGTGCCGCGGCGCCTGAAGCACGAGCGGGCGCGCCAATTCGCGCATCGCGCCTTCGCCGCGCGCATCCTGGCGGCCAAGGACCGCAAGACCGGCATGGTGGTGTTTGTTTCGCTCGGCGAGCGCTACATCGAGCTCGTCACCGACGACGCGCTGGACCGCGTCATCGGCCAGACCACCTGGAACCGCATCGTCGGCGATTTCACCGGCGCCGCACGCAGCGCGGGGGTGAGCGAAGCGCTGCTGTCGGCGATCGACCGCTGCGGCCTCGAGCTGGCGAAGCACTTTCCGAAAAGCTGAGGAACCAACGGCGGCGAAAGGCCTTTAAACGGCATGCGCCCGGACGACCTCCGCGAGACCGAGAACGTCGACGACCGCCGCGGCGCGTTCGGCGGCTATGGCCCGCACCTCGCCTTCGGCGGCGGCGGGTTGGTGCTCGGCATCTATCTGCTGTCGGCCCTCTTCGGCGTCGACCCCAACCAGTTCCTAGGTGCCCTGCAGGCGCCCGACCAGCAGCAGCAACGCACGGCGCCGTCCGGCCCGCGCGCCGACGACGCGTCCTACGCGTTCGCGCGCAAGATCGTCGGCTCGGCCGAAGACGTGTGGCAGCCTTTGCTCCAGGCGCGCGGCGTGCAATTCACGCCGGCGACGCTCACCGCTTACGACGAGGAGACGCCGACCGGCTGCGGCGAAGGCCAAAGCTCGGCCGGGCCGTTCTATTGTCCGACGGACAACCACATCTATCTCGACCTGTCGTTCTTCGGCGAGTTGGCCGACCGCTTCGGCGCGCCGGGCCAGTTCGCCCAGGCCTATGTGATCGCGCACGAATACGGCCATCACATTCAGACGCTGCTCGGCACCATGCAGCGGCACCAGGACGGCGGGACGGGCGCGAACAGCAGCTCGGTGCGCATCGAACTCCAAGCCGATTGCTATGCCGGCGTATGGGCCTACCACGCCAACGCGCAGTTCCGCATCCTGCAGGACGGCGACGTCGACGGCGGCCTGCGCGCCGCCAGCGCGGTGGGCGACGACACGCTGGAGAAGCAGGCGCAGGGCTATGCGGTGCCGGACTCGTTCACCCATGGCACCAGCGCCCAGCGCACAAGCTGGTTCAAGCGCGGCCTGGCACGCGGCGCGATGGACGATTGCGATACGTTCGGGGCCCGAACGCTTTAGCGCCTTTGTCATCCGCCGCGACTGCGGCGGACCCAGCTGGGTTCTGCACATACGAGCAGGACGTCACCTGGGTTCGCCGCATTCGCGGCGAATGACACCCGGAACAAGCGGAACGGCCCTGCCCCGGCCGTTCCGCCTCTCTCCCCGAAGCTACGCGGCACGCGCCGTCGCGACGACCTGATCCGCGAGCTTGCCGGTCAGCTCCGCCAAGTGATCGAACTGCGTCTCGAACGTGCCGACACCTTGCGTCAGCGAGCGCAGGTCGATGATCAGGTCGGACAGCTCCGACAGCGGCATCTGCGCCTCTACCGTGTCCCAGCCCTTCCACCCCGTCCGCGCGTCGAAGCCCATCAGCTGGCCGCGCCGGCCGCTGACCACCGCGTTGACCTTGGCCGTCGCGTCGCTCGGCACATGGATGCGCACATGCATGATCGATTCGAGTAGCACCGGCGCGCAGTTCGGCATGCCTTCCTGCATCGCGATGCGCGCCGCCGTCTGGAACGCGGCGTCGGACGAGTCGACCTGATGATACGACCCATCGGTCAGCGCCACCGCGACGTCGACCACCGGGAAGCCGAGCGGTCCGCAGCGCAGATAATCCGCGACGCCCTTCTCCACCGACGGAATCCATTGGCGCGGCACCACGCCGCCCTTGATCTTGTCCTCGAACACGAAGCCCGCGCCGCGCGGCAGCGGCCGGATGTCGAGATGCACGTCGCCGAACTGGCCGTGACCGCCCGACTGGCGCTTGTGGCGGCCGTGCTGCAACGCGCCCTTGCGGATCGTCTCCTTGTAGGGGACGCGCGGCGGATGGACCTTGAGCTTGAGGCCGTACTTGCTCGACAGCTTCTCGACCGCGACCTTCAGGTGGATCTCGCCCTGGCCGACGAGGCTCATCTCCTGCAGCTCGGCATTCTGTTCGAACAGCAGCGACGGGTCCTCCTCGCGCAGCTTGGCGATGGCGGCGGTGAGCTTCACCTCGTCCTTGCGGTCCGCCGCCGCGATCGCGAGACGATAGACCGGCACCAGCCGCTCGATCGCCACCGTCGCGAGCTTGGCCTTGCCGGTGGTCAGCGTCTCGCCGGTGGCAACACCTTCCAGCCGTCCGAGCGCCACGGTATCGCCGGCATGCGCCTCGGCGAGCTTGGTCTGCGCCTCGCCCTTCAAGCACGCAATGCCGCCGACGCGCGCATCCGAACCGTCTTGCCGGTGCAGCAGCCCGCCGTCCTTGAGCGTGCCGCAAAGCACGCGCGCCAGGCTCAACTTGCCGCCATGGCTGGAGTGATAGGTCTTCAGGATCTGCACGACCGCGTCGGCGCCCGCCGCGATGCCGAGCCGTTCGGCCGCCGCCGAGACCGGCGGCACCTCATGGCGCAGCGCCTTCAGCAAGCGGCGAACGCCATTGTCGCCCTCCGCCGAGCCGATCAGAACCGGTACGACGAGGCCTTGCGCCAATTCCTTGGCGAGGTCGCCGAACACCTCTTCGCGCGGCGGCTCGACGTCCGACAAGAGTTCTTCCATCAGGTGCTCGTCGTAATCCGCGAGCTTTTCCAGCATGGCGAAGCGCGCCTGCTTCTCGCCGTCCTTGTCGGCGATGTCGGTCCGTTCGCTCGCGGCGTGCGGCCGGTACACATAAGCGCGCTCGAGCGCCAGGTCGACGAAGCCGGTGACGGCGTCGCCCTCCTGGATCGGGATCTGGCGCAGCAGCAGCGGCGTGCCGCTCGCGTCCTGCAGCATCGCGAGCAGCGACTGCAGCGAGCCGGACGCCTTGTCGATCTTGTTGACGAACAGGAAGTGCGGGATTTTCAGATCCGCGAGCCGCTTCAGATAGGGCTGCAGCATCTGCAGCTTTGCAGGTTCCGGCTCGCACACCACGATGGCGGCGTCGACGGCGCTCAGCACATTCAGTGTCTCGCCGAGGAATTCGATCGAGCCGGGACAATCGAGGAAGGTGAAGCTCTGGTCGAGATAGCGCGCCGTGGCGCAGTTCACCTCGACGCTCATCTGGCGGGCGCGCGCCTCGGGACTGCCGTCGCCCACCGTGTTCTTCTGCGCCACTGCGCCTTTGCGCTGCACCGCGCCCGTGACGGAAAGAATGCTCTCCAGCAGCGTGGTCTTGCCGCTGCCATAAGGTCCCACCACGGCCACGGCGCGTGGTTCTCTGCCGTTTTTGTTGTCTCCAGACATTAAGCGCCTCCTTTCGAACCTTCGTGAAAAGGTTCGGGGGCGCGGCGGGCGTGCATCCCAAGTTCGGGTCGCGTCACGCGCCCCACTTCGATGGACCGATGCTCGCGCCGCGCGCGGCCGGGCGCAAGGTGTCGCAGGTCACAAAACGCGGTAATATGAATCGGTCCTTGGGGGACCGCTGCAGGTGCGAAGGCCGTTTTTCGCCGCGCCCGGCCGTTATTTCATGAAAAGGATTGGAGACACGATGAAGACCCTTAGCCTCGGAATCCTCGCCGCCGCCACGACGCTCTCGCTGTTCGCCCTCGCGCCGGCACAGGCCCAGCGCTGGCTCCCGGGCGGCTCCTATACCGACAGCTGCCGCCGCGTCGATTATGACGGCGACATGCTGACCGCCAGCTGCCGCCGCCGCGACGGCGCGTGGAAGAACACCTTCCTCGACGACGCCGAGGATTGCGATGGCCGCATCGTCAACAACAATGGCCAGCTCGCATGCGGCTCGAACGACTGGCAGGGCCGTTACGCGCGCCATCGCGGCTACGACGTCGGTCCGGGCGGCTCCTATCGCGCGACATGCGAGGACGTGCACATGGACGGCTACATGCTGCGTGCGACGTGCCAGCGGCGCGACGGTTCGTGGCGCTGGACCTCGCTCGACGATGCCTATGGCTGCGACGGCCGGATCGCGAATTTCGACGGCCGTCTGGTCTGCACGCGCGGACGCTATTGAGCGGCGCTTAGACGGCCGCGGCGTCCTCGTCATGGGTGAGCGCGACGCCGAGCTCACCCAGCTTGTCGCGCAGGAAGTCCATCGCGCGGTAGGCACCGAGCGTGTCCAGCTGGTCGATGCGCGCCGCATCCGCCACCGGCATTGCGCAATGCGGGCAAGCCGCGTGGCCGGCATAGAAGAACTGGTCGCAGTCGCCGCATAGCAGCATATCGCCGCCCGCCGCATCGCCCCGCTTCGCCGCCTCGCGCGCCACGACCGCGGCCCAGGCCTGGGCGCTCGGCGGCGTGCCCTCGGCATCTTCGCAGCTCACCGCGAAGCGGCCGGCGGCGAAGGAGACCGGTGCCGCCTCCTCGACCTTTTCGATGCGCTCGCGCAGGCCGTGCGCCGCGAGGCTGAGCGCACGATAGTGGCAGAAGGGATTGTCGCGGCCGTCGCCGGTGACCGAATCCGCCTGCCAGGTGCAGCCCGCCAGGCACGTGTCGCGGTAGTAGCAGCCGTCGCAAAAATTCCGCTTGCCGTCCGACGGCGTGGCCTTGCCGGCGCGCACCGGCACGCCGGCCTCCCATATCTCGGCGAACGGCGTCTCGCGCACCGCGCCCATCTGGAATTTGCGCGTCTCCAGCGACGGGCAGCCCTTGATCGTGCCGTCGGCCTCGATGCCGATGCCGGTCGCCGCCGCCTCGCAGCCCATCCAGTGACGCTCGGTATGCGCGAAGCCTCGGAACAGCTTCTCGTGCGGCCCGAAATAGCCGATCGTGTTGGACGCGGTGACGACGATGCCCTGCTCCGCCAGCCGCTCGCACATTGCCGCCAGCCGCGGGATCACGTCGAGCAGCTGATAAGGCTGCAGCAGCAGACGGGTATTCTCCACCGCATTGCCCATCGGCACGGTCAGCATGGGCTGCCAGTGCGTCACGCCCTCGCTCACGAGAATATCGAACAGCGCGTCGAGCGAGCCTTCCGTCAGCGCGTTGATCTGGGAATTGACGCTGACCGCGAGGCCCAGCGCCTTGGCGCTCCGCACCGCCGACAGCGCATGGCCGAACGCGCCCTTAAGGCCGCGGATGTCGTCATGGATCGCCGCCGGCCCGTCGATCGAAACGCCGAGCCCGTCGAGCCCGGCCTCTTTCGCGGCCGCCAGCTTCTCGCGCGTCAGGGCGCGACCGCCCGTCTGGATGTCGCAGAAGATGTCGCGCGCGCGGATGGCGCGCACGATCTCGAGCCAGTCGCGCCGCAGATAGGCCTCGCCGCCGATCAGCGTGATCTCGCGCACCCCGGCATCGGCGAGCGCGCCGACGAGGTCGAGCGCCTCGGCGGTCGACAACTCGTCGTCACGCGGCGCGCCGGCGCGCGATCCGCAATGGCGGCACTTCAGATTGCAGGACAGCGTCAGTTCCCAAACGGCGTGCCGAGGCTTGCGCCGTTCGAGATCCTGCGCCGTACGCCAACGCGCGACCACGAGGGATCGTTACTTGGCTTGAAGCTTCGCGATCTCGATCCTCAGGACGGCGAGCGCGGACGCGACGTCGCCATGCTCCTTAAGATGCTGTTCCGCCACTTTCACCATGGCCTTCATGTCCTTGAGGCTGCCCGACGCGACCGCCTGCTGGATCGCAACACCATAGGGTTTCACCATGACAAATCTCCCGCGTAAAATGCGGCGTGAAGCTGCCAGTATTCGCGCGCGACATCAATGGAGCCGAAGTGAAAAGATGCACTTTGATCGTGAATACTGATCCACTCGATTTGCCCGACCGCGCGCTGGAGCGTTATTTGTTCGCCGGTGCGCGCGAGGCGATGCCGCAAGATTTCTTCGCGACGATGGCGCGGCACAAGCTGGAAGAGGACGCGCCGAACTATGCGGTGGTCCGCGCCGCGCTCGATTTGTTGCCGCGCCGCGATATCAGCGTGCTCGACGTCGGCAGCGGGCGCGGCCGCGTGCTCTTGTGTGGCGCGCTGCGGGGCGCCCGCGTCACCGGAATCGAGATATTGCCCGCGCGCGCCGCGATGGCGCGCGAGGCGGCCACGCGTCTCGGTCTTTCCAACGTGACGATCGTCGAAGGCGACGCGTTGAAGCTGCCCTGGCCGAAGACCGAAGCGGTGATCGCGATGAACCCGTTCTATCCGACAGCCTGGCGGCGCGTGCGGGCGCGCTTGCTGGCGTGCGAGCATCGCCCGGTGATCGTCGCGGTCTCGACCCTGCGCGACCGGCTCGCCGCCGACAAGCGCTTTCGTCCGCGCGGCGAAGCAGCGGTGGGATGGATCAGGCTCGGCGCGTTCGAACTAACGTAGATTGCCGCAGAAGCGCTGGATGCGGCGGCAGGCCTCTTCCAGCGCCTCGGTCGAGGTCGCATAGGAGATGCGGAAATGCGGCGCCAGGCCGAACGCCGCGCCGTGCACCACGGCCACGCCTTCGGTTTCCAGGAGCGCGTTGCAGAAATCCAGATCGTTCGCGATGACTTTGCCGTCCGCCGTCTTCTTGCCGATCAGCTTGCGCACCGACGGATAGACGTAGAACGCGCCCTCCGGCATCGGACATTCGATGCCGTTCGCCTGGTTGAGCATCGAGACCACCAGATCGCGCCGCGCCTCGAAGATCTTCTGGAATTTCGGGATGAAATCCTGCGTGCCGTTCAGCGCCTCGACGCTCGCCCATTGCGAGATCGACGCGGGGTTCGACGCCGATTGCGACTGCAGCTTCGCCATCGCCTTGATCAACAGCTCCGGCCCCGCGCAATAACCGATGCGCCAGCCGGTCATCGAATAGGCCTTCGACACGCCGTTCATCGTCAGCGTGCGGTCGTAGAGCCCGGGCTCGACCTGCGCGACGGTGCAGAACTCGAACCCGCCATAGACGAGATGCTCGTACATGTCGTCGGTGAGGATCCAGACCTGCGGATGCTTCATCAGCACGTCGGTCAACGCTTTGAGCTGCTCGCGCGTGTAGCAGGCGCCGGACGGGTTGCCCGGCTGGTTGAAGATCAGCCACTTGGTCTTGGGCGTGATCGCCGCCTCGAGCGCCTCGGGCGTCAGGCGGAAGCCGTCCTCGATCTTCGCTTCGACGACAACCGGCTTGCCGCCGCCGAGCAGCACGATGTCGGGATAGGAGACCCAATAGGGCGCGACGCAGATCACCTCGTCGCCCGGGTTCAGCGTCGCCAGCAGCGCGTTGTAGACGATCGCCTTGCCGCCCGGCGACACGAAGGTCTGCGCCACCGTGTAGTCGAGATGGTTCTCGCGCTTGAACTTGGCGGCGATCGCCTTGCGCAGCTCCGGAATGCCTTCGACGGCGGTGTATTTGGTCTCGCCGCGGCGGATGGCGGCGATGGCGGCGTCCTTGATGTTCTCCGGCGTATCGTGGTCGGGCTCGCCCGCCGCCAGCGCGATCACATCGCGGCCCGCGGCTTTCAGGTCGCGCGCCTTCTGAGACGCCGCGATGGTCGGCGACGGCTGGATGCGGTTGAGCGACTCGGCGAGGAAGCCTTTGGGCAATGCGGTCACGACACTTACTTTCTTGAACCGGGTGCGAGACGTATCAACCCGAAAGCGCCGGGACAAAGGAAATATGGCCGCATTTCACCGCTGACGGGCCGCTATGCGATTTCGGGTTAGACTGAGCGCGCCGATTCGCCGGGGTCGTTCGTCCATGCGCAAGATTCTCGCGCTCGCCTTTGCCGCCCTGACGCTGGCCGCCTGCTCCAAATCGCCGCCGCCCACCGGGCGCTGGGAAGGCACCTATGAGGGCAACGGCACCTTCGTCGCGGCGCGTCTGGAGATCGAGACCGACGGAACCGTGCGCGTCAGCGCGCCGGACGTGAGCGGCCCCGAACTCGAGCCGGCCGACCGGGCTCAGATGGAAGACAACATGGCCGAGCGCCTCGCCGGCGCGTGGGGCGAGATCGCGCCGCGCAAGATGGATTTCGACGGCACGACCTTCCGCAAACCCGGCGGCATCGCGCCCCAGATCGACTGGGACGCAAAGAGCAAGGCGATGACGCTCTACGTCTATATCGGCACGCAACCGGCGCTCAAGATCCCGCTGCATCCCGTCGGCGACTTCAGCGACAATCCCTGGCCGCGGTAATTGCCAAAACGCTGCGGAAAGACTATCTTACTTCTGTCTTACCTGGCGAACAGCCATGAAACCGGCAGAGAAATCCACGACCGTCGTATCGACCAAAGGGCAGGTGATTCTGCCCAAAGCCGTGCGGCAGAGGCAGCGATGGGAAGCTGGCACGCGGCTGGTCGTCGAAGAGACGCCGGAGGGCGTGCTTTTGAAGGCCGCGCCGCTTTTCCCCGCAACGAAGCACGAAGATGTCTTCGGAATGTTGGCATATTCGGGGAAACCAAAGACGATTGAGGAGATGAACGCCGGCATCGTAGCAGAGGTAAAACGGCGCCATGCTCGCGGTCGATACTAACCTGATCGTTCGTTATCTCACGCGCGATCATCCGGGACAAACTGCTACGGCGCGTGCGCTGATCGACGGTAACGACGTATTCGTCTGTACCACCGTCCTTATGGAAACCGAGTGGGTCTTGCGCAGCGTCTACGGCCTTGCACCACTGCGCATCGTCGACGCGCTGACCGCCTTTGCCGGACTGCCGCGCGTAATTCTGGAGAATCCGGCCGCAGCGGCCAAAGCACTCGATTGGATGGCGAAAGGCATGGATTTCGCCGATGCCCTACATCTAGCGACCATGCCCAACTGCGATGCGTTCGTGAGTTTTGACAAGGCGTTCGTGAAAACGGCCAATGCGTTGCGCGATCTTCGGGTGCGGGCGCCCTGACGCTCACGTCTTCAAGAACGAGAAATACGCCGCCGCCACCAGGCAGGCGAATGCCACGGCGTGGTTCCAGCGGATCGATTCGCCCAGATAGAGAACCGAGAACCCGGCGAAGACGCACAGCGTGATCACCTCCTGGATGGTCTTGAGCTGCACCGGCGAATAGACCCGCTGGCCGAAATGGTTGGCCGGGACCGCGAAGCAGTACTCGAAGAACGCGATGCTCCAACCCGCCAGGATCAGCAGCCACACCGGCGTCGTCGGGAATTTGAGCTGGCCGTACCAGGCGAAGGTCATGAACACGTTGGAGACGCAGAGCATCAGAATCGGGAAAATCATCGGCCAAGTCATGGAAAACCTCAGAAAGTGCGGCACAGGCAACGCGCGCAGTTTTACGCCGTTCCCGCGTGGACGGCGCACACGCACAAATGGCAGAATGCACCGGTTCGCGAGGCACAGGGAGGCATCACCATGACCATCCGTATCATTTGCGCGACGGCCGCCGCATGCGGCGCTCTTCTCTTCGCCGCCACCGGTTCGCAGGCCGCGATCAGCGTGATCGGCGGCGGACCGGCCGAGATGTGCTACCAGGCGGCCGACAGCGGCCAGTCGCCCTTCGAGTTCATCGCCTATTGCGACCAGGCGCTCGCCGGCACGCTCAGCGAGCAGGACCGCGCGGCGACCTACATCAATCGCGGCGTGCTCAAGCTCGCGATGAACATGCCCGACCGGGCGGCCAACGACTTCGTCGATGGGCTGAAGATCAACGACAAGCTCGGCGAGGGCTATGTCGACCTCGGCGCGACGCAGATCTCGCACAAGCGCTTTGCCGAGGCGATCGCGAACATCAACAAGGGGCTGACGCTCGGCACCAAGCAGCCGCAGGTCGCCTATTACGATCGCGCCATGGCGGACGAGGCGCTGGGCAATCTGCAGGGCGCATATGACGATTACCGCCAAGCCCTGACGATCCAGCCGGATTTCACGCCGGCCAGCGACGAACTGAAGCGCTTCAAGGTCGTCGATAAGCCCAGCGGCACCTGACGCGGCACCATTACCGATTATTATTTCGCGCAGGGCCTTTCGCAGGGCCCACGCGACATCTTGTTACAAGTGGCATCTCCCCTCCCGTGCCCGCCGGGGCTACATCCAAGCCCGTCACCGCGTGTGATTTTGCCCGTGTCCCCTAGGCGCTCCAGTCCGGGCACGGTCGAAAGGGCGGCTGGACCGGCTGAGACGCCCCCAAGTCGAAGCATTCGGTCCGGCCGCCCGCTTTCGTGCCACCTCACAAAATGGTTCAGAGATCGCGATTGTCGGGGGCTGCCGCGCCGGTGTAGTGGTCCTTGTGTCGGGCGCTTGCGCCGCTATCTAAAGGGAATGCTTCCCGCCCCCCGGGGACCTATTTAGAGAGATTCCATGAATTCGCTGATGCGTTCGTCGTCATTCGCCGTCCTCGCCCTCGCCATCGCCGGCTGCACCACCGCGCCGCCCCAGGCCCTGAAGCCCGGTGACATGCCCCAGGGCTTCACCGCGCCCCAGACGCCCGATATGGCCAACGCGCCGGTTTGGCCGAACACCACCGACTGGTGGAACGGCTTCGGCGCCTCGGAGCTGCCGCCGCTGGAGACCACCGCGAACGCCGAAAACCTGGATCTTCTGGCCGCCGCCGCCCGTGTCGAGCAGGCCGCCGCCAACACCGGCATCGCGAGTTCCGCCCTCTTCCCGCTCCTGGAGGGCAACGGCCAGGCGACCCGCAGCGGCTCCAATGTCCATTCCGGCGTCCCGGGCGTCAGCAGCACCGGCAACACCTTCGGCATCGGCGCCCAGGCGAGCTATGAGCTCGACCTGTGGGGCCTGAACCGCGACCAGCTGCGCGCGGCCGAGCAGAACGAGCTTGGCGCCCGCTATGCCGCGCAGACGGTGCGGCTGACGATCACGGCCGACGTCGCCAACACCTATATGGACGTATTGGCGCTGCGCGAGCGCATTGCCATCGCCAAGCGCAACATCGATGCCGCCAAGCGCATCCTCGTCATCACCGAGGCGAAGGTGACGAACGGCGTGTCGTCCAACCTCGAACTGGCGCAGCAGAAGGCCCAGCTGGCCGGCGAAGAGGCCGCCATCCCGCAGCTGGAAGAGCAGGAGCGCGAGGCGCGCTATGCCCTCGCCATCCTGCTCGGCCGCGCGCCGGAGAATTTCGACGTCCAGGCACAGAACCTCGACGGCATCGCGCCGCCGCCGGTGAAGCCGGGCCTGCCGAGCGAGCTTCTGGAGCGCCGCCCCGACGTGGCGCAGGCCGAGGCGCAACTGCTCTCCGCGCACGCCAATGTCGACGCCGCGCGCGCCGCGTTCTTCCCGCACATCGACCTCAACGGCAGCGTCACGCAGTTCTTCGATCCCTCATCGCTGGCCTGGAGCATCGGCGCCTCGCTGCTGCAGACGATCTTCGACGGCGGCAAGCTGACCTATGAGAGCCGCCTCGCCCGCGCCGAGCAGACCGAATTCCTGGTCGACTACCGCAAGGCGGTGTTCAGCGCCCTCAGCGACGTCGAAAGCTCGATGGGCCAAGTCACCTCGCTGACCGACCAGGAGCGTTTCGTGACCGAGCAGGTGACCAACGCCCGCGAGGCCTCGCGCATCTCCGAGCTGCAGTATCGCGAGGGCGTGACCGACCTGCTCACCGTGCTCCAGACCCAGCAGACGCAGTTCACCGCCGAGGACGAACTGGTGCAGATCAAGCTGGCGCGCCTGCAGGCGAACGTGTCGCTCTACCGCGCGCTCGGCGGCGGCTGGACGGTCGGCACCGACCCGAACGCCGCGCACGACACGGGTTGGAGCCCGCTGTAAGCCGCTCTCCCCGCTGTCATGCCCGCGCAGGCGGGCATCCAGCAGCAGTCCCGCACCTCTGGATGCCCGCCTGCGCGGGCATGACAGTTGTGTTTGGTCCACAGGCCACCTTGCTGCCCGCCCCCGCTTTGGCGATGATCCGCCCCATGCCGCCCGCCGCCCGCATCAGCGACTTCCATCAGTGCCCTATAGCGACGCCGACCCCGCATGTCGGCGGTCCGATCATCGGGCCCGGTGCCCCCACGGTGCTGATCGGCGGCCTGCCCGCTGCCAAAGTGGGCGATCTCGCAAGTTGCGCCGGTCCGCCGGACACCATCCTGATGGGCTCGTCGACGGTGCTGATCGGCGGCGTACCCGCCGCCCGTATGGGCGACGCCACCGCGCATGGTGGGGCGATCATGCTCGGCGATTTCACCGTGCTCATCGGCGGGTAGAGTTCATCACCTCCTCACAAGGAGGAGATTATCCGGCCTCACTGGTGCCCGATGATGCGCCGCGTCTGGTAACCCTTCGCCAGCGCCTTCACCTCGTCGTCGGAGAGCTTCACGTTCACCGCCGCGATGGCGTCGTCGAGATGCTTCATCTTCGAGGCCCCGACGATCGGCGCCGTCACCACCGGCTGATGCAGCAGCCAGGCGAGCGCGATCTGCGCCCCCGACACGCCCTTCTCCTTCGCCAGGTCGTTGACGCGGTCGCGGATCGCGTAGTCGCTCTCCAGGAAGGCGGTCGCGGTGAGGATATTGGCGTCCGACTTGGCGCGCGTCGTCTGCGCCTCGCCGTCGCGGCTGCGGTTGCCGGCCAGGAAGCCGCGCGCCAGCGGGCTCCACGGGATCGCGCCGATGCCCTGGTCGCGGCACAAGGGGAGCATCTCGCGCTCCTCCTCGCGATAGACGAGGTTGTAGAAGTCCTGCATCGACACGAACTTCGCCGCGCCCGTCTTCTCCTGGGTGTGGAGATACTTCGCGAACTGCCACGCATACATCGACGAAGCGCCGATGTAGCGCACCTTGCCGCTGCGCACGACGTCGTTCAGCGCCTCGACCGTCTCCTCGATCGGCGTCGTCGGATCGAAGCGGTGGATCTGGTAGAGATCGACATAGTCGGTGCCGAGCCGGCGCAGCGAGTTGTCGATCGACGACAGGATGTGCTTGCGCGACAGGCCGCGGTCGTTGACGTCGTCGCTCATCGCGCCGCAGACCTTGGTGGCGAGCACGATGTTCTCGCGCTTGGCCATGTCCTTCAGCGCCTTGCCGACCACCTCCTCCGAGCGGCCGATGGAATAGACGTCGGCGGTGTCGAAGAAATTGATACCCGCATCGAGCGCGCGCTTGATGAAGGGCCGCGCCTCCTCCTCGCCCAGCACCCAGTCGCGCCAGTTGGGCGAACCATAAGTCATGCAGCCGAGGCAGATGCGCGAGACCTTCAGGCCGGTCTTGCCGAGACGCGTCGTTTCCATCGCGGACCCTTTCTTGTGACGGTCCACGATAACCGCTGACGCACGCGTGCGCTATTTCATTGCGCGGGCTTCTTGAGCGAGGCGCCGACCGTGCCCGCGATCATGGGGATCGGCGCGCGGAACCCTTCCGCCGCCAGGGCCGGATCGTCCGCAGGGGTGCCTGTCGTGAACGCGTATTTCGGGTCGGGCCGGATCAGCATGGAACCGTCCATCGGCGCGATCGAATTGTCGCGGTAGACGAAGAAACGGTCGTAAAGGACGCTCTTCGTGGCAGCATCGCGGAGCTTGACCAGGACCGAATATTCCGGCTTGAAGCCCCCCAAGGCGCTCTCGTACATCGGCCCGGAATAATTGGGCGGCACGCCGCCGACCACGATGGACAGCACCGCGTCGGCCGCGCCGCCGGCGCCTTGGTCCGTGACGGTATAACCGTCATCGCGCACCGCCTTTACGATCGCCGCCTTCACCTCCGCGCCGAGATGAAGGTTTTGCGCTTGCATCACGTCGGAGAAATCGCGGCCGGTCGTTCTCTGCACGAAACGGATCTGCAACTCGAAGCCCGGCTCCTCGACCGGCGCGACCGCGATGGTATGGATGCGGCCGGCATCGGCAGGATCGAACTTCGTGGCGGCGCAGCCGCACAGCAGTCCGGCAATCGCCGCAACGACCGCCAACCGGCCAAGCTTGAAACCGTTCATCGCAATCCCCCCAAAACGGCGCGATTACAACGGAGTTTCGGCAGGCACGCAACGGACCTCAAAACCCGAAAATCTTCCCCGCGATCTTCGGGATGAGGCCGCGGAACACCAGCGGCGCGTCGGTCACCGCGAGGTTGATGCAGATCGGCCCCGGATCGGCGGTCGGGATATGCTCGACCGCCGGCGTCGTCGATTGCACGTCGCCCGCGCGATAGGTTCCCGAGGCATCCGAGAAGCTTCCCGTCAGCACCAGCGTCCATTCCTCGCCGCGATGGGTGTGCTGCGCCACGCCGGCGCCCGGCACGACGCGGATCAGCCGCGCCCGCGTCTTGCCGTGCTTGAGGATCGGATAGGTCGCGATGCCGGTCGTGATGGGACGCCACGGCACCGCGTCGAAATCGCTGCCGACATAGGGCCTGAGCGGCGACGGCACGTCGCTGGCCAACTTCGCGCTGCGCACGATCGCGGCCGCCGGCGCATCGAGCCGCGACAGCACCGATTGATAGGCGTTCTTCTGCAGCGCCACCGGCTGTACGTTCGCAAGCAGCGAACCGCCCGCCGCCTCCAGCCCCGCGACGGCCGCGCGGCAGTGCGCGCACATCGCCAGATGCGTCGCGACCAGCAGCGACACGGCCTCGCCGGCCGCGCCGCTGGCATAGCTCAGCAGCAACTCTTCTCCAGGATGGTGCACGACGCTCGACCTCATGATCCGTCTCCCAGCGCCAAGCGCAGTCGCGCCATGGCGAGGCGTATGCGGGACTTGACCGTACCCAGCGGCAGTCCCAGCTCTATGGCAATCAGGCTGTGCGGCTTTTCGGCAAGGAAGGAAAGCGCGATGATCTGCGCCTGCTCCGCCGGCAGGTCCGCGAGCGCGAGGCGCAGCCGGTCCTCGGCCTGCGCCCAATCGATGGTGTCGTCCGCCTCGCGTGCGTTTTCGGGCAGGAGCGACGGATCGTTGGGATCGAGGTCCGGACGGCGTTCCTTGCGGATCGCGTCGATGCGCAGGTTGCGGGCGATGGTGAAGATCCAGGTCGAGGCCGATGCCTTCGCCGGATCGAACAGCGCCGCCTTGCGCCACACCGCAAGCATCGCGTCCTGCGCCAGGTCCTCGGCCACCGCGTTGCCGGCGCCCAGCCGCATCAGATAGCCCTTCACCCGCGGCGCGAAATGATCGAACAGCGCCTGGAACGCGGCACGGTCGCGCGCCACCGCCACGGCCAGCACGGCCGTATTCCAACGCCCCGCATCGCTGACCGGCGAATCCATCCGCGAAATCCGCGCTCCCTTGGACGTTTCCCGCGCCCGCGCCCGCGACAGCGGCCGCAAGGTCCAGATCGGCTCGAGAGTCGTCGCAGGCGCCATCATAGCCGGATTTACGCAACCGCGCGGCGGTCGGATCAGCAAGGATAGCCTGATCCGACTGCCCCCGGCGTGCGTATTCACCCCTATGAGCGCGATCTACGAGGGCTGGGTGATGCACCGGCGGCTGGCGCCGCGCCGTCACGCCTTCAAATACCGCGTTTTCACGCTGCTGATCGACCTCGACGACCGCCTGGAGCGCCTTTGGCTGTTCCGCCTGGGCGTCCTCAAATTCGACCCCCGCGACCATGGCGCCCCCCGCGACCATGACGACGGACCGCCGCTGCGCGCCTGGCTGGACGGCCTGCTGGCCAAGGACGGCATCGTCGCGGACGGCCCCAAGCGTGTGCTCTGCTATCCACGCCTGTTCGGCTATGTCTTCAACCCGATCAGCACATGGTTCTGCTACACCAGGGACGAGCGTCTCGCCGCCATCGTCTACGAAGTGCACAACACCTATGGCGAGCGGCACGCCTACGTCCTGCCTGTCGCGCCGAAGCGCAGCGAAGGCGGAGGCGCCGGCAACGACGCCGCGCTGGTGCGCCACAGCACCGGCAAGGCGTTCTACGTCTCGCCCTTCCTGTCGATGGACTGCACCTACAACTTCAAGATCAAGCCGCCGGCCGGCGACGTGCTGATCGCGATCAATGAGACCGAGCACGGCGCACCCATCCTCACCGCGACCTTCAGCGGCACCCGCAAGCCGATGACGGACGGCGCGTTGCTCGGCGTCCTGCTGCGCCATCCGCTGATGACGGTGAAGGTGGTGGTGGCGATCCACTACGAAGCGGTGCGCCTGATGCTGAAAGGCGTGCGGCGGCACGACCATGTGCCGATCTCCCCTCAGGTGTCATTCGCCGCGAATGCGGCGAACCCAGGTGACACCTTGCGCGAGTAGTGCAGATTGCAACTGGGTCCGCCGCATTCGCGGCGGATGACACTGGGGAGTTACCCCTGCGACACCTTCGCCCGCCGGTCTCACCGATTGATTCATCGCGCCCGCGCTTGTAGAGCCTTTGGGCATCGACATTCGCGGACACCAGACGATGAGCATTAAGGGCAAGGCCTATGTCATGGGCGCGTTCGAGCACCCGACGCGCAAAGCGCCCGACAAATCGGTGGCGCAGCTGCACGTGGAATGCGCGCGCGGCGCCCTCGAAGACGCCGGCCTGACCAAGGACGACATCGACGGCTATTTCTGCGCCGGCGACGCGCCGGGCTTCGGCGCCATGTCGATGGCCGACTATATGGGCCTGCGCAACCTGCGCCACATGGACTCCACCGAGACCGGCGGCAGTTCCTACATCCTGCATGTCGGCCACGCGGCGGAGGCGATCGCCGCGGGCAAGTGCTCGGTGGCGCTGATCACCCTCGCCGGCAAGCCGCTCACCACGCAGGGCGGCGGCGGGGGACGCCCCGGCAATTTCGCGGCGGCGCCCGAGAGCGCCTTCGAGATGCCCTATGGCGGCACGACGCATAACCAGTACGCGATGTGCGCCACGCGCCACATGCACGAGTTCGGCACGACCAGCGAGCAACTCGCCTGGATCAAGGTCGCGGCGAGCCATCACGCGCAATACAATCCCAACGCGTTCCTCAAAGATGTCGTGACGGTCGAGGAGGTGCTCGCCTCGCCGATGATCGCGACGCCGCTGCACCGCATGGACTGCTGCGTCGTCACCGACGGCGGCGGCGCGCTGATCGTCACCAGCCCCGAGGTCGCCAAGCGCCTCAACCGCCCGAAGGTCAAGGTGATCGGCGCGGGCGAGGCACCCAAGGGCACCTATGGCGGCAAGGTCGATCTCACCTTCTCCGGCGCGGCGTGGAGCGGTCCCAAGGCGTTCGCGGAAGCGGGCGTGACGCCGTCCGACATCAAATACGCCTCGATCTACGACAGCTTCACCATCACGGTGCTGATGCAGCTGGAAGACCTCGGCTTCTGCAAAAAGGGTGAGGGCGGCAAGTTCGTCGCCGACGGCAACCTGATCTCGGGCGTCGGCAAGCTGCCGTTCAACACCGACGGCGGCGGCCTGTGCAACAATCATCCGACCAACCGCGGCGGCATCACCAAAGTGATCGAAGCGGTGCGCCAGCTGCGCGGCGAGGCGCATCCCAAGGTGCAGGTGCCCAATTGCGACCTCGCCATCGCGCACGGCACGGGCGGCTCGCTCGGCACGCGTCACGGCGCGGCGACGCTGATCATGGAACGGGAGTGAGCAATGTCCGACGCTGGTGAAAAGAAGGTTCCCGCCGTCCGCCGCATCTTCGCGCCCGCGGTCAACGAAGAGACCGCGAAGTTCTGGAAAGCGGCCGAAACGGGCAAGCTGCTCTACGGCTATTGCCTGGCGTGCAACGAGCCGCATTATTTCCCGAGGCTCTTCTGCCCGTTCTGCTTCTCGCAGCGCGTCGAGTGGCGCGAAGCGAGCGGCGACGCGAAGGTCTACAGCTACTCGATCATGCACCGTTCGCCGACCGGGCCGTACACCATCGCCTATGTCGAGCTGGCCGAGGGTCCGCGCGTGTTGACCAACCTGGTGGACTGCGATTTCGACAGAATCGCGATCGGCGCGGCGGCCAAGCTGGTGTGGAAGCCCAGCGAGGGCGGCGCCCCGGTGCCGTTCTTCACGCTGGCCTGACACCTCCAAAAGGTGTCATCCCCCGCGAATGCGGGGACCCAGTTGGGTTCTGCAAACTGCCGACAGGTCCGCGGCTTCCATACCCTTGCGATGATCGTGCAGGATGTCACCTGGGTGGCCCGCATTCGCGGGCCATGACACCGGGGAGTTGGCGACATGAAAATCCTTGCAGCACTCCTCATCCTCGGCGCGGTCATCACCCTCGCCTATTGGCTGAACTACTATCTCGCGGGCGACGTCCGCGTGCTCGACACCACCTGGTACATCTATTTCGAGGAGGCCTTCCCCGCCGCCGACGGCTGGATGGCGCTCTGCATGCTGTTCGCCGGCATCGGCCTGTGGCGCGGCACGCGCGCCGGCGCGCTGTGGGGACTGATGGCGGGCAGCGCCCTGCTCTATCTCGCCGGCATGGACATCACCTTCGACATCGAGCATGGCCTCTACACGCTGCGTTCCGGCCCGATGCTGACGGAGATGTGGATCAACGCGACCTCACTCGGTCTCGGTATCGCGACTCTCATCATGAGCTGGCGCGCGGCGCGGCGTTAGAACAAGCTGCCCTGCGCCGGCGCGGGTTTCGGCGGCGGCGGCGGCTTGCCGGCGCGCGCCATGTCCATCGGAATATCCGACGGCCTCAGCATCGCCTTCAGTTCTTCGCGCGTCGCCGGTTCTTCGCCCAGCCATTTCGCCCAATCGGCATCGTCGAGCACCGCCGGCATCCGGTCGGTGATCGTCGCGATCAGCGCGTTCGGCGGCGTCGTCACCATCGCGAAGGTGTCGAGCGGCACCGGCGACGGCCCGTTCCAGCGCTCCCAGATCACCGCGATGGCGATCCGCCTGCGCCCGCGCGGCGTCACGACATACTGCTGCGTCTTCTTCGGCGTGATCTCCTCGCCCTCATTGAACGAGTCGACGAGGACGAGCCCGCGCCGCCGCGCGAACGCCTCCCGAAACGTCGGCTTCTCGTCGATGGTCTCGGCGCGCGCATGGATGAACTTGGTGCCGTACGCCGCCTGATCCGGCGCCTCCGCCGGCACGAAGCCCCAGCGCATCCGCGCGATCTCGCGCATACCGTTGAACCGCACGACGCTTGCGAACCGCATCGGCGTGACGGTTTCGGATGGCAAAGCGGAAAGCGCCCGCTCATCCTCTTCGTCGTTGATGTCTTGCGTGAACTTTCCGCACATTTGCGCTTGCGCCCGGAATCGTGCCTTCCCTTAGCACATGGTGAGCCGGAAGGAATGGGACAAGCTCGCGAAGGACTTCGAACGCGAAGTCTGCGACATCACGCGCGAAACGAAGACCGACCGGATCGCCGGCATCATGCGCAGCCTGAAATTCGTGCCCGGCTCGAATCTCGTCGATCTGGGCTGCGGCCTCGGCACCTTCGTCGCGCGCTACGGCGACCGCTTCGCGCACAGCTATGCCGTGGAGCACGCGCCGCGCATCATCGCCCGCGCCAAGAAGACGCTGAAGGCGCGCGACGACGTCACCTTCATAACAGCCAGCCTGCCGCCCGCCGCCCGCCGCATCGGCGCGCGCGCCGATCTCGCCGTGTGCATGAACGTCATCACCATGCCGGGCGCCGCGATGCGTGAGAAGATGTGGGCCGCCATCGCCGCCGTCACCAAGAAAGGCGGCCGTGCGCTGATCGTCGTGCCGTCGCTGGAATCCGACCGCATGGTGGACCGCATCGCCTACGGCACATCGGCCGCCGAGCATCGCGCCGGCGCGCCCGGCGGCCTGGTCGAGCGCGGCGGCGACCGCCAGAAGCACTTCACCCGCGCCGAACTCGCCGAAACCCTCGCGCGGCACGCCATGCGCGCGCGCAGAATCGAACGCGTCACCTATCCCTGGCAGAAAGAAGGCCTGCGCAAGCCGCGTGCGGCCGGCGCGCACCTCCCTTACGACTGGCTGGTGCTGGCGGAGCGGGTCTAGCCCGGCTCGACCGGATAGCCCGCCTCGCGCCAGGACTTCATGCCGCCGTCGAGGGCCGCGGCCCGCAGGAAGCCGAGCTCGCGCAGCGTCGCGGCCGCCAGCGTCGAGATCTTGCCGAACTCGCAGCACACCACGATGCGCACCGTCGGATCGGGGAACGCGTCGTCGACGCGCAGCTCCAGCTGTCCGCGCGGCAGATGCCGGGCATTGGCGACATGACCGGCATCGAACGCGTCCTTCTCGCGCACGTCGAGCACCACCAGATCGTTCGGCCGCGCCGCGACCTGCGCATGCAGCGCGGCGAGGCTGACGAAGGGCACCGATCGTGCAGCGTTCGACAGAAGCTGATCGACGCTGGTCGCGCCGCTCATATTGACGCGCAAGGCTTCTGTGAGATGGGTCGGCGCCGAAAGGTTCAGGCCACGCATCATCTCGACGAAATCGGCGCGGTCGGTCTTCTGCAGGCGCGGATTGCTTTCAAGCTCGGCGGCGATGGTCGAATTCTTGCGGCCCTTGTAGTCGTGCGCGGGAAACACCATCAGCGCCGGATCGAGCTT
>DASZMT010000099.1:0-86098 GCA_035551495.1 Rhizomicrobium sp. | reverse complement strand
ATGGATGTCCCCCTGCATCACCGTAGCAATCAGAGTCTTATTCTGCACCGGCCCGGCTTCGCTCGCTCCGCTGCGCTCGCGAGCTACGCCGCGGCAGCCTTCGCTCCCGCATCGCGGACATCTTTTTTGGCTTTGCTATTTGAGAAGGAAGGCTGGCCTGCCGAGCCGTAGCTCCCGCGAAGCGGGAGCGAAGGCTGGTGGACCCAAGCGGGATCGAACCGCTGACCTCCTGCATGCCATGCAGGCGCTCTCCCAGCTGAGCTATGGGCCCGTACCAGTCACGCCGGCCTGGGAAGCCGGCGGGTGTTCAAGGAACGAACGCTTCTAGCGTTCATCCTTCTCCGCATGAACGCGTTTAGCGTTCATCCTTCTCAATGTCGGCATCGATGATGCCGCTGACGTCGTCGTTCTCGTCTTCGTCTTCTTCGAGGAGGCTGTTGTCTTCCTCGTCGTCTTCGTCCTCGACCTCGATGTCCTCGATGTCGTCCTCGTCGACGACCGACATGCCGGCGCCTTCGGTCTCGGTCTCTTCGGCTTCCTCTTCTTCTTCCTCGTCCTCACCGGTGGCGGCGACGGAGATGGGCGCCTCGTCCTCGACCTTCTCGACGACCTCGTCCTCGACCTCGGCGTCTTCGTTCTCGTCGTCCTCGTTATCCGTCTCGTCGTCGTCGGCATTGCCCGACGCGACCTGCGGCGCGGCCGGCTCGGGCTGGCGCGGGCGGCGCTGCTTGTACATCGCTTCGGGCTCGAAGGTGTGCTCGCACTTCGGGCACTCGATGGGACGCTTCTGAAGATCGTAGAAACGCGCCGCGCAATTGGGGCACACGCGCTTCAAACCGAGATCTGCCTTGACCAAGCTGTTGCTTCCCGTGAAAGAAGGGTTTCGTTCGGAAGGCGGGTCGTTTGCCACGCCTTACCACCCGATGTCAAAGAGGTTTTGGGCGTCATCATGCATGGTTCCGGCGCGGCAAAGCCCTTGAAATCTCGCAAGTCCGCCGGCCTGGCCGGAACGGCCAGCGTCCCGGGGGACAAGTCCGTGTCCCACCGCGCCCTGATCCTGGGGGCGCTGGCGGTCGGCGAAACCACCATTGGCGGCCTTTTGGAGGCCGAGGACGTGCTCAATACCGCACAGGCGATGCGGGCTTTCGGCGCCACGGTCTCCCGCGACGGCCCCGGCGCCTGGCGGGTGTCGGGGCGCGGCGTCGGCGGCTGGGCCGAGCCGGATAATGTGCTCGATTTCGGCAATTCGGGGACCGGATCGCGCCTCGTCATGGGCGCCATGGCGACGACGCCGGTCACCGCCGTCTTCACCGGCGATGCCTCGTTGCGCGGCCGCCCCATGGCGCGCGTCCTCGATCCCCTGAAGGCATTCGGCGCGACCTACACCGGCCGTGCCCGCGGCCTGATGCCGGTGACGCTCAGCGGCGCGACGCGGCCCATACCGGTGGAGCATCACGTCGCCGTCGCCTCGGCGCAGGTGAAGTCGGCGCTGCTTCTGGCAGCGCTGGGCGCACCGGGCACCTCGCGCATCAGCCAGGACGCGCTTACCCGCGACCATACCGAGAAGATGCTGGCCGCGTTCGGCGCGAAGATCGCCGTCGAGCCGCTGACGGTCGGCGAGGCGATCCACATCACCGGCGAGGCGGAACTGAAGCCCTGCGCCATCGACGTGCCGCGCGATCCGTCCTCGGCGGCGTTCGCGCTGGTGGCGGCGTTGATCGTGCCGAACTCGAAGATTCGCATCCCCGCCGTGCTGCTCAACCCGCGCCGCATCGGCCTGATCGAAACGTTGCTGGAGATGGGCGCGAAGATCGCCGTCGAGAACGACCGGATGAGCGGCGGCGAACGCATCGGCGACCTCGTGGTGCAATCCTCGGCGCTGAAAGGCGTCGAGGTGCCGCCGGAACGCGCGCCTGCGATGATCGACGAATATCCGATCCTCTCCATCGCCGCGGCGTTCGCGCAAGGGCGCACCGTGATGCGCGGCCTCGACGAGCTCCGGGTAAAAGAAAGCGATCGCCTCTCCGCCATCGCGCGCGGCCTCGAAGCCAACGGCCTCGTGATCGCCGAGACCCACGACACGCTGAGCGTCGAGGGCCGGGGCGCGGATGGCGTGCCGGGCGGCGGCCGCGTCGCGACGCATCTCGACCACCGCATCGCGATGAGCTTCCTTGCGATGGGCATGGCCTCGCGCGAGGCGGTCAGCGTCGACGACACCGCGATGATCGCGACGAGCTTCCCCGAATTCGAGGGCCTGATGCGCGATCTGGGCGCCGATTTCCAGGTCGTGAACGCCTGACGTCTCAAACGCCTGACGTCTCAACGTCTGACGTCTCAGGAATGGACCGTGTCGTCGGCGACGAACGCCGCGCCATGGCCGGAGTCCACAAAGCCGAGAACGCGAAAGCTTGGCGGCTGCCAAGGCAGGAGCGCCGTGCCGGGATCGCCCGCTGCCGTCTTTCTCTCGAGCTTTGTGGCTCCGGCCACGCAAACGCCCCCATACGCCGGGCCCCTGAACGGACCGGAGGTCCAGCGTTGGGCGCGGGCTGGCGCGCGGACAACGAAGGGGCGCGCTAAGCCCTTGAAATTCGTGCGAAGATCAAGCGGAGAGGGCGGTGCACGGCGCTCTGCGCCGGCGCAGCGGCAGGACCTTGTGATGCGGCGCGGCCTGGGAGATCTCGGCGATGGACCGGATGGCCGATATATCGATCTTCCAATCGGTGTAGGCCATCACGGGAGTCGTGCCGTCGGGCCGGGTCGCAAACGGCAGGATCAGCTCTTCATTGGCGCATAGCCGGCCCGTGGTCAGGCGGAAGGTGCGGCGGCAGACCAGCAGGCTGCCCTCCGCGACGCCGCTGAAATTGCGCATGCGAACGCCGCGATTGCGGATCACCGCGCGCGCCACCCAGTCGATGCCGTCGAGCGGCTCGCCCACAGCGCGGCACACATCGATACCGGCCTGCGCGACGGCGACGCGATTTTGCGGCAGGACGTCGAACATCATCATGCCCGGGGCGAGCGCCTTGAGCTGCATGAGATCGAAGCGTTCGCGCTCCGGCAGCGCGTCGCCCTGCCACAGCGACAGCCAATAGCCCACGAAGGCGCGGTTCTTCTCGCCGAGCGAAAGCGTCTCGACCGCCTGTTCGGCGGCGTCTTTGGTGGTTTTCTGCACGCGGCGTTCCGGACGCGATGGCTTGATGGACCAAGGCTAGCCAACCGGCGGCGAACGCGCCACAACCGCGCTTCGTCATGCTAAACAGCCGATGCAATCCAACGGACGCGTCACTCTTGAGCAGCACGATATGCGTTCGCTGGTTCCCGAATGCGCGCCGGCCTATGATGCGCGCCGGATCGAGGACTGTCCCATGACCGCCCAGGACGGCGACGCCATTCTCGCGACGGTCGTCGGTGGCCGCACCGTCCGGGAACATCTCGACGCTGCGATCGCTTCGGGCACGATCCTCTACGACGCCGCGCGGGATCGCTATCGCCTGCCTGCGTCGAACACGCGCAACCCGTTCCTGGTGCGTCGCGGCATCGATCCGGGAGAGGACGGACGCGACTGCGCGTTCCTGATCCGCTTTCTGTTTCACGGCGCCTATGGCGGCACGACCGTCCCGCGGGGCTGCCGCGCCTGTTACAAGGTCAAGGTCTATTCGCGCACGATGCGGCAGATGATGGCGGTGCGGGCGCTATCCGAGGCGCTGCCCCAATCGACCAAGAGCGGCCTGGAACTGAACAGCCCGGCGCGGCGCTATGCGACCTATGTCTATGCCCGCGGCCTGGACCAGGCCCGCGAGATCCACAAGACCATCCGCGCCGGGATCGATGCCGACGCGTCGCTCGGCCCCGACATCGAGATCGTCATCAAGCGGGGCTGCAGCGAATACGAGGTGCGGTGCGGCCGCTCCGACGGCTACACCTTCGACCCCAAGCTCGAAGCGGTGGAGGACTACCTCCATGCGCGGTTCGAACTGGGCGGATCGGAATCGAATCCGACCGTCCGCCTGCTCCAGATCGCGCGCGCCGCGCACCGCATCGGCGACGAGACCTACACCGGCTTCGTCGGCGGGGAACTGCCCGCGAACACCGCGCCGCCGCCGCGGTTTCGTCCGCGCCCGCAAACCCTGACTTATTCGCCCGATGCCGACGGCGATGGCGATGGAGCGGGGCACGAATGAGCATCGTCATCGCCGTCGACGGCACCGCGGCCAGCGGCAAGGGCACACTCGCCAAGCGCCTCGCGCGCCACTTCGGTTTCGCGCATATGGATTCCGGCGCGCTCTATCGCCTGACGGCGCTCGCGGTGCTCGATGCCCATGGCGATCCGGTTGCCGAGGCCGACGCCCTCAAAGGGGCTCGCACCATCGATCTGGCCCGGGCCGGCGATCCGGCGATCCGCTCCGACAAGATCGGCAAGGCGGCCAGCGCCGTCGCCGCCATCCCGGCCGTGCGCGCCGCGCTGCACGACTTCCAGACCGCCTTCCTGGCCGCACCCCCGGGCCACAGCCCGGGCGCGGTGATGGACGGCCGCGACATCGGCACCGTCATCGCCCCCGCCGCCGCCGCCAAATTGTTCGTCGACGCCGATCCGGCGGTCCGGGCGCACCGGCGCTGGCTGGAACTCAAGGGCTTGGGGATCGGGCGGGACGAGGCGGAACTGCTGGACGAAATCGTCGCCCGCGACCACGCCGACCGCACCCGGGCGGTCTCTCCCCTCCGGCAGGCCGCCGATGCCGACTTGCTCGACACCACATCTCTGGGTATAGAGCCCGCGTTCGCGGCAGCTCTCGCCTTGGTCGAACCCAAGGTCACAAGCGCGCTCAGGGCACGCCACAGGGGTTAGGAGACCCGGCGGCCTTTTCGGGCAAGGCGCGAACTTTTCCGACAATCCAATCGCCCGAGCGGACATGCGTCCGTGCGGGAAGACCGTCGGCCCCGGATTTTTCTTAGGAAAAAGGGGGCTGCCCGGCACAACCGAAGTGAATTGAACCGAATGGCTCGCAGCGCGACCAAAGTCAGAGACGAATCCATTGCCACCCCCAGCCGCGACGATTTCGCGGCCATGCTCGAAGCCTCCTTCGAGACCCAATCCCCCCAGGAAGGCGCCGTCATCACCGGCACCGTCGTGGCCGTCGAGAACGACTTCGCCGTCGTCGACGTCGGCCTGAAGACCGAGGGCCGCGTTTCGCTCAAGGAATTCTCCATGCCCGGCATGCCGGTCGCGGTGAAGGTGGGCGACAAGGTCGAGGTCTATCTCGAGCGCGTCGAGAACGCCCTCGGCGAAGCCGTCCTGTCGCGCGACAAGGCCCGCCGCGAAGAGAGCTGGATCAAGCTCGAGCGCGCCTTCAACGAGCAGACCCGCGTCACCGGCGTGATCTTCGGCCGCGTCAAGGGCGGCTTCACCGTCGACCTCGACGGCGCCGTCGCGTTCCTGCCCGGCTCGCAGGTGGACGTCCGCCCGATGCGCGACGTCGGCCCGCTGATGAACCAGCCGCAGCCCTTCCAGATCCTCAAGATGGATCGCCGCCGCGGCAACATCGTCGTGTCGCGCCGCGCCGTGCTCGAAGAGCGCCGCGCCGAGGAGCGCACCTCGCTCGTCGCCTCGCTTCAGGAGAAGCAGGTGGTCGAGGGCGTGGTCAAGAACATCACCGACTACGGCGCGTTCGTGGATCTGGGCGGCGTCGACGGCCTGTTGCACGTCACCGACATCGCGTGGCGCCGCGTCAGCCACCCGACGGAAGTCCTGTCTGTCGGCCAGACCGTCACCGTGCAGATCATCAAGATCAACCACGAGACGCAGCGCATCTCGCTGGGCATGAAGCAGCTCCAGACCGATCCGTGGGAAGGCGTTGCCGTCAAGTACCCGCCGGGCGCCAAGTTCCAGGGCAAGGTCACCAACGTCACCGACTATGGCGCCTTCGTGGAGCTGGAGCCGGGCGTCGAGGGTCTCGTCCACGTGTCCGAGATGTCGTGGGTCAAGAAGAATGTCGCGCCGTCGAAGATCGTCGTGCCCGGCACCGAAGTCGAGGTGCAGGTGCTCGAGGTCGACTCGAACAAGCGCCGTATCTCGCTCGGCCTCAAGCAGACCCAGGCCAATCCGTGGGAAGCCTTCCTGCAGGACCATCCGGTCGGCAGCACGATCGAAGGCGAGATCAAGTCGATCACCGAGTTCGGCCTGTTCGTCGGCCTCGGCCACGACATCGACGGCATGGTCCACCTGTCCGACCTCAGCTGGGCGAAGTCCGGCGACGAGGCGGTCAAGGACTATGAGAAGGGCCAGATCATCTCGGCCAAGGTGCTCGACGTCGACTCCGAGAAGGAACGTGTCAGCCTGGGCGTGAAGCAGCTCGGCGACGATCCGATCGAGAAGGCCGGCGCCGGCGGCGGCGTTCTGCGCAAGAACCAGGTCATCACCGTCACGGTCACGGAAGTGAACGACGGCGGCATCGAGGTGGCGCTGGCGGACGGCGTGAAGTCGTTCATCCGCCGCTCGGACCTGGCGCGCGACCGCGGCGATCAGCGCCCCGAGCGCTTCCAGGTCGGCAACAAGCTCGACGTCCTCGTCACCAACATCGACAAGGGCAGCCGCAAGGTGTCGGTGTCGATCAAGGCGCGCGAGATCAGCGAAGAGAAGGAAGCCGTGGCGCAGTACGGCTCGTCGGACTCCGGCGCGAGCCTCGGCGACATCCTCGGCGCGGCGCTCAAGAAGCGCGGCGCGAAGGACGAGTAAGGCGAGAGGCTTTACCGCCACTCGCACACGGAAAAGGCGCGGAGCGATCCGCGCCTTTTCTTTTTAATTGAAACGTTCTATATTTGTTCTGATTTGGCGGAGCCGTCCATGCCGCAGAAGTTCGGAAGCAATCACACGGAAGATAAGCTCGATAAGCTTGAGGCCTATCTCAAGACATTCACGACAGCGCTGAAGAAGCAGCAGTTCAGGCTGATATATTTTGACGCCTTCGCCGGCACGCCGGAGCGAGATTTGGGCGATCAGGCACCCTCGTTGCCGATCGGTGACGTTGAGCGGTTCTTAAGTGGCTCCACAAAACGGGCTTTGAGCTTCGGCGATCAGTTCGAGCGCTACATTTTCGTCGAGAGCAAGAGATCGAATATCCGCGAATTGGAAGCGTTGCGGGATCGGTATCCCGCGATAAAGGATCGAATCGATATCCGCCACGGCGACGCCAATGCACAGATCGAAGCATTCTGCGCGAACTGGCAACGAAACCAGCGCGCCGTTGTGTTCCTCGATCCGTTCGACAACCAAGTCGCTTGGCGCACCATGGAAGCACTCGCTGCGACGGGGGCGGTTGACGTCTGGTATCTGTTTCCAGCTGGTCTCGGCGTTCACCGTCAGATCAGCCGCGACGGCTCTCACGAAGGACGCGAAGAGACGTTGGACCGCTTGCTGGGCGCAACCGATTGGCGTGAGAAATTTATCGAGTCGGTCTCTGATACCGATCTTTTCGGTGCCGCAACGCGGCGTACGAAGGTTGCTACGCCGGAATCGGTCACGCTATACATGATTGATCGTATGAAGACGATTTTCAAAGGCGGCGTGTTGGACGATTGGTTGCCGCTTGGATCGAACGGGCGTCATTCGTACTCGTTACTCTTTGCGTGCGCCAATCCTGATCCTAAAGCATACGAACTTGCGCATCGTCTCGCGAGGGGTGTTTTGTGGAGCAAAAAGAGTGGCCGGTCTTAGCGAAATCGAATGGACGGATGCGACGTGGAATCCGGTTTCGGGTTGCCGCGTCCTCTCGCCGGGTTGCACGAATTGCTACGCGATGCGGATGGCGGGCCGCCTCCAAGCTATGGGACATCCTGCCTATGACGGCGTGACGCGCAAAAGCGGCGGGCGGCCGAAATGGACGGGACGGCTTCATTTCAACGAGGCGGCGCTTGATACCCCTCTGAAATGGCGTAAGCCGCGCCGGATCTTCGTCAATTCGATGTCCGATCTCTTTCAAGATGGGGTTCCCGACGCATTCATCGCCCGAGTGTGGACTGTCATGGCACAGGCGCAGCAGCATACGTTTCAGATTCTCACCAAGCGTCCGGAGAATATGCTCCGTATACTGAGCGATGCTTCGTTCCCCGTGCTTTCCAATGTGTGGCTCGGGACATCCGTCGAGTCCGCTGAATTCAAATCACGCCTCGATCTGCTCCGAATCGTGCCCGCCCATGTCAGGTTCGTCTCCTTCGAGCCACTCATTGGCGCGATCGGCCCGGCGAATCTGGCAGGTATCCACTGGGCGATCATCGGTGGAGAGTCGGGTCCGGGATCGCGGCCGATGGAAGCAGCTTGGGTTCGCGAAATCCACGACCAATGCAAAGCACAGAAGGTCGCCTTCTTCTTCAAGCAGTGGGGTGGCGTCAACAAGAAGGCGACCGGGCGGGAATTTCGCCGCCGGACGTGGGACGAGTACCCCAGTGTTGGTCTGGCAGCCGAATGAACGGAATTTTGCTCGAAAACGGGTTCGAATGTACGCCGATTCAATGATTTCAATGAGTTAGGTTTCGGCGTCCTCGAATTGAATTCAAAAACGCCGATTGCGTGGGGCTGGAGTGGCCCTCCTGCCAGACTGCTGACAGAAAGCTGGCAACAGGGCCTCTGTACGGTCCGACTCCATTGGAGGAGAGGACCATGCGATTTCTATCCGCGACCGTCGGCTTTCTGCTGGCCGGCATCATCACCCTCGGCGCGTCGGCCGAGCCGCCGGCGAAGCCCGACTATATCGAGTTCACCGTTCACGACCTCGCCAAGGCCAAGGCGTTCTACGGCAAGGTCTTCGGCTGGGCGTTCGTCGATTACGGCCCGGCCTATGCCAGCTTCGACGACGGCAAGATCGGCGGCGGCTTCACCACGGACGGCACGGTGCGTCCCGGTGGGCCGCTGATGGTGTTCTACGCCGCCGACCTCGACGCGACGCTGGCGCGCGTGAAGGGCGCCGGCGCCGTCGTCACCAAGCCGCCCTTTGCCTTTCCCGGTGGGCGGCGCTTTCATTTCATCGATCCCGACGGCAACGAAGTCGCGGTCTGGTCGGAAAAGTAGAGGCTCCCATGCCGCACGATCCGCGCGCCCTGCAGAAGCAGCTCGAAGCCGCGGCGCCGCCGCTTGTCGATTGGCGCTTCCGGCCCATGTTCGGCGGCATCGGCGTCTATGCCAACGACAAGATGTGCGTCTCGCTGTCGGATATCGGATTGGCGGTGAAGCTCGGCGCGGCCGATCAGGAGATGCTGCTCAAACTGAAGGGCGCCAAGCGGCTGCAATACGAGCCGGACGCGCCGGTGAGCAAAAGCTACATCGTCGTGCCGGACGCCATGCTGCCGGACCGCAAGACCCTTGGTCACTGGCTGGCGCTCAGCGCCGATTTCGTCTGTGCCGCGCCGGCCAAAAAACCGCGGAAACCGGTCACCGCAAAGACCAAACCGCGCCGGACTTAACGCGGCATTATCCTCGCCGGTTCTATCTTCGGGGCGGATTGCCAGAGTAGCCGTGTTCGTGACCGAGTCCGACTTGAGTTCTGCGCCCGCGGGGGAGCGTCGTGTCACGCCGTATTACCTGGCGATGTACACGCTCGGCGTCTTCGTCGCGACCTGGGCCTGCATCGTATTGGTGCACCACACGGGGCGGATCAGCGCGCTGTGGGTCCCGAACGCCGTCGTGTTCGCCGCCATGTTGAAGCGCGAGCACCGCGCCTGGCCGACGCTGGTGGCGCTGGCCGCCGCCGCGAACTTCGCGGCCGACCTCTTGCTCGGCGATAGCGTGCTCGACGCCACCGGCTTCTCGCTCGCCAATGCCAGCGAGGTGATGATCGTGGCGCTGCCGCTGCGCTGGCTCGGCTTCGGCCGCGTCTTCAGCCGCACCGAGGTGCTGCTCACCTTCTACGGCCTCGTCGTCGCGGGTTGCGTCGCGTCCTCCGCCATGGCCGCCGGCACGCTGGTGCTGTCGTCGCACGCCGATTTCTGGGACGCGGCGCGCAGCTGGTTCGGCGCGGACGCGCTGGGCATGAGCCTGCTCGCGCCCTTCATGATGTGCGTGCGCGCCGACGCGGTGTGGGAGATGTTCTCCCATCGCCAGCGCGGCGGCACCTTCATCCTGCTCGCGGCCGTGCTGCTCGTCGGCTATGCCTGCTATGCGTTGCCCACCTGGTCGCTGAGCTTCCTCTACGTGCCGGTGCTGCTGCTCCTGACCTTCCGGCGCGGTTTCGCGGGCGGCGCGCTCGGCCTGTTCCTGGCGGTGGTGGTCTCGCTCGCCATCGCGGTCGGGCATCCTCCGTCCGCCGTGCTGGCGCAGCACAGCGCCGCCGAGCGCATCGCCATCGTGCAGCTCTACTACGCGGTGATCGGCTTCACGATCATCCTGGCCGGCGCCAATCTCGACGAGCGCCGCGCGCTGGAGCGCAATCTGGCGCTCGCCGCCAGCCGCGCCGAGGCGGCACGCGAGGAGGCGATCCTCGCCAAGGACATCGCCGAGAAGGCGAGCCACGCCAAGTCGTCCTTCCTCGCCAATATGAGCCACGAGCTCCGCACGCCGCTGAACGCCGTGCTCGGCTTCTCGGAGATCATCGCGTCGGAGCTCTACGGCCCGGTCGCCAACGCGCAATACAAGGAATACGCCGGGCTCATCAACGGCGCGGGCAAGCATCTGCTCGATCTGATCGGCGACATCCTCGACATGTCGAAGATCGAGGCCGGCAAGGTGGAGCTGCATCGCGAGCGCTTCAACGCCGCCGGGCTGGTGCGCGAATGCTTCGACCTGATGGCCGAGCGCGCGGCCTCCGGCGGCGTCGCGCTGGACATCCGCGATGCGCTGACGCCGGTCTTCGTCAACGCCGACAAGCGCGCGGTGAAGCAGATTCTGCTCAACCTTCTGTCGAATGCGGTGAAGTTCACACCCGCCGGCGGCACGGTCGCGGTGCGTCTCACCGACGACGGCACCAGTCTGAGCCTCGCGGTCGCCGACACCGGCGTCGGCATCGCGGCGGCGGAGATCGACCGGCTCGGCAATCCGTTCGTCCAGCTCGCCAACTCGATCAACCACGCCGGCACCGGTCTCGGCCTTGCGCTGGTGAAAGGTCTCGCCGAACTCCACGGCGGCGCGATGCGTATCAAGAGCTCAATCGGACATGGCACGACGGTTACGGTGGCCTTGCCGCTTCGCGCCCCCGCCGCGGACAGCCTCGCCGCCTAGCCGGTACGGCTCCGGGCGCCCGCAGGACGCCGGTCGGCGCCGCGCCATGCGGGAACCTTGTCACAGACCCCTGGAAAAAGGCTTGTGCTTCAGGGACTTCCGGTTGACGGCCTGTCCTGGAATTGTCACAGTTAACTCGCCGGGGCGGGGGATTCTGTCTTACGGCGTTTCCCGCCAGGGGCAGGGGATGATCAAGTCGGAATTGGTTGCAAGGCTCACCGCTCGCTATCCGCACCTGTATCACCGCGATATCGAGCGCATCGTCTCGACGATGCTGGACGAGATCACCAAGGCGCTGGCGTCCGGCCATCGCGTGGAATTGCGCGGTTTCGGGGCCTTTTCGGTGAAGGTGCGCCCGGCGCGGCAGGGCCGCAATCCGCGCACCGGCGAGCCGGTCTCCGTGGAAGAGAAACGCGCGCCGTTCTTCCGGACCGGCAAGGAATTGCGCGAGCGCCTGAACAACGGCGACGGCAGCGAAGACTGATCTTGCGACCTCATACTTGTCTCTAGGCTCGGGCAGGCCTAAGACCGCCCTTTAATGACCCAAGCTCGATTCGCGAACCCTGTGTTCGTCGCGCTCGATACGCCCGATCTGGGCCGTGCGCTCGCCATCGCCAAATCCGCCGGTCCCTATGTGGGCGGCCTCAAGATCGGTCTGGAGTTCATCACCGCCAACGGCCCGGACGGCATCCGCCGCATCGTCGATCTGGGCTTGCCGGTGTTCGCGGACGTCAAATTCCACGACATCCCCAACACCGTCGCCGCCGCCTCGCGCGAGCTGGCCAAGCTGGGGGCGAAGCTCTTCAACGTCCACGCCTCGGGCGGCGAGCGGATGATGCGCGACGCGGCCGAAGCGGCCCGCGCCGTCGATCCCAAGGTGACGGTCATCGCGGTGACGGTGCTCACCAGCCTCGACGATGCGGTGCTCGAAAGCGCCGGCCAGCGCGGGCCGGCGGCTGAGCAGGTGCTTCGGCTGGCGCGGCTGACGCAGCAGGCCGGCCTCGACGGCGTTGTCTGCTCGGCGCAGGAGATCGTCCCGCTGCGCAAGGCGCTGGGCGCCAGTTTCCAGCTGGTGACGCCCGGCATCCGGCCGGTCGGTGCGGACCTCCAGGACCAAAAGCGGGTGATGACACCGGCCGAGGCGCACCGCGCCGGTTCCAACATCCTGGTCATCGGCCGTCCGATCACCGGCGCCGCCGACCCCGCTGCCGCCGCCAAGGCGATCGCGGACGAACTGGCGGGCGAGAGCGTGACGTGATCGCGCGCCTGTTCGGCGCATGGGTGTTCGCTACAATCTGCTCCTCCAGCGCGGCGCTGGCCTATTGCGATCCGGCGATCGATCGCACGCCGCCTGGCGAGTTCAAGCGCTCGGCCTTCGCCGGCATCGTCCAGGTCGTGCGCACGACATGGCTGGATGACGCGCGCCGGCCCGCGGCGCTCAAGCCGCCGTTGATGCTCGGCATCATTCCGGGCGGGTTCGATCCCTATAGCGGCGCGCAATATCGCGCCCGCGTGCTGCGGCAATACAAGGGCCAGCCACACCGCTTCGTCACCATCTTCAGCGAGAATACGGAAGCGCGAACGCCGCTGACGGATGGAAGCAAATACGTCGTATTTCTCTATCGCGTGGAGACCGGCGACGAGGACGAGCGCAAGGGCGATCTGATGATCGACACTTGCGGCAATTCGGTTGTGCTGTCGAAGGCCGGTGCCCTGCTTCCAGCGCTGGACAGGCTCGCGCGGCAGCCCTAGCCGCTTGCTTGATTGCAACAGCGGACCGGGCCATAAGGCGCCTCCCATGGTGGTTCTGGTCAAAATCTGCGGGATCAACAGCGTCGAAGCGGCGGATGCGGTCATCCGCGCGCGCGCCGATTTCGCCGGACTGAACTTTCACGCGAAGTCGCCCCGTGCCGTCGCGCCGGAGCAAGCACAGAGCTTGGCCGCCCGCATGCGCGCCCGCACAAAGATCGTGGCGTTGATGGTCGATCCAAGCGACGAGTTTCTGGCCGGCGTGCTGACCGTGACGCGGCCCGATTACGTCCAGCTCCACGGCGCCGAGACGCCGGCGCGCGTCGCTGCGATCCGCAGCCGTTTCAATGTGCCGGTGATCAAGGTGCTGGCCGTTGCCGAGCCGTCCGACTTCGCCAATCTTGCCGCCTATGAAGAGAGCGCCGACATGATGCTGTTCGACGCCCGCCCGCCATCCGGTGCCGACCGCACCGGCGGCCATGGCGCGGCGTTCGACTGGCGGATCCTGCGGGGGCGCAAATATGCGCGGCCCTGGATGCTCGCCGGCGGCCTCAACGCCGAGAACGTCGCGCGCGCCATCGCGGTCAGCGAGGCACCCGGCGTCGACACCGCATCGGGTGTCGAGCGCGCGCCGGGCGTCAAGGATATCGACAAGATCGCCGCCTTCGTGGCGGCCGCGCGCAATGCGCAATATGGAGCCGCGGCATGAGTCAGCCGAATTCCTACCGTACTGGTCCCGACCCCAAGGGTCATTTCGGCGCCTATGGCGGCCGGTTCGTCGCCGAGACGCTGATGCCCAACGTGATGGCGCTGGAGAAGGCCTATGAGGAGGCACGGCGCGATCCGGCCTTCGCCGCCGAGCTCGGCGGCATGCTCAAGCATTATGTCGGCCGCGAGAGCCCGCTCTACTTTGCCGAGCGCCTCACGCAGCATCTGGGCGGCGCGAAGATCTATCTGAAGCGCGAGGATCTCAACCACACCGGCGCACACAAGATCAACAACTGCCTGGGCCAGATCCTGCTGGCGCGGCGCATGGGCAAGACTCGCATCATCGCCGAGACCGGCGCCGGCCAGCACGGCGTCGCCACTGCGACGGTCGCGGCGCGTTTCGGGCTGCCTTGCGTCGTCTATATGGGCGCGGTCGATATCGAGCGGCAGAAGCCCAACGTCTTCCGCATGCGCCTGCTCGGTGCCGAGGTGCGGCCCGTGGCCTCCGGCTCGAAAACGCTGAAGGACGCGATGAACGAGGCGCTGCGCGATTGGGTGACCAATCCCTACGATACGTTCTACATCATCGGCTCGGCGGCGGGGCCGCATCCCTATCCGGCGATGGTGCGCGACTTCCAGACGGTGATCGGCAACGAGACCCGCGCGCAGATACGCGAGATGGAAGGGCGGCTGCCCGATCTGGTGACGGCCTGCGTCGGCGGCGGCTCCAACGCCATCGGCATGTTCCATCCCTTCCTCGACGACCGCGACGTCGAGATCCACGGCGTCGAAGCCGCCGGTGACGGCACCGAGACCGAGCGCCATGCCGCGACCCTCACCAAAGGTACGCCCGGCGTGTTGCACGGCGCACGCTCCTATCTCCTGCAGGACCGCGACGGCCAGATCGAGGAGGCGCATTCCATCTCCGCCGGCCTCGACTATCCGGGCGTCGGGCCGGAGCATTCCTGGCTGAAGGACAGCGGCCGCGTGAAGTACTTCTCCGCCACCGACAAGCAGGCGCTGGAGGCGTTCGTTCTCCTGTCGAAGCTGGAGGGCATCATTCCGGCGCTCGAAAGCGCGCATGCCATCGCGCATGTGACGCGCGTCGCGCCGCAGATGGAGAGGGACAAGCTGATCGCGGTGTGCCTGTCGGGCCGCGGCGACAAGGACGTGTTTTCGGCCGCCGCCGCGCTCGGAGAGACGATATGAGCCGCATCGGCGCCACGTTCGCCGCACTGAAGAAGGCGAACCGCGCGGCCTTCGTGCCGTTCATCACCGCCGGCGATCCGGATTTCGAGACGGCGTTCGCGCTGCTCTGCGCGCTGCCCGGCGCCGGTGCCGACGTCATCGAGCTCGGCATCCCGTTCTCCGATCCGATGGCCGATGGGCCGATCAACCAGGCGTCCTATCTGCGCGCACTGAAGGCCGGCATGACGCTGCCCAAGCTGGTCGAGATGGTGCGCCGCTTCCGCAAAACCGACGACAAGACGCCCGTCGTGCTGATGGGCGCGTACAATCCGATCCACGCCTACGGCACGGCGCGCTTCATGAAAGACGCAGCCGAAGCGGGTGTCGACGGGCTGTTGATGGTCGATGTGCCTGCCGAGGAGGACGACGTGCTGCGCGTGCCGGCGAGCGGGCAGGGGGTCGACATCGTGCGCTTCCTCGCGCCGACCACCGACGACGTGCGTCTCAAGACCGTGCTCGAAGGCGCGACGGGCTATCTCTACTATGCCTCGATCGCCGGCGTCACCGGCACCAAGAGCTTCGCCGAGGACGAGGTCCGCGCCGCGCTGGAGCGCATCCGGGCCCAGACTCAACTGCCCATCACGGTGGGCTTTGGGATCAAGACTCCGGAACAGGCGGGCGGCGTCGCGCGTTTCGCCGATGGGGCCGTGGTCGGCTCCGCCATCGTCGCCCGAATTGAGTCGCAATCGTTAAAGGGCACAAAACGTGCCGATTTGGTCGCCGATGTGGTCGAATTCTGCGCCTCGCTCGCGAAATCCGTGCATGCGGCGCGCGGCTGAAACGTGCTAGGCTAGGCCCATGAACTGGATCGCCAATTTCGTCCGCCCCCGCATCAAGTCCCTGATGGGCGCCGCGCGGAGCGAGACGCCGGAGAACCTCTGGAAGAAGTGCCCGTCCTGCGGCGAGATGATCTTCCACCGCGATCTCGCGGCCGCGCAGCATGTCTGTCCGCAATGCGGCTTCCACATGCGCATCGGGCCGGCCGACCGTTTCGCCGCGATCTTCGACGCCTCGAGCTATGAAGAGCTGCCCTATCCCGAGGTGCCGACCGACCCGCTGAAATTCCGCGGCGAGAAGCGCTATGCCGACGAGATCAAGGCCCAGCGCAATAAGACGGCGCGCCACGAGGCGCTGACCGCGGCGCGCGGCACGCTCGAAGGCATGCCGGTGATGGTCGCGGTGCAGCCCTTCGACTATTTCGGCGGCTCGCTCTCGATGGGCGTCGGCGAAGGCCTCGTGCGCGCGATGGACGCGGCGATCGCCGAGAAGCGACCCTTCATCGTCTTCATCTCTTCCGGCGGCGCGCGCATGCAGGAAGGCATCCTGTCGTTGATGCAGATGCCGCGCGTCACCATCATGGTCGACCGCCTGCATGAGGCTGAGCTGCCCTACATCGTCGTGCTGACCGACCCGACCTATGGCGGCGTCAGCGCCTCCTACGCCATGCTGGGCGACGTGCAGATCGCCGAGCCCGGCGCGCAGATCGGCTTCGCCGGTCCGCGCGTCATCGCCAACACGATCCGCGAGCGTCTGCCGGACGGCTTCCAGCGTGCCGAATATCTGCTCGAGCACGGCATGATCGACATGGTGGTGCCGCGCCACGACCTGCGCATGACGCTGTCCAAGGTGGTGCATCTGATGATGAAGCGCGCGCGTCCCCGGACACGCTCCGCATCGACGCCGTCGGTGGTCAGCGCCACCGCGACGCGCGTGCTGCCGCAGGACAATGACGTCGCCAAAGCCGCGGAATGAGTGTCCAGAACGACGCCGCCGATTTCCGCAGCAGCGCCGTCCTCGAACGCCTGCTGAGCCTGCATCCCAAGAAGATCGACCTCGCGCTCGACCGTATCCTGCACCTGCTGCACGACCTCGGCGATCCGCAGAAGAAGATGCCGCCGACGATCCATGTCGCGGGCACCAACGGCAAGGGTTCGGCGTGCGCCTTCTCGCGCGCCATGCTTGAGGCGCAAGGCCTGCGCGTGCACATGCACACCTCGCCGCATCTGGTGCGTTTCCATGAGCGAATCCGTATCGCCGGCCAGTTGATCAGCGAGGACGAGCTGGTCGCGACGCTGGAGGAATGCGAACGCGTCAATGCGGGCAATGAGATCACGTTCTTCGAGATCACCGATGCGGCGATGTTTCTCGCCTTCTCGCGCCATCCGGCGGATGCGCTGGTGCTTGAGGTCGGGCTCGGCGGAAAGTTCGACGCGACCAATGTGATCGACAAGCCGGCAATGACGGTGATCCAGCCGATCGGCCTCGATCATCAGGACTTCTTCGGCTCGGACATCCGCAACATCGCGGCCGAGAAGGCCGGCATCATCAAGCGCGGCGTGCCGCTGATCGTCGGTCCGCAGGAGGACGCGCCGCTGGAAGTGATCCTGCGCCAAGCCGACCGGCTCAGCGCACCGGCCTATGTCTTCGGCCAGGATTTCTCGGCGTATCAGGAGCACGGCCGCATGGTCTATCAGGACACGTTCGGCCTGCTCGATCTGCCGTTGCCCAAGCTGATCGGCCGGCATCAGATCGAGAACGCCGCCGTCGCCATCGCGGCGCTGCGCCATGCGAATCTCGGCTGGGGCACCGACAAGGCGATCGAGACCGGCTTGCGCACGGTCGACTGGCCGGCGCGGCTGCAGCGCCTGACGCGCGGCCCCCTCATCGACATGGCGCCGAAGGGCGCGGAGGTCTGGCTCGACGGCGGGCACAATCCGCACTGCGCGGCGGCGGTGAGCCGGGCGGTCGCCGACCTCGAAGACAAGGCCGAGCGGCCGCTTTATCTGATCTGCGGCATGTTGAAGACGAAGGACGCCAAAGGCTACCTGCAGGCCTTTCGCGGCCTCGCACGCCATGTGGTGACCGTCACCGCACCGGGACCGGCGTTCGGCGCCGGCGCACTCTACGACATGGCGCGCGCGGCGGGCCTCGATGCGGCGCCGGCGGAGGATCTGGAAGACGCGATGTTGCAGCTCCAAGCCTGGACGCGCGCCCATCCGAAAGAGCCGCCGCCGCGCATCCTGATCTGCGGCTCGCTCTACCTGGCGGGCGAAGTGCTGGCGAAGAACGCTTAGCGACTATTTCGATTGCGCCAGGCAGTCGCGATACGTGTCGCTCTGCATTTTCGCCTGGTCGGCGGCGGAGGCACCCAACTCCCGCGCGTCGCTCGCCCGGTTTGCGGCCATGGCGCGGCAGCGCGCCTGGTAGTCGACGACCGGCGCGGATTGCGACGGGGTCTGCTCGGGCGGCGGCGCGGTGGGCGCTTGAGACGGAGCGGGGCGTTCGACACGCGGCCTCGGACGCGCAGGACGCGGCGCAGGCTCGGCCGCCTTAGGCGGCACGGCGGGAACGGCCGCCTGTGGCGCGGCGGGCTGCGGTGCCGGTGGCGCGGACCAAGGTATTTCCTTTTGCACCCAGGTGCAGCCGGTCAGCAGCAACGCAACAGCAAGAATGGCGACGGCACGCATCGGCGAATCCGAATGTTTCCGCCGCCGATTCTATACCAAGAGGCGCGATTGCGCGCCCTTAGTTGTCGAGCGGCTCGTTGTTGAATTTCACGCAATCATATTGGAGCGCGCCGCGGTCGTCGGGCTTGGCCGCCATGCAGGCGTCCTTGTCCGGGTAGGCGCCGCGATACAGCGCGTTCTGCTTCATCGGCGTGTTCATGACGATGTACCAGCCCGGGCCGTTCCAACCCGCGCCAACGGCCAGCGCCGCCGTCGTGGCGGCCAACGTGAAGGCCGCAGAAAGGATGATCAGACGCATGGGCATTTCCCCCTGGATTCGACAATCAGTCTAACGGAAACCGCGACCGATTCCGTCACCAGGAATGAAGGCGCGAAAATAGGACGCCCGCCCTCAGACCCCGACCTTCAAACTGACGACTCGATCCACTCCTTGATCTTGCTCTTGGGCAGCGCCCCGACCTTGGTGGCCGCGACCTGACCTTGGCTGAAGATCATCATCGTCGGGATACCGCGCACGCCATACTTCTGCGGGATCAGCGGGTTCTCGTCGATGTTGATCTTAGCGATCGTCACCCTGTTGCTCATTTCGCCGGCCAGCTCGTCGAGCGCCGGCGCGATCTGCTTGCACGGCCCACACCACTCCGCCCAGAAATCGACCACGACGGGTGTCTTGGAATTGAGGACGTCGGTCTGGAAGGATGCGTCGGAAACCTTGATCGGGGCGGCCATGGGGGAAGTCCTTGGGTTAGCTGGTTGCTATACTTAGGAACGCGCCCCCTGGGGGTCAAGACGCGCCCGGATACGCGCCATTTCGGCGTCGAGGAACCCGTCGGAGAGCGGCATCAGGCTGGGTCCCTCGGTCCATACCAGCGCGCAGGCAATGCGACGGCCTGGGAAGATTTTCGCCGCCGCGGCGCGGTAGAGCGCCATCTGCGTGGCGTAGAGCGTGGCGACGTCCTCTTCGCGGGTCGGTGGCGGCCGGTTGGTCTTGAAATCAACAATCAGGACACTGTCCTTTGTCACCGCCAGCCGGTCGATGCGCCCGTTGACGCGCGCACCGGACCCCAGCTCCGGCAGATCGGCGACGATGGCGACCTCGGCGCGGCTGCCGGGGGCGAAGGCCGGCGCGAACATGGGATCGTCGAGCACCGCCAGCGTCTCCGCGATCAATGCGTCGACACCGTCCGCCTTCCGTATACGGAGGAACTGCCGCGCCGCCGCCGCGCGCTCCTCGGGCGCCACGTCCGGCAAGTGTGCGAGGAGGGCGTGGACCAGGAGGCCGCGCTTGAACCGCTTGTTGTCGGCGAAGGGTGAGAGCGTCGCCGGCTCGTCCATTCCGGCCGCGTCGAACGGGCGGACCAAGCGCGGCGCCGGCACATCGCGCGGCGCGGAACGGCGCATCCAGTCCTTGCCGATAACGGTCTGCGCGATCGCGGTCTGCGGCGTTGCGGGCGTCTCGTCCGCTTCGCCGACCACGCGGATCGTCTCGCCGTCGCGCGTCAGCGCGATGCCGATGGCGTCAGCCGCGCGCTGCGCCAGGGCATACCACGAGCCGTCCTTCAGGCCGCGCTTGCCCTCGAAGCCGCAGACCACCAGCCGGTCGCGTGCCCTGGTCAGCGCCACATAGAGCAGCCGCCGATGCTCCTCCAGCATCCGGGCTTTCGCGGCGGCTTTGGCCGCCAGCACCGCCGCCGGCGCTTCGCGGTCGGCGACGGGATAGAGCACGCCCTCTTCCGTATACAGAAGATTGCCCCGGTCGTTGGCGAGGCTGGGCTGGCCCGTGGTGTCGGGAAGGACCACGATGTCGGCCTCCAGCCCCTTCGCGCCATGGACCGTCATCACGCGGACCTCGTCGCGGGCGCGCTCCATGTCGCGCTTGATCTCGGCGCCGCCGCGCGCGATCCAGTGCAGGAAGCCCTCCAGCGACGGCGTGTTGGCGGCCTCATAGGCAAAGGAGAGCGACAGGAATTCGTCGATGGCGTCGTTCGCCTCGTGGCCGAGACGTTTGAGCAGCCGCAGCCGCATGCCGCGCGGGCCGAGCGCGCCGGCATAGAATTCGTAAGGCGGCATGAAATCGGCTTGGCGGCGCATCTCGCTCAGGAAAGCGTGTGCTTCGGCATAGGCCGGCGTCTCGTCGGCGCGTCGTTGCAGTTCGCTCCACAGAGAGCCCTTGCGGTCCCAGGCGAGCGCGAACAGCTCTTCCTCGCTGACGCGGCAGAAGGGCGAACGCAGGACGATCGCCAGCGTGTGATCGTCCTCCGGCAAGAGCACGAAACGCCCGAGCGCGATCAGATCCATCACCGCGATCTGCTCGGTGAGCACGATACGGTCCGAGCCCGCGACCGGCACGCCGCGCAGCTTGAGCTCGCGGATCACCGCGCTGCCGAACGGCTCGCGGCGCGGCAAGAGGATCATGATGTCGCCGGCCTTCACGGCGCGCTCGTGACCGGGCAGTTTCACATGGCCGATCCACAGCTTGATCTGCACGGCGACGCGGCGGGCGAGCTGGGCCACCGGGCTGTCTTTCGGCGCGATGTCGATGGGCGGCAGCTCGTAGGGATCGGTCTCGGGAACGTCCTCGGGCTTCACAGTCGGCCAGATCTCGACCAGCCCCTTGTCGGCCTTGCGATAGGGGTCGTGCACGATCACGGCGCCGGCCGACGTCAGGCCTTCGCGTGCGTCCTCGGGCTTGAACACCTCGTCGACGAAGCTCAGCACCTGCGGCACCGAACGGCGCGACTGCACCAAGGGCTGCTCGATGAACTCCAGCTCCGCTTCGGCGGCGCGGTCGCGGAAGAAGCGGCGGTGACGATCGAACTCCGATGGATCGGCGCCCTGGAAACTGAAGATCGATTGTTTTTCGTCGCCCACCGCGAAGACGGTTCGCCTGATGCCGTCGTCGACGCCGAGGCCGGCGAAGAATTCCGCCGTCAGGGCCTTCACGATGCGCCATTGCTCGGGGCTGGTGTCCTGCGCTTCGTCGATCAGAACGTGGTGGATGCCGCCGTCGAGCTTGTAGAGCACCCAGGCGGCCGCATCGCTCCGCTCCAGCAATTGCTGCGTCTTGACGATAAGGTCGTCGTAATCGAGTGCGCCGCGCGCCCGCTTGGCGCGGGCATATTCCGCGCGCACCGCCTCGGCGATCACCAGTGCTGCCTCGGTCAGTGCGGCGGCATGCGCCGCGCGGCGGCGTTCCTCGATCGCCAGTACCTCAGCTTGGAGGCGATCCGCCAAGGCGCGCAGTTCGGGACGCGTTTTGGAATGCGATTTGGTGACCGGCTCCTTGCGCGGCTCGCCCGTCTGGGTGAGGAACACGTCGCGCCAGGCCTCGAACATCGCGCGGCCAGGGGTCATGGCGAGCGCATCGTGGAGTTTCTGCGCCTGCTTCTGATCGGTCTTGGTGCCGCCGGCCATCCACTCGGCCAGCGCGCGCAGGTCTTCCACGACGTCCAGCAGTTCTTCGCAGAAGCTGCGGCACAGCGCGTCCGGCCGCTGGTCGCCCGCGCGATGTGCGCGCCGCACCGCGGTACCGATGTCCTGGCCACCCAGCGTTTCCAGGAACCGTTCGAGCTTGCGCCGGTCGGCGCCAAGCGCCGCGTCGAGGATATCGCCGAGTGTCGCCTCGCTGGTGTTGGTGAGCAGGAAGCCGAGCGCCGCCGCGCGCGCCGCATCGCCCGACCCAGCCTCTTCCAGCACGCGGCCCCGTGCCGCTGCCATCAGGTCGCGCGCCGTCTGCTCGTCGAGCACGTCGAACGAAGGCGGCACGCCGGCCTCCAGTGGGAAACGCGACAGCACGTTCTGGCAGAAGGCGTGGATGGTGAGGATCTTGATGCCGCCCGGCGTCTCCAGCGCCTGTGCGAACAGGCGGCGGGATTTCTTCATGTCCTCCGGACCGCCGAGGTCGGCGCCGATGTCGCGGACGCGCTTCTCCAGCTCCTTGCTGGGCAGCATCGCCCATTCGCCGAGCTGTCTGAACAGCCGGCCCTGCATTTCGGTCGCCGCCGCCTTGGTGTAGGTGAGGCAGAGGATGTTCTCCGGCTTCGTGTCGGCCAGCAGCAGGCGCGTCACGCGGTTGGCGAGCGTGTAGGTCTTGCCGGCGCCGGCATTGGCGGCAACCCAGGCGGATCGTGTCGGATCGGCGGCGATGATGGATGGATCGCTCACTCTTCCGGTGCCTCCCATCCGCTGATGGACCATTCGCGCACGCGCGCGAGATGGTCGTAGTCGCCGGAGACGCGCGCCTGCTTTGGATGTAGACGCGGGTCGTAGGAAGTTTCGGGGCGCGCGAAATCCGCGATGCGCTTTCTGAGCTTCTCCAGCGCCTCCGCGACGAGGCCGACATCGACCTCGCGGATCGTGCCGGGCACGCGGCCGCCGCTGATCTGGAGATAGAGCAGCGCTTCGGCCTCGCGCGGCTCGATGCCGGGGAAGGCGCCCGCCGCGAGCATCGCGGCTTCCAGGAGCAATTGCGGTGCGAGAAAGCTTTCGATCTGCTTCTGCGTCGGAACCTGGCCGGTTTTGTAATCGAGGATCACGCCCTTCCCGTCGGGCAGAAGATCGATGCGGTCCGCGATGCCGAAGAGCCTGAATGCGGGCGTCACCGCCATCTCGCCTTTGATCTCGGTGATCGACCGTTCGACGCTGGATCGCAGCGCGGCATCCATCTCGACGAACCATTGCGCGGCGCGCGCGAAACGTGGCCGCCATAGCGCCAGAACGGCCTTCGGCGTGCTTTCTTCTGCGAAGACTTCGTCTGCGATCGCGCAAAGCCGGGCGGCCGCATCCGGCGGCAGCTCGCTGGGGAACTCCTTGACGAAGCGCTCGAGTACCAGATGCACCGCGTTGCCGCGCTCCAGCGGTCCGATCGCTGCGTCGAGCGGGTCGAGCACGCGCAGACCCAGGATGCGGCGGGCATAGATCGCGTAGGGATCGCGTACCCATTTCTCAATGTCGGTGACCGGCAGCTGCGTCGGCCGCGCTTCGACCGGCGGCGTGGGACGGGGCATCTTGATGCGCTCGACCGGCCCGGCGTCGCGCAAGCTTTGCGCCAGCGCGATGTAGTCTTCCGATGGCTTGAGCACGTCTTTCAGGCCGAGACCGTTGGTGAGCTGCGTCAGCCGCTGCACCCAGCGCGAGGCGACGGCAGGCACGCCTTCCGATTTTTGTGCCCGCGTGAGTATCACGCGCGGGCCGGCACTCAACATCGCGAAGTCGTGCGCCGCCTGGCCGATGACGCGCTCCGGCTGCTCCAGCCCCATCACGGCGCGCATGGGGCGCGAGAACCAGGGATCGGCGCCCGACGTGTGCGGCCAGCTGCCTTCGTTGAGGCCGCCGAGCACGACGGTATCGAAGCTTTGCAGGCGCGCTTCGAGCGGCCCCAGAATGGCGACGCGCGGATGGCCGCTGCGTGCCACGCGAACCGCCTGACGCGAGGCGAGGCGGCGGAAGAGCGCGGCATAGGCGCCGGCGCCGATCATGATGCCGCGCGCGGATTCGAGCAGCTCTCCGGTGAAGCGTCCCGCGATGCCGCCGGCTTCGGCTTTCCACAAATCACGTCCGGCCAACGTCTCTGCCGCGCCGAGATGGGCCGCGACCAGCGTTGCGAGATCGCCGTCGCGCGTTTCGAGCTGTTGCAGGGCTTCCGCCAAATCGGCGAACCATTCGGCAAGGCCTTTGCGATCGCTCGGTATGGCGCGCGCGATCCCGTTCAATCCCGGATCGGGGCGTGGGCCGCGCAACAGCACGTCCAATTCGCGTACGCGCGCGCGGAAGGCGCCGGGCTCGTCGCCCATGGTGCAGAGGGGATGCTTGAGGAGCGCCAGCAAGGGCACGGGTGCGAAGCCCTCGTCGGCGGCTTCCGCCAGCAAGCAGAGGAACGTGCCGGGCGGGGTGTGCGACAGGGGACGGCCCGCGGAGTCGTCGACGTCGATCTCCCAGCGTTTGAGCTCGTTCGCGACGCGCCGTGCCAAGGCGCGATCCGGCGTCACCAGCGTCGCGGTCTTGCCCGGCTCTTCGAGCGCCTCGCGCAGCACCAGCGCGATGACGGCGGCTTCTTCCGACGCATCGGCCGCTTCGATCAGGGCGAGGCCGTTCGCGCCGTCCGCGATGGCCGGCGCCTGATTGTCCTCCGCCAGTGCGCGCCAGGCGTCGGTGGTGGGGGCAGGGCGCATCGCTTCGCGCAGCGTCCGTTCGCGCGCGCCGTCGCGTGTGCCATCCCAGTCGGCGACGGCGTCGCGCGACACGCCGAGGCGGCCCAGCAGCTGCTTCATGCCGAATTGCGGATGGCCGGGATCGAGATTGTCCCAGCTCGCCCGATCGAGCGCGCGGTCGAGGCCGGGCAGCACCACCACGCCGTTCGGCGCCTCTGCGATGGCTTTCAAGAGTTCGGCCGTCGCCGGAATGGAACCGGTCGAACCTGCCGCGATCAGTGGGCCGTCCGGCGGATGCGTCTTTATGCGCTCGGCCAAGGCCAGGAGAGCCCGATTGCGGCGATCGGCGGGGCTGATGCGCTCTTCGGCAGCGAGGATGGAAGGCCAGTGCGTCTCCAAGATGCCGAGGAATTTGCGCACGCGCTCCCAATGCGCGGCCAGTGCGCCGGGGATCACGCTGTCGAGCGCGGAGAGCTGTGCGCCCTGCGTCTCCATCTCGTCCATCACGCCCGCGAGGCTGTCCGCCAGCGCGGCGGCTTGCGCGAAGCCCATCCCGCCGTCCTGGAAACGCTGTACCAGCGACGCCAACAGCAGTGTGCGGCGCATGGGCGCGATGGCCGGCGGCAGGTCGATCGCTTCGGGCTCGAACAACAGCTCGTCGTCGTCCGCGTCGCCCAGCGCCTTGAAGTGCGGCAGCAGCGCTGCGCCGCCCAAGACCCGCGCGAAGGCGTCGCCGAAGGTGCGTTGCGCGCGCCGCGTCGGCAGGTAGATCGTACTATCGGCCAGCGCCAGCGGGCCGTCGCCGACCCGTGCGATCAAACCTCTGGCCAGCGTGTCGGCGAACGGCGCGCTCGGGGGGATTGTGTAGAGCTTGGCGCTCACCGGCTCGCCAGCGAGTGCTCGGCGAGGAAGTCTTCGGCCTCGGCCACGGCTTCGGGCGTGCCGACGTGGATCCACACGCCGTCGAGCCGCACGCCGTAGAGCCGGCTGCTCTCGATCGCGATATCCCACATGCGGTTGGTGGAGAAGCCGCCTTGCGGCGCGCGGCCGAACAGGCGCGGATGGGCGATCTGCACGCCGGGATAGGCGAAGGGCGACAGGCGCATTTCGCCGACGCGGGAGAGCCTTCCATCGGCCGCCATGTTGAAATCGCCGGGTCCTTCGAAGCCCAGGGCCGTGGTCATCGACGCCATCAGCAGCAGCGCATCCATCATGTCCGGATCCCAGCGCGCGATCATGCGATCGAGCGCGTGGCCGATGCCCTCCAGCCATACCGTGTCGGAGTTCATGATGAAGAACGAATCGCCCTTGAAGTGCGGCAGGGCCTTCACCACGCCGCCGCCGGTGCCGAGCAGCGCATCGCTCTCTTCCGAGAATACGATCTCGATGTCGTGACGGTTTGCGAGGTGATCGACGATCATCTGCGCCATGTAGTGCACGTTGACAACGGCCATCTTCACGCCCGCCGCCACCAGGCGGTCGAGCGCATGGTCGATCAGCGTGCGCCCAGCGACCTTCACCAGCGGCTTCGGCTTGTCGTCGGTCAGCGGCCGCATGCGCGTGCCGAGGCCTGCCGCCATGATCATTGCGCGTTCGGGCCTGCTCACGCTTCAATTCCTTCGGGTGCGCCGCGCTTGTCGCGCGGAATGGTGCGATCGTACCACGCTTTGAGGCCCTGAAGCGCCGGATGGTCGAGGTCGCGGTTGAGATAGCCCCAGACGCGCGGCAGATAGGCGAGATAGCGCGGCTTGCCGTCGCGCTTGAAGAGGCGCGCGAAGATGCCGACGATCTTGGCGTTGCGCTGCGCCGCCATCACCGCCATCTCGCCACGATAGGTTGCCTCGTCGAGCGGCGTGCCTTGAGCGCGCATGGCTTCGAGATAATGCGCGGTCGTCAGGTTCGCGATCTCCTGCGGCACGTCGCGGCGGGCATCCTCGATCAGCGAGATCAGGTCGTAGGCTTTCGAGCCGGCGACCGCGTCCTGGAAGTCGATCAGCCCGACCCGCGCGGCGCCGTCGCGGCCGGGCAGCCAAAGCAGGTTCTGTGCATGGAAATCGCGGTGCACGAACACCGGATCGGTTTCGAGGCTCGCCAGCGCCGCGCGCCACAGCGCGCGATGCTCCGCAACCTCGTCGCCGGTCGCTTTGCGGCCGAGCGCGAGAGGGACGAACCATTCGGTCAGGAGGTCGACCTCGGCGAGCATCGCCGTCTCGTCATAGGCGTGGAAGTCGTTGTCCGGCAGCAAGAGTGCCGGCGCGCGATCGGCATGCAGAACGGCCAGCACCTCGGCGGCGCCGCGATAGAGATCGGCCTCGTTCGCAGGCGTGACCACGTCGGCGAAGAGGGCGTCGCCGAGATCCTCGATGATGACGAAGCCCTGCTTTGCATCCGCAGCGAGCACTTGGGGCGCGCTGAGCTCGCGGCCACGCAGATAGTTCGAGGCGGCGATGAAGCGCCCGCAGTCGGCACCCGCGAGGCGCGCGACGGCATTGTAACCGAGGGCGCGACGCTCGTCCGGCGTGGCGCTGGCAGGCGCCGCCGGAGTCTCGGCGCCCTGCGGCTGGTCCATCAGCATCGCCTTGCGGCCGCTCATCGCGAGCCGCGCGTAACGCCGGGTCGAGGCGTCGCCTGGCAGCGGCGTCACCGTCGCCGCGCCCCAGCCGGAGGCAGCGAGGAAGTTCTCCATCTGCTCGGTGCGATCAGCCATGGGCAGCGTCCGCGAATGGCGCGGCCCAGCGCGCGGGGCCCGTCACCTGCGCGCGCCGCGCACCGTCTTCCAGGCTGAGCGACACATGCAGGCGGTCGGCCGGCAGCCAGGCCAGTGCGCGCTCCGGCCATTCGATCAGCGCGGCCCCGTCGTCGAGTGCTTCGTCCAATCCCAACTCCTCGACCTCGGAAGGGTTCTCGATGCGGTAGAGATCGTAATGCCGCACGTTCAGCCCGGGCGTCTCGTAATACTGCACCAAGGTGAACGTCGGACTGGGCACCTCTTCGGTGACGCCGAGGGAATGCAGGATGGCGCGGGCCAGCGTGGTCTTGCCTGTGCCGAGATCGCCCTGAAGCGCGACCGCATCGCCGACCTTCAGGGATGCGGCAATCCGCGCGCCGAGGGCCTGTGTGGCGGCAAGCCCCGGCAGCGGCACGATCCGCTCAAAGCGCTGAGAATCCTTGGACATAACCGTGTTTTAGCCCGGCCGCCCGGGCCGCTCAAACGGTTGATATTGGGAAGCCGCTCGGCCATGTTCCCGAACCATGTCCGAACGGATCGTCATCATCGGCGCCGGCCAGTCCGGCGCGCAAGCAGTTGCCAGCCTGCGCGGCGGGGGCTTTACCGGCCCCGTCACCATGGTGGGCGACGAGCCCTTCGCGCCCTATCAGCGCCCGCCGCTGTCCAAGGCCTATCTGATGGGCACCATGGAGCGCGACCGGCTCTTTCTGAGGCCTGACGCCTTCTACAAGGACGCGAACTGCGAGGTGATCCTGGGCGTCGCGGCGACCCGGATCGAGCGTGCGACCAAAACGGTGCACCTCGCCGACGGCCGGACGTTGCCCTACGACAAGCTCCTGATCGCCGCCGGCAGCCGGGTGCGCAAGATCAAATGCCGGGGCGCCGATCTTTCCGGCGTGCACTATCTGCGCGGCATCGCCGACGTCGATGGGCTGCGCGAGGTGTTCGGGACAGACAAGAAACTCGCCATCGTGGGCGGCGGCTATATCGGGCTTGAAGTCGCGGCGGTTGCCGCCAAGCGCGGCATCGACGTGACGGTGTTCGAGGCGATGGATCGCGTCATGGCGCGGGCCGTGTCGACGCCGGTCTCCGATTTCTACGAGAAGGTCCATCGCGACGCGGGCGTGAAGCTGATGCTCAACACCGGTGTCGAGGCGTTCGAGGGCAACGGCAAGCTCGAAGCGATCCGGGCCGGCGGCAAGAGCTATCCGGCCGATGTCGTGCTGGTCGGCATCGGCATCGTGCCGAACGACGAATTGGCGCGCGAAGCCGGGCTCGCCTGCGAGGACGGTATCGTGGTCGACGAGAAGTCGAACGCCACCGGCGATCCGTCGATCTTCGCGGCCGGCGATTGCACGCGGCATATCGGCCGCGAGGGCACCGCGCTGCGCCTGGAATGCGTCCAGAACGCCATCGACCAGGCCAAGCACGCCGCGCTGTGGATGGCGGGCAAAACCAACACCTATCGCGAAGTGCCGTGGTTCTGGTCGGATCAGTACGACCTCAAGCTTCAGATCGCGGGTCTGGCGCAGCCGTCCGATCGCATCGTGCTGCGCGGCGATCCGGCCTCGCGCAAATTCGCGGTCTTCCACCTGCGCGACGGCGCCGTGGCGGCGGTCGAGGCGGTCAATGCCGCGCCGGAATATCTGATCGGCCGCAAGCTGATCGCCGAGGGCGCGAAGATCGCGCCGGAGCGTCTCGCCGACACGTCCATCCCCATGAAATCCATCGTCTGAGAGACCCCATGCCCAAGATCAAATACATCGAGCACAGCGGCAAGGAGCACGACGTCGAGGTCCCTGCCGGTTGGTCGGTCATGGAAGGCGCGGTCAAGAACATGGTGCCGGGCATCGACGCGGATTGCGGCGGCGCCTGTGCCTGCGCCACCTGCCACGTCTTCGTCGACGAAGCATGGCTCTCCAAGCTCGCCGCCAAGGACGACATGGAGGTCACCATGCTCGACTTCGCGCCCGACGTGGAGGCGAACAGCCGGCTCTCCTGCCAGATCAAGGTGACGCCGGAACTCGACGGCCTCGTCGTGCGGATGCCGAAGAGCCAGCACTGATCCGCGTTATTGGTGGTCGATCGTTCCGCCGCCGGTGGCTGTCGCCGGTATGTCGGGCGAGGTGATCTCGATCTGCAGGTGATAGCTCCACGGACAGGCCGCGTTGCAGGCGCTGATCAGGAGCTTGTGATTGCCGTCGACCTGAAAATGGGTGAACTCCAGGCCGCCGCGGTGCATCACGACGTGCTGCTCCGTGCCCGGCTTCAGCACCACATGGCCGTGCCCCTGCAGCTCGATGCTGTCGAAATGCGGGAGCGGTACGACCACGTCGGCGGCGAAAGCCGGCGCCGCGGAAAGGACGGCGATCGCCGTCAGCGCGAAAAGCGTCTTCATGATCATTCTCCAGCCTTGATGCTGCCGCCGCCATCGACGGCCTGGTTAACAGTGGGCTTGCCCCAATAGGCAATGCTGCCGCCGCCTTCGACCGCCGCGTTGAGCGCGCTGTTGGCCGTGACGGCGATCCTGCCACCGCCGGTGACGGCGGCGTTGACGCGCTGCGCCGGTACATCGCGCGCGTCGATCCGGCCGCCGCCCGTCACTGCGGCATCGAACTCGCCGAGCTTGAAGCCGGGCGCCACGTGGATGTCGCCGCCGCCTTTGATCGACACGCCGGTGATGTTCGGCGTCGTGATGACGACGTCGAGATCATAGTGCTCCGGACAACGGCCGTTGCAGGCCTCGATGTCCAGCGTGCCGTTCGACTCGACGCGAATGGTGGTGAACTCCGTGCTGCCCTTGGTGAGTATCACGCTCTGCGTGGCGCCGGGCTTCACCTCCACGTGACCGCCGCCAGCGAGCGCGACGACCCGAAACGGCCCAACGGCGACGGACTGATCGGCGAGGGCAGGACCGGCCGTCAGAAGGACAGCAGACAGCAGAAGTGAAGCGCGCATCATGAAGGCTCCGGATTCGAATGAAACACCGGCAGAACCTAGGGTGGCCGCACTAGTTTTACCGCATCAGACATTCGCGCCCGTGCCATGAAGCGGTGCGATGGCTTCAGATCTCACGGCTTTGCGACATGCGCGTTATCGTCCGCGGCAAACGCTTCGCGATCACGAAAGTGTCAACGCCAGCGGAGCGGGACGCACGAGGTCAGGCGCGCTGCTGCTCGCTGTCGGACGGCGCGGGCTCGTCGTGGATGCGGCGCGGGAAGTGACAGCGCACCAGCGTTCCGGCGCCCGCGGAAATGCCGCTTTCGATCTCGACCCAGCCGTCGTGCAGCTCGACGAAGCGATTGACCAGCGCGAGGCCGAGGCCCGCGCCGGCACGCTGGCCCGAGCGGTGCTTGGCGGCAAAGCGGTCGAACACGTTGGCCTTCACATCCGGCGCCAGGCCCGGCCCGTTGTCCGCGACTGCGATCTGCACATCCTCGCCGACGATGATGCCCGACAAGGTGATCGTGCCGCCGGCCGGCGTATACTTGATTGCGTTGGTGAGGAGGTTGAATACCACCTGCTGGATGCGCCGCTCGTCGCCCAGGAAGATGCCGGCATCGGATGCGATGTCGACGGCCAGTTCGAGATTGACCTTCGCCGCCCATTCGCGCGCCGTCGCCGCCACGCCGTTCAGCAGGCTCGCGAGATCGATCCGCTCCAGCTCGAGCCGGAGCGCGCCCGCCTCGATCAACGACAGGTCGAGGATATTGTTGATCAAGTCCTTCAGCGTATTCGAGCCGGCGACGATGTCCTGCACGTAGCTCGATTGGGCGCGGTTGAGCTCACCCGGAATGCCGCTCGCCAAATGCTCCGCGAAACCGAGGATGGTGTTGAGCGGCGTGCGCAGCTCGTAGGACACATGCTTGATGAAGTCGGATTTGAGGTTGTCGGCCGCCTCCAGCGCCTCGTTGCGCTCGCGTAGAGCGCTTTCGATCCGCGAGCGATCGGTGACGTCGGCGAACGTGACGAGCGTCGCGCCATCGGGCAGGGGCGACAGCGTCAGCGACAGAATGGTGCGGTCGTTGCGCTCGATCTCGCCCCAGTCGCGGCGCGACGGCGCGCCGGACACGATGCTTTGGATCAGCCGCTCCCACACTTGTTCGTCGCCGAACTTGTCGGCGCAGGCCGCTGCGATGGAGCGCACATGCGGCTCGCCGCCGAGGTCCTTCTCGGTGAGGTCCCAGATTTTCAGGAAAGCGGCGTTGTGCAGCTTGAGCTTGCCGTCCGGCCCGAACACCGCGACCGCCTCCTGCAGCGTGTCGAGCGTCGCCGACTGCACTTTGGTCAGCGTCTTGTACGAGGTCTCGAGCGCCAGCTTCTCGGTGACGTCTTCATAGAGGAACGTCAGGCCGCCGAAAGGATGCGGCTGGGAGACGACGCGCAGCGTCTTGCCGCTCGGCACATGCCACAGTTCTTCGCTCGGATAGTCGCGCTGCGTCTCGTAGAGCGACAGCCGTTCGCGCTTCCAGGCCTGGTAGTCGCGCTGCTCGGGCAGCTTGCGGCCCTCGCGCAGGCGATCGATGATTTCGCCGTCGCTCGGATGGCTCTCGAGCCACTTGTCGGACAAGTCCCACAGCCGGACGAAGGCCTGGTTGTAGAACGTCAGCTTCTGGTCGCGCCCGAAGATCGCCACCGCGGTGGCGAGCTTGTCGAGCGTGTCCGCATGGGCGTCGAGATGTTGCTGCAGCTTGGCTTCGGCCGCCGCGACATCGGTGACGTCGATCGCGCTGCCTACGATGCCCGCGCCGTCGACCGGGGTCTCGGTGAAGGCGAGGGCGCGGCGCTGGCCGCCGATCACCGAGAAGCGCCGCGCCTCGTACGGGATGCCCTGGCTGCGTGCCGTCGCGGCCAGGTCGCGCTCGGTGCGGTCGAGGGCGGTTTGCGCGGTCGTGGCCGCTTCGGTGTCTTTCGCGCCGGTTGCCGCCAGGAAATTCTGGTTGCCCCAGGCCAGCGCCAGTGTCTTGTCGCGCAGCCACACCGGGATCGGCAGCGCATCGAGGATGGCGCGGAAGTCGAGCCCTTCGCGCACGACGATGGCCTCTTCCTCGATCCAAACCGCCGCCATGCCGCCGACCGCGCGGCCGCGGATCGAAAAGGCGCGCGCCTCCTTGTCCTTCGCGATCAGCGTAAAGCCGTAGCCGCGGTCCGACAGGCCGTCGAGCGCCTGGCTGACCAGCGTCGCGTCGGGGCCGGCGAGGCAGGCGTTCAGCATCATCTCGGCGCTGCCATACGTCAGCGGCACTTGGCCGTCGCGGCCCCACACGATAAGCGCTTCGCGGCCCGCCGCCAGCAGCGCGTCGCGCTCGCCCACGGCGGCACGGGTCCGCGCGCCCGACTGGCGCAGCGCCCGGCGCAGCTTGCCGGCGCGGTTCTGCTCGGCGAGCGCCCAGAGTCCTGCCGCCAGCGCCAAAGCCACAGCGCCCGTCGTCACCGCGCCCAGCACAAGAAGCTGCTGCGTGGCGGCGTCGTTCAGCGTCGCGGCGAAGGCCGGCGTCGGCACAAGAAAGCCGAATCCGCCAAGGACGGACCAAAGGGTCCGGTGCCTTGCGAATCCTTCCCTGCCGCCAGGGCTCTTCTTCTGTCCCATTGTGGGACGCATTCCCGGCTGCCCCCGATTCCTATCCACAGGCACGAATCACTGTGGAATCAACATGATAGGCAGGTTAAACGTGCTCGCAAGGGAAGGTGGTTAAGAAAGTGTAAAAAACTAGATGTGGTCTAAAGACCTAGGGATGGCGCTCGAAACGCGAATTTCGAGTCAAATCAGCGAATTAAGAAATCCGGGTGCGGAGCGTCCCAGGTTCGAGCTGCTCGGCGGATTTATTTTGCGGTGGACGACTCGCTCCTGGCGGCTAGGGTCGGGCGGTCATTTCGTGAGGCTCGTTTGATCCAGGAACGCACGCTCGGCATAGGCGGCGATACCATCGCGCTATGGGACCGGCCGGGTTCGGCCCTGCCGCTGGTCCTGATTCATGGAAACAGTGTTGCGAAGGAGTGCTTCCGCGGCCTGTTCGATTCGCCTGTGCTGGCAGAGCATCGGATGATCGCTTTCGACCTGCCGGGGTGCGGTGCGTCGTCGGATGCCAGCGATCCGTATGGAACCTACACGTTGTTCGGCCTTGGCGGGGTGCTCGAGGCGGTCCTGAAAACACTCGAGCTCGAGCATTATGTGCTCGTCGGCTGGTCGATGGGCGGGCATCTGGCAATTCAGATGTTGCTCTGTGATGCCACGCCCGACGGGATCGTGCTTACCGGTACGCCGCCCTGCGGTCCCGATCCGGCGGAGATCGCGGCGACCTTCCTGCCCGTGCCCGGTAGCGAGATCATGACGCTGCCCGACACGACTCCCGAGCAGCGCGCGGCGTTCGTCAAGCTGGTCTACGCGCCGTCCGAGCCGTCCGCCGCGCTGCGCCAGGCCACCGAGCGCGCCGACGGCCGGCTGCGCCAGCGGCTGTTCGAGTACATCTTCGCCAATCCCCAACTGGAGCCGCAGCGCACGACCATCGCGCGGTGGCCGGGGCCATTCGCGCTGATCCAGGGGCGCGACGAGCCGATGTTCGATCCCACAAAGCTCGACGACCTCAAATGGGGCCAGCTGTGGCGCGGCGGCACGCAGTGGATCGAGGGTGCCGGCCACGCACCGTTCTTCACCAAGCCCGACGATTACGCGCGCCTGCTGAAGGCCTTCGTCGACGACATATCGAAGCCGGCATAGAGCTTGGCGATCTTGGCCACGGCGTTGACGGATTCCGCCTTGTCGACGGTCTCGTTGTCGTCGTTGTAGCCCTTCATGTCGCCGCCATCGACCGCCTGCACGACGATGCCGTCGCGCCGCGCGAGCACGAACACGCCTTCGTACTGCACGCCATAGTTCACCTCGGGCTGCGGGATCAGCCAGCCGATCTGGCCACGCACCGGAACGACGCTCTCGTCCTTGCACAGCGCACGGGCCGCATAGCCGGGGCAGTTGATGACGATCTTCTCCTTCAGCTGGGCGAATTCCGACATGCTGTGGAATTCGCGCTGCTCGAATTTGCCGCCGGCGGCGAAGAAGTCGGTCAGCAGCGTGTGGCCGTAGTCGGCGATGTTGAACTGCATGGTCGAGGTGCGCCGCACATGCGTGGTTGGAAAGGGCGTGCTGCCCGGCGGCAGCTCCGCCGAGCGCGGCATCAGATCGGCGATGCGGTCGCGATAGTAGGCGAAGTCGAGCGTGCCCGGCGGATCGGGCGTTGGCGCGGGCGGCGGCCCGTCGGAGAGGAAATAGCGGTCGGTCCATTCCACCGGATTGCCCGGCAGGCCGAGATAGCGGCGATAGGTCTTGAACGAGATGCGCGCCATCTCTTCCCACAGATCGCCGAAGCCGGGCGCGGCGACGTCGGTGAGCGCGATGCGGGAATCCGGCGTGAAGCTGCCGGTGGCGCGCGCCGAGCGGGTATAGGGCAGCATGTCGCGGGCATAGATCGTGACCTGCGCGCCGGCTTCCTGCGCCAGGATTGCCGAGGTGAGGCCGAGTGCGCCGCAGCCGATCACCGCGACCTGCTTCGGGCCGTTCGCCATCGCCTTGCGCACCGCGATGGTGCCGGAGCCCCAGGACAGCGACCAGCCACTGCCGCCATGGCCGTAATTGTGGACGACCAGCGTGCTGCCGACCATTTCGGTATCGAGCCGCGGGCCGGCGGCGCGGAAGGGGCGCAGGCACACCGTCATGTCGAACAGCCGGTCGGCGCGGGCCCGGATTGGCGCGAGTTGCGGCACGTAATCTGTCGGCGCCGGCGGGAGCGGTGCGACCGTCTTCGCGCACCCCGCCAGTCCGAGTGCGCTGGCGCCAACGAGCAGGCGCCGCCTGTCGAGCACGCTAGCCACGATAGCGCCGCGCCAGCTTGCGCATGCCGCCGAGCCAGCGGCCGTAATTGCTCGCCTTGTTCTGCATGTACTGCAGCACCTCGGCGTGCGGCAGGATCAGGAATTCCTCGGCGGCGATGGCCTTGACGCAGGCGTCGGCAACGACGTCCGGCTCCATCATGCCGTCGATGCTGGCGACGCCGTCGGGATTTCCGGCGGTCATCGCGGTGCGCACCGCCTGCGGGCACAGCACCGAGACCTTGATGCCGGCATCGCCATGGGTGATCGCAAGCCATTCCGCGAGGCCCACCGCCGCGTGCTTGGTCACCGCATAGGGCGCCGAGCCGATCTGCGACAGAAGGCCCGCGGCCGACGCGGTCGAGCACAGATAGCCGCCGCCGCGTGCGCTCATGCGCGGCACCAGATGGCGCGCCGCCCAGACATGCGCCATCACGTTGATCTCCCAGATACGGTCCCAGCGGTCGTTCGAGACCTCCGCGCCGCCGCCATAGCCGATGCCGGCGTTGGAGAAGAACAGGTCGATCGGGCCGTGATCCTTCTCGACCGTGTCGATCAGATGCCGGATATCGGCTTCCTTGGAGACATCGGTCGTGAACGCCACGCCGCCGACATCCTTGGCCGTCGCCGCCGCGCCCGCGCCGTTGAGATCGGAGCAGACCACCAGCTTGGCGCCCTCGCGCGCGAAGCGTTCGGCCAGCGCCTTGCCGATGCCGCTGGCGGCGCCGGTCACCACGACGATCTTGTCCCTGATCTCCACGCGGATTTCCTCCCGATTGCGAGCCGCAAGCTTAAGGGACAAAGTGGCCGCAGAACATACCGGGAGACGATCATGGAAGGCCTTCAACTGCGTTCGCTGGTGAAAGACGGCGGTGCCGAGCTCGAATTGTCGCTGGCGCGTGTGCCGGTGGCCGAGCCCGGCGCCGACGAGGTGGTGGTGCGCATCGACGCGACGCCGATCAACCCGTCGGATATCGGCCTTCTGTTCGGCGCCGCCGACATGACCCGCGCCAAGTTCTCTGGCACGCGCGAACAACCGGTGGTGACCGCGCCGGTGCCAGAAGCCCTGCGGCGCGGCATGATGTTGCGCGTGGGACAGTCGCTGCCGGCCGGCAATGAGGGTGCGGGCGAGGTGATCAAGGCCGGCGCCAACGCGCAGCACCTGCTGGGCAAGGTGGTCGCGGGTATCGGCGGCGCGATGTATGCGCAATACCGCACGCTGAAGGCCTCTGACGTTCTTCTGCTCAAGGCCGGCACGACGGCGGAAGAGGGCGCGTCCTGCTTCGTCAATCCGCTGACCGCGCTCGGCATGACCGAGACGATGCGCCGCGAAGGCCACACCGCGCTGCTGCACACCGCGGCCGCCTCGAACCTCGGCCAGATGCTTCAGAAGATCTGCTTGGCCGACGGCATCGCGCTGGTCAACGTCGTGCGCAGCGACGCGCAGGCGAAGATCCTGCGCGACGTCGGCGCCAAGCATGTCGTCGACACCTCGAAGCCCTCCTTCATGGACGACCTGATCGCGGCGCTGGTCGATACCGGCGCGACGATCGGTTTCGACGCCATCGGCGGCGGCAAGCTGGCCGGGCAGATCCTCACCGCGATGGAAGTCGCGGCGGTGAAGAAGATGGCGGGCTTCAGCCGCTATGGCTCGACGACTTACAAGCAGGTCTACATCTATGGCGGCCTCGACACCGGCCCCACCGAGCTCAACCGCGCCTTCGGCATGTCGTGGGGCCTGGGCGGCTGGCTGCTGACGCCGTTCCTGATGAAGATCGGCCCGGCAGAAGGCGAGAAGCTGCGCCAGCGCGTTGCGAACGAGATCAAGACGACGTTCGCGAGCCACTACACCAGCACCGTATCGCTGGCCGGGATGCTGAGCGCCGAAGCGATCGCGGCGTACAACAAGAAGTCGACGGGTGAGAAGTATCTCGTCAATCCGTCGCTCTGATGACGATCAAGCTCTACTATTGCGCGGGCGCGCGTTCCGTGCGCCCGCTGTGGACCCTGCTGGAGATGGGCATCCCGTTCGAGCTGGAGACGATGCGGTTTCCGCCGCGCCTCCTCCATGAGGGCTATCTCGAGGTCAATCCGCTCGGCACCGTGCCCGCGTTCACCGACGGCGACCTCACGATGACGGAGTCGGCGGGCATCTGTCAGTATCTCGTCGATCGCTACGGCCCGACGCCTCTGGCGGTGCGCGCCGACGAGCCGGACTACGGCCTCTATCTCAACTGGCTGCATCGCAGCGACGCGACGCTGACCTTTCCGCAGACCATCGTGCTGCGCTATTCGCGGCTGGAGCCGGAGGAGCGGCGGCTGAAGCAGGCCGTCGACGACTATACGCAGTGGTTCTTCGCGCGGCTGCGTGCGGTCGAGGCGGCGCTGGCGGATCGCGCGTACCTCTGCGCCGAACGGTTCACCATCGCGGACATCGCGGTCGGCTTCGCACTTTATCTCGCCGAGACTCTGGACCTGCGCAAAGGGTTCAAGCCGCGGACCGAAGCGTATTACGGGCGGCTGAGCGCACGGCCGGCGTTCCAGAAGGCGATTGCCTAAGCGAAGTGCTCGGCGTCCTCGGGGACGCTGACCCAACCGTGCTTGCGCTCCTCGTAGACCGAGTACACCGGCGGCGGGAATTTCGGATCAGCGAAGTTACCGACCGCGACGGCCACCATGTCGGGCATCGCGTCGAACAGGTAGTACACGGTCGCGCCGCAATTGGGGCAGAAGTGAAAGGTGGCCGTATTGCCCTCATCGCCGGTGCGCGAAAAGAGCGACGAACGGCCTTCGATTGAAACTTGCGATGCGGGCCAGCGCGCCTGCACCGCGTAGGTGCTGCCGGAGCGCTTCTGGCATTCCAGGCAATGACATACCGAGACGCGGACCGGCTCACCTTCGCACGTCACGCGAAGCTGGCCGCAGGGACAGGAGGCGGTGCGTTTGGTCATCGCCGCGAACCTAGCACATCAGGATTGACGACGTTGATCGGATGTCCCGCTGCGAAGGCGACGATCTGGTCGAAGATGTCGGAGAATTGCAGCTCGTACTCGTCCGTCGTCACGTAACCGATATGTGGGGTCGCGATGACGTTGTTCAAGAGGAGGAGCGGATGGTTTGGATCGCGTACCGGTTCTTCCTCGAAGACATCGACGGCCGCCCATCCGGGACGGCCCGCCTTCAGCGCTGCGACGAGCGCGCCCGGCGCGATCAGCGGCGCGCGTGAGGTGTTGATCAGGATGGCGTTCGGTTTCATGCGCGCCAGATCGTCCCCCGTCACGATGCCGCGCGTCGCGTCGACCAAGCGCATGTGGAGCGACAGCGCGTCAGCCCGCGTGAAGAAATCAGCCTTGCTGGCCGCGACGGCATAACCGTCGGCGATGGCGCGTTGCCGCGAGGCCTCGCGCGCCCATACCAGCACCTCCATCCCGAACGCCTTGCCGTAACCGGCAACGGTCGCGCCGATGCGGCCGTAGCCGAAGATGCCGAGCATCTTGCCGCGCAGCGTCTCTCCAACACCGGTTTGCCACACGCCCTCTTTCAGCGCCGCCACCTGCTGCGGCAGGCGCCGCGCCGCCGCCAGCACCAGCGCCCAAGTCAGCTCGGCGGCGGCATAGGACGGCGTATCGGCATGCAGGTTCGACGAGACGACGATGCCGGCCTCGGTGCAGGCTTTGACGTCGATGTGCGGGAAGACGCTGCGTTGGCTGATCAGCTTCAGCTTGGGCAGGCGCGCGATCAGGTCGGCGCGGATCTTGGTGCGCTCGCGGATCAGGACGAGGGCTTCGGTATCCTTCAGGCGTTCGGCGAGCGTATCGGTGTCCTGGAGATGGTCGTTCCAGATCGTGACGGCATGGCCGTCGAGTTTGCGAAAACAGGCAAGCGTGCGCAGCGTGTCGAAATAGTCGTCCAGGATCGTGACGTTCATGCCGCGCCCTCATTCAGGCGGTCAGGTCCTTGTGCAGGAAGACCGTGTTCGTGACCGGCGTCTCGTAATACGCCGGAATCTCCTTGAAGCCGAGGGCGCGGTAGAGCGACAGCGCCGCTGCCATGGTCGACAGCGTGTCGAGGCGCATGCCTTCGAAGCCCATGCGCTTGCCTTCGGCGATGGCAGCCTCCGCCAGCGCGCGTCCGGCGCCGGTGCCGCGCGCCGCATTGCGCACATAGAGGCGCTTCATCTCGCAGAAGTTCGTCGCGTGGAGCGGGCGCACCGCGACGCAGCCGACGGCCTTGCCGTCGATCTCGGCCAGCATCAAGGCGCCCTTCGGCGGCGCGTAATAGCCGGGCAGCGACTCCAACTCGTCCTCGAAGCCTTGGTATTCGAGATCGATGTCGAGGCCGCTCGCATATTCGCGGAAAAGGTCCACGACGGTGTCGAGATCGTCGAGGGTGGCGGGGCGCAAAGTGACAGTCACATCAACTCCAATCGGCGGCCAGGATCGCGGCCACGTTATCATGCAACGGCGCATCGGCTTTAAGCACGAGCGCGTGTTCGTCGGGCGCCGGTTCTTCGAGCGTCGCGAACTGGCTGTCGACCAGCGTCGCCGGCATGAAGTGGCCGCCGCGGTGCTCGAGACGGCTGCGCGACAGCGCCGGCGTCGACCGCAGATAGACGAGGCCGAACACACCGCCTTGCTCGCGCAACACGCCGCGATAGCTGCGCTTGAGCGCGGAGCAGGCGAGGGCACCGGTGGCGTCGTCCGCCTGCCACTGCCGTAGCTGGCGCGCGATGGCTTCGAGCCAGGGCTTGCGGTCGGCATCGGTCAGCGGCGCGCCGGCCGCCATCTTCTGCCGGTTGGCTTCTGGATGCAGGTCGTCGCCATCGACGAACGCATAGCCCGCTTCGTCCCGCAGTGCCTTGCCCAGCGTGCTCTTGCCGCTGCCGGTCACGCCCATCAGGACAAATCGCTTGCGCATGGCTCCGCCACAAAGACTTCGGGCGGCACCTTGGGAGTGCCGCCCGCGCCGTTCTTAGTACCGGTAGTGGTCCGGCTTGTAGGGGCCGGCCTGCGGCACCGAGATGTATTCCGACTGTTTGTCGCTGAGCTGGGTCAGCTTGGCGCCGATCTTCTCCAGATGCAGGCGCGCGACCTTCTCGTCGAGGTGCTTGGGCAGGGTGTAGACCTTCTTCTGGTACTTGCCCTTGTCGTTCCACAGTTCCATCTGCGCCAGCGTCTGGTTGGTGAAGGACGCCGACATCACGAAGGACGGATGGCCCATCGCGTTGCCGAGATTCACCAGGCGGCCTTCCGACAGCAGGATGATCTTGTGCCCGTCGGGGAACTGGATCTCATCGACCTGCGGCTTCACGTTGCTCCACTGGAAATTGCGCAGGCCGGCGACCTGGATCTCGGAGTCGAAGTGGCCGATGTTGCAGACGATGGCGCGATCCTTCATCGCGCGCATGTGGTCGACGGTCAGCACGTCGACATTGCCGGTGGCGGTGACGAAGATGTCGGCCCTGGGCGCCGCTTCTTCCATGGTCACGACCTCATAGCCTTCCATCGCGGCCTGCAGGGCGCAGATCGGATCGACCTCCGATACCATCACGCGGCAGCCGGCTTGGCGCAGCGAAGCGGCCGAGCCCTTGCCGACGTCGCCGAAGCCCGCGACCATCGCGACCTTGCCGGCCATCATCACATCGGTGCCGCGGCGGATGCCGTCGACCAGCGACTCGCGGCAGCCATAGAGGTTGTCGAACTTCGACTTGGTGACGCTGTCGTTGACGTTGATCGCGGGGAAGAGAAGCTTGCCTTCCTTCTCCATGATGTAGAGGCGGTGCACGCCGGTGGTGGTCTCTTCCGAGACGCCCTTGATGGCGGCGGCGAGTTCGGCGAACCAGCCCTTCGGCTTCTCTTTCAGCAGGCGCTTGATGAGGGCGTAGAAGACTTCCTCTTCCTCGTTCTCCGGCTTGTCGAGGAAGGCGGTGTCGCCCTTCTCGGCGCGCAGGCCGTGATGGACGAGCATGGTGGCGTCGCCGCCGTCGTCCAGGATCATGTTGGGCGTGCCGCCGCCGTGCCATTCGAACAGGCGGGCGGTGTAGTCCCAATAGTCCTTCAGGCTCTCGCCCTTGATCGCGAAGACCGGCGTGCCGCCCGCGGCGATCGCGGCGGCGGCGTGGTCCTGGGTCGAATAGATGTTGCACGACACCCAGCGGACGTCGGCGCCGAGCGCCTTCAGCGTCTCGATCAGCACGGCGGTCTGGATGGTCATGTGCAGCGAGCCGGCGATGCGCGCGCCCTTGAGCGGCTGCGACGCGGCGAACTCGGCGCGGGTGGCCATCAGGCCGGGCATCTCGACCTCGGCCATCGCGATTTCCTTGCGGCCCCATTCGGCGAGGGCGATGTCCTTGACGACGTAATCGTGGGCGGCGGTCATTGGGCGAATCCTTGGGTCCGAAAGCGCGGCGGATATAGCAGCCGGGCCGGGGGTCGGCAAGCAGGATATAAAGAAATGTGCATGTCTTTATGAGGTCTTTTGGCGGGGATTTCCGGCGCGCGACGAAATAGCATCCCGCCATGGCCGCCGACCCCGACCTGATCGCCCAGTGGACCCGGGATGCGGCGCCGTTCGCGGGCTGGGACTTCTCTTATCTGCGCGGCCGGATGGTGGAGACGGAGCCGTCCTGGTCCTATCCGGCGCTCGCCCGCGCCGCGATCGCGCGCGCGCACGACATCCTCGATGTCGCGACGGGCGGCGGCGAGATGCTCGCGTCGCTCGCGCCGTTTCCCGGACGGGCGACCGCGGTGGAAGGTTACGCGCCCAACCTGCCGGTCGCACGGCGGCGGTTGGCGCCGCTCGGCGTCGCGGTATTCGAGGGGCGCACGGCGACCGGTATGCCGTTCGCCGACGGCAGCTTCGATCTGGTCCTCAATCGCCATGGCGGATTCCGCGCGGCGGAGATGCATCGCATCCTGAAGCCGGGCGGCACATTCCTCAGCCAGCAGGTCGGCGGCGACAATCTCCCCGATCTGCGCGCGGCGTTCGACTCGCCGATGCAGCACCCGGAGAACACGCTTGCGCGTGTCGGCGACGCGTTCTCGGCGCTCGGCTGCGAGATCCGGCGGCGCGAGACGTGGCATGGGCCGGTGACATTCGGCGATGTCGGGGCCCTCGTCTATTTCCTCAAGGCAACGCCCTGGGTGGTGAAGGACTTCGATGTCGTGACGCATGCCGAGGTGCTGGCGGCGCTGCAGCACGGTTTGGAAGCCGGAAAGCCGTTGCGCTTTACCTATTCGCGGTTTCTGATCGAGGTGGTGAAGCGGTGAGGGGGACGACATATGACCGATCTGTTCGCGCTGGCGGCGGCTGACGACGCGCAGGCGCTGGCGGCGGCGCTGACGGGGGCCGATCTGACGCGGCTGCACAATGCCGGCGGCGAGTCGCTCTATCGTTTTTCTCTGTTTCATGGTCACGCAAAATGCGCGGACGCCATCAGAACGCATGGCGGATTGGGGCCGCACGACGCGGCGCTCGCCGATGATGTGGGAAGGCTGGAGCAGCTATTCAAGGCTGCGCCTTGGAGCATCGATCTTCTTTCGCCCGATGGCTGGACCGCGTTGCATCTCGCGGCGTTCGTTGGCGCGAACGAGGCGGTGACGGCGTTGCTGTCGCTCGGCGCCAATGCGCGGATCATGGGACGGGCGTTCGAGCAGAACCTGGCGCTGCATGCGGCGTGCGCCGGCGGCGGCTGGGACGCAAGGCGTTCGATGCGCTGATCGCGGCGACCGGCCCGGACGAAAAGCAGAAGCAGGGCTACACGGCGCTGATGATCGCGGCGGGCAACGGGTTCGCGGTCGCGGTCGCGGCGTTGCTGGCGGCGGGCGCGGATCCGACGATCGCGGTCGACGGCAAGACCGCGGCGGATTTCGCGAAGGCGCGGGGACACGAAGCGCTCGCGGCGAAGCTCGCGTAACTACTCCTCGCCGAACTTCGCTTCGGCCAATGCGACGATGGCGGTCAACGCGTCGGCCGCGTCGGCGCCTTCGGCGGTGACTTCGATGTCGCTGCCGATGCTCGCGGCCAGCATCATCAGGCCCATGATCGAGCGGGCGTCGACCACTTGGCCGTCCTTGATCACGTTGATCTGCGACTGGAAGCGGGCCGCGGCCTCCACGATCTTCGCCGAGGCGCGGGCATGCAGGCCGCGCTTGTTGGTGATGCGGATGACGGCCTTGAGCGCGTCGCTCATTCCCTATGAGCATCCACGATTGGCGCCCACCAGGTCGGCGGAGCCGGCGCGCATGTATTTGCGGCCCGCCTCGATCGCCAGGCGCACCGCTTCGTCGAGCGGCAGCTTGGTGCGCACGTCGATCAGCTTGATCAGGCTCGGCAGATTCACGCCGGCGAGCACTTCGATCTTGCCGCGCTCCAGCACGGTGAGCGCGAGATTGCAGGGCGTGCCGCCGAACATGTCGGTGGCTATGACGACGCCGCGTCCGACGTCGACGGAATGCGCCGCGGCGGCGATCTCGCGCTGGCGGCGCTCGATGTCGTCTTCCGGACCGATGCAGACGGCGCGCAGGTGGGTCTGAGGACCCACCATGTGCTCCATCGCGGCGATGAATTCCTGCGCGAGGCGGCCGTGGGTTACGAGTACGATGCCGATCATGGGACCCCTATATGGCGATAGGATAGCAAGGTTCAAGCGCCGCGGAACGCATCAAATGCGCTTGACAAGTTGCGATTGCCGGAGCGCGAGGAGGACCTTGTCCGGCGCCGAGGCTTCGAAGGCGCAAAGGGCCAGCAAAGGCGGCGGTTGCCGCAAGGTCAGCGGCTGCGGCACTACGTAGTATTGCGGATCGGGGAGGCGCTCGATTTTGCCCGCGAGATCGACGGCGAGGGCGATCGTGGCACTTACGGCATATCGCATCTTCCGGATGCCGAGGCCGCGCACTTCGAGGAGGCCGGCAATGGTTTTGGGCGGCCGCGCCACGAGGCGGCCCCGTTCGACGCCAAGGTCGCAGCGGTCGTCGGCGACGAGCATCGCGCCGCGGCCGATCAGGCGCAGCGCGAGATCGGACTTGCCGGCGCCGCTGGGACCCAAAAGGAGCACGCCGTAGCGGCCGATGCGCACGCAGGTCGCGTGGATGTTGGCGGTGCGGGTCATGGGGAGGCGCGCTTCTGGCACACACCGGCCCAATTGTCATGGCCCGCAAAAGCGGGCCGTCCAGGTGACACAGTCTTAACTGTCGAAAGCGCAAGCGCACCAACTGGATGGCCCGCTTTTGCGGGCCATGACAGGAAGGATAGGGGCGAAAGCTTCCTCATCCGCGCGCCAAGGGCAGTTCGACCACGAACCGCGCGCCGCCGCTTTCGCGGTTTTCGGCGAAGATGCGGCCGCCCATCGCTTCGGTGATCTGGCGTGCGATCGACAAGCCCAGACCCGAATTGTTGCCGAAGGTGGTCTGCGGACGCTCGGTATAGAAGCGCTCGAAGATCGTCTCCAGATTGTCGGGCGGGATGCCGGGGCCGTTGTCCTCGACGGTGACGCGCGCGATGCCGCTCTCGGCATGCGCGGTGACGACCACCTTTTCGCTCTCCTTGGAGAACGACACGGCGTTGTCGATCAGGTTGCGGAACACCTGGCCGAGGCGCTCGTCGCGGCCGAGCACCGCCGCGTTCACCGGCAGATCCGACGTCAGCGCGACGTCGATGCCCTTCGAGATCTCGGTGAAGCGATAGACCTCGACGATGGTCTCCAGAAGATGCGGCAGGTCGATGCGCTCGGAGGTCTCGCGGCTGAGCTCGGCATCGAGGCGCGAGGCGTCGGAGATGTCGGAGATCAGCCGGTCGATGCGCTTCACGTCGTTGCGCACGATGCCCATCATGCGGGTGCGCTGCTCGGCGGTGTCGGCGCGGGTCAGCATCTCCACCGCGCTCTTGAGCGAGGTCAGCGGGTTCTTCAGCTCGTGCGCCACGTCTGCGGCGAAGCGTTCGATGGCGTCGATGCGGTCGTAGAGCGCGCGCGTCATCGCGGAGAGACTCTCGGCGAGGTCGCCGATCTCGTCGCGCCGCTCGTCGAGCGTCGGGATCGAGGCACGGCCGGCATGGCCGCTGCGCACCTCGTCGGCGGCGCGCGCCAGACGCTGCACCGGCTCGGCGATGAAGCGCGCGAGGAACAGCGACGACACCACCATCACCGCGACGGCGACCAGGAACACCTGGATCAGCGTGGCGCGCTCCTCGCGCAGGATGGAGTCGATGTCGCCGCCTTCGGTCGAGACCAGCAGCACGCCGTAGATCGCCTTGAAGCGCTGTATCGGCACGGCGACGGAGAGCACGAGCTTGTTCTGTTCGTCGAGACGCTCGGCGCTCGCCGCGTCGCCGCCGAGCGCGGTGGTCACCTCGCCATAGACGCGGCCGTCGTCGCCGGCCTCGAAATAGGGCTCGAGACGGGTGAAGGGCCGCACGCCCATCACGCCTTCGTAGACGCGCATGATGTCGGCCTTGAAGCGGGCCCAGCGGTCGATCGGCGGCAGGTCCTCGATCTGCACCACGTTGCGCGCCAGCAGATACCGCGAGTCGACGAGGAGGCGTCCGTTGGTGTCGTAGAGCCGCGCGCGCAGGCGCGACGGCGCGATGAGCTGGCGCAGCAAGGGCTTGGCCTGGCTGACGAACACCATGTGGTTGACCTCGTCGGTCGAATATTCGGCAAGGGTGGAGGCGACGATCTGCGCCTGCTGCTGGATGCCGGAGAGGCGCTCGTCGACCAGGCTGGCGCGGTTGGTCTGGACGGTGAGCACGCCGGTGATGAGCACGACGAGCGCGAAGCCGTTGAACAGGATGATGCGCCGCGTCAGCGCGGAGAAACGCGGACGGCGGTCTAGCGTGGGCACGGGCGGCTCGCTCAACGCAACACTGTCATGCCCGCGCAGGCGGGCATCCAGAGGCCGGGCACCGTGCCGCTTGCCCTGGATTCCCGCCTTCGCGGGAATGACAGTTGGGATGGGGAGAGCGTTGAGCGGAACGGCATGCGCTCGCCGTCCTTTCTCACGCCTCGCGATAGCGATAGCCGACGCCGTAGAGCGTCTCGATCGCGTCGAAGTCGTCGTCGACGACCTTGAACTTCTTGCGCAGGCGCTTGATGTGGCTGTCGATCGTGCGGTCGTCGACATAGACCTGGTCGTCATAGGCCGCGTCCATCAGGCTGTCGCGGCTCTTCACGAAGCCCGGACGTTGCGCCAGCGCCTGCAGGATCAAAAATTCCGTCACCGTCAGGCGCACCGGCTTGCCGTCCCAGGTGCATTCGTGGCGCTGCGGATCGAGCGCCAGCTTGCCGCGCACCAACGCTTCGGTCTTGCCCTCCGGCCCCGGCGCGATGCCCTTGATCGCATCGGCGCGGCGCAGCACCGCCTTCACGCGCTCCAGCAGCAGGCGCTGCGAGAACGGTTTGCGGATGTAGTCGTCGGCGCCCGCGTTCAGGCCCATCAGCTCGTCGATCTCCTCGTCCTTCGAGGTCAGGAAGATCACCGGCAGGTCGGCCGACTGGCGCAGGCGGCGCAGCAGCTCCAGCCCGTCCATGCGCGGCATCTTGATGTCGAGGATCGCAAGATCCGGCGGCGTCGCGGTCAGCGCGGTGAGCGCGCTCGCACCGTCGGAGAAGGTGCGGACGTGATAGCCCTCCTGCTCCAGCAGCATCGAGACCGAGGCCAGGATGTTCTTGTCGTCGTCGACCAGCGCGATATTCGCCATGATTCGCAAGCCCTTGCAGCGACGGGGAGTATAGGGTCCGCCCCGTCAAAGCAAAACCGCCCCCTTTTGCGGTCCGGCGCATTTGTCTGACGCGCCGGCGGACATCATCCAGTTCCGCGATGATGGCGCGCGTATGGCCGAGCAGCGTCCTTATATGGGCGCGGCGCGCCGCGAAGGCGCTGGTGTAGACGCCATGCAGCAGCCGGTTGCGGTTGCCGGGCTGGCCGCCGCGCCGGCGCGGCGCCAGACCCTGCGCTTTTCGCAGGTGTTGGCGCATCCGCCGGGACGGGCAAGCGCTTGATCGGATTGGATCGGCGTACATTCGAACCTCACGCCGGCGCGGATTCCGTACCAAGCTCGGGTGGCACCGGCGTGGCGGCGATGTCGTCGAGCGAGAGCGGCATGCGCTTGACCGTGCGCAGGCGGCGGCCGTGCTTGTCGCCTTCCTGCCAGTCCTCGGCGATCACCGTGGAGTGGCCGGCGGCGGCTTTGCGGGTGTTGAGGTAGGTGTTCATCAGCCGCGCCACCGCGTCGCTGACCCGTGCCGCATCGCGCAGATTGGCGGAGCGCGCCGCCAGGAAATGCGTGACGGTGCCGGAGAATTTCGACGGCGACGGGGATCCGCCGCGGCCATACATCCGGGCGGCTTCCGCCTTGCGCTCGGAAAATCCCTGCTCGTTCAACTCGGGGAAGTCGCCGCTGGCATAGATCAGGCTTCCCGTGGCGGCGTTGGTGAGCATGCCCATCAAGAGGTTGGCGCGCTCGGTCATCGAGCCGCAGGCGTAGAGATCGGTGGCCTCGAGTTTCGGCGTGGCGTCCTGTTCGGGGCTGCCGGCGGCACCCACTGGCGGGGTTTGGGGCGGAATGGGTTCGGGGGTGTCGGTCATGAGCGATATCCTTTCTGGGGACAGTTCACTTTATGTTCTTTTCACAGGTAGATCAACTTATAGTTGTGCTTCATTTGTTCTGTCCTTTCAAAACCTTGGTTTTCGGCGGGTCGTCCGGCGCGTTCGTGAGCCGCTCCATGAGCCAGACCATGCCCGCGAACGGCAGGACGAGGCCCACCAGCATCGCAGCGATCCCGACGGGCCCTTGCAGGCGGAGCGGAAGCGCGTCGAACCATCCGCCGAACTGGAACGACCGCCCCAGCGTGAAGAGCCCGCAAAAGCCCAAGACGGCCAGGGCATATATCCAGTTATAGAAGCTCTTGGTGCGCATCCCGGAACTCCGGACGACGGGCGGACTTTATCCGCCCGGCCCGCAGCCCGGCAACGCCGCGCGTCAGGATTTCGGCGGCGGGAAGAAGTTCGTCTTCTGGATCGTCACCAGCTCGGCGCCCTTGGTGGCGTCGCCGGCGACCAGGCCGTTCTTCGGGGTGGTGCCCATCTCGTAGGTGATCGTCTGACCGCCCTTGGTCACCATCTGGATCACGAACATGGCGTAGTTGAAGCCATAGGCCGCGACCGGCTCGAAGCCGCTGGTGCCGTCCTGGTAGAACACGCCGAAGTCCGCGTTGATCTGCAGCCGCGGCTGATAGGCGCCATTGACCAGCTCGTAGTACTCGCCCGCGAAGAGCGGCAGCTGGATCGGGTTGAACGGGCTGGTGCCGTGCACCGCGTGGCCGCCGATGATGCCGGTGAAGGCCGAGATGTTGCCGTTGGCGTAGTCCTTGCCGAACGCCAGCTGCGCGATCGGCTTGTTGCCGTCGTGCACCATCAGGTGATGGCCGTCGTAGCTGCAATAGTCCGGGAAGGCGTAGTTGTTGATCGTCGTGCCGTCGATGCAGATCGAGACCGTGGCCTCGTTGACCTTCGTCGGCATCGTGTCGGGCGCAGGGGCGGCGTGATAGACGAGGTTGGTGTCGATCAGCACGAAGCCGCCGACATGGCCTTCGAGCGCGTAGAAGCCGGTGAACGGGATCAGCTTGTCGATGGGGTTGCGCGTCATGGCGTTTCTCCGCGAGTGGCCCCGTGAACGACAGACATCGCAAACGACGGACGTCGTGAACGACAGACGTGAACGACAGGCCAAGTGAACTGTGGGCCGAGTGAACGCCGGCAACGTGACGATTATATGGGATTCGCCGCCCCGGATGGGCGACTATTTTCGAATACTTCGCAATGTTGACGCCTGAGGCTCAGCTGGTCTGCAGGATGCTGACCCACAACCCACCGTTGCCCAGGATGCCGGCCACGCGGCCCGCGCCGGGATAGGTGCCCATCTCGAACGTCGCGTTTTCGTGCGCGCCGCTGCCCCAATACACGGTCAGGACGAACATTGCGTAGTTGTACTTGTAGAAGGGGATCGGCAGATACGGGCTGTCCGGCGACTGCTTGTACGCGACCGTGGAGTCGCTGTGGATGCGTAAGCGTCCGACGAAGTGGCCGCCGGTCGGGTCGAAGTACTCCGTCGCGAACGCCGAGAGCGGGACGGGGTTGAACTGGGAGCGGCCTCTGACGGCGCGCCCGTAGATCGCGCCGTTCACCCCCGCGACGCCGCCCTCGATCGGGTTCTTGTAGAATTGCAGGACCGCGAGGGGCGCGCCGCCGGGATAGGCGATGCTGAGCGTCGTGCCGTCGAACTTGCAGGTGGCGCTCTCGTAGGCGATGACCTGCGATGCGAACTCGCCCATCGAGATCGTGATCGTGGTGGCGAGCCGCGACGTGGTGCCCTCGACATAGATGTCGGTGTCGATGAGCAGGAACTGGTCGAACGTGTCGTTCAGCAGATAGAGGCCGTTAAAGCCGAGCAGCGAATGCGGAAAGGCGTGCGGCGCGGCGTCTGACATCTGCGGTTCTCCTCTTGCGAACAGCCGCATGAACGCCGGCGCACGAACCGTAAGGCGTCCGCGGCGCGGGGAAAGATGGAGATTTTCGGTGTGATCGCGTGGGGTGTCGTCGTCTATGCTCAAAGTGCCGATCAGTCCCAACTGTCATGGCCCGCTTTCGCGGGCCGTGACAATTGGGTTCCGGTCAGACGAACTCGACCTTCAGGATCTCGTAGGAGTGCGAGCCGCCGGGGGCCGACACCTCCACGGTGTCGCCTTTGCCCTTGCCGATCAGCGCGCGCGCGATGGGCGAGGAGAGCGAGATGCGGCCGTGCTTCACGTCGCTCTCGACGTCGCCGACGATCTGGTACTTCTTCTTCTCGCCGCTGTCCTCGTCCTCCATCGTCACCGTGGCGCCGAACTTCACGGTCGAGCCGGTGAGCTTCGACACGTCGATCACCTCGGCGCGGCCGATCTGGTCCTCGAGTTCCATGACGCGGCCCTCGATGAAACTCTGGCGCTCTTTGGCGGCGTGATACTCGGCGTTCTCCGACAGGTCGCCGTGGGCGCGCGCTTCGGCGATCGCCTTGATGATCTCGTGGCGATCGACGGTCTTGAGTTGATTGATCTCATCCTCGAGCGACTTGAAGCCCGCGGCGGTCATCGGAATGCGTTCCATGGTCGTCTTCGTCCTGTAAGCGGCAAAAATACTCCGTCCGGCGCCGCTCTTCGCGGGAAAGCCGGTTACGGAGGTTCGCGGTTGGCCTAAATGCCTGTTACGCCTTGCTCTTTACGTCCCTAGCGGGGGCGTGAACGCATGAATGTAGGATCGAGTTGCGCCCGATTCAAGGCCGCGACGTTTCTATCCTTAAGCATACGTCTGCAGCGGCGCGACATCCATCTCGCCCTTCTGGAGGGCGGCGATGGCGGCGGCGGCGGCGGACGCGGCGGCGAGCGTGGTGTAGTAGGGCACCTTCATCGTCAGCGCTGTGCGCCGGATCGACATCGAGTCCGCCAGCGAGCGGGCGCCCTCGGTGGTGTTGAAGACGAGATGGATCTCGCCGTTCTTCAACGCGTCGACGACGTGCGGGCGGCCCTCCTGCACCTTGTTGATGCGCTTGACCGCGATGCCGGCGGCTTCCAGCGCGTCGGCCGTGCCGCTGGTCGCGATGATCTCGAAGCCGAGATCGAGCATCTTGCGCGCCGGCTCCAGCGCCAGCGGCTTGTCGATGTCGCGCACCGAGATGAACACGCTGCCGGCGAGCGGCAGCTTGAAGCCGGCGCCGATCTGGCTCTTGGCGAAGGCGCGGCCGAAATCGGCGTCGATGCCCATCACCTCGCCGGTCGATTTCATCTCCGGGCCGAGCACCGGATCGACGCCCGGGAAGCGCGCGAAGGGCATCACCGCCTCCTTCACCGAGACGTGCGGCGACTTCGACGGCGTGAGGTCGAAGCTTTTCAGCTTCTCGCCCGCCATGACGCGCGCCGCGATGGCGGCGACGGGCAGGCCGATGGCTTTGGCGACGAAGGGCACGGTGCGGCTGGCGCGCGGATTCACCTCCAGGACATAGATGTCGTCGCCCTGCACGGCATATTGCACGTTCATCAGCCCACGGACTTTCAGGGCGCGGGCGAGCGCGATGGTCTGGCGCTCGATCTCGGCGATGGTCGCTTTCTTGAGCGAGTGGGGCGGGATGGCGCAGGCGCTGTCGCCCGAATGCACGCCGGCCTCCTCGATATGCTCCATGATGCCGCTGATGAAGACGTCGCCGTCGTGATCGCAGATCGCGTCGACGTCGACCTCGGTCGCGTGGTGCAGGAAGCCGTCGATCAGCACCGGATTGTCGCCGGAGATGCGGAACAACTCGCCGGACTGGACCTGCATCTTCAGCGACGGCTCGTCGGCGCACACCACCATGCCGCGGCCGCCGAGCACATAGGACGGGCGCAGGATCACCGGATAGCCGATCTCGCGCGCCGCGGCGATCGTTTCCTCCGCCGTCATGGCAGTGGCGTTGCGCGGCTGCTTCAGGTTGAGCTCGTGCAGCAGCACCTGGAAGCGCTTGCGGTCCTCGGCGAGGTCGATGGCGTCGGCGCTGGTGCCCAGGATCGGCACGCCTTCCTCGACCAGCGTGTTGGCGAGCTTGAGCGGTGTCTGGCCGCCGAACTGCACGATGACGCCGGCCAGCGTGCCCTTGGACTGCTCGACGCGCACGATCTCCAGCACGTCCTCTGCCGTCAGCGGCTCGAAATAGAGGCGGTCGGAGGTGTCGTAGTCGGTCGACACGGTCTCCGGGTTGCAGTTGATCATGATCGTCTCGTAGCCCTGGGCGGACAGCGAGAAGGCGGCGTGGCAGCAGCAATAGTCGAACTCGATGCCCTGGCCGATGCGGTTGGGGCCGCCGCCGAGGATCACGATCTTCTTCTTGCCGGTCGGGTTGGCTTCGCATTCGGCGGCACCGCCGAACGGTGTCTCGTAAGTCGAATACATGTAGGGCGTCAGGGCCGCGAACTCGGCGGCGCAGGTGTCGATGCGCTTGAAGACGGGATGGACGCCGAGCGCAAGCCGCGCCGCGTGCACCGCTTTGGCGGTCTTGCCGGTGAGCGCCGCGAGGCGCGCGTCGGAGAAGCCCATCTGCTTGAGATAGCGCATCGCGGACGCTTCGGTCGGCAGGCCGGTGCGGCGCACGGTCTCTTCGGTCGAGACGATGGCCTCGATCTCGCCGAGGAACCAGGGGTCGTAACGCGTGATGCGCTCGATCTCGCTCATCGGAAAGCCGAGGCGCATGGCTTGCGCGGTGAGGCGCAGGCGGTCGGGCGTGGGGCGGGCGAGAGCGGCGCGGATCGCGTTGGGATCGTCGGCAAGCTCGATCTCGTCGAGGCCGGTGAGGCCGGTCTCCATCGAGCGCAGCGCCTTCTGCAGCGACTCGGCGAAGGTGCGGCCGATGGCCATCGCCTCGCCGACCGATTTCATCGAGGTCGTCAGCGTGTGGTCGGCGCCGGGGAATTTCTCGAAGGCGAAGCGCGGGATCTTGGTGACGACATAGTCGATGGTCGGCTCGAACGCGGCCGGCGTCGCCTTGGTGATGTCGTTCTGCAGCTCGTCGAGCGTGTAGCCGACGGCGAGGCGCGCCGCGACCTTGGCGATGGGGAAGCCGGTGGCCTTGGAGGCGAGGGCGGAGGAGCGCGACACGCGCGGGTTCATCTCGATCACCACCATGCGGCCGTCGGCGGGGTTCACCGCGAACTGCACGTTGGAGCCGCCGGTCTCCACCCCGATCTCGCGCAGCACCGCGATGCTCGCGTTGCGCATGCGCTGGTATTCCTTGTCGGTCAGCGTCAGCGCCGGTGCGACGGTGATGGAGTCGCCGGTGTGCACGCCCATCGGATCGACGTTCTCGATGGAGCAGATGATGATGGCGTTGTCGGCGCGGTCGCGCACGACCTCCATCTCGTATTCCTTCCAGCCGAGCACCGATTCTTCGATCAGCACTTCGTTGGTCGGCGAGGCGTCGAGGCCGCTCTGCACGATGGCGTAGAATTCTTCCTTGTTGTAGGCGATGCCGCCGCCCGTGCCGCCGAGGGTGAACGACGGACGGATCACGGTGGGCAAGCCGACCAGCGCCAGCGCCTCTTTCACGCGCGCCTGCGATTCCGCGGCCAGCTCCATGATGGCGCCGCCCTTGGCGTCGTACAGGAACTCGCCGAATTGATCCTTCTTGTGGCGCAGCTCGCCCTTCAGCGTCACGCCCTTGGGGACTTCGAGGCCGATCTTGAGCATCGCCTGGCGGAACAGCTCGCGGTCCTCGGCCTTGTCGATGGCGTCGGCGGAGGCGCCGATCAGCTCGACATCGTACTTCTCCAGCGTGCCGCGTTTGCGCAGGCTGAGGGCCGTGTTGAGCGCGGTCTGGCCGCCCATGGTCGGCAGCAGCGCGAACGCCCGTCCCTTCGGGACGAGGGGCCGCTCGCGGGCGATGATGCGCTCGACGAACTCCGGCGTGATCGGCTCGATATAGGTGGCGTCCGCCATGCCGGGGTCGGTCATGATGGTGGCCGGGTTTGAGTTCACCAGCACCACGCGATAGCCCTCGGCCCGCAGCGCCTTGCAGGCCTGGACGCCGGAATAGTCGAACTCGCAGGCCTGGCCGATGACGATGGGGCCGGCGCCGATGATCAGGACGGTATGGATGTCGGAACGCTTGGGCATACTTCTGATCTCGCGCGCGCAAACGGACCGGCGCGAGGGCGCGCGCTTTGGGCCGTCAAACTGTAGGTTAAGGGGACCGTTTAGCGAGGAGTCGGGGGCAGGGCAAGCGTTGTAAAAACCACTGTGGATAAGCCGGGACTTGGCCCGAGCCAGGCTGCGGCTTGCCGGGAGGCCGCGTCGTACCTACATCGCGGGAGCACCGAACGAGGGTATGGGATGCGGTTGCTCATTACGTTGGCGGCATGCGTGGCGTTTTCGGCGCCCACCTTGGCGGCGGATACGGACTCGGCGGCGGTGCAGGCCGCGATCGACGCCGTGCTCAAGAGTTCGAAGGTTCCCGGCATCGGCGCGGTGGTCATCCGCGATGGGCAGGTCACCGGCCTCGCGGCCGGTGGGGTGCGGCGGACGGACCGGCCCGGTCAGATCACGACGCACGATCCCTGGGTGATCGCCTCCAACACCAAGCCGATGACGGCGGTGATGATCCTGCGCCTGGTCGAGCAGAAGCGCCTGTCGCTCGATGCGCCGCTGAGCGCGATGTGGCCGGAGCTGGCGGCGGGGGCGCGGCCCGAATACCGCGCGATCACCCTGCGCCAGATGCTGGCGCACACCACCGGCCTGCCGCATGATCAACACGACGTGGTCAAGGTGATGGATTCCGACTTCGGCAGCGCCGCGCCGCTGCCGGCGCTGCGCCTGGCCTATCTCAAGCTGGCGCTGGGCGAGGCGCCGGTGGCGCCGGCCGGCAAGGAATTCGACTACTCCAACACCGGCTACATCCTGGCCGCCGCCATCGCCGAGCATGCCACCGGGCTCACCTATGAGGTGCTGATGCAGCGTGAGGTCTTCGCGCCGCTGGGCCTTTCGAGCGTGCGTGTCGGCTTGCCGCCGCAGGACGGCAACCACGGCCACATCGACGGCAAGCCCACCGCGCAGATGGTCGAGGTGCCGCCGGCGATGAATCCGGCAGGCGGCGTCTCGCTCACCCTGTCGGCCTGGGCGGCGTTCTGCATCGACCAGCTGAACGGCGCGAAGGGCCACGGCAAGCTGCTGACGGCGGCCGACTACGCGCTGATGCAGTCGCCGCTGCCGGCGACCGGCAGCGGGCTCGACTGGGGTTATGACAAGAACTTCTTCACCTGGCAGGGGCCGGTGCTCCAGCATGGTGGCTCGGACGACGGCTGGCGCTCCATCGCCATACTCTTCCCGGAGACGGGCAATGCGCTGCTGGTCGACGCGAACGAGGGCGAGCGCACCGGCGGCGACGCGGCCGACCGCGCCGTGCTGCATGTGCTGCTGCCGCTGGTGACGAAGCCGCTGGCGGGGAAGTGATTCAGCCGGCGCGCCGGTTGGCCGCGACCCATTTGGCGAAGGCGGTCATGAACTTCGTCAGCAGCTTGTCGGTGTCGCCGTTCTTGATCGTGCCGTCCTCGGCGAGGAGGTCGGCGGCGTTGCCGATATAGGCCTCGGGCTGCTGCAGCGGCAGGATGTTCAGGAACACGAAGGTCTGGCGCAGCGCGTGGTTGGCGCCGAACGCGCCGAGCTTGTAGGGCGTGACGGAGACGACGCCGGCGGGCATGGCGTCCCACACGCTGTTGCCTTGCGGGCGCGAGCCGACGTCGATGGCGTTCTTGAGCCCGCCGGGGATCGAGCGGTTGTATTCCGGCGTGACGAACAGCACGGCGTCGGATTTGCGCAACGCATCGCGGAATGCGGTCCAGGCGGGCGGCGGCGTGTCCTCGAGATCTTCGTTGTAAACCGAAAGATCGCCGATCTCGACGATGGTGCAGGCGAGCGTGTCGGGGGCACGGGCGATCAGGGCCTGCGCGATCTTGCGGCTGTAGGACGCCTTGCGCAGGCTGCCGACGATGATGGCGACGGTGGATTTGGACATGGGCGCACTCCTGGAATGGAAGAAGAACGCGGGGGTACAGGCCTGGGTTGCGCGAAAGAGTGCGAACGCACCGCTCACGCGCCCTGCTGACCTGTTCTAGCCCCAAATCCTGTGACGCAGTTCCATTCCGCCGGCCAGCACGATGGCGAGCACAAACGCGCACAACAGCAGGCCCTGAAACCGGTTGCGATGTTTGCGCCCCTCGTCGCTGCACAACTCATCATCACGGACGAACAGAGGTATGCCGGCAGGCGGTCCGTGGACACCAGACTTCAAATCGGCGCCCATTCGGAGCCCGTAGGAGAACGCAGCCAGGATGATGGCGAACTCGAGAAAGATGCCGAGAAATAAAAGCGCGGAGATCGCAGAGCCTAGGGTCTTCATACCTGCTTCTCGTCTAGTGCGCTGCTAGCTGCGCCATTTCAGCGTGCGTTCCTTCACCGGGTTGGCGAAGGGCGTGCCGTTCGCCACCGACTCCGCCCAGGCCTTTTTCAGGCGGTGGTACCACATCGCGGGGACGTCGGAATCCTGGATCAAGAGCAGCGGCGGGTTGAACTTCAGGCCCTCGCGCTGCAGCTCCACCATCTTGCGGTCGTCGCCCAGGAAGGTCGGGCCCAGCAGCATGAAGAACGGCTTGATGAAGCCGAGCCAGGCCGGCCAGTAGAAAACCTGCGTCACCTCGGTGGTGTTTTCGTCGCGCGGCGTGCAGGTGGTGAGGCCGACGACGGCGATCTTCCTGCCCATCACGGTGCCGGTGATGTTCTCGAAGCGGATCGAGGGCAGCTCGAAGGTGATCTCGGTCGAGACGTCGGCGCCGAGGACGCCGTACATCGGCTTGGTCGGCTTATGGCGCGTCATGACGAAACCGTTGTCGAGCGGCGCGTAGGTCTTGGTCTTGTCCTTGGGCCGCACGCGCCACCACCAGCGGCCATGCACATAGGGCGCGTGCGCCGGATCCATCAGGCCGATCACGGCGTGATCGATGTTGCAGTGGAAGGTCTGCGCCTCGTGCCAGCGTGGCTTGGCGCCCGGCACCTGCACGCGCGGCGGCTCGCGCGTGGGCGCGGCGCCGTCCTTGGCGGGCATGTAGATCCAGATCAGGCCGTCCTGCTCGCGCAAGTGATAGGCGCGGACCTTGATGTTGGTCGGCACGATGGTCTCGCCGCCGACCAGCGAGGGGATCGCGGCGCAGACGCCGTCGCGGCGGAAGCGCCAGCCGTGATAGGGGCACTCGACCGTCTCGTCGGCCATCACCTTGCCGGCGCTGAGCGGCACGCCGCGGTGCGGGCAGATATCGCGCATCGCGAAGACGGCGCCGTCGCGCCCGCGGCCGATCAGGACGGGCTCGCCCAGCAGCATCTCGCGGCGCAGGCCGGCGCGGGAGACTTTCGCGGAGAGGCACGCCATGTACCAGCAGTCCCGCAGGAACGTGGGCACGGCGTCGGTCTGGAGGGGGGATTGGTCCATGGGGAGAGTTTAACAGGTTAGGCGGCGCATGGCTCTGCTGTCATTCGCCGCGAATACGGCGAACCCAGGTGACGTTTTCGCATAGCCTTCAAGGTTCGCGGCGCACCAACTGGGTCCGCCGCATTCGCGGCGGATGACAATTGAGGGTCAGGGCGAACCCGGCGCCGGCATGCCCTGCATCGGCATGCCCTGCGGCGGTGCCGCCGGCGGCTTCAGCAGATCGTCCAGCGTCGTCATGAACAGCTGGCCTTTGAACGCCGGCAGCTTGTAGGCCCAGCCGGAGGCGTGCGCGTTGATCTGGGCTGCTTCCTTGATGTTCTCGTGGTCCATCGGATTGAGCGCCTCGGCCGACACCTCTGCCCAGTAGGCGTTGGCCGGATGGGTCACCAGCACCGTGACGCGCAACCCGTCGAACGTCCGCGTCGTGACGCGGGCATGCGTCGCGGGGTTGGAGAAGTCGAGGGTTCGCGCCGGGGCCACGTCGTCGAAGCCGAAATCGGCGATCGCCGCGGCGACGCCGTCGGGCACCGTCGGATCGCTGGGCGCTTTGCCTTTCGGCAGCGGCGCGAGCGTGAAGTCGGCATCGGAGGGTTTTGCGCGCGAGACGGAATAGGAGGCGCTGCCGGCCGGATCGACGTCGACTGCCTGGATGCGGGCGCGGTCGACGTCCAGCACGCGCTTGTCGAGCCAGTCGTTGAGGGCGGCGCGCGGCTCGAAAACCGCGCGGGTCAGCCAGCTCTGGTTCTCGCCCGGGCGGCGCACGAAGAGGCCGGTGGCGCCGGAGGGATCGCCGATGTCCTCGCTCTTGCCGGCGATGATCTGCGCCAGCACCTTGCCCTTGTCGTCGCTGGCGGTGATCAGCACGCCGTCGCCGAGCGGCGGGGAGTCGAGGCCGAGAAAGTGCAGCCAGTCCTTGCGCGCGGTGCGCGGCTCGATGGTCTGCAGCGCCGCAAGGCCGACGCGGGTGCGTTGCACGAGATCGAAATTCGCCGGATAATCGGCGCGCTGCGGCACCACCCAGCCCTTCTCGGGCACGAAGACGACGTCGAAGGCGCCCTGCTTCGAGGCGATGTGGAGATGGGCGACGTTGCGCACCTCGCCTGCAAAGCCGGGGAGGAATTCGGTCTGTGCGGGGCGGCTCGCGGCCTCGCGCGCCTGCTGCCAGATCACGCCGCCGACCGCGATCACGCTGACGAGCGCGATGCTGCCCAGGACGATCAAACGACGACGGCGCGGATCAGCGGTTGCCATCGTTGCTCCTAGCGCGCCATCGCGCGGGCGCGGCGGCGCCGGCGCAGGCTGGCGAGCACGAGCGCGAAGATCGCGACGCACAGCGGCACCAGCGCGATGTTGATGAAGGCCAGCACGTCGCCGAGCGCATCGACGTCCTTGCGCAGCTGATGCTGCACGTCGCGCAGGCGGGTGCGGGTGTCGACGAGATCCTTCTTGAAACGATCGATCTCGGCGGCCTGCGCGGCGGCGCTGTCGGTCTTGGAGCCGTTGGCGCTGCCGCCCTGTTCGAGCTCCTTGAGGCGCTGCTGCACGGCCGTCATGTGCGTCTGGAGCGCTTCGGCTTCCTGCTGGAATTGAGCCTGCGCCGCGGACTGCATGTCCTTCACCACGGTGAAGGGATGGTCGTTGGTGGCGCGGGTGCGCAGCGAGATCAGGTCGGACGAGCCGAGCAGATTTTCCACCGCGTTCAGCACGAAGGCGCCGTTGTCGGCGAAGGGCGACGCGACGCGCTTGCCGTAGACGTTCTCGACATGCACCCAGAACTGGTCGTTGAAGATGTCGGCGTCGGCCATGACGATGACGTTGATCGGGCCGTTCGACTGCGTCACTTGCGGCGGCAGCCCGGCGGGCGCGTTGGCACCCGACGTCGTGATCGGTGCCGGCGGCGCGACGAAGGCGCTGTGGGCGGGACCGCTGACGCGCGCCGCGATGACGTATCTGTCGCCGGTCGGATTGATCATGCCCATCAGGTCCTGCGGGCGCGGGTTGAAGCGCACAGAGTCGGCATCGAGCAGCGCGGCCTGGTCGGAGGAGGTGACCAGCGGCGTGAAGGTCGTGCTCGCGCCTTTCAGCGCATGCAGCGCGCCGGCGCTGGCGAGGTTCAGCGACTGCATCGACGCGGTGACGATGTCGGCGGTGTTGAAGTTCGAACCCGTCAGGTGCAGCCAGAGCGGATAGCTCGCCACCGGATTGCGCGGATCGCTCGACACCTGGACGCGCTGCGCCAGGGCACGGTCGGCGACCACCTTGCGCGGATTGTAGCCGATGCCCCAGGCATGGAAGAGCTGCGCGAGGTCGGAGGTGGGATTGGCGCCGCCGCCACCCATCGGGTTGCCGCCGCCGGCGATCTCGGCGTTCGGGTCGACGAAGATCAGCGCGTGGCCGCCCTTCATCACGAACTGGTCGACCGCATAGGTCGCCGCGGCGCTGAGACCCGCAGGATGGACGACCAGCAGCACCGACACGGCCTTCGGGATCGCGTTCGCGTTCAGGTCGAGCATCTGGGTGTCGTAGGTCTGCGCCAGCTCGCTGTAGATCGCATAGGGCTGCGCCTGGCCGCTCATCGCGGCCTGCATGCCGCCGGGACCGGTGTCGAGCGGCAGGCTCGACAGGATGCCGATGACGGGCTTGGTGGGCTGGGAGAGGTGGTAGATCAGGCTCGACAGGTCGAATTCGACGAACTGCTCGCGGTCGGTGGTGAAGTAGGGGATCACCTCCTTGCCGTCGATGCGGTTGGTGCCGACCAGGCCGAAATAGACGGTATCTCCGCTGTCCGTCGGCGCGCCGGTCAGGCCGGCGGCGGTGGCTTCGTCTTCCGCGGCGCTGAACGGCTCGGGATCGATCTCCTGCAGGATGATCTTGCCGTGGCTGAGGGCGGCGTATTCCTCGAGCAGGTCGTGCACGCGGGTCGCGTAGGCCTGGGTCTGCGCGTAGTCGGCGGCGATCTTCTTGGAGAAGTAGAACTTCAGCGTGATCGGCTCGGGGATCTTGTCGAGGATGTTGCGCGTGCCCTGGGCGAGCGTGAACTGGCCGTTCTGCGTCAGATCGAGGCGCGCGGTGGTGATGAAGGCATCGGCCGCGATGTTGACGCAGACGAAGATCACGATGGCGAGCGCCAGGGCGAGCAGGGCGTAGTTGCGGCGGGAGAGGTTGTTCAGCACGTCACTCGCCCCGCTTCAGATCGACGATCACGACGTTCGCCAGCAGGAACAGCGCGATCAGCGTGAAGAAGAAGATCACGTCGCGCAGGTCGATGACGCCTTGGCTGATGGCGGTGAAGTGGGTGAGGAAGCTGAACGACGAAACCGCGTTGACGATGGCGAGCGGCGCCCAGAAGCGGAAGAGATCGAGCACCAAGGGCGCGCCGGAGATCGTGAACAGGAAGCAGATCACCACCGTCACCACGAAGGCGATCACCTGGTTGGAGGTGGTCGCCGACAGGCAGGCGCCGATGGCGAGATAGCCGCCGGCCATCAACAGGCTGCCGACATAGCTCGCGACGATCACGCCGTTGTCTGGGGAGCCCAGATAGTTGACCGTGATCCAGATCGGAAAGGTGAGCGCCAGCGCCACCGCGATGAACGCCCAGGCGGCGAGATACTTGCCGGTGACCGTCGCCCAGAGCGGCACGGGCAGTGTGAGCAACAGTTCCATCGTGCCGGTGCGCCGCTCCTCCGCCCACAGCCGCATCGAGATCGCGGGGACGAGGAACAGGTAGAGCCACGGGTGGTAGCCGAAGAACACCGACAGGTCGGCGATGTTGTTGTCGAAGAAGCGCCCGACATAGAAGGTGAAGGCGCCCATCGCGAGCAGGAAGATCACGATGAAGACGTAGGCGAGGGGCGTCGCGAAATAGGCGGCGAACTCGCGCTTGAAGATCGGCCAGATGTATTTGGCCTCGTGCATCACGCTGTTCATGCCACGGCCCGCTTGGCGTCATGGGTGGTGATCGACCGGAACACCTCGTCGAGGCGGCCGGCTTCGGCGTAGAGCTCTTTCACGTCCCAGTTCTCTTTGACGGCGAGGGCGCTGATGTCCTCGATGGGGAGCGCGCCGATCTTGGGGAAGGCGGTGAGCTGGGCGAGGCCGTCGCGTGACGACGCCTCGACCACCGCGACGGTGCCGAGCGCTTTCAGCTTCGCCAGCGCGGCGTCGCGCTGGGTTTCGGGGAGGGCCAGCGTCACCGCGTTGTGATAGCGCGAGCGCGCCAAGAGCTCGGCCGGCGTGCCGTCGGCGACGATGCGGCCTTGGTCGATGATGATGGCGCGGGTGCAGATCGCCTCGACCTCTTCGAGCAGATGGGTCGAGATCACGATGGCCTTCTGCGCCGCCATGCCGCGGATCAGGTCGCGCACCGCGTGCTTCTGGTTGGGATCGAGGCCGTCGGTCGGCTCGTCCATGATGAGCACCGGCGGGTCGTGCAGGATCGCCTGCGCCAGGCCGACGCGGCGCTTGAAACCCTTGGACAGCGTCTCGATGGGCTGGTCGAGATAGCCTTCGAGCTCGGTCTTGGCCGTCGCGGTGGCGACGCGCGCCTTGGCCTCGGCGCCCTTGAAGCCGCGCACCTCGGCGATGAAGAGCAGGAACTGGCGGGCCGTCATGTCGCCATAGGCCGGCGCGCCTTCGGGCAGATAGCCGATGGACGCCTGGGCCGCGAGCGCGTCGGTCTCGACGTCATGGCCGCACACTCGCGCCGTGCCGGCGGTGGGGGCGAGATAGCCCGTCACCATCTTCATGGTGGTCGACTTGCCGGCGCCGTTGGGGCCGAGAAAACCCAGGACCTCGCCTTTGCGCACGGTCAGGGACAGGTCGGACACGGCGGCATGGGGGCCGAAGCGCTTGGTCAGTCCCTCGATTTCGATCATGGCGCGGCCCGGAGAAAAGCCCGGTTTGCTTAGAGAAATTGCGGCGGGGCCGCAAGTTGCGGGAGCTTAAACATTGGAGAGCGCGGGCACGTCCTTGTGACCGGCTTGGGCGCGGGGCGCCCATCCTTCGACAGGCTCGGGATGAGGAGCGCTGATGCTGGGAGCGGTGATGAGGTGCGCGGGTGCGAGCCCAGCGCAATCCTCACTCTAAGGTTGTCGAAGGGTGGCCTCAAACTCCAACTTGACTTAGTTGATCGTTCAATCAAGTATCGTACATGGCCGAGGACACCAAGGATCGTCTCGTGTTCACCGCGATGCGGCTGTTTTCCGAGAAGGGCTATGAGTCGGCCAGCGTCGCCGACATTCTGCGCGCCGCCGGGGCCAACAGCGGCAGCCTCTATCACTTCTTCCCGACCAAGCAGGACCTGCTGATGGAGGTGCTGCGCCGCTATCGCGACGGGATCGGGCCGATGCTGCTGGCGCCCGCCTGGGAGGGCGTCGACGATCCCATCGCGCGGGTCTTCGCGCTCCTCGCCCGCTATCGCGCCGCACTGGCGGGGAGCGAATGCGTCTATGGCTGTCCGATCGGCAACTTGGCGCTGGAGCTGCACGAGCCGGATCCGCCGGTGCGGGGCCTGATCGCGGTGAATTTCGACGGCTGGGTCGACGCCATCGCGGATTGCTACGCGCAGGCCGGCGACCGGCTGCCGCGCGATCTGGATCGGCGCGGGCTGGCGGTGTTCACGCTGACGACGATGGAGGGCGGGGTGATGCAGTCGCGCACCCACCGCACGCTCGAGGCTTTCGACCGCTCGGTCGCGATGCTGCGCGACTATGTGCGGCGCCTGGAAGACGATGCCAAGACGGAGAGGGGATCATGATGCGTTGGGCATTTTCGGTTTTGATGACGGCTCTGTTGACCACAATGGGCGCGGTGGCGGCCGTGACGGACACCTCCTACACCGACGCGTCGGGCGCGCGGGTGGTGCGGGAGTGGGTGATGGTCGATGCGCCGCGCCCCGCGGTGTGGCACGCCTTCGTCGACGATGGAGAGTTCGCGAAATGGGCCGGCCTGCCCATCGCGCACATCGTGCCGGGCAATGGCGGCTCGATCGAGTTCGGCTTCATGCCCAATTCCAAGATCGGCGACGCGATGAACGTGCGGCACAAGATCGACGTATTCCTGCCGGACGAGCTTCTGGTGTTCCACAGCGAATACGTGCCGGCGGGCGGGCCGTTCGATCCGCCGGCCTTCGGCGCCGTGCGCACGCTGATGTCGTTCGAGGATGCCGGCGCCGGCCGCACGAAGGTGACCGAGACGGTGGTGGGTTTCGGCGCGGGCGCCAAGTTCGACGCGCTCTACGCGCATCTGCACGACGGCAACATCGAATACCTGCAGGGCCTCGCGGGGTATTTCGCGAAGCGCTGAGGTGCTCCTTGGAACGGCCACGATTGCTGCTTAGTTACCGTCCGGACCCGTGATCGGAGCAGGCGTGTACGACGGCAGGTTGATCCAGCGCGCGGCGGTGACCGGCATCGCGCTGCAGATAACGATGGTCGTGCTCGGCCATTACAGCGCGTGGGTGCATGTCCATGTCTCGGAGTTCGCGGCGATGATGATCGCGGGGCTGGCGGGGCTGTTCTACGGCCGCGATTACAACCGCGGCTATGCGAAGGGCGCGCTGGGCGGCGCCATCGCCGGCGGCACCGGCGGGCTGATCGCGACCTGCGCCGCAAACGTGCTCGGCGACGTGCCGCTGCTCGCGATCCCGATCGGGACGGCGGTGATGATCCTCACCGGCGCTATCGGCGGGCTGTTCGGACAGATGGACGCGAACATCCGGAAGAATTTGCGGGCGTAGCAATCCAATCACCTCCCCATAAAGGGGAGGTGACGAAGCGTTTCAAACCCGCAGCATCAGCCCGCCGTCGACCACCAGGCCGTGGCCCGTCACGAAGCCGCCGTCTTCGCTCGCCAGGAACAGCGCGCCGCGCGCCAGGTCGATGGGCTGGCCGACGCGTCGCAGCGCCGCCTTCTTGGCCCAGATCTCCTTCACGTCGGCGCGCGCGTTCCACAAGGGGCTCGTCATGCCGGTCTCGATGGCGCCGGGCTCGAGGTAATTCGCCGTGATGCCGAACTTGCCGAGCTCCAGCGCCAGCGTGCGCGTCAGCCCCGCGACGCCGGCTTTCGACGCGCAATAGGCGGCGAGGCCGTAATCGGTGCCCTCGGCCATCACCGAGGCGACGTTGATGATGCGGCCGGCGCTGCTCTCCTTGAGGTGCGCAATGGCGGCGCGGCAGAGCTTGAATTGCGCCGAGAGGTTGACGTTCAGCGTGCGGTCCCACTGCTCGTCGGTCATCGCCTCGACCAGCCAGCTGCCGGAGATGCCGGCATTGTTCATCAGGATGTCGAGCTTGCCGAACACCTTCACCGCCGCGCCGACAATGGCCTCGGCGGCGCCGGCGTCACCGACGCTCTTCTCGAAAGGCTGGATGCCGTCGCCCCTCGGCAGGTCCTTGCCCGGCAGGTCGACCGCCAGGACGTGCGCGCCCTCGCGCGCGAACAGCTCGGCGCTGGCGCGTCCGATGCCCGATGCCGCGCCCGTCACGATGGCCGCGCGTCCTGAAAGCCGCATGATCTTCTCCCGAATAGCGAATGGGAGAAGCGTGGCGCAGTTGGAAGGGGAGCGCAAATTGCCGGCGGGCCATTAAGGGCTGCCCGAAAGCGAGGGCTGGGGGGCTTGATTCGCTTTCGGACCGCACGTCAACTCGGTCCCGCCGACCGCTGCGTTATCGAGCGCAAAGGCGGCGCTTTCGTGGCGGAAGGAGACCTGGCTGTGGGTAGATTCGTAAAGGCGACCGACGCGCTGATGACCTATCTGGGCGTCCAGGGCGCGCGCGAGACGGCGGCGCAGCGGCGCTGCCGCGAGGAGACCGCCGCGATGCCCAACGCGATGATGCAGATCGCGCCGGAGCAGGGCGCTTTCCTGCAGGTGATGGCGAAGCTGACCGGCGCGCGGCGCTATGTCGAGATCGGGACGTTCACCGGCTACAGCGCGCTCAGCGTCGCGCTGGCGATGCCGGCGGACGCCAAGCTGGTGTGCCTCGACGTGTCGAAGACCTACACCGACAAGGCGCGCGGCTATTGGGAGGAGGCCGGCGTCGCCGGCAAGATCGACCTGCGGCTCGGGCCGGGGCTCGACGCGCTCGATGCGATGATCGCGGCGCAAGAGGGGCTGTTCGATCTCGCCTTCATCGACGCCGACAAGACGAATTACGACGGCTATTACGAGCGCGTGTTGAAGCTCTTGCGGCCCGGCGGGCTGGTGGCGCTCGACAACATGCTGTGGAGCGGCGCGGTGGCCGATCCGAAGGAGACCGGCGCCGATACCGTGGCGCTGCGCACGCTCAACGCCAAGATCCGCGACGACGCGCGGGTCGACATGGCACTCGCCACGATCGGCGACGGCGTGATGCTGGCGGTGAAGCGGTAGAATAGGACTTGCGACAGTCGCGTGACGGGCTCACACTTCGCGCGATGGCGGAAGAACCCATAGCGTTCCTCCGCGCGGTGCCGCAGCCGGCCGCGCGGACGGTCACCCAAGGCGGAAGTTATACGGCGGCGCAGGTGCGCTTCGACCGCATCGAGCTCAATCGCATCCTGACGGTCTACGGCCGCATGGTGGCCGCCGGCGAATGGCGCGATTATGCGATCGATTTCCGCGACGAGGCGGCGGTGTTCTCGATTTTCCGCCGCACCTCCGAGATGCCGCTGTTCCGGGTCGAGAAGCGGCCCAAGCTGCGCGAGAAGCAGGGCCTGTACGCGGTGATCGCCGCCGGCGGCCAGATCCTCAAGCGCGGCCACGAGCTGGCGCAGGTGCTGCACGTGTTCGACAAGATGCTGCTGAAAGCGCTGAGCGACTGATCTCTGCCGCAGGCGGGAGAGGAAACAAAAAAGGCCCCGAGTCGCCTCGGGGCCTTTTTGTTTCGTCCGTCCGTTCCGCTCAGCGGCGGTTGCCCATCAGGCGCAGGATGAGCAGGAACAGGTTGATGAAGTCGAGATACAGGTGCAGCGCGCCGTAGATCGCCTTCCGGCCGATGGTCGCATCGTCGTCCCCGGCGTCGTACATCGTCTTGATGCCCTGGGTGTCGTAGGCGGTCAGGCCGGTGAACACCACCACGCCGATCACCGAGATCACGAACGTCATCATCGCGGAGTGCATGAAGAGGTTCACGACCGACGCGATGACGACGCCGATGAGGCCCATGAACAGGAACGAGCCGAGGCCGGTGAGGTTCGACTTGGTCGTGTAGCCCCACAGGCTCATCGCGCCGAAGGTCGCGGCCGTGGTGAAGAACGCGATCGCGATGTCGGCGCGCGCGTACAGCAGCGCCACCGGCGCCAGCGAGACGCCCATGAGCGTCGCGTAGATCCAGAACGTCGCCTGCGCGGCGCCGAGGCTCATCGTGCGGATGCGGGCGGAGAGGAAGAACACCAGGCCGATCGGCGCGAGGAACGCGACCCAGCCCAGGATCGACAGGCCGAAGCGGCCGGTATCGGGGCTGATCTGGAAGAACAGCGCACGGATTTCGGGCACCTCGGCCACGAAGAACGCCGCGGTACCGGTCAGCGCCAGGCCGACCAGCATGTAATTGTAGACGCGCAGCATGTACGCGCGCAGCCCCGTGTCGATCAGGTCGGAGGCCGTCGCCTGACTCCGGAGCGCCCGATTGTCGTAGTCCGCCATTGGTCGGAATTCCTTTCCCTTCGGCACCTGTGCCGAACGGCTATTATATCGTGCTTCGCGACGCCCGTATCAAGGGGTGCAAGCCCCTGGGTTGCTTAAGGAAAAAGCGCCGGGGCGGCGGCCCCGGCGCGAATCCGTGCGAAAGGAGACGCTCTACGGCGTCACTACAAACCTACGGCGTCACGATGTTAAACCAGGGATTGAAGCCCGGGATCAGGCAGTAGGCGAGGCGGGGCGCCACCTCCGGCTCGGGCCCCGAGATGGCGATCACGCCTTCGTTGATGCCGGTGGCGAAGTCGATCTCGCCGCTGATCACGCGGTTGAGCTGCGCGCGCGTGGTTGTGATCACCGCCTGCACCGCGGCGCCGCGATATTTCTCGGTCTGTTCGAAGACGAGCACGCCGTTCTTGAGCCGCAGGACGTAGCTCTCCGCGTCGTAGGGCGCTTCCTCGGTCAGCTCGAGCCTGACGACGAGGCCGAGCGGGAACAGCGCCGCTTTTTCCACGTCGACCAGGATGCAGACATAGGTGAGGAACTCCGCCGTCGACATTGCGCGCAGCACATCGGCGCTGCCCGCGTTCGGATTGGAGAGGATCGCGACGCCGTTGCGCAGCTCCTGCGCGCCGCCGAGGTAGAAATTGCGCCACGGCGCCGACGTCGCCTGGTAGCCCATCTGCTCATAGGCGTCGGCGAGAAGGTTCTTGGCGGCCTCGTTGTTCGGGTCGGCGAAGACGAGCTGGTTCACCACGCTCGCCACCCAGCGGTAGTTGCCCGCCGCGAAGTCCGCCCTGGCCCGCGTCATCAGGTTCTCGGCGCCGATATATTCGACATATTTCTTGCCGTTCTCGGTCGGATCGAGCGGGTGCAGGTTGGCCGGCACGCCGTCGAACCAGCCGATATAGCGCTGATAGACGGCCTTGGAGTTGTGGTTGACCGTGCCGTAATAGCCTTGATCGTACCACTCGTGCGCGAGCAGCGGCGGCAGGTGCATCATGTTGCCGATCTCGGTGATCGTGTAGCCCTGGTTCAGCTTCTGCAGCACCTGGTCGTTCAGGTATTTGTACATGTCGCGCTGGTTCTCGAGCATCGCGAGTGCCTGTTTGTTGCCCCAGGTCGGCCAGTGGTGCGCGGCGATCATCACCTCCAGCTCCTGGCCGAACAGCTCGATCGATTCGGTGAGATAGTTCGCCCAGGCCAGCGCATCGCGCACCTTGGCGCCGCGCAGCGTCAGGATGTTGTGCAGCGTGTGGGTGCAGTTCTCCGCGATGTGCAGCAGCTTGAACTGCGGGAAGTACATGTTCATCTCGGCCGGCGCCTCGGAGCCCGGCGTGAGCTGGAACGTCACCTGCACGCCGTCATAGGTGCGGGTCTCGTCGACATCCACGTCCTCGTTCGGCGCGATCAGCGTGACGGTGCCGGTCGACACCGCGAGGCCGAGGCCGGCGCCGACCTGGCCGCGCGGCCCCACCGGCAGGATGTTGCCGTACATGTAGCTGGCGCGGCGCGACATGGCGTTGCCGGCATAGACGTTCTCGCTGGTCGCCTCCTCCATGAAGCCGATCGGCGCCACGACCTTGACCAGCGGATCGTCGCCTTGGGTATCGACCACGTTGATCATGCCGCCGACGCCGCCGTCATGGTCGACATGGGAGTGGCTGTAGATCATCGTCAGGATCGGCTTGTCCGGGATCACCTCCTTCATCAGGTTCCACGCCGCCCGTGCCGTCTGCAGCGTGGTCAAGGGATCGACGACGAGGATGGAGGTCGCGCATTCGACGAAGGTGACGACGGCGAGGTCGAGGCCGCGCGCCTGGAAGACGCGCCAGCCGGTCTTCTCGTCCTTCGTGATCTCGAAGAGGCCGTTATAGGTGTTGAGCTGGCCGTTGCGCCACAGGCTGGGATTGACCGTGTCGGGCGCGTCGTGGCCTGGGGTGAGGAAGTCGTACTGCTCCAGGTTCCACACCACATTGCCTTGCCGATCCCGGATGATCAGCGGGGACTGCTTGACCAGGCCGACCGAGGCGTTTTCGTAATCGTCGCTCGGCTTGTCGAAGATCGGGCGCTTGGCCACGTCCGCGTTGTGCTTGATGGTGGCGGGCTGGGCCGGCTTGGGTTCGACCATCTGCTTGAGGATCGGCAGCGCGGCCGTACCGGACTGGCCGGGTTTGCCGGCGCGCATGCCGCCTTCGCCGCGCGTGCCGCCCGTGCCGCCCTGAAGGCCGTCGACGTGGAGCCGCACCTCGCCGGGCGCGGTGCGCGTGCCGTAGAGGATCGTGATCGCGCCGACATTGCAGCCATTGCCGCCATCGGCGCCATTCCCGTAGGGCCCGCCATTGCCGCCATTGCCGCCGTTGCCGCCGGTCAGCTTGAGCGTGAAGGTGCCGGCGATCGACGCGGCGAGAAAGGGCAGGTTCGAGATCGCCGGCGCGCTGCCGCCGGGCGTGGAGGAATATTTCTCGGTGCCGTCGAGGCCGTTTTTGCCGTTGCGCAGCTTGATGGTGAGCTGCGAGCGCTCGCCGAAGATGAGATCGCCGACCGCGAAGCGGCTGCCTTCGGCGATGATCAGTTCGCCATCGGGCTCGATCTCCAGGCGGTTGGCGACGAGGTCGCCGCCCTGCGACGCGGGCACGTCGAGCTCGAGCGACTGGCCGGCGCGCACCGTCACATGGTCGAGCGCGAAACGGGCACGGCCCGGCAGGCCGGGCGCAGCGATCGCGCTGTCCTTGCCGAGGCTCAGACGGGCGTGGGCGCCGTGCTGCTTGGTGTCGAGATGCTTGAGCGCGTGGCGTTCGACGCCGGCATGCGCGAACAGGTCGTTGACGATGGCGCGAACGGAATCGTGAGCGGTCATGGCGAGCCCCTCTGCCTAGGTGATGGAAATGATCAGCCCGAATTGCGCTTACCGCGCGGTGCTGCGCAGACTGTCCGAGGGTCGAAGAGACAAGTCAAATATACATTTCATGAATACTGGTATTCACAAGGCGTATGGCCCGATCTACTCCGCGCGCAGCTGGCGCGCGGGCTTGGCGGCGAGCGCCGCCCAGGCGCCGAACAGGCCGAACAGCAGCGTCGCCGTGCCGCCGCCGAGGACGGTGAGCAGCGCCGCGCTCCAGCTGAAGGTCAGCGGCACCTCAAGCACTTGCTCGCAGATGATGTCCGCCGCCGCCGCGCCGGCGCCGAGCGCAAGGAGCCCGGTGAGCAGGCCCGTCACGCCGTACTCGACGATATAGACCGTCGCGATGCGCGCCCGCGTCGCGCCGAGCACCTTCAGCACCGTCGCGTCGTAGAGGCGGCCGCGGCTGCCCGCCGCGATGGCGCCCGCGAGCACCAGGAGACCCGACAGGATGGTGAGCAGGCTGGCGGCGCGTACGCCGTCGGACAATTCCTGGAGCAGGCCGTCGACCTGGGCGATGGCGTCTTTGACGCGCACCGTCGAGATGTTCGGGAAGGCATCGGTGACGGCGCGGTAGAGCGGCTCTTCGTCCTTGGGATCGACCCGCACGGTGGCGAGGAAGGAATGCGGCGCGTGCGCCACCGGCTCGGGCGACATCACGATCACGAAGTTCTGGCCGCCGGTGGTGAAATCCACCTTGCGGAAATTCGCGATGGTGGCCGCGATCTCGCGCCCCAGCACGTTGACCACCATCTTGTCGCCGAGCTTCAGCCCCATGTCCTCGGCAAGGTTCGCATCGAACGAGATCAGCGGCGGGCCGGCATAGTCCTTCGCCCACCATTGGCCTTGCGTGATCTCGGTGCCGTCCGGCGGTGCCGCCGCATAGGTGATGCCGCGGTCGCCCGCCAGCACCCATTTTGCGCCGGGCGCGACTTTGGCGTCCTTGGCGGCGATGCCCTTCAGCGAGACAATCCGTCCGCGGATCATCGGTGTGCGCCTGAAGTCCTGCTGCGACTTGAAGCGCCGGATGACGGCGTCGAAGCGGTCCGCCTCGCCGGGCTGGATGTCGACGAAGAAGAAGCTGGGCGCGGTGCCGGGCAGGCGGTCCTTCACCTGGGCGCTGATCGTGTTGTCGAGCAGCGAGACGGTGGCGAGCAGCGTCAGGCCGAGGCCGAGCGCGGTGACGACGCCGGTGGTCGCAGCTCCGGGGCGCGTGAGGTTGGCGAGGGCGAGGCGCAGGATCGGCGTGCGCGGCCGCGGCAGCTGCTTGAGAAGCCAGCGGAAGGCGCCGGCGATCAGGCGCAGCACGATCAGGCTGGCCGCCGCGCCGCCGAGGAACGCGGCCGCGAAATCGGGCGCGGGCGCCAGCAACAGCGCGAGGCCGACGATGGCGAGGCCCGCCACGCCCGCGCCGATCAGATAGGGCAGCGCGCCGCGCGCATCGGCGGGCGCGACGAGATCGCGGAACAGGCTGGCGGGTGCGATCAGCCGGGCGCGCGACAGCGGCGGCACGGCGCAGGCGATCGCGGAGAGCAGGCCGAACGCCGCGGCGAACAGCAGCGGCTGCGGATAGACCGCGAAATGCGCCGGCGCGGGCAGATTGCTGCCGAACGCGGCGGCGATCGCGAAGGGCAGGGCGGCGCCGAGCAGCAATCCCGTGATCACCGCGACCGTGGCAATGGCCATCACCTGCAGGAAGAAGATCAGGAAGATCAGCGTGCCGTCGGCGCCGAGCGATTTGAAGATCGCGATCTCCGCGCGCTTGCGGTCGAGAAAGGCGCTCACCGCCTGGCCCGCGCCGACGCCGCCGACCGCGAGCGCGGTGAGGCCGACCAGCGTCAGGAACATCGTCACCTGTTCGACGAATTGCCTGATGCCGGGCGCGGCGTCGGAACGGTCGCGGATGTCCCAGCCGGAGTCGGGGAAGGTGGTCGTCGCGGCCGCCTTGAAGGCCTTGGGATCGGCGGCCGGCGGCAGCACCATGTGGTAGTTGAAGTCGATCAGGCTGCCGAGCATGACGAGGCCGGTGCGGTCCAATGCGGCGCGCGAGACGACGACATGCGGGCCGAGGCTGAAGCCGCCGGCGATGCGGTCGGGCTCGCCGACCAGGGCGGCACGGATGCGCAGCGTCGCCGTGCCGATGCGGATCGTGCCGCCGGGTGCGATGTGCAGGCGGTCGAGCAGCGTCTGCTCGGCGACCGCGCCGCATTCGTGCGTGCCGCAGGCGAGGGCTTTGTGGAAATCGATCTGCGGCGCGAGCGTCACGGCGCCGAAGAACGGATAGGCGCCGTCGACGGCGCGCAATTCCACCAACTGACGCTCGCTGTTCGGCGCATAGGCCATGGCGCGCAGCGACACGGTCTCCGAGACGCGGCCGCGCTGCTGCATCCAGGCGCGTTCGGCGTCGTTGGTCTCGCGGTGCACGAGATGCACCACCACGTCGCCGTCGAGCAGCGTGCGGCCCTGCTCGGCCAGGCCGGTGAGGAAGGCTTGCGACAGCGACTCCACGCCGGCGATGGCGGTGACGCCGAGGACGAGACACGCGAAGAAGATGCGGAAACCCGAAAGCCGCATCCGCATCTCGCGCCGCGCGAACCTGAAAGCGAGAGCGAGGCGGCTCACGCCCCACCTTCTAATTCTTTGGCGAACTCGTCGGCCACGATGCGGCCATCCTGGAGGCGGACGATGCGCCGGCAGCGTCGCGCGAGCGCCTCTTCATGCGTCACCAGGAACAGCGTCGTGCCGGTGCGGTCGTGCAGCGCGAAGAGGAGGTCGGAAATCTCCTTGCCCGTCGCGCCGTCGAGGTTGCCGGTCGGCTCGTCGGCGAACAGCACCGTGGGGCGCGGCGCGATGGCGCGGGCCAGCGCGACGCGCTGCTGCTCGCCACCCGAAAGCTGGCCGGGATAGTGCTCCAGCCGCGCGGCGAGGCCGACGGCGGCAAGCTCGTCGCGGGCGCGGTCGAAGGCGTCGGCGGTGCCGGCGAGTTCGAGCGGCACCGCGACATTCTCGAGCGCCGTCATGGTCGGGATCAGATGGAACGACTGGAACACGATGCCGACCGTGCCGCGGCGAAAACGCGCCAGCGCGTCCTCGCCGAGGCGGGTGATGTCGGTGCCGGCGACCGAGACCCGGCCCGAGGTCGCGCTTTCGAGGCCTGCCGCGACCATCAGGAGCGACGACTTGCCCGAGCCCGAGGGGCCGAGCAGCGCCACGGTTTGGCCCTGCGGCACGGCGAGGGTGACGCCGTTCAGGATATGGACGGGCGCCGCCGCGCTGGAGAGCGTCAGCGTCACATCTTCCAAATGGATGGCTTGTAGAGGATTGTGCATCGATGACTCGTTGGTCCGACCTTACAGGCCATATGGCGGCTTTTTCAGGAAAATCATCCCCCAAGTCACTTCCCTTTTGTGGGGAGGTCGACAAAATTGCGAGCGCAGCGCCGCGATTTTTCGACCTCCCCACAGGGGGGAGGTTATTTAAAGCGTTCGTCTTTCTGGCTTTGATCTTCGGGACTCCCGCCGCGGCCGCGCCGATCAAGATCCTGGCGCTGGGCACCAGCCTGACCCAGGGTTATGGCGTGCCGCCGGGGTTCGATTTCACCGTCGTGCTGGAGAGCCGGCTGAAGGCGTCGGGGATCGATGCCAAGGTGATCAATGCCGGCGTGTCGGGCGATACCTCGGCGGGCGGGCTGGCGCGACTCGACTGGTCGCTGGCGGATCACCCGGATGCGGCCATCGTCGAGCTCGGCTCCAACGACGCCCTGCGCGGCCAGTCGCCGGCGCAGACGGAAGGCAACATCGCCGCCGTGCTGACCAAGCTGAAGGCGGCGCATGTGCCGGTGCTGCTGACGGGCATGATGGCGCCGCGCAACCTGGGGACGGAGTACGCGGCGCAGTTCGATCCGATCTATCCGCGCCTCGCCAAGACGTTCGGCGTCTTGTTCTATCCCTTCATCCTGGACGGCGTGGCGATGAACCCCAAGCTCAACCAGGCCGACGGCATCCATCCCAACCCGGCCGGCGTCAAGATCATCGTCGAGCGCATCCTGCCGGTGGTGAAAAAGCTGGTGGCGCAGGTGAAGAGGTAATGTTCCGGCGCCTCCTCTCCGTCGGCGGGTTCACGCTGCTGTCGCGCCTTACCGGGTTCGGCCGCGACGTGCTGATGGCGACCATCGTCGGCAACGGCTTCTTGTCGGACGCGCTCTTGGTCGGTTTCCTGTTCCCGAACTATTTCCGCCAGATCTTCGGCGAGGGCACGATCAATCCGGCGTTCCTGCCGCGCTATGCGGCGCTGCATGCCAAGGGCCAGGAAGCGGCGGCGGCGAAGTTCGCCGACGAGGTGTTCTCCTGGCAGATGGCGGCGCAGGTCGTGATCCTGATCCTGGCGATGTCGGCGATGCCGTTCATCGCGCGTGCCATCGTGCCGGGCTACACGCCCAGCGAATTGTCGCTGACGGTGCAGCTGGCGCGCATCACCTTTCCCTATCTCGTCATGACGGTGGTCGCGATCCAGCTCTCGGCGATGCTGAACGCGATCGAGAAGTTCTGGGCCGCCGCCGCGTGGTCGAACTTCCAGAACGTCTGCATGATCGCGACGCTTCTGTGCTGGCGCTGGTTTCCCAACGCGGCGTTCGCGGCGGCGTGGGGTGTGGTGTTCGGCGGCGTGGCGCAGCTGTTCTTCATGCTGTGGGCGGCGGGACGCGACGGCCTCAGCCTGCGCGTGTCGTGGCCGCGCTGGACGCCGGAGATCGCCGAGTTCTTCAAGGCCTATGGCGCGGTGACCTTCGGCGCGGCGAGCGTGGTGGTGGCGCCGCTGCTCGATTTCTTCCTGGCGAGCTATCTGCCGGTCGGCTCGCGGACGGCGCTCTATTACGCCGACCGCGTGGACCAGCTGCCGCTGGGCGTGCTCGGCATCGCGCTGGGCACCGTGCTGTTGCCCGAGATGTCGGCGCGGCTGGCGAAGAACGACCGCGACGGCTCCGACGCGGCGCAGAACCGGGCGGCGGCGCTGACGCTACTGCTCACGCTGCCCTTCGCGGTGGCGTTCGTCGCGATCCCGGGCACGCTGGTGCGCGCGGTGTTCGCGCATGGCGCGTTCAACGCAAGCGCCGCAGGATTGAGCGCAGCGGCGCTCGCGGCCTATGGCGTGGGTTTGCCGGCCTATGCGCTGGTGCGCATCGTGGCGTCGACCTTCTATGCGCGGCACGACACGATGACGCCGGCGCGGGTGACGATGACCGCCATCGCGGTGAACGTGGCGCTGAAGATCGTGTTCGTGTGGGGATTGAGCATGGGCGTGGTCGGCATCGCGCTCGGTACCGCACTGGCGGCGTGGGTGAATGTCGGCACACTGGTGTGGTTCGGGCGGTCGCGCGGGCTGCTGCGCGTGAGCGGGACGTTCTGGCGCGCGCTGCTGCCGAGCGTGCTCGCGGCCGCCGTGGTGGGCGCGGCGGCGCTGGCGGTGGTGCGGTTCGCGGGACCGCATCTGCCGCACCGGCTGCACGATGTGTGGCTGCTGCTGGCTGCGATGGGCGGCGCGGGCGTGTGTTATGTCGCGGTGGTGCTGGTGTTCTGGCGCGCCCTGCCGCTGGGGCGCAGAGCCTGATGGAACGCCTGTTCGTCGCCCTGGCGATTCCGGATGCGGTGGCGCAGTCGCTGGCGCTGATCCAGTCCGGCGTGCCCGGCGCGCATTGGCAGTCGCGGGCGCAGCTGCATCTGACGCTGCGCTTCATCGGCGAGGTCGATGGGCGCGAGGCGGCGATGATCGGAGACGCCCTGGCCGCGATCGACGCGCCGGCGTTCGCGCTGGAATTGCACGGCACCGGCGAATTCGGCGGCAAGCATCCGCATGCGCTGTGGGCGGGCGTGCGGGCCAGCGAGCCGCTGCTGCATCTGCAGAAGAAGGTCGACAGTGCGATCCGCCGCGCCGGTTATCAGAACGACCGCGAGAAATTCACGCCGCATGTGACCGTGGCGCGGCTCGGGCATACGCCGGTCGGCACGGTGATGGATTATCTCACCGACCATGCGCTCTATTCGAGCGCGCCGTTCGCGGTGGCGGAGTTCATCCTCTATTCGAGCGTGCTGACGAGCGACGGAAGCGTTTATCGGCCGGAGCGGGAGTATCCGCTGCGCTGAGCCCAAATTGTCATCCGCCGCGAATGCGGCGGACCCAGTTGGGTTCTGCACGATTTGAACAGGTGTTACCTGGGTTCGCCGCATTCGCGGCGAATGACAGGTTTATTCATCTTCGATCGCATCCATATCTTCGTCCGACAATCCGAAGTGGTGCCCGATCTCGTGGATCAGGACGTGGCGGACGATGGTGCCGAGGCTCTCCCGGTGCTCGGCCCAGTAGTCGAGGATCGGACGGCGATACAGGAAGATCATCGTCTGGTGGCCGTGCACCGCGCCCGCCTCGTGATCCGCCAGGCGCGGGCCGGAGAACAGGCCGAGGATGTCGAACTCGCTCTCCAGCGCCATGTCTTCGATGACCTCGGCGTCGGGGAAATCCTCGATGCGGAAGAGGATCTGGCCGGTGAGCGCGCGGAACTCCGCCGGAAGGCCGTCGAAGGCGGCGCGGGCCAGCGTCTCGAAATCGTCGAGCGACGGGGATTCGATGTCGTTCCAGTCCATGGCGCGTTACATTAAAGACAAAACCGGAGACTCGCCCATGGAAAAGCTCGATTCCGCCGCGACGGCTGCTGCCCTCAAGGGCCTCGCGGGATGGACGGCGGCCGATGGCCGCGAGGCCATCGCAAAGACATTCGAATTCAAGGATTTCAACCGCGCCTTCGCCTTCATGGCGCGCACGGCGCTGCTGGCCGAGAAGATGGATCACCATCCGGAGTGGTTCAACGTCTACAACAAGGTCGAGGTGACGCTGTCGACGCATGATGCGGGCGGTGTGACGCAGAACGATCTGGAGATGGCCGCGGCGATGAACGACTACGCGGCGTGACGCGGCTGCTCGCGGTCTCGGGCAGCCTGCGGGCGGTGTCGACCAACACCGCGCTGCTCGGCGCCGCGCGATTGCTGGCGCCGGTGGGCGTCGAGGTCGTATTCTATGACGGATTGGCGCAACTGCCGCATTTCAATCCCGATTGCGACATCGATCCCTTGCCGCCGGAAGTCGCGGCGTGGCGAGGCGAGGTGGCGCGGGCCGACGGTCTTCTGATCTCTTCGCCCGAATATGCGCGCGGCATTCCCGGCAGCCTGAAGAACGCGCTCGACTGGCTGGTGAGCGGGCCGGAGCATCCGGGAAAGCCCATCGCGTTCTTCCACGCCTCGGCGCGCGGCGTGGCCTCGCAGGCGGCGCTGCGTCTCGTCGTCGAGACGATGGGCATGCGCGTGGTGGAAGAGGCAGTGATCACCATACCGCTGCTCGGACAGCAGACGGATGTCGGCGCAGTCGCCGACGAGCATTCGGCGGCGATCCGCGCCGCGCTGGATGCGTTCGTCAGGGCACTTTGAAAAGCGGTGCCAGGGCGGCATCCTGCACGCCGGGTGCGAAGCGCGTGCGGTATTCGAAATAGGCGCGGAAGCCTTCGACCTCATAGCCGCCCTCGGGCAGCATGCGGTCGACCGGCAGATAGCCATGCGTCTGGTCGATGCAGCCTGCGGTCAACAGCGGCTTGTCCACGAAGCGCTGCTCGACCAGGCCGCGATAGGCGGTGACGGGCTCGGCGTTGACGCCGATCACGCGGAAGCCGCCGCAGTCGACGCTGTGCCAGGTGAGCGGCTTGCTGCCGTCGCCGCCGCGGCCGAGCGTCTCTTCCGGCGCCGTGACGCGGGCGGCGTGCGGGCCGTCGAGCGGCAGCACCTTGGCATCCGACGCGAAGATGCCGGCGACGCGCGCCGCGAGGCTGTCGGCCCAGCCCTGCCACTCCGCGCGGCCGGGATTGCGGAATTGCGGTCCGAGCAGCGTGCGAAAGATAAGACCGCGCAGGCCCGGCTTGCGGCCCGCGAAGGGCGGGCGCGTGTCGCCGGAAAAGCCCTGCAGGAACAGCACGGGCACGTCGCCATAGATCGCGCGCAGCTTGGCGCGCACCACGCCGGGAAAGTCGGCCGAGACCTGCAGCCGTCCCGGAAAATCGGTCGGATGGCAGGCGTAGTTCCAAAGCAACGCGAACGTCTTTCCCCCGGCGTCGGTAAAGCGCAAAGCGGTGATGCGCTCGTCATTGTCGCCGCCCGGGTTGGGGCCGAGGCCCGCGCCATGGGTCAGGCCGCTGCGCGTCAGGCGCCAGCAGATCAGCCGCCGGTTGATCGCATGCGCCGCGACGCCGGAGGTGAAGAGCGCCTGTGCCGGCGTCATCCGTTCGGCCAAGCTGCGCGCGGCGGCCGCGATGCGCTGAGCCGTCCTCTCGATATAGGCGGCATCGGGCACGCCGAGCGCGCGCATGCCGGGCGAGGTCATCGGCGCGAAATGGGTGTGCGACGCGGCGAGGAACAGCTCGTCGTCGCCGAGGCCGAGCAACTCCTTGAGCCGCGCGCGCAACGGCGCGCCGGGATAGAGCAGATCGGTGGTCACGAAGGCGGCGCGGCCCTTGGGTCCCGTCAGCCACAGCACGTTGGCTTCGAGCTTGTCGGCGACGGCGGTGAAGGCCGTCTCGCGCGCGACATAGCCGCCGAGCTGGAGCGGACTATCCGGCGTGATGTCGGCGGTGGCGCCGGCGGCGGCGAGGCTCACGCGCCACCCACCTTGCGGCGCAGCTGCTTGACGGTGCGCCCGGCCAGCGTGCGGAAGCGCTTCATGTCGCGCAGCTTGATGGCGCTGATGAGCTGCGAGGCGCCGTATTCGAACTGGCCGGTGAGGCGCGGCGGTGCCCAGCGGATCTGGCCGTGCGTCAGCGACGGACGCAGCGCGCCGAGGTCCTCGACCTCAAGGATCGCGTTGCCCAGGCTGTGCGAGAAATGCGCGTCGGAGGCGACATAGCTGCGCTTGCCGAGCTGGGCCGCGAGGGCGGTGGCCTTGCCGTTCGCGGTGGCGCTGGCGCGGCAGTTGATCGTCTCGACGAGGTCGCAGCGTTCGGCGAGCCATTCGGTCTGCCGATGCGCGACATAGGGATGCGGCAGGAGGAGAAGCGCGTCCTTGGCCCGCGCCTCGGCGAAGAAGGCCTCGGCCTCCATCGCCTCGATATCGTCGTCGAGGAACACCGCAATCACATCGCCCAAGCTGGTGTTGTATTCCGCCGCCACCGGCACCCGGAGCTGCGGCATCTGGCGGCGTGCCGCCTCGGCGAGGGCTTTGGAGCCGGCGATGGTCTCGTGGTCGGTCAGCACGATGAAGTCGAGCGCATGGCGCCGCGCCGCGGTGAGATAGGCGCCGATCCCCGCCAGCGAGTCGTGCGAGTGGTGCGAATGGCAGTGGATGATGCCGCGCAGCCAGCGTGTCACGGACGGATCATCTTGCCGAGAAGGGCGGCTGCCTTGCGCATATCCGATCTTACGCTCCGTCCGAGGTTGGTGTGCGCGTTGGGGCGCCGGTAGTCGGCCATTCTCCCCAGCGCGCCGGTCTTCCACAAGGTCAGGATATCGCCGTCCAGCGGCCAGTAGAACTCGGTGTTGCGATCGTAGCCGGGATCGGGGCCAAGCGCCTCGCCGCGGTAGATCCGGATGATGTCGGCCGCGAAGTTGACGCCCGAGGCCAGCGACAGCTCCAGCGAGCCCCAGAACTTGCCGTTGATCTCCATCAGCACGAACTCGCCGGTCGCGGCGCTGCGCCGGAACTCCACCATCGCGGGGCCGTGCCAGCCGAGCGCGGTGAGGAGCCGCAGGCCGAGCTCTTTCAGCCGGTCGGAGTCGTAGGCGCGCGCCGCGGTGCTGATGCCGCCGCTGGGCGGGGCCTCGCGGATGCGCTCGTGCATGAAGACGCGCTGCGGCGTGCCGCGATCGTAGAGCGCGAAGAGGCCGGCGCCGGTGCCCTTGATAAACTCTTGAACGAGCAGGCCGCTTTGGCCGCCCATCGCGGCAAGCTGGTGCGTGACGGTCTCCTGGAGCGCAGCGGCGTCGTAGCAATAAGTCACGGCCTTGACCGAGGCGTTCTCGCGCGAGGCCTTCACCACGCAGGGGAACGCCATGCCGGAGAGGTCGATGGTATCGCCGAGCTCGAAGGTGCGCGTGTCGGGCACCGGCACGCCGTGCGCGCGGGCGAAGGCGATGGTCTTCGTCTTGTCGAAGCACATCTCGATTTTCTCGCGCGGCGCCAGAACGGCTTTGTCGGGCGCGGCCGCCGCGACCGTCAGCACCGAGTTGCCGCCGATCGGTGCCACCATGTCGTAATCACCCGCGGCGAGCAGCGTCTCCAGCGGCGTTTTCGCGACCACGCGGTCGTAGCAGCGGTGCCAGCGGGCGGGGGTGGCGGGGCCGGGCGTGTGGCCGACGATCTCGATATCGGTCAGCGCGCGCTTCGCGTAATCGGCGAAGGCGATGCTGTGCTTGTAGCCGGCATCGGTGACGATGACGCGAAAGGCCATGGGACGGGGACGCCGTGAACAGGTCGCCCGTTCCTATCAGATCGCCGTGTCGAAGCGAAAGGTTTCGCCGTCGCGCCGCACCCGGCCCGCCGTGGGTGTGGCAAAATGCGTGCCGATGATCAGGATCGGCCGGTCGGCCCAGTCCTTGAGCATGGCGCGCCGCGTGACGCGTGCCGCCTCCTTGTCGCTGTCGAAGGAGGGCGACCACTCCGGATGACCGATCTGCGCCGGATGGTGCATCATGTCGCCGGTGATGATCGCGGTCTCGCCCTTGGATTCGATCACCACGCTGACATGGCCGGGCGTGTGGCCGGTGGTCGGCATCAGGCGCACCTCGTTCGAGATGCGGTGGTCCATCTCCACCATCTGCGCCACGCCGGCGTCGAAGATCGGCTGCACCGAATCCGCCAGGACGGCTTTCTGTTCCGGCTCCTCGTCCTTGATCCAGTGCTCGTATTCCTGGCGCCCGATAAGGTAGCGCGCGTTCGGGAAGGTCGGCACCCATTTGCCGTCCGGGCCGAGCATCGTGTTCCAGCCGACATGATCGACGTGCAGATGCGTGCACACCACGGTGTCGACGCTTTCGCGCGGCCAGCCCGCCTCGGCCATGTGCTGCAGGAAGGGGCGGCTCAGCGGGCGCTGGCGCGTCATGTTGCGGGGCTTGTCGTTGCCGACGCAGGTGTCGACGATCATGCGCAGACCCGGCCCTTCGACGAGAAGCGCGTGCACCGAGAAATTCAGCGTGCCGTCCTCGGTCGCGAAATGCGGCTGGAGCCACGGCATGGTGCGCAGCGCGTCCGGAGTCGCCTCGGGAAAGAAGGGCGTGTCGGGCGAATAAGGCACCGGCGACTCGAATTCGACCACGCGCGCCACAGTTACGTCACCGATTTGCCACTTCAACATCGCGGTTCCTTCCCGGTTCCCGGTTGGATGAAGCCTAACGACGGAACGGGCTTTCGCGAAGGCCGTTTTCACACCAGCAGATAAATTAGGAGCGCCCGATGGCCACCGATACCAGCAATGCCCGCAGCAGCAGCGGCGGCAGTACATTCCTCGCCGTCCTGGTGGGCGCCATTCTCGCCATTGTGGTGGCGCTGGGCCTTTGGGTGCTCGACGGGCGGCACATGCCGGGCCAGTCCTCCGCGCCTTCCATCAATCTCAACGTGAAGGCGCCGTCGACGCCGAAGGGAGGCTGAGATGCGCGCCGTCATGAATCCCGAAAGCCGTGACGACGTTGCGTTGCGCGGCCTCCGCTACATGGTTGGCGGCATCGTGCTGACGATCATCCTTCTGGCGGTCGTCGTCGCAACCAACGGCCATTTTTTCCCGACCGATACCGGCTTGATCTGATCAGTCAAGAACTTTCGCGGCGGGGCCGCGAGCGATCGCGGCCCCGTCGTCGCGACACTGGTCCCGGACGGCAAGACGACCCAGCTCGATCTCACGAAGCCCGCGGATGCCGCGCTCTACCGTGCGAAGGAACAGGGTCGCAATGCCGCCGTGGACGCCGCCGAACGCGCGTCGAAAGCGGCTTAGGCTCTACAGAAGTTCAGAAAATTCGGAATGACGTGCGCCGCGATGCCGGCGCCGATGCCGCCCGCTGCGAGCAGCGTCACGACCGCGAAGACCACGAGCGGGTGCTTGTAGGTGTGGATGTAGAGCGCCGAACGATCGAACCGGTTTTCGTAGCGGTTCGGGGTGACCAAAGGACCAACGAGCGACATGACATCAGCTCCTTCAGCTAGAGGTGCGCCTCCAAAATTCCGAGGGGCGCGGGGTATGGTCCCTTTTCTTCCGTAGCGCAATAGGGAATTTGCGAGCGGTGCCGCTATTCTTCCGCCACCACGCGCCTATCGAGCGGCCGAGCACGCCTCGATGATGTGCTTCACCGGCGGATAGATGATCGGATCGGCTTTGCCGTGGCCGTCCAGAATCCTAAGGCGCTTGTTGGCGAGTTCGGCATCGAAACAGATTCGGGCGAGATCGTCCTTCAACTTCGTGCCGGAGCTTGCGAGCGCGCCAAGTTCGATCTGCTTCGCGGTCAGCTTCTCGTTAAGCGCTTTGATTTCCGTATCCAGCGTAACCTTGTCGGCTTTCGCCTTCTTCGCCTGCCTGGTAAGGGCCTCGATCGTGGCCGCGCTCCTCGCAGCGTCCGAGACCAGGAATTCGCTGACGGCCGCCATCTCGAGTTGGAGGTGATGTTCCTCGCTCCGGGCGACAGCGACCTGCTTCTGGGCGGCGGAGAGTTTTGCCTGCGCCGTTCGCAGCGTCGCCAACGTGTCGCGCAATGAAAGATCGGCGCTGGCTGCCTGCTGCTGCTTCTCCGCGACGAAATTCTCAAGTTGGACGAAGCGATAGGCCAGTGCGAGCAGGATGGCCGCCGTGACGCCAAACGTGCACCAGAACGCGATGCTCTGGAAACGGCCGGACATGTTCAGCGAAAGCGTCTGGTTCATCGCAGTAATTTCATAAGGTCCATCGCCATGGCCACAACATCCATTCGGATAAGGCCGCCCGCTGCCAGGAAAATCGTGGCCACAGGAACCAGCTGGAATGTCGCCGGCCGGCCGAGAACAACCAAAAGGCAATGAAAAGCGATAATTCCGATCGCTACAAAAAGGCATGTCCAAGTAATAAGCGGATCCGGCGGCCGAACAGGCTTCCGCGATCTTTCCGGAATAGACCCCATGACTCCCCCTGTAGGGGAAATTATCGCTAATATTTCGTGGCTTCAAGATAGAAAGGGAACTTTATTCGACCAGGACATTTCTCCCCAAATATAGAGACTTCGTCGTGGGGGTTGCGGCCGCCGCTAATATTTCGCGCTCGGAAAGCTGCCGAGCAGAACCATGCGGCGGTGGTCGCGGCTGCCGAGCGGCAGCGCCAGCTCGCAGTGCCAAAGGATCGTGTAGCCGAGCGCGACGCCGGAGGTCGCGACGACCGGCCCTTTCGCGTCGAGCGCGGCGCTCAGCACCGCGCGCAGATGACGTGCGAGATCGGTCGCGAGATCGCCGATGGGCCGGTTCGTCGCCACCCGGCCGAAGCGGCGGATGAGGTTGGCGTCGCAGGCGCGAAACAGGAAGTCCTGGTCGTCGAACGCTTCGAACAGCGCCAGATGCCCGGCCCATGGCCGCAGCCCGGCGCCGCCGAGGTCCTCGCGCAGCGGCAGGGCGCGGCCGTCGCGCTTCTCGTCCCAATAGGCGACAAGCGCCTGGAGCTGGTGCGGAATCGGATCGAACTGCGCGCCCAGGCGATGGATTTCCTGTCGCTCGCGCACCTCTTCGCGCGCTCGCTCCATGACGGCTGACAATCCGGCGCGCATTGCGGCACCTCTTCGAAAAAGATCGGCGCATGGCTGAGGATGCCGGAGCGGAAGAACCACCGGCTGACACGCCACCTCAGCCATGCGCCGCGCCTGAACGCCCTCCGCATGCCGGCCCGGAAAACCGGGCTCGGGCGCGCAGGATGCGCACCGCCGAGGGTGCCGCGCATTTGGGGAATCGCCCGATTGACAAGTGCGCGAAAGCTGTTCCGCGCACGGACGTTCAGATCGAGATGGCGCCGGTTTGCAACGCGATGACGACGGCCTGGATGCGTGTCGAGACGCCGAGCTTCTGCTTGGCGCGCTCGATATGGGCGCCCGCCGTCTTGGCGGCGATCGACAGGATCTCGCCGATCTCCCAGTCGCTCTTGCCCGCGGCCGCCCACGCCAGGCATTCGCGCTCGCGCGCGGTCAGCACGGCGATCGGACGGCGCTTGCGGGCCGGGGCGAGTGCCCGGATGCGCGCATGGACGTAGATCGCGGCGAAGTGCAGCTCGATGCGGTCGCGCGGCGAAAGCGCGGTGTTTTCGCCGGCGAGCGTCACCACGATATCGCTGGATATCGGGATCATGAGACCGCCGCGAAGCCCGTGATCTTCCGCCTCGAACATGATGTTGCGGTCGGGCGTCGCATAGTCCTCGAAGGCGAGGGCTTCCGGCCAGGTGAACGGCTCGTCGGTATATGCCAGGCTCCGCACCATCGGATCGCGCCAGACATAATCTTCCCAGAAGTAGCGTTCGCCCCATTCGTGCGGCCATGTGACCGCCAGGACGTTGTCGTGCTCGCGCCGCCGCAGCTTCCGAAGGTCGGGGATGGCGCCGAAGGCGAGACCGTGCCAGCGGGTGAAGGACTGGAAGCCCTGCCACGCCTCCGCGACCGATGCGGCGCGATCGAGCCGTTCGATGCAGTCGAGAACGATCGGTGCCGAGGGTACCATGTGGTTCAGTGCTTCGCTGCGTTCTTCACCAGGTCGGTGACGACGCCCGGATCGGCCAGCGTGCTGGTGTCGCCGAGATTGCCGGTGTCGCCTTCGGCGATCTTGCGCAGGATGCGGCGCATGATCTTGCCCGAGCGCGTCTTGGGCAGGCCGGGTGCGAATTGGATCACGTCGGGGCGCGCAATCGGCCCGATCTCCTTGCCGACCCACTGCTTGAGCTCGGCATTGAGCGCGTCGGTCGCCGCGACGTCGACTTTCAGCGTGACGAAGGCATAGATGCCCTGACCTTTGATGTCGTGCGGATAGCCGACCACGGCGGCCTCCGCCACGTCGCGATGCGCCACCAGCGCACTCTCGACCTCGGCGGTGCCGAGGCGATGGCCCGAAACGTTGATCACGTCGTCGACGCGGCCGGTGATCCAGTAATAGCCGTCCGCGTCGCGGCGGCAGCCGTCGCCGGTGAAATACTTGCCGCGATAGGTCTTGAAATAGGTGTCGACGAAGCGCTGGTGGTCGCCATAGACCGTGCGCATCTGGCCGGGCCAGCTCTCCAGCAGACAGAGATTGCCGGACGTCGCGCCCTCGAGCACCTTGCCGTCGGCGTCGACCAGCTGCGGCACGATGCCGAACAGCGGCTTGGTCGCCGAGCCGGGCTTCAGATCGGTCGCGCCGGGCAGGGGCGAGATGAGGATGCCGCCGGTCTCGGTCTGCCACCAGGTGTCGACGATCGGGCAGCGTTCGTCGCCGACGACGCGGTGATACCACAGCCACGCTTCGGGATTGATCGGCTCGCCGACCGAGCCGAGGAGGCGCAGGCTGGCGCGGCTGGTCTTCTTCACCGGCGCGTCGCCCTCGCGCATCAGGGCGCGCAGCGCGGTCGGCGCGGTGTAGAAGATGTTGACCTGGTGCTTGTCGATCACCTCCCAGAAGCGCGAGGTGCTGGGATAATTCGGCACGCCTTCGAACATCAGCGTCGTGGCGCCGTTGGCGAGCGGGCCGTAGACGATGTAGCTGTGCCCCGTGACCCAGCCGACGTCGGCGGTGCACCAATAGACGTCGCCGTCGTGGTAGTCGAACACGGTTTGGTGCGTGAAGGCGGCGTACATCGCATAGCCGCCCGAGGTGTGCAGCACGCCTTTGGGCTTTCCGGTCGAGCCGCTCGTGTAGAGGATGAAGAGCGGGTCTTCCGCGTTCATCTCCACCGGCTCGCAATCGTCGTGCACCTTGGCGGCCGCGTCGTGGTACCAGACGTCGCGGCCGAGCTTCATGTCGATCTTGCCGCCGGTGCGCTTGACCACCACGACGCTCTTCACGTCGGGGCATTTGGCGAGCGCGTCGTCGGTATTCTTTTTCAGCGGGATCGGCTTGCCGCCGCGCAGACCTTCGTCGGCGGTGAGCACGATGGTGCTCTGGCAATCGACGATGCGGCCCGCCAGGCTGTCTGGCGAGAAGCCGGCGAACACCACCGAATGCACCGCGCCGATGCGCGCGCAGGCGAGCATCGCGTAAGCGGCCTCGGGGATCATGGGCAGGTAGATGGTGACCCGGTCGCCCTTCTTGACCCCGTGCGCCTTCAGCACATTGGCCATGCGGCAGGTCTCGGCGTGGGCCTCGGCATAGGTGACGCTGCGGCTATCCTTGGGATCGTCGCCCTCCCAGATGAAGGCGATGTCGTTGGCCTTCCTGGGCAGGTGGCGGTCCAG
>DASZMT010000098.1:0-59305 GCA_035551495.1 Rhizomicrobium sp. | reverse complement strand
GCTTGACGGTGCAAAACCGCGGGCGTAGACACCGCGCCCTCGACGGAATGGTCCGCCGGGAAACGTGAGCCGGCAGATGCGAACAGCACTGAAAAATATACTCGTACCGATGATTGGCCAGCGGCCATTCAATCGCGCGTGCATGGCTCACGGGAGCCGTTCGGCTTAAGGCGTCCGCACAGGCGCCTTCAGGCGAGCCCCTCCCGAGCAACCGCTCCGGAGGGGTTTTTCGTTTTCGTGCATTCCCTCTCCGCACGCGGTCCAACCGCCGGCTTCGGCCGGACGGGAGACCCGGATCCCAGCCTCATCGCGAGGCGAAGCGCGGGGCCCGCCGGAGGGAACGGCGCGAGGAGACTCGCGGTCCACCGATGGCGGGGCAAGGCTGATGGCCTTGCTTCGGCGGCGCGCCGTTCAGAGCGCCGCGACACAATTGGTTTTGAAATTTGCTTTGCGATCCGTAGTGAAGATTGCTGTTACTTCGACTGTTACTCGCGTGGTCGTGGGTTCGAATCCCACCGGGCGTTCCATGCGCCCGTAGCTCAGCGGCAGAGCGCGTCCCGGGGCGTGGTGAAACACGCACCGGGGTCTCAGCATCGCCTGTTCTCGGATCGCTTTTTATTTTGGCGAGGCATTTGCGTTGTCGTTTGCTTCTCTCGCTGCGCGAGCGAAGGCTGGTGGTGAAGAGTTCTGCTACTTCGATAATCCCAAGGCCGGAGGCTCGATACCTCCCGTCGCGCGCAGGCGTGGCGTAGCTCAGCGGAAGAGCATGGGAAAGCCCGCAAGGGCAGTCAGAACTCGCCTGTTCCCCAGCCGCCGCGATCCACGTCACAATCTCCATCAATCCCAACCGCTATCGTCTCAAGAAAGGAGGCTCCCATGGCCAAGCTCAACAAGATCCTGCGCGTGTTCACCCGTGAGGGCGCTCCCGCGCACAAGCCGGCGCCGGAGCAGGAGCTCAGGCGCGCGCTGATGAACTGCCTCCTGTGGGAGGACCAGTTCTACGAGGATGGCGTCTCCATCGCCGACCGCATGAAGGCGCTGGTGCCGCTCGTCGAGCCCGCGAAGGTCGCGGCGCTCGCCATCGCGGCGCGCGAGGACATGAAGCTGCGTCACGCGCCGCTCCTGATCGTGCGGGAGATGGCGCGGCACGAGAAGCACCGTGTCCTGGTCGCCGATACGCTGGCGCGTATCGTCCAGCGTCCCGACGAGCTCACCGAGTTTCTCGCGATCTACTGGGCCGACGCGCTCGGTCCCCGGCAGCAGCGCAAGAAGCAGCCGGTGTCGGCGCAGGTCAAGAAGGGCCTCGCCCGCGCCGTGGCGAAGTTCGACGCCTACCAGCTCGCCAAGTACGACCGCGACGGGCCGGTGCGCATCCGCGACGTGCTGTTCCTCACCCACGCCAAGCCGCGCGATGCGGCGCAGGCCGAAGTGTGGAAGCAGCTCGTCGACGGGACGCTGGTCGCGCCCGACACCTGGGAGGTCTCCCTCTCCGGCGGGGCGAGCAAGGCGGAGACGTTCGAGCGGCTGATCGGCGAGCGCAAGCTCGGCGCGCTGGCGCTCCTGCGCAACCTGCGCCTGATGCAGAAGGCCGGCGTCGCGAAGACGACCATCGCGGGCGCGATCGCGGCGATGCGGACGGACCGTGTCCTTCCCTATCGCTTCATCACGGCCGCGCGCTACGCGCCCGACTTCGAGCCGGAGCTCGAGGCCGCGATGCTGCAGTCGATCAAGGGCACCGCGCGGCTTCCCGGCCGCACGCGGCTTCTGATCGACGTGTCGGGATCGATGTTCGCGCCCCTCTCGGCCCAGTCCGAGATGACGCGGGCGGAGGCTGCGTGCGGCCTCGCGATCCTGGCGCGCGAAGTGTGCGAGGAGGTGGAGATCTTCACCTTCTCCAACACGGTCGTGAAGGTGGCGCCGCGGCGCGGCTTCGCGCTGCGTGACGCCATCATCGGCTCGCAGCCGCATGGCGGCACGTATCTCGGCAAGGCGGTGAGCGAGATCGACGCGAAGAACACGCGGTTGATCGTCTTCACCGACGAGCAGAGCCACGACGCCGTGCCGGCGCCCAAGGGCACCGGCACTGTCGTCAACGTCGCGTCTTACCAGCACGGCGTGCGGCACGATGCCTGGCGGCGCGTCGACGGCTTCTCCGAGGCCGTCCTCGCGTGGATCGCGGCACAGGAAGAGGCGCAGGCGCTCTGAGCGCCTGCGTTTTGTCATCAACAACAACCGGGCCGGCGGCGAGAGCTGCCGGCCCATCTTTTTGGAGACCGTCGAAAGGATTCCATCATGCACAACGTGATCCATGAGGGCGGAGCGCCCATCTTCGCCTGGACCGACGGCGTTCCCATCGAGGACGCGGCGCGCAAGCAGCTCCTCAACGTCGCCGCCCTGCCCTTCATCCATCACCATGTCGCGGCGATGCCCGACGTGCATTGGGGCATGGGCGCGACGGTCGGCTCGGTGATCCCCACAAGGGGCGCCATCGTGCCCGCGGCGGTGGGCGTCGACATCGGCTGCGGCATGGTCGCGGCCAAGACGGTGCTGAACGCGCGCGATCTTCCCGACACGCTCGCCGGGGTGCGCGCGGAGATCGAGAAGACGGTGCCGCACGGCCGCACCAACCATGGCGGCGAGGGCGACCGCGGCGCCTGGCACGACGTGCCCGACGCGGTGGCGCAGCTGCTCGGCGATTTCGACAGCGGCGATCTCGGCGCGCGGCTGAAGCTGATCGCCGACAAGCACCCCAAGCTCGCCAAGCCGGCACAGCGCGCGCCCCGCCACCTCGGCACGCTCGGCACCGGCAACCACTTCGTCGAGGTCTGCCTCGACGAGGCGGACGCGGTGTGGGTGATGCTGCACTCCGGCAGCCGCGGCATCGGCAACGCGATCGGCCAGCACTTCATCGAGAAGGCCAAGGAAGACATGAAGCGCTGGTTCATCGCCCTGCCCGATCAGGACCTCGCCTATCTCGCGGAGGGCTCGGCGAACTTCGACGACTATGTCGAGGCGGTGGCATGGGCGCAGGAGTTCGCGGCCGCCAACCGTTCGCTGATGATGAAGGCGGCGATGGCGGCGCTGATGCGGGCGCTCGGCCGCAGCTTCGACTGGGGCGCCGTCGCGGTGAACTGCCACCACAACTACGTGTCGCGCGAGCATCACTACGGCGCCAATGTCTGGCTGACGCGCAAGGGCGCGGTCAAGGCGGGCAAGGGCGATCTGGGCATCATCCCGGGCTCGATGGGCGCCAAGTCGTTCATCGTGCGCGGGCTGGGCAATGCGCAGTCGTTCAACACCTGCAGCCACGGCGCCGGACGCGCGATGTCGCGCGCCGAGGCCAAGCGCCGCTTCACCGTCGCCGACCACGAGAAGGCGACGGCGGGCGTGGAGTGCCGCAAGGACGCGGAGGTGATCGACGAGACGCCGATGGCCTACAAGGACATCGACGCGGTGATGGCGGCGCAAGCCGATCTCGTCGAGATCGTCCACACCTTGCGGCAGGTGGTATGCGTGAAGGGGTGAATGGAGAAGGCGCCGGTCGCGAAAGTGGCCGGTGCCTTTTTCATTTTCAGCTGCCGCGCTAGGCTTCGGCAAACGGGGGAAGCCGATGTTTCCGAGAGCGATATTTGCGGCAGTCATATTCACGGCCTTGGCCGCGGCGCCGGCGTGCGCGGCCGACGATGCGGACAAAGGCAAAGTCGTGCTCGGCCTCGGCGCCCAGCCGGGGACGGAGTTCAACCTGTATCAGCTCAAGTTCCGCACCCGCGACGGCAAGCACAACGACTACATCACCTACGGCCAGCACGGCTTCCTGGTGACGGATCGCCGCGACTTCGACGATGCGGGCGAGAACGGCGCGGTGAAGATCCTGACCATGCCGGCGGGCGATTGGGAGATCTATACGATCTCGCTGCTGGACATCTACAACATCACCTTCACGCCCAAGGCGGAATTCTCCATCCCGTTCACGGTCAAGGCCGGCGAGACCATCTATCTCGGCGACTTCAAGGCGGTCGGCGGCCCCAAGAACTACACCGACGACTATCATCCGACGGGCGCGTATTTCGTGGTCGGCGACCGCAGCGCGCGCGACATTCCGATCGCGCAGAAGAAGGACGCCAAGATCGGCGCGGTGACGGTCGCCATTCCGGACGTCGCCGCCGCGCACACGCCGTTTTTCGTGCCCTAGACCCGCGCATCCCGAAACGGCGGCTTGAAAATATCACGCGGAGGCGCGGCGTTCGAGCGAACCTCCGCGGCGCCGCGTGAGTCAAACCGATGGTGACGCGCTGCAGTTGATGCAGGTGTGTTTATGGGTGGCCGGGCCTCTTAGCGACCGCGTAAGAGGGCCCGGCCATGACGAGGTTGGCATCTCACCACGCTTGCCTCGCCTCGTATTTGCGAGTAATTCTCAGTTGCAAAATAGGGAGGGCGCATCATGAAAGGCAAGAATCCCATCCACGATCCGCGCGTGAACGCGGTGCTCGGCCGGCTGCATAAGAAAGCCAATGCGCAGCTGCCGGGGCTTGTCGCGCATCTGGCAGGCAGCGCGGTCAAGAGCCTCTTCTCCGGCCGCCACACGATCGACAACAGCTTCTATCGCGACCAGCTCATCCCCATCGGCGCGGAGCAAGGCTGGCTGATCTATCTGCTCTGCCGCAGTCTGCTGGCGAAGCGCGTCGTGGAGTTCGGCACCTCGTTCGGCGTCTCGACGCTTTATTCGGCAAGCGCGGTGCGCGCCAATGGCGGCGGAGTCGTGATCGGCACCGAGATGGAGCCGGCGAAGATCCAAGCCGCGCGTGCCAACTTCGCCGAGGCGGGGCTGACCGGTTACGTCGAGCTGCGCGAAGGCGACGCCTTCGAGACGCTGAAGGATTGCGGCGGGCCGGTCGATTTTCTTTTGGTCGACGGCTGGCCGAAATCGGCGAACGCGATCGTGCGGCTGATGGCGCCGCAGCTGCGCAAGGGTGCGGTCGTGCTGTGCGACAATGTCGGGCACTTCCCGGGCGACTACAAAGAGTATCTCGCCTTCGTACGCGATCCCGCGAACGGCTTCGAGTCGACGCTGCTGCCCATGCGCGGCGGCACGGAGATGTCGGTGAAGATCGGCTAGCGCAGGAGACCGGCGGCAAGGACGCGACCGAGGCAAAGCCGTGGGCATCTTTTTCGTTGGAGCCGAACCGGCTACACAGGCGGTGCATGCGCGGCAGGGGCCGATTTGACCGATACGAACGAAGCGCCGTCTTTCGGGCGCGCCTTGGCGATCAAGTTCAGGCGCGTCTTCCTGCCCTTGCTCCTGGCAGTGGTGGCGCTCCTGGGCGTCTATTCGGCGCTCAACTGGCTTCTGCTCGCCGGCAGCGCGGCGCCGTTCCTCGACAAGGACGTCGCGAATTACTGGCTGCCCGGCGTCCTCGCCTGCGTCCTGGCGTTCGTCTTCGTCTGGCCAGGGATCAAATTGCTGCGTCTCAGCGAGAAGCGCAGCCTTCCTCTCATCTATAGCCTGCTGGCGGCCGCCGCCATCGCGGGGCCGGCGCTGCTGGCACAGAATTATGTCTCGCGCGCCGCGGGCGATGTCACCGATCTTGCCGAAGCCGCGCAGATCGCGACGGCGCCGCCGGCCAAGTTCTACACGGTGCACCATCTTTGCTTCGCGCTCGTGGGCACGCGGGGGCAACCCGTCGTGAGCCTTTCGGGCCGCCACGACGAACGGATGGATTTCGATTTCTACGTGACCGTTCCGGTCTGCAACGGCAACGCGATGAGCAAGACGGTCTGGATCGGGCTGACCTTCCACAAGCAGATCGACAATTCGCTGCCCGATGCCGCCAAAGACGCGGCGTTCCATGCCTTCGGACAAGAGGTTCAGGCCGCGATCAACGCCACCGATCCGGCACAGTACCGGTTCCTGGTGCGCGCGGCGCCGAGCCAGGACCGGCGCAATTTCGAAAAGGCGCTGCAAAACGGACATATCGACACCACCGGCGTCGTTTTCCTGGAGCCGCACACCGAAGCCTTCGCCGATCGCGCCGGCCGTTCGCTGCCCTACGCGTTCGAGGGATTGCTGGCGGCGATCGTCATCTGGTTCCTGCTCGTGATGCCGATCCCGTTGAAGGATCCGGAAGATCTGGCCCCACCGAAGCCATCGCTCAAGACCTGGGAGCCAACCGGGGAAGCCGCCGAGGCGCCGGACACCGATGCCGGCAGCCTGGCGCGCCTCTTTGTGCCGACGCGCGAGAATTACGGCCTGGCGCTGCTGCTCGACATCAACATCGGCGTCTATCTGGCGATGGTGATCGCAGGACTGGGCGTGGTCTCGTTCCAGACCGACGACCTGATGAACTGGGGCGCCAATTACGGGCCGGCGCTGCACGGCTTGGGGCTGCTGCGCCTGATCTCCTGCCAGTTCGTGCACGCCGGCATCATGCATCTGGCCGGAAACATGTACGGCCTGCTGATCATCGGGATGTTCCTCATCCCCGTGATCACGAACGCGCGGCTGATCGCGTGCTATCTGATCTGCGGCCTCGGCGGCAGCATCGCGAGCGCCACGATGCATCCCGATATCGTGGGTGTCGGCGCCTCGGGCGCGATCTTCGGCCTGGCGGGCATCCTCCTGGTGCTGCTGGGGCTGAACGACTGGCGTGTCGCGGCCATCCGGCGCGGGGCGCTGATCAATATCGGCATCTTCGTGGTCTACAATCTGGCGATCGGCGCGGCGACGCCCGGGATCGACAACGCGGCGCATGTCGGCGGACTGGCGACCGGCGCGGTGGTGGGCCTGGTGCTGTTCGCGATGGGCAGACGCAGCGCGCCGCCGGCGTGATACCGATAGGAATTGCCGCCATGTCCCAAACTACCATCGGCTCTTGCCAGTGCGGCGCCGTCGAATTCCGGATATCGGGCACGTTCGAGCGCTTCTTCCTGTGCCACTGCGCGCGCTGCCGCAAGGACACCGGGTCGGCGCATGCGGCCAATCTGTTTTCGTCGACGGCGACGGTGGATTGGCTGCGCGGTCGCGACAACGTCCGGACCTATCGGATTGCGGGGACGCGCCATGAGAAAAGCTTCTGCGCCACATGCGGCTCCGCCCTGCCGCGCATCCAATCGAACGGCGCGTTGGTGGTCGTTCCGGCCGGGAGCATCGACAGCGCGATCGCCCTGCGTCCCGAGGCGCATATCTGTTGCGCGAGCCGGGCGGATTGGGATGCGCATCTGGAGGACGTCCCGCAATTGGACGGCCTTCCGCAATAGTTTGCACGCGCGAACGTGACGTTCGTGCCACGCAGAATCGCAATGCGCGGCGTCGCATTTCGGTGTGTTGACTTCACCGAAAGCGGGGCGTACCCCAGACATGTATTCGCGGGCATGGGGCTCGCGGGACCGACGAGTGAGACTTGAGAGCTGATGAACAGTTCGCTTCGCAAGGTACCCACGACCGCACCTTTCCGCCCGCAGGGCGGGGAGACCGCTCGTGTCGCTCGGAAGGAGTCCGCGCGCTAGGTTGATCGCAACCTGCGCATCCGTTCACCCTCCCGAGCCCGGCTCCGGAGGGTTTTTTGTTGGCTTGCTGCCACCTTCGTGTCGGGTCCGGGACTTCAATAACGTCCTGAGTATATGACCATGACCGATATCGCCGAATTCGATCTTGCCAATGCCGGTGCCCGCGTCGAGGGCCACGGCACGGCCGCCTGGATCGCCGAAACCCGCGAGTTGATGAAGCTCGCCGGCCCGCTCATCGTCACGCAGGTGGCGCAGATGGCCATCGGCGTCACCGACACCATCATGCTGGCGCGCTTCTCGAGCGTGGCGCTGGCCGGCGCCGTGCTGGGCAACACGATGTTCTATTTCTGCTGGATGCTCGGCTCGGGCCCGACCTCGGCGGTGTCGCCGATGATCGCGCATGTGCTGGGCGCCGATCCGAACGACGAGAAGAACGTGCGCGCCATCGCGCGCATGGGCTTCTGGTCGGTGGTGATGATCGGCCCGCCGCTCGTCGTGTTCCTGTGGTTCGTCAAGCCGATCCTGCTGGCGCTCGGCCAGTCGGAGGAGCTCGCGAGCGCGGCCAGCGCCTTCCTGGTGCCTTTGTCCTTCGGCCTGCCCTTCAGTCTGGGCTTCCAGGTGTTGCGCAACTATTCGACGGCGCTGTCGCGGCCGCATGCCTCGCTGATCGTGATGGGCATCGCGCTGGTCTACAACGCCGTCGCCGATTACGCCCTGATCTTCGGGCATTTCGGATTGCCGCGGCTCGGCCTGACGGGGTCGGGCATCGCGAGCGCCAGCTCCTATGCGATGACCTTCCTGCTCATGCTGGTCGTCGTTCGGGTCATTCCGAAGCTGCACCACTATCGCATCATCCGCGACTTCGCGTCGTTCGATTGGGTGAAGCTCAAAGAGATCTACGTGCTCGGCCTGCCGATCGGCCTGACCATGATGTTCGAGGCGACGCTGTTCTTCTCCTCCAACTTCATCATGGGCCATTTCGGCGTGACGGTGCTGGCGGCGCATACCGTGTCGCTCAACATCCCGTCGGTGACCTTCATGGTGCCGCTCGGCATCGCGATGGCGGCGACGGTGCGCGTGGGCCTGGCAGCGGGCGCGGGCGACCGCGAGGCGGTGCGGCGCGCCGGCTGGTCGGCGATCGGCGTTGCGGCGGCGTTCATGGTGCTGTGCGCCTTCGTGCTGGCGATCTGGCCATACGAGATCGCGTCGCTGATCCTGCCCGCGACGCCGGCGAACCATGCCTCGCTGATCCTGGCGGTGACGTTCCTGCACGTCGCGGCGGCTTTCCAGCTGTTCGACGGCGTGCAGGTGGCGGCGGCGCTCAGCCTGCGCGGGCTGAAGGACGCGCGGGCGCCGATGTGGATCGCGGGCGCGAGCTATTGGCTGGCGGGCTTCCCGATGTGCATCGCGCTCGGCTTCGGGCTCGGAATGAAGGGCTTCGGCATCTGGATCGGGCTGGCGTTCGGGCTCTTCGTCGCTGCGATCCTTCTTTGCTGGCGCTTCTGGTATCTGTCGCGCGAGCGCTGAGCCAATCGTGGCGAAAAGGTGGCGGCCCTGTCGTAAGTTTCATACAGGGCCGCCCCCGATTTACCCTTCCCGGCTATTGGGAAGTTCGCAGGACCGGCGTATGGTTGTGACTCGAAGAACGGTCGGGGACCTTTCATGCGCATTCTGGCACTCGGATTCGCGGCAGTGCTGGCGTCGTCTGCGCCGGCGTTCGCCTGCGGAATCTCGGTCGAGCCCGGGCATCTGATGACGTACGCGCCGAACGACATGGGCGGCGCCTCGATCCCGACGGTGACGCGCGGCACGCAGTTCGCGATCGCCTGTGACGGCATCCGTTCGGAGGGCTCCGACGTGCGCGTGGTGATGTCGCTCGACGCGGCGCCGGGTGACGCGGCGACCGGCTACAGCGCGGTGCTCGCGACCAAGCAGACGGTGGCGCGGCACGCGGTGCATGTCGAAGTGCCGGACGTGCCGGACTTCGCGAACCACACGGTGAACGTGAAGGTCTACGTCACCGACGCCAAGGGCACGCATGCCTGCGACGCCGGGCGCGTGCGGGTGGTCTGACCCGCTTTAGCGTTTGCGCGCCACGTAATCCGCGATCACCGTTTTCGGGATGACGTGATAGTCGCTGTGCGGCACGAGCCTCGACGCCTCGCCGGTCTTCGTCAGCACCACATGCAGCGCACCGGCCGCATCCAGCGCGATGCAGTCGTCGACGTCGTAGAGATAGTCCTTGTGTACCGTGTGCACGCCGGTCTTCTGCATCTCGCTCCTGGCACGTGCCTTTGCCGCCGGCGCGCTCTCGGCAACGACGAAGACATTGGCATGGTCCTCCGCGAACGCACCGTCGCGATAGGCGCCGAGATTGACGAAGAAGAGCTTCGCGGCGCCGATGTCCGGCGTCGGCGACAGCGTCACGCGATAGCCGTCGACGACGTCGAGCGCCATCCAGGAATCCAGATGCAGGCCCTCGGGCGTGCCGAACCATTTGTCGAGCAGCTGCACGTAAGTGTCCTCGATCGCGTCGCCGGTGACGAAGACGACGTCGTGCAGCTCGGTGTTGGCCTTGGGCGCCCGGCCGCCGAGCGTGACCGCGAACAGCGTCATCCGAGGAACGGCACGATCGCCAGAACGCCCAGCGCGCCGGCGGCGATCCAGATCGCGACGCGGAAATGCCGCGTGCGCGCAGCCTGGGCCACGGCGATCAGCCGGATCGAATCCGGATGCAGCCGCACCCCGCCGTCGGCCAGCATTGCGGAGACGATCTCGGCGTTCTTCAAAAGCTGCGGCAGGTTCTGCGCCACGCGGCCGAGCGCGCTCATGCCGTCGGCAGCCTCGCGCAGCCGCGCCTCCGGACCGATGCGCTCGAGCATCCAGGCCTCGACCACCGGGCGGCTGGCCTCCCAGATGTCGAAATCGGCATCGAGGCTGCGCGCCACGCCCTCCACCACCACCATCGTCTTCTGCAGCAGCATGAGCTGCGGCTGCGCCTGCATGTCGAAGCGGCGCGTGGTGTCGAACAGCTGCTGCAGCAGCCGCGCCATCGACACGTCCTTCACCGGGCGGCCGAAGATCGGCTCGCCGATGGCGCGCAAGGCCTGGGCGAACGTCTCCACGTCTTGATGCGGCGGCACGAAGGCGACGTCGAAATGCACCTGCGCCACGCGGCGGTAGTCGCGCGCGATGAAGCCGGCCAGCGTCTCGGCCATGAAGCGGCGCATCGCGGCGTCGAGCCGGCCCATGATGCCGAAATCGACCGCCACCAGGCGCCCTTCGGCATCGACGAACAGATTCCCCGGATGCATGTCGGCATGGAAGAAGCCGTCGCGCAGCGCCTGGTTCAGGAAGGAGCGGATCACGAGCGTCGCGATGCGCTTGGGATCGTGGCCGGCCGCGATCAGCCCGTCGCGATCGCGCACCGAGACGCCATCGATCCACTCGCTGGTCAGCACGGCGTCGGCGGTGCGGTTCCAGTCGATATGCGGCACGCGGAAATCGGGATCGGTGCGGGTTTGCTCCGACAGCTCCGACGCGCCGGCCGCCTCCATGCGCAGATCGAGCTCGAGCGCGACGGACGCGGCCAAGGTCTCGACCAGCGCCGTCGGACGCAGGCGGCGGGTCTGCGGAAACCAGCGCTCCGCCAGCCGGGCGGCGAGTGCGAAGGCGCAGAGGTCGCGCGCGAATTGCGGCCCCGCGCTCGGCCGCAGCACCTTCACGGCGACGGGCACCGGCGTGGCGTCGGCGGTCAGACCCTTGTGCACCTGCGCGATCGACGCCGCGGCGACGGGCTCCGAAAGCGAGACGAACAAGGAGTCGACGGTGCGGCCCAACGAGGCCTCGATGACGCGGCGCGCATCCGCTGTGGGGAATGGCGGCAGGCGATCCTGCAGATGCGACAGCGCTTGCGCGGTCTCGTCGCCGACGATGTCGGGCCTGGTCGCCAGCACCTGACCGAGCTTGATGTAAGCCGGCCCGAGCGCCTCCAGCGCGCGCGCCAGCCGCACGCCGGGCGGCGCGGGATCGTTCTTCGCCTTGCCGCTGCCGAGCAGGCGCCGCGCCAGCCGCGCCGACGGCGGCAGCAGCGCCTCGTACTCTTTGGGGAACAGCGCGTCGTTGCGCGCGAGCACCCGCGCGGCATGCCAGAGGCGCCGGTAATCGGCGAAGCGGCTCATATCTTCCACGCCGAATGCATGGCCGCGATGCCGCCGGTGAGGTTGCGCACCTTCACCTGCGAAAGGCCCGCCTGCGCGATCATGCGTGCGAATTTCTGCTGCGGCGGGAAGCGGCGGATGCTCTCGGCGAGATAACGATAGGCCTCCGCGTCGCCCGCCACCATGGAGCCGAGACGCGGCAGCACGTTCATCGAATAGGCATCGTAAAGCGCATCGAGCCCCGGCACCTCGACGCGGCTGAATTCCAGGCACAGGAAACGTCCGCCGGGTTTCAGCACACGGCGCGCCTCGGCCAGGGCGCGGTCGATATGCGTCACGTTGCGGATGCCGAACGCGATCGTGTAGGCGTCCATGCTGGCATCGGCGAACGGCAGGTGCTCGGCATCGCCGGTGAGCCATTGGATGGCGTGCTCGTCCTTCGCCTCGGCGCGGCGCACGCCCTCGTTCACCATCGCCTCGTTGATGTCGCAGACGATGACTTCGGCCGCGCCGCCGCGCTTGCGCGCGGTATCCGCGATGCGGAAGGCGATATCGCCGGTGCCGCCCGCGACGTCGAGCGAGCGCCAGCCCGGCTGCGGGTTCAGCCATTCGACGAACACGTCCTTCCAGATGCGGTGGACGCCGGCCGACATCAGGTCGTTCATCAGGTCGTATTTCGAGGCGACCGACGAGAACACCTCGCGCACCAGGCCTTCCTTCTGGCCCTCGGGCACGTCGCGGAATCCGAAGCTGGCGGTCTTGCTGTCGCTCATGACGGGGAGAATAGCTCTTGCGGAATCCGTGGGCTACGGTGGCCGCCTGCGACTCTTAATGGCCGGATATGCCCGAATTACCCGAAGTCGAGACCGTGCGGATGGGCCTTTTGCCCGTGATGGAGGGCCACCGCTTCACCCATGTGGAGACGCGGCGCGGCGACCTGCGCGTGCCGTTCCCCAACGACTTCGCCGGCCGGCTGACCGGGCGCAAGGTGAAGCGGCTGTGGCGGCGGGCGAAGTATATCCTGGGCGATCTCGACGACGGCGAGACGCTTGTGATCCATCTGGGCATGAGCGGACGGATGAGCGTGCACGTCGCCGGCGGGGCGGCCAAGAAGCTCGGCACCTATGTTCACGACATGGGCGAGGCGACCGTGGGCCACGATAAACATGACCACGTGGTGATGGACACCGACGCGCCGGCGCGGATCGTGTTCAACGACCACCGGCGGTTCGGACTGATGCTGCTGATACAGACCGACGAGCTGGACGCGCACAAGCTGTTCAAGGGACTGGGCGTCGAGCCCTTGTCGGACGATCTCACCACCGATTTCGTGAAAGACGCCCTGAAAGGCAAGAAGACGCCGATCAAGTCGGCGCTGCTCGACCAGCGGGTGATCGCGGGGCTCGGCAATATATATGTGTGCGAGGCGCTGTTCCGCTCCGGCATCTCGCCCAAGCGGCTGGCGATGAAGGTGAACGCCGAGCAGATCGGCCGGCTGGTGCCGGCGATCAAGGCCGTGCTGCGCGAGGCGGTGAAGGCCGGCGGCTCGAGCCTGCGCGATCACAAGCGCCCCGACGGCGAGCTCGGCATGTTCCAGCACAATTTCAAAGTCTATGGGCGGGAGGGGAAACCCTGCCCGGGCGAGCGCTGCGGCGGAACGATCAAGCGCATCGTGCAGGCGGGGCGCTCGACGTTCTATTGCCCGAAGTGTCAGAAGTGATGTCCATCCCCGCACCCGTCATCGCCGGGCTCGTCCGGCCGATGACGGTGTGGACTTGGTCTACTGATCCAAATTGAACTGCCACGACACGCCGAAGCGGTCGTTGAGCCAGCCGAACTTCTTCGAGAAGCCATACGAGCCCAGCGGCATCAGCGCGCCGCCGCCGTCGAGGAACGCGGCGTAGAGCCGGTCGATCTCCGTTTCGCCGGCGCACTCGACGAAGAACGAGACCGACGGCGTGAAGGTGAAGGCGTGCACCGGCGGGCTGTCGATCGCCATCACGCGCTGGCCGGCGAGGCGCGCCACGGCGCGCTTCACCGTGCCGTTGTCGCCGGGATCGAGCGACAGGATCTCGGAATCCGGCAGCGTCGCGACGTAGAAATCCAGCGCCTCTTTCGCGCGGCCGGTGAACATCAGGAACGGTGTCGCGGTCGTCGCGCTCATAATCCCTCCGGCCATTTCTCGGAATTCTCCAGCGGCGTGCCCGTTTCCAGCATCGTCTTGAGGCTCGACAGCACCGACGGCCATCCATTCGTCACCGCGCCGATCAGCTTGGAATTGTCGACGTCGATCTCGTGGATCAGCGTGAGCTTGATGCCGAGCGGATCGGGCGTCAGCTCGTAGGTCAGCCGCGAATAGCCTTCCGCCGTCATCTCCGGGAACGGCCCCGGCTCCTTGCGCCAGGTGAGCACGAGTTTCTTCGGGTAATCGGCCTCGACGATCTCGCCGCTGTCCCACAACCGCCCGTCGGGCGTGTAGACCTGCCAGGACGAGCCCTTCTTCCAGTCCGATTTCTGCGTCGTGCCCGCCCAGTATTGCCGTGTGAACGCCGGCTCGGTCAGCGCCGCCCAGATCTTCTCCGGTGTCGAGCGGATGATGGTGACATAGACGAATTGCGTGTGTCCCATGTGCGCGCGCCTCAACCCGCCGGACGCGGCAGCGGCGCGCCGGTCTCCAGGAACGTCTTGAGGCTCGACAGGATTTTCGGCCAGCCACCCGATACCGCCTCGATGAACTTCGACGGCGCCTTGGCCTCGATCTCGTGCAGCACGGTCAGCTTGCACAACTCGCCTTCCTGCGCGATCTCGTAGGTGCAGCGCGAGAAGCCCTCGTCCGCCAGTTCGGGACGGAATTCGTTGCGCCATTTTATCACCGCGCGGTGCGGCGGCGCGGCTTCCAGGATCTCGCCCGCATCGGCGGTGCGGCCGTCGGAGAAGTGCATCGACCACTTGGCGCCTGCCTTCCAGTCGCTGTCCTGATGCATGTCGAACCAGTATTTCTTCTGAAATTCCTTCTGCGTCAGCGCGTCCCACAGCTTCTGCGGCGTGGTGCGGATGTAAGTCACATACACATACTTTTCTGTTTTGGCCGTCATGGCTCTTCCCTTTCAAGCTTGCGTTTCAGGTCCGACAGCGCCCGCACGCGGTGGCGCTCGAATTTTCCGATCCAGCGCTCGGCGATTTCGTTGATCGGCACCGGATTGATGAAATGAAGTTTTTCACGTCCCTCGCGCCGCGTGGCGACGAGGTTCGCCTCCTCCAGGATCGCCAGATGCTTGGCGACCGCCTGGCGCGACATGTCCAGCTCGGCGCACAGCGCGTTCAGCGTCTGGCCGTTATGGGCATGCAGGCGGTCGAGCAGCGCGCGCCGCGTCTCGTCCGCCAGGGCCTTGAAAACCGCATCCATGCTCATGCCCCTAATATGCAACCATATGGTTGCCTGTCAAGTGGTGTTGGCGGAATCAGCATTTCTTCATCATGACGGCGATTTCACCGCGCAAAAACGGGGAATTTACCGCCTCTTCATCCGGACACGGAATGATCGGGGCTCGCAATTCCAACGACATCATCGTTTGGGGACGATGGGTCACGCAGCGTGGAACAAGCCATGAGCGTCGCCCTTCAAAGCTTTCCGGATCATCTTTCGCCGACCCTGTTGAAGGCCGACGGCGTCGGCCTCGGGCCCTTGCTGCCCGAGGACACGGCGGCGATGTTCCTGTGGACCAACGACATCGCGGCCAACGGCCTCGACCTGCCCTATCGCCCGCTCGACGGCGTGGCGTTCTCCAACTGGCTGGGCAGCTTCGCGAACGACCCGTCGCGCGTGCTGTTTGCAATACGGGTCGCGGGCCGCGCCGAGCCGGTCGGCACGCTGATGCTCTCCGGCATCCATATCGTCAACCGCGGCGCCGAGCTCGGCATCCGCATCGGGCGCGAGAACGACCGCGGCCGCGGCATCGGCACGGCGGCGTGCCGGCTCGGCCTCGCCTATGCGTGGGAGCACATGAACCTGGCGCGCGTGCAGCTGCGCGTGATGGCGGAGAATCCGCGCGCCGTCGGTGCCTATGAGCGCGCCGGCTTCGCGGTCGAGGGGCGGCATGCGCGTGCCGCCTTCATCGCGGGCAAATGGCACGACATGCTGACCATGGCGGCGCTGAACCCGAACGCCGCGTAGGACTGTGCTATCCTGCGGCGATGATCCTCACCGCCCTCGCCCTCGTTGCGCTGACCCAGCCGAGCTTCGACTGTGCCAAGGCGCACAGCCCACTCGAAAAGATCATCTGTACCGATCCGAAGCTTGCGGCGGCGGACCGCAAGATGGCGGACGCCTATCGCGCGGCGCTGTCGCGCGTGTCGCCTGACGGCCGGCAGGCGTTGCGCGACGGACAACGGCAATGGCTCGCGATGATCGACACCTATTGCACGCCACAGAAAGCGGACGAGGCGCGCAGCTGCCTGGAAACCGAATATGACGAGCGCAACACGCGGCTCGCAAAGGCCATCTATCGCGGCGGCGGACTGACGATCCGCGCGGTGGACGTTTATCGCCTCGACAAGGTCGCCGATCCCAGCGACACGAACGGCAGCCATGGCGGCTATCTGACGACCGATTTCTCCTATCCGCAGATCGACGCGCCGAAGAGCGAAGCCGAGCGCCGGTTCAATCTTTATCTGCAAGATCAAGCCAAGGCAGTGAAGGGCGAGGAAGGGTCCGATCTCGATCTGGACTTCGACGATCTAGCCGCCGCGCCGCAGCTGATATCGGTCGAGCTGACCAGCGGGTTCTATGCGCATGGCATGCCGCATGCCCAATATTCGAGCCATGCCGTTCACTGGCTGTTGCCCGACGGCCGCCCGCTGAAAGCATCCGACGTCTTCAAGCTCGGCATGCCGTGGCAGGCACTGCTGCGCGCCCGCTGCTTCGCGGACGTGAAGCAGTATGGATTCATCAAGGCCGAGAAAGACCTCGCCGGCATGGTGGAGGATCCGCAGGACTGGTCGTTCGGGCCGACAGGCCTCACGGTGAACTTCGATTCCTATGAGGTTGCATCCTATGCCGACGGCCAGCCGGAGGTGCTGATCCCCTGGTCGGACCTGCGCGCCTATCTGGCGCCCCATGCGCCGGTGCCTTAGAGGTAGCGGCGCCAGACACGGAGAGCCCCATGAACCATCTCAACATCATCGCGACGGTCGAAGGCGCCGTCGGCCTCGTCACGCTGAACCGGCCCAAGGCGCTCAACGCGCTGAACGCGGAGCTGCTCGGCGAGCTGGTGACGCAGCTCGAGGCGTGGGACCGCGACGACGCGGTGCGCTGCATCGTGATCACGGGCTCGGAGCGCGCCTTCGCGGCCGGCGCCGACATCAAGGAGATGGCGCCCAAGAGCTATATGGAGATGTACCGCGAGAATTTCTTCGCGGAAGCCAACGACCGCATCTCGAATATCAGGAAGCCGATCGTCGCGGCGGTGGCGGGCTGGGCGCTCGGCGGCGGCTGCGAGCTGGCCATGCTGTGCGACTTCATCATCGCGGCCGACACGGCGAAGTTCGGCCAGCCGGAGATCACCCTCGGCGTGATGCCCGGCATCGGCGGCACGCAGCGCCTGACGCGCTTCGTCGGCAAGTCGAAGGCGATGGAGATGTGCTTGACGGGCCGCAACATGGACGCCGCGGAAGCCGAGCGTTCCGGCCTCGTCAGCCGGGTGGTGCCGGCGGCCGAGTTGATGGCCGAGGCGATGAAGGCCGCCGCCAAGATCGCCGAGCAGTCGCTGCCCATCGCGGCGATGACCAAGGAAACGGTCAACCGCGCCTATGAGACGACGCTGGCCGAAGGCGTGCGCTTCGAGCGGCGGCTGTTCCATTCGATGTTCGCGACGGCGGACCAGAAGGAAGGCATGGCGGCGTTCGGCGAGAAGCGCAAGGCGAACTTCACGGACAAGTAAGTGGCCGCGCTGGCGGCTCAGCGCATCGGCGCGCTGTAGTAGTAGTCGACGTATTTCGGATCGTAGGGCAGCGGATTGCGCTTGAGGAATTCCCAGACGCCTGCGTTGAAGTCGTCCGGCACGTCCATATAGCTGTGCACGCGGCCGCCCAGGATGTTCACCTCGATGGGGAAGCCGCGGTCGGCAAGCACCTGCTTGGTGTTGCGGACCGAGTCCATCGGGAAATATTCGTCCTTGTCGCCGATCGAGATCGAGACCGGGATCTTCCGCTTCGCGAAATCCGTCACGCCGTACTCGGCGGTATGGCGCCAGGTTCCGGCATGCACGGCCACGGCGGCGAAGAACTCCGACTCCAGCATGCCGAGGCGCAGCGCATGCACCGCGCCGCCCGACTGGCCGAAGAGATAGATCCGGCGCGCGTCGATCGGATGCTCGGCCGCGACCTTGGTCAGCACCGCGCGGATATAGTCCGGGCCGTCGACGTCGATGCCCCAGCCGACCTGCGAATGCAGCGAATCCGGCGCGACGAGCGCGATGCCTTCCTTCACCGCGACGTCGTGCCAGCGGCTCGCCATGAACAGCCCGTTCCCGCCCGTGCCGTGCAGCAGGACGATCAAGGGCACCGGCGCGGAGGCGGCGGGCGGCGCATAGACATAATAGGTCCGGTCGTGGCTTCGGAAGGTCAGCGTCTCCTTCGCGATGTCGCCACCGGCCAGCGCCGGCTGCGCCGCGAACAGGATGACGAGCGCCGTCAGGAATGACTTGAACATGGTGGCCCCCAATCGACCGTCACAATCCGGATATCGTGAGCCTCGGCATCGCGGGAGCAATTCACGTTTCCCTGAAGCGCCCGCGTGACGCTGTATTTCGGCGCCTGCGGCCAGCCACCGCGCGCCCAGACCCCGGCAATGTCCAAAAATTGCGCGGCGAAGGGTTTCGAGGCTGCGATCGCATCGTCGTCGGCCCCGCCGGCGCCGCTTCGGCGGCAAAAGCCTCGGTCGTGTCCGGGAACACCGCCGGCAGTCATCGTCCCCGCCGCGCCAGATCGTCGACCCGCCATCATCCCATTTGACCCCCGCGCGTGCTAAGGCTATACGCCCGCCTCCGATTTCGAGCAGGAAAGCCTGAGAATGCCCAATATCGACTCCTCCAAGAAGCGCGTCCGCACGACCGCCAAGCGCACCAAGATCAACCAGGCACGCAAGACCCGCGTCCGCGGCTTCATCCGCAAGGTCGAGGAAGCGCTGACCAAGGGCGATCACGCGGCGGCCCAGACGGCGCTGAAGGCGGCGGAGCCCGAGATCATGCGCGGCGTCACCAAGGGCGTCCTGCACAAGAACACCGGCTCGCGGAAGGTCTCGCGCCTCTCCAAGCGCGTCGCCAAGCTCGGCAAGTAACTGAGTCTTTTGAGCGATTCAGCAGGGGCCGGTTTCGGCCCCTGTTTTATTGTCCGTAGACTGAAATTCCGGGTACGGGCGTGATGTTGCGGCGCAATGTCATGGGACTGTCGCCTAAGTGTCTGATTCGGCACCGGAACGGCCGCGAGGCTAAAATCCTTATACGGACAAACCACTTAGCGTGTCGCGCGTCTGAAATAGAATCGTCAAGTTCTGGGTCCGTTCACTTGTGCCCGAATCAGAAATGGGTTTGATTAACCTTCGTTCGGTGGGCAAGAGAAAAAAGATGTCGAACACAACCAATAATAAAAGAACAGTATTCGCGACATCCGCTCGGATTTCCGGCCCGAACTGTAAGTACAGTTCTATCTAAATACCTCTAAAAACTTGCAGAGCAGACTGGGCTATTGTCCGGTCGGTGTGGAATTTTGCCGGAACGTACGCTTTATGACCATGAACAACTCTTCTTCCGACTACGCCGGCGACTTGAGCGCCCCGGAGGCATGGGACCTCCTGAAGAGCGATCCCAAGGCCGCGCTGGTCGATGTCCGCACCCAGGCGGAATGGAACTTCGTCGGCCTGCCCGACATCGGATCGCTCGGCCGCGAGGTCGCGCTGGTCGAGTGGCAGATGTTTCCGAACATGCAGGTCAATCCCGGCTTCGTCGCCGAGGCGGGCGCGGCCCAGGGCGACAAGGACGCGCCGGTGCTGTTCCTCTGCCGCTCGGGCGCGCGCTCGCGCAGCGCCGCCATCGCGCTGACGCGCGCCGGCTACACCAAGGCCTACAACGTCGCGGGCGGCTTCGAGGGCGACCTCGATGGCACCCGCCATCGCGGAAACAAGAACGGATGGAAGGCATCGGGCCTTCCGTGGAAACAGACCTGAACGAGGGGAGCAACCGCATATGACGCGACGAGGGGTGACGGCCTAGGAAGCCGCAAGTAAGACGACAAGAACCGGGCAAAAAGCCCGGACTGAAAACAAGGGTCGCCGGGCGCCGTCCATAGGGCGTCGCCCGGCAAGACAAGCGGGTATTTGGGTTATGGCGACGACGACGAATAAGCCGATGCGGCCGGATTGGCCGACGGCATGGGCCGGTGCGCGCGAGCGGCTGCGCCGCGAGCTTGGTGACGCGGTGTTCGAGGCCTGGATCGGGCCCTTGACGCTCGAAGGCTTCGACAAGGACGAGGTCCGGATCGGGACCAGCAAGTCGTTCATCCGAAATTGGGTCGCGGAACGCTACGTCACCCGCATCGAGCGCGCGCTGCGCGCCGAGGGCGCCGAGCCGCAATCTCTCTCCGTCGTGCTCAGCGCGCCGAAGATGAGCGTCGCCGGCAATGTCGCGCGCGAGCCGTCGCGCATCGTCGAGCCGCAGCCGCTTGCCTTCACGGGGGGCCATGCCCCGGACGACGACGCCGGCGTCGATCCCGCCAAGGGCCTGTGGAACCGCATGCTGCATCCGCAGCAGACCTTCGACAGCTTCGTGCCGGGACCGGCCAACGAGTTCGGCCTGTCGGCGGCCAGGAGCTTCGCGGAGGGCGCGCAGAGCGACCTCACCCTGCTCTACATCCATGGCGGTTTCGGCTTCGGCAAGACGCATCTGCTGAACGCCGCGGCGCTGGAGTTCAAGAAGCGCGGCAAGCGCGCGCTGTTCCTGCGCTCCGAGGATTTCATGCGCCATTTCCTGGGCGCGCTCTATCGCAAGGACACGCTCGCCTTCAAGGAAGAGCTGCGCACCGCCGAGGTGCTGCTGATCGACGACCTGCAGCACATCTGCCGCTCGACCGCGACGGCGTCGGAGTTCCTCTACACCGTCAACGCGTTCGCGGACCTGCGCCGCCGCGTGGTGATCGCGGCCGACCGCGCGCCCTCGATGCTCGAAGGCCTTGGCGCCGACGTGAAGTCGCGCCTGGCCGGCGGACTGGTGGTGACGCTGGACAAGCCGGACCGCGCCACGCGCCTCGCCATCCTGCAAGCCCGCGCTGCCGAGTTCGCGCGCCACAAGCCGCAGGCCATCCTGCCGGCCGAGGTGCTCGAGCATATCGCCGACATGGAAGAGGCGAGCCCGCGCGAGCTGATCGGCGTGTTCACCAAGCTCGCGACCTACACCGACCTCACCAAGAAGCCGGTGACGCTGGAGACCATCGAGGACGTCGTCGGCCTGCGCAGCGCGCCGGGCGCCAAGACCTCGATCGAGGACATCCAGCGCAAGACGGCGGAGTACTACGAGCTCGACGTGCGCGATTTCCATTCGCCGCAGCGGGCGCGCCGTGTCGCCCGGCCGCGCCAGGTGGCGATGTATCTCGCCCGCAAGCTGACCTCGCGCTCGCTGCCCGAGATCGGCCGCCGTTTCGGCGGGCGCGACCACACGACGGTGCTGCATGCCTGCCGGCGCGTGGAGGCGCTGTGCCTGGAGGACAGCACCTTCAAGCGCCAGGTCGAATTCCTTCAGGACCTCCTCAGCCGCGGGAGGTAGCGCCCGCCGGACGAAAAACACTGCAAAACCGCGCGTTTCCGCCTCCGAAAGGGGCGGGAACGCGTGCTTTATTCCTTAGACCTTTGCGGCACTTTTGCTATAGTGTGAAACCTGAGTCTCGGCCGCCGAGAAACTTAAGGGTATCAAGGGGTTACGAGCCTGGCTAGCGGGCACCGACCCGGTGGTTTTCAGCGGCCCAACCTTGCAGCGAGAGCGATGAAGATCAACGTCGAACGGGGCGCTTTCCTTAAGGCGCTGAGCCACGTCCAGAGTGTCGTCGAGCGCCGCAACACGATCCCGATCCTGTCCAACGTCCTGATCGAAGCCGGCAAGGGACAGCTCAAGCTGACCGCCACCGATCTCGATATCGAGATCGTCGAGTCGATCCCCGCCGACGTGCTGCGCAACGGCTCGGCCACCGCACCGGCGCACATGCTGTACGACATCGTGCGCAAGTTGCCGGACGGTTCGCAGGTCCAGGCGGAGCTTCTGACCAGCGAAGGCGGCCGCCTGGCGGTGTCGGCCGGCACGGTGCGCTTCGAACTGGCGTGCCTGCCCAAGGAAGACTTCCCGCAGATGGCGGCGGGCGCCCTGCCCCACCGCTTCCGCCTCGCCGCCGACGACCTGAAGCGCCTGGTCGACAAGACACGCTTCGCGATGGCGACCGACGAGACGCGGTTCTACCTGATGGGCATCCATCTGCATGCGACGAAGGACAAGGACAAGGTGCTGCGCGCGGTGGCGACCGACGGCCACCGCCTGGCGCGCTTCGAACTCGACCTGCCGGACGGCGCCGGCGAGATGCCGGGCATCATCATCCCGCGCAAGACCGTGACCGAGCTGCGCCGCCTGCTCGACGACGCCGAGGGCGCCATCGAGGTCTCGCTGTCGGACACCAAGATCCAGTTCACGTTCGGCGGCGTGGAGCTGACCTCCAAGCTGATCGACGGCACCTTCCCGGACTATCAGCGCGTCATCCCGAGCGGCAACGACAAGTCGCTGGCGCTGGAGTCGAAAGAGTTCTCGCATTCCGTCGACCGCGTCTCGACCATCTCGGCCGACAAGGGCCGCGCGGTGAAGCTCGCCGTGTCCAAGGACAAGGTCACGCTGTCGGTGGTGAACCCGGAAAGCGGCACCGCGACCGAGGAGCTGGGCGCGACCTACAGCGCCGCGGCGCTGGAGATCGGCTTCAACGCCAAATACCTGCTCGACATCACCGGCCAGATCGAGGGCAAGGAGATCCGCTTCCTGCTCTCCGACGCCGGCTCGCCGACGATCATCGAGGATGCGGACGACAAGCGCTCGCTCTACGTCCTCATGCCGATGCGGGTCTGAGTTTGGCTTTTGCGTCTCCTGCGATTGCGACCGCCGCTGGTGCGCGGCTCGCGGTGACGCGCCTCAGCCTGCGAAATTTCCGCTCCTATGCGCAGGCGGAGTTGGCTGTCGGCGGCCGTCCCGTCGTGCTGGCGGGGCCGAACGGCGCGGGCAAGACGAACGTGCTGGACGCGATCTCGCTGCTGTCGCCGGGCCGCGGCCTGCGCGGCGCCAAACTGGGCGAGCATGTACGGCGCGGACCGGCGGCGCCCTCCGACGCGCTGTGGGCCGTGGCGGCGAACGTGACGCGCGGCGGCGAGAGCTATGACGTGGGCACCGGGCTGACGCTCGGTCCGAACGGCGGCGAGCGCCGCGCGGTGCGCCTCAACGGCGCGCCGGCGCAGAACTCGGCCGAACTCGGCGAACTGGTGCAGATGCTGTGGCTGACGCCGGCGATGGACCGTCTGTTCATCGAAGGCGCAAGCGGGCGGCGCAAATTCCTCGACCGGCTGGTGCTCGGCTTCGAGCCGGGCCATGCCCGCACCACGACACGCTACGAGACCGCGATGCGCGAGCGGGCGCGGCTGCTCAAATACGGCCCGCGCGATCCGGCCTGGCTCGACGGGCTGGAGGCCGAGATGACCGAGGCCGGTGTGGCGGTGGCGCAGGCGCGCGGCGCGACGGTGGAGCGGCTCAATCAAGCGCTTCAGACCCGCGGCGAAGCGGGCGCGTTCCCGGCGGCGCAACTGGCGCTCGACGGCGGCGACTACGCGGCAGACGACATGCGCGAGCGCCTCGCGCGCGCCCGGGTGCGCGATGCCGAGGCCGGCCGCACCACCTATGGCCCGCACCTCACCGACCTCGCGGTGCGCCACACCACCAAGCGCGCCGACGCCCGCGAGTGCTCGACCGGCGAGCAGAAGGCGCTTTTGATCTCCATCATCCTTGCGGATGCGTGGGAGCTTTCCCATATGCGGGAAGGCCACGCGCCCCTTCTCCTTCTCGATGAAATCGCCGCCCATCTCGACGTCGTGCGGCGCGGCGCGCTGTTCGAGGAGATCGTGGCGCTGGGCGCGCAAGCGTGGATGACGGGCACCGACCTGTCGCTGTTCGACGGCCTCACCGCCCGCGCCGATGTCTTTCATGTCAACGACGGCACCTTCGCCCGTCAGGAGTAGCTTGCTTTGTCCGACACCCCGGAAAACGAAAACACCGACAACGAAAACGTTGGCAACGGAAACGAAAAAGTCCTCGGCGAATACGGCGCCGACAGCATCAAGGTGCTGAAGGGCCTGGACGCGGTGCGCAAGCGTCCCGGCATGTATATCGGCGACACCGACGACGGCTCGGGCCTGCATCACATGGTGTACGAGGTCGTCGACAATGCGATCGACGAGGCGCTGGCGGGCTATGCGACGCGGGTCGACGTGGCGCTGAATGCCGACGGCTCCTGCACCGTGCGCGACAACGGCCGCGGCATCCCGACCGGCATCCATGCCGAGGAAGGCGTGTCGGCCGCCGAGGTCATCATGACCCAGCTGCATGCCGGCGGTAAGTTCGAGCAGAACGCCTACAAGGTCTCGGGCGGCCTGCACGGCGTCGGCGTATCGGTGGTGAACGCGCTGTCGGAATTCCTGGACCTGCGCATCTGGCGCGAGGGCAAGGAGCATTACATGCGCTTCAAGCTGGGCGACGCGGTGGCGCCGCTGAAGATCGTGGCCGACGCGCCCGGCAGGAAGGGCACCGAGGTGACGTTCCTGCCCTCGCCTGTCACCTTCACCAAGACCACCTTCGACTTCGCGACGCTGGAGCACCGCCTGCGCGAGCTGGCGTTCCTCAATTCCGGCGTGACGATCATCCTTGCCGACAAGCGCGGCGTCGAAGTCAAAGAGGCGACGCTGCATTACGAGGGCGGCCTGAAAGCGTTCGTGCAGTATCTCGACCGCGCCAAGACCTCGCTGATCGGCCAGCCGGTGATGATCGCGTCCGAGCGTGACGGCATGACGGTGGAGGTCGCGCTGACGTGGAACGACAGCTACCACGAGAGCATGCTGTGCTTCACCAACAACATCCCGCAGAAGGACGGCGGCACGCATCTTGCCGGCTTCCGCGCCGCGCTGACGCGCGTGGTGACGAAATACGCCGACGAGAAGGTCAACGCCAAGAAAGACAAGGTGCCGCTGACCGGCGACGATTGCCGCGAGGGGCTGACCTGCGTCTTGTCGGTGAAGGTGCCCGATCCCAAATTCTCGTCGCAGACCAAGGAGAAGCTCGTCTCCTCCGAAGTGCGCCCCGTGGTGGAGAGCGTCGTCATCGACCAGCTCGGCCGCTGGCTCGAGGAACATCCGGCCGAGGCCAAGCAGGTCGTCGGCAAGGTGGTCGAGGCCGCGATGGCGCGCGAGGCGGCGCGCAAGGCGCGCGAGCTGACGCGGCGCAAGGGCGTGCTCGACGGCGCGTCGCTGCCCGGCAAGCTCGCCGACTGCCAGGAGCGCGATCCCTCCAAGTGCGAGATCTTCATCGTCGAGGGCGACAGCGCCGGCGGCAGCGCCAAGCAGGCGCGCAACCGCGAGAACCAGGCGGTGCTGCCTTTGCGCGGCAAGATCCTGAACATCGAGCGCGTGCGCTTCGACCGCATGCTGTCGTCGGAGTCGATCGTCAACCTGATCACCGCGCTCGGCACCGGCATCGGGCGCGAGGAGTTCAACGCCGACAAGCTGCGCTATCACAAGGTCATCATCATGACCGATGCCGACGTCGACGGCGCCCATATCCGCACCCTGTTGCTGACGTTCCTCTATCGCCAGATGCCGGAGCTGATCGACCGCGGCCACATCTACATCGCCCAGCCGCCGCTCTACAAAGCGGCGCGCGGCAAGACCGAGCGCTACCTGAAGAACCAGGAAGAATACGACAACTACATCATCTCCGAAGGCTCGGAGGGCGTGTCGCTGACGCTGCACGACGGCGAGACGCTGGCCGGCGCGGATTTCGACGCGGTAGCGGCCAAGGCACGCACCGCCGTAGCGGCGCTGGCAGGCTTCCCCGTGCATTACCCGCGCTTCGTGCTGGAACAGGCGGCCATCGCCGGCGCGATGAACCCCGAATTCCTGGCAGACGCGGAGCGTGCGCGAAAGGCGGCGACCGATATCGCCGGGCGCCTCGACCTGCTCTCGGAGGAATTCGAGCGCGGCTGGCATGGCGAGGCGACGCCTGACGGCGGCCTGAAGTTCTGGCGCGAGGTGCGCGGCGTGCGCGAGGCCGTCGCGATCGACGGCCATCTGATCGAGAGCGCCGATGCGCGCAAGCTCGACCGCCTGTCGGACGATCTGCGGCAGGTCTATCTGCATCCCGCCAAGCTCCACCGCAAGGACGAGACGGCCGACGTGCGCTCGCCGAGCGAGCTGATCAACGCCGTGCTCGACTGGGGCCGCAAGGGGCTGTCGCTGCAGCGCTACAAGGGCCTCGGCGAGATGAATCCCGAACAGCTGTGGGAAACCACGCTGGACGAGAACGCCAGAACGCTGCTCCGCGTGAAAGTGGAGCACGTCGACGCGGCCGACGACCTCTTCACCAAGCTGATGGGCGAAGTGGTCGAGCCCCGCCGCGAGTTCATCCAGGACAACGCGCTGAATGCGGCGCTGGATGTCTAAAATTACCTCCCCCTCGTGGGGAGGCGACTGGGGACATGTCATGGGCTGGCGTTTTCATCGCGGGCTGTCGATCATTCCGGGCGTCAAGCTGAACCTGTCCAAGGGCGGCGTGTCGTCGACCGTCGGCGTGCGCGGCGCGGGCGTGAACATCGGCCGCCATGGTGTCACGACCGACGCCGGCATTCCGGGCACCGGGCTTTCCTATCGCGAGAAGATGGGCCGGCACGGCAGCTGGATGGGCATCGTCACGGTGGTCGCGGGGCTCGGCCTGTGGGCCTTCAACCATCAGAGCAAGATCGAGAAATGGCTCGGCGGCCATCAGCCCGCGCCAGCAGCGACTGCGACGGCGACGGCCGCAGCACCCGCGCCGCATGTCGCGCATGTCAGCTCCGCCGCGGACAGCGTGATCGCCGCCGCCACGCCGGCGCAAGGCGCACGCTATGTCCGGCGCAACAACTCCGACCTGCGCGCCGTCCCCTCGGCCTCGTCGCCGGCTATCGCCAAGGAGGCGCGCGGCGCCGCCGTGACGCTGCTCGCCGTCGACGGCGCGTGGAGCAAGGTCAGCGCGGGCGGTCGGACCGGATGGATGCGCTCCAGCGTGCTGGGCACGGAGGCGCCATGACCTTCATCGATACGTCCACGCTGAAGATCCTCGAGCGCCGGCCCGGCTGGCGCGGCCGCTTCTTCGATTCCGGCGCGATGACCTTCGGGCACTACGATTTCGACGCCGGCGCCGACATCCATGCGCACAGTCATGAGCAGGAAGAGGTGTGGCATGTCCTCGAGGGCCGCCTGCGCATCACCATCGGCGGCGATACGATCGAGGCGGGTCCGGGCTTCGTCGCCGTGGTGCCGCCGAACACGCCGCACGCCGTGGTCGCGCTGACCGGCGGCAAGGCGACCGTGGTCGACACGCCGCGCCGCACTATTCCAGGCGCATAATAGTCTTGAATTGCGCACCCCTCATGCCGATGTGTGGGGCAGAACGCGGAGGGACTTCATGACACGCATGTTGCTGCGGGCGGGCGTTGTGCTGTCGCTATGCTTTTCGGCCGCGCAGGCGGGCGATCTCGACGGCGTTCTCAAAGGCGCCCTCGCCGGCACGCAGACCCCGGCGGTGACAGTGCTGGTGATGAAGGACGGCAAGGCGATCGGGAGCGGCGTCACGGGCGTGCGGCGCAACGATGCGCCCGATCCGGCGCGCCCCGACGACGTGTGGCTGATCGGCTCCGACGCCAAGCCGATGACGGCGGCGCTGATCGCCAGGCTCGTGGATCGCGGCGCGCTCAGCTGGAACACACCGCTGTCGACGCTGTTGCCCGAGCTGGCCGGCGGCATGCGGCCGGAATATCGCGATGTGACGCTGGTGCAGCTCCTGTCGCACCGCGCCGGGCTGCCGCACGACGACGCGTCGACGGATTTCTTTATGACGTTCTTCAAGGACACGCGGCCGCCGGCGGCGCAGCGCCTCGCCTATCTGGCGCATGCGCTGAAGGATGCTCCGGCGGGGCCGGTGGGTGTGTTCAACTACTCCAACACCGGCTTCCTGCTCGCCGCCGCGGCGGCCGAGCATGCGACGGGGCTTTCCTACGAAGCGCTGATGCGCCGCGAGGTGTTCGCGCCGCTCGGCATGACCAGCGTCGGTTTCGGAGTCACCGGCGAAGGCCAGCCGCAAGGCCATCACGGCGGCAAGGTCGCGACGCTGGAAGAGGCCAATCCGCCGATGTTCGCGCCGGCGGGCAACCTGCACCTGTCGATGGCCGATTGGGCGAAATTCTGCCTCGACCAGATGGCCGGCATGCACGGCGGCGGAAAGCTTCTGAGGCCCGCGACCTATCGCATGATGGAGACGCGGCTGCCGGGCGCCGATACCGGCCTGGCCTGGGGCGTGCAGGACAGCGTCGCGGGTTTCGAAGGGCCGGTGCTGACGCATGCCGGCTCGGACGGCAACTGGTATGCGCTGGTGGCGCTGTTCCCCGGCACGCAGAGCGGCTTGCTGATCGCGGCCAACGCCGGCGAGGACATGGGCGGCGACAAGGCGGCGAAGGCGGTGTTCAAGGCGTTGATACCCGAGGTCGCCAAGCCGTTGCCCGCAACACCGGCAACGTCGCCCTAGTCGCTCGTCACCTGCTGCAGCGGCAGTTCGATGCGCACCAGCTTCCAGCCGAACAGTCCGCGCCGCGCCAGCACGAAGGTCAGCGGCTTGTCGGGATGCCGGTCCTCCGTCGCCGTCACCTTGAAACGGCCCAGCCCGTCATAGCCCTGGTCGAACCGCACATGGCCGTGCGGCTCCGGATCGCGGCGATTGCCGGGCATCGGCGCGCGCGCGTCGGTCAGCATGGTCGCGACGCCGTCCGGCGTGACATAGGAGTCGATCAGCCGGTCGAGGATCGCGGGCACGATCAGAAGGCCGAGCTGCACCAGCGGATTGTGCGGGTCGGTTCCGGTCTTCGCCAAAAGCGCGGCATTGATCTGCGCCTTGAAGTCGTCGCGCAGCGCCGGGAAGTCGACATCGTCCTCCAGCGCGTCGCGGTCGTGCGCCTTGGCCGCCTGCTCGAGCTTGTAGAACGCGTAATAGGGCGAAGCGAGATAGCCCACCGCGAACAGCGCGGCGGCGATGGCGAGCGCGACGACGATCCGTCTCATGCGCGCGCACTCACCAGCCAGCAGGCGATACCGGGGCGGACGCCCGAAGCATCCGCGACGGCTTCGAACCGCGCCTTGACGGCCGCGACGACCCGATCCCGCGTTGCGTCGTCCGCACCGCCCAACGCGCGCGACAAGGGGCCGAGATTGGTCATCTGGAAGGCCGCGCGATCCGCCGACGCGCCCAAATCCATCACGCCATCCAGCGCGCGGATGGCGACGTCGTGAAAGCCGGCGTCCGACAGGATGCGCGTGACGCGCGCCGGATCGGAGAAGGCGAACGGTCCGGGCGCGTGCGGATCGGGCGCCGGCTGCGGCGGCAACAGGCCTTTCGCGGCGGCGGCGGGGATCGCGACCCACTGGTTCTCCTGCGCCGGGCGCCAGCACACGAAGGCGAGCCGGCCTTGCGGCTTCAGCGCCTTGTGGATGTTGGCGAACCCGGCGACCGGATCGTCGAAGAACATCACGCCGAAGCGCGAGACGACGAGGTCGTATTCCGCCTTGAACGCGTGTTGCGAGGCATCGGCCTCGATGAAGGCGACGTTCGGCACCTCGCGCGCGGCCTTCGCCGCGGCGGCAAGCAGCGGCGCGGAGATGTCGAGGCCGGTGACGTGCCCTTCGCGCCCCACCGCACCGGCGAGTGCGAAGGTCGTCTGCCCCGCGCCGCAGCCGATATCGAGCACGCGCTCGCCCGGCTTTGCCGCCGCGAGGCCGAGCACGCCGGCGCTGGCATCGTTCAGGTTGCGGTCCATGTCGGATTGGTGCTGTGCCCAGCGCGCGCCGACCGCGCCGTTCCAGAAGGCGCGCTGGTCGGCATTGGGTCCGGTGGGTGTGTCGGTCATGGCGCAATCCTTTTGTAGAACAGGCATGTGTCGCAGAAATCGCCGTTCGGCCACAGAGCATAGTCCGGAATGACGCCGGCGCGCTGCCACCCGAGGCGGGTATAGAGCCGGTCGGCCGGCGTGCCCGGCACGGTGTCGAGCACCAGGAGGCGGCGGCCGGCGAGCCGCGCTTCCATCTCGACGTGTTTCATGAGCGCTTCGGCGATGCCCCTGCCCCGCGCCGCGCGATGGACGAGAAGCTTGCGCACCTCGGCGCGGTGCGGCTGGTTGGGCATCATGTCGAGCACGAGCTGCACGGTGCCGACGATCCTGCGGCCGTCGCGCGCCGCGAACAGCCGCGCCTTGCCCTTGGCGACGTCGCCTTCGAAGATGTTGCGGAAATACTGCGCCGCTTCGGCCAGGCCGAAGCCGTCCAGGAACCCGACCGACGCCCCGCCGGCGACGCAATCGGCGAGCAAGGAGGCAAGATCGGCGATCGCGGCGCGGGCGTCGGTGAGCCGAAGCTCCTCCACCGCGAGCGCCATTTACTTCCCGTCTGCCTTGCGCTTGCGCATCGCCAGTGTGCGCAGGCGCAGCGCGTTGAGCTTGATGAAGCCCTGCGCGTCCTTCTGGTCGTAGGCGCCCTGATCGTCTTCGAAGGTCACCAGGTCCTGCGAGTAAAGCGAGTAAGGCGACGACCGCCCGATCACCATCACGTTGCCCTTGTAGAGCTTGAGCCGCACCGTGCCGCCCACGAATTCCTGGCTCTTGTCGATCAGGGCCTGCAGCATCTCGCGCTCGGGTGAGAACCAGAATCCGTTGTAGATCATCTCGGCATAACGCGGCATCAGCTCGTCCTTCAGATGCGCCGCGCCACGGTCCAGCGTGATCGACTCCATCGCGCGATGCGCGCTCAACAGGATCGTGCCGCCGGGCGTCTCGTAGATGCCGCGCGACTTCATGCCGACGAAACGGTTCTCGACGAGGTCGAGCCGGCCGATGCCGTTCGCCTTGCCGAGATCGTTGAGCTTGGCCAACAACGTCGCCGGCGACAGCGCCTGGCCGTCGATCGACACCGCGTCGCCGCGCTCGAACCCGATCTCCACCACCGTCGCCTTGTCGGGCGCGTCCTCGGGCGAGATCGTGCGCTGATAGACGATGCCGTCCGCCTCGACGGCGGGGTCTTCCAGCACCTTGCCCTCCGACGAGGAGTGCAGCAGGTTCGCGTCGACGCTGAACGGCGCCTCGCCGCGCTTGTCCTTGGCGATCGGGATCTGGTGCTGTTCGGCGAAAGCGAGCAGCTTGGTGCGGCTGGTCAGGTCCCACTCGCGCCACGGCGCGATGATCTTGATGTCCGGCTGGAGCGCGTAATAGGCCAGCTCGAAGCGGACCTGATCGTTGCCCTTGCCGGTGGCGCCGTGGCACACCGCGTCGGCGCCCATGTTCTGCGCAATCTCGATCTGCTTCTTGGCGATCAGCGGCCGCGCGATCGAAGTGCCGAGCAGATAGATGCCCTCATACTGCGCATTGGCGCGAAACATCGGGAAGACATAGTCGCGCACGAACTCCTCGCGCACATCCTCGATGAAGATGTTCTGCGGCTTGATGCCGAGCAGCAGCGCTTTTTCGCGCGCCGGGCCCAATTCCTCGCCCTGCCCGAGGTCGGCGGTGAAGGTCACGACCTCCGCGCCATAGGCGCTCTGCAGCCATTTGAGGATCACCGAGGTATCGAGCCCGCCCGAATAGGCGAGGACGACTTTCTTCACGGATTTGGCGGACACGAGGGCACTCCGGATGGCGTCTGAGGGCCTTCATAGCGGCCCGGCGGCAAGCGTCAAGCGCGTGGCTGCTCCGCGCGGCGCGCAAAGAGGCGCGGCCGCCAGGTGCCGCAATGGTAGCACCGGTTGCCGAATTCGTTCCGCCGGACGTCATAGCCGCCGATGAAATATCGCGGCCCCCAGATGGGCAGGCCGCAGGCCGGGCAGGTATACGCGGTGACGATCAGGGCCGAAACGGCCAGGAGCGCCAGGACGACGAAGACCACATCGCCCACGTCCGTGAATCCGCACAGCGCCATCACAAAGACGACGAGCAGGCCGGCGAAAGAGGTCCGGTACAGGGCGAGCAGCAGCGAATAGCGCCGCCACGCCCGTCCCTCTCTTTCGCCGGCGATGCCCGTGACCATCACGACGCCGCCATCTTGGCGAGCGCATGGCCCATGCCGACCATCTCGGACGGCATCAGCACGATGGTGGTCGTGTTGTGCTCGGCGCCGATCTCCGAGACCATCTGCATGCGGCGCAGCTCCAGCGCCGCCGGATTGCCCGCCATCAGCCCTGCGGCGTCGGCGAGCTTCAGCGACGCCTCGGCCTCGGCTTCCGCCTTGATGAGGCGCGCGCGCTTCTCGCGGATCGCCTCGGCCTCGCGCGCCATGGCGCGCTGCATGCCTTCGGGAATCTCGACGTCCTTCATCTCCACCATCTCGATGTGGATGCCCCACGGCGTGGTGGCGGCATCGACGATGGTCTTGAGCGTGCCGTTGATGCCGTCGCGCTCCTTCAGCACCTCGTCGAGCTGATGCTGGCCGATGATGTTGCGCAGCGAGGTCAGCGCCAGCTGATACACCGCCGCCTGGTAGTTCTGCACCTGCACGATCGCCAGGCTGGGATCGGAGATTCGGTACCACAGCACGGCGTTCACCTTGATGGTGACGCTGTCGCGCGTGATCGTTTCCTGCTGCTCCACCGTCACGGTGCGGGTGCGCAGGTCGAGCTTCCACTGCCGGTCGAAGATGGGCGCGATCCAGTACAGGCCCGGCCCCTTCACGGACTGATAGCGGCCGAGACGGAAGACGACGCCGCGCTCGTACTCCTGCGCGATGCGGATGCCGGCAAGCAGATAAAAGGCCACCGCGAGGGCGACCAGGATAACGATAGACATGTGAGAGAACCCCAGAAAGGCCGCGAAGAGCGCGGCGGCTCAGGCGTCTTGCTCTTGAGAAGACGCCGAAGAACGGAAAAGAATCTAGTACCGCCCAAGGCGCCCTTCCATCCCACAACCATGTTGGCCGGGCAGCCGAGCCATGCCAAAACCGCATTGGCCAACCGGGCCGGAAAAGCGGGCGATTTGGTGGGGAAAACGATGGCGGCGGCGCTGGATTTCTGGTTCGAGTTCGCGAGCACATACTCCTATCCGGCGGCGATGCGGATCGAGCGGCTCGCCGCGGCGGCGGGCGTCGCGGTGCGCTGGCGGCCGTTCCTGCTGGGGCCGATCTTCGGGGCGCAGGGCTGGCGCGACTCGCCGTTCAACATCTATCCGGTGAAGGGCAAATACATGTGGCGCGACCTCGCGCGCATTTGCGCGCGCGAGGGACTGCCGCTCAGGCTGCCGCCGGTGGCGTTTCCGCAGAACGGGTTGAAGGCGGCGCGCCTCGCGCTGGCCGGCGAGGCCGAGGGCTGGACGCCGGCCTTCACGCGCGCGGTCTACACCGCGAACTTCGCCGAGCAGAAGAATATCGCCGACGATGCGGTGCTGAACGATATCCTCATGCGCCTCGGCATCGATCCGGCGGACGCCACGGCGGCGATCGACAAGGACAGGCTCAAGGCCCAGACCGGCGAAGCGATCGCGCGCGGCGTGTTCGGCGCGCCGAGCTTCACCGTCGGCGACGAATTGTTCTGGGGCAATGACCGCCTGGAAGACGCGCTTGCGTGGGCTGTGAAAGCCTAGCGCCTCACCATGTGCCGCCGTCGACGCGGATCACCTGGCCGGTGACGTAGCTCGACGCGTCGGAGGCGAGATAGAGCGCGGTGCCGACGATCTCGTGCGGCTCGCCGAAGCGCTTGAGGCCGAGCTGCTGCTGGAACGCCTTGTTCTCGCGCCACACAGTCGAGACGTCGGTGAGGAACGGCCCCGGCGCGATGCAGTTGACGCGCACCTTGGGCGCGAAGGCCTTGGCGAGGGCGACCGTCATCGCATTCACCGCCGCTTTGGCGCCGCCATAGGGCACCGTGTTGGGCTCCGGCTTGAACGCGGCCGTCGAGGACAGGTTGATGATCACGCCGCCCGCGCCCGCCACCATGCGCTCGCCGATCAGCGAGGCGAGGCGGAACGGCCCCTTGAAGTTCACCGCCACGACCTTGTCGAACAGGTCCTCGGTGGTGTCCGACAGCGACGGCGCCAGCGGCGACATGCCGGCATTGTTGACCAGGATATCGACGCGGCCGAAATGGTCATAGGCCGCCTTGGCCAGCGCATCGTTGTCCGACCACTTGCCGACATGCGCCGCGAGCGGCAGCGCGCGGCGGCCCAGCGCTTCCACTTCCTTGGCTACGGCATCGCAGGCCTCCTGCTTGCGGCTGGCAATGACGACGTCGGCACCCGCCTTCGCGAAGGCCAGCACCATCTCGCGCCCGAGACCACGGCTACCGCCGGTGATGACGGCGATCTTGTTGGAGAGGTCGGTCATGGGCTTCGGCGAAAGATTGCGAACAGACGATGCAGATGTTTGTCGACCGCGTCCAGCTTGCGGTTGGCTTCTACCGCGACAGTGCTGATAGCCTCGTTATCCTCGCCGTGGTCTTGCGAGATGGCGCCGAGGACATGGATAAAATGCTGCGCCTCGCGCAGAGGCTCCTCCATCGCGAACACGGCGTGGGAGACGGCATCGCGGAAAGCGGCCTCGCGCCCGCCGCGCGCGACGGACGTCCGGGCGCGGCGCATGTTGGCCATGGCGCGGTCTTTCGTGATATCTCGGTTTATAGGCAATCTTGCCTGACTGAAGCATAGCAGTTTTGCTGCAATAAGCAATGACCATTTTGCCCGCGCAATGTCGCGCCGCCCGCGCCTTGATCGACCTGTCGCAGAAAGAGCTCGCAGAGCTTGCGGGCGTGTCGTGGCGGACGATCCTCAGTTTCGAGTCGGAGCAGCGCCAGCCGATCCGCGCCACGATGGCGGCGTTGCAGCGCGCGCTTGAAACCGCTGGTGTGGAATTCACCAACGGCGACCAGCCGGGTGTAAGGCTGGCAAAGAAGAGAAACCCGAAGCGTCCATAGCCCCCTTGTCATGCCCGCGAAGGCGGGCATCCAGTGCGAGCCTCCCATGCCGCGAGAGCATCGCTACTTCGTTTACATCATGGCGAGCGCGCGGAACGGCACGCTCTATGTCGGCGTCACGAATGACATGGCGCGCCGCTGTTACGAGCACCGCGAAGGCTTGGTGCCCGGCTTCACGAAGAAGTACGGCATCAAGACGCTCGTGTGGTTCGAGGAACACGGCGACATCCGCGAAGCCATCCTCCGCGAGAAGCGGATCAAGAAATGGGAGCGCGCTTGGAAGCTGCGGCTGATCGAGAGCGTGAATCCGGAGTGGAATGACCTTCGACCGAGCTTGTGAGCACGACTGGGTGCCCGCCTTCGCGGGCATGACAGTGGTGGGTGTAGGGCCCTACCCCGGCATCCGCGCCAGCGCCGCGCTCTCGAGCTCCCCGATCACCCGGTCCTTCGCGCGCAGCTTCACGCTCTCGCTCTTGAGCTGACCGCAGGCGGCCATGATGTCCCGGCCGCGCGGCGTGCGCACCGGGCTCGCGTAACCCGCGCGGTTCACGATCTCGGCGAACTTCTCGATCTGGTCCCAGTCGGAGCATTTGTACGGCGCGCCCGGCCAGGCGTTGAACGGGATCAGATTGATCTTCGCCGGAATGCCCTTGATCAGCCGCACCAGTTCGCGCGCCTCGGGCAGGCTGTCGTTCACGCCCTTCAGCATCACGTATTCGAAGGTGATGCGCCGCGCGTTCGACACGCCCGGATAGGCGCGGCAGGCGTCGAGCAGCTCCTTGATCGGATACTTCTTGTTGATCGGCACGATCACGTCGCGGACGTCGTCGCGCACCGCGTGCAGCGAGATGGCGAGCGAGGAACCGATCTCGTCCCCCGCGCGCGCGATCATCGGCACCACGCCGGCGGTGGAGAGCGTCACGCGGCGGCGCGACAGCGCCAGCGCGTCGCCGTCGGCGACGATGGCGAGCGCCGCCTTCACGTTCTCGAAATTGTAGAGCGGCTCGCCCATGCCCATCATCACCACATTGGTGAGGCGGCGGTCGGGGCCGGTGCTGGGCCAATCGCCCAGCGAGTCCTTGGCGATCATCACCTGACCGACGATCTCGGCCGGCGTCAGGTTGCGCACCAGCTTCTGCGTGCCGGTGTGGCAGAAGCGGCAATTGAGCGTGCAGCCGACCTGCGAGGAGACGCACAGCGTGCCGCGCCCGGGCTCGGGGATGAAGACGCTCTCGAACTCGATGCCGGGGCCGGTGCGCAGCAGCCATTTGCGCGTGCCGTCGGTGGAGATCTGCTCGGTGACGATTTCGGGCCGCGCCAGAGTGAATGTCCCGGCCAGCGTTGCGCGGACGTCCTTGGCGAGGTTGGTCATCTGCGCGAAATCGCGCGCGCCGTGGACATAGACCCAGTTCCACACCTGCCGCGCGCGCATGGCGGCGCCCTTCTCCGGCAAGCCGGCCTCGAGCAAGGCCGTCTGGAGCGCATCGGGGGATAAGCCGATCAGGTTGGTCGGGGCGGTCGTCATAGGGGCCTATATGTCACCGGTCCCGGTGTTTTGCGAGGGGTCAGCCGCCGCCGCCCGCCTTGCGCGGGCCCAGCAGCATGAAGCGCGTGTCCGGGTTGCAGGCGAACTTGCCCATCCCGCACCAGATGCCCCAGGCGTGGTCGCCGTAGTCGAAGAAGAACAGCGTCAGCTTGGTTCCCAGCACCGAGGTCGCCTCCAGCCGGTAACCATCCGGCTTCTTCGCGTCGGGCGCGAAGCCCTTGGCGTAGGCGGCATAGGCGGCGGCGTAGTCGGCGCCGGCACTCTTGGTCACGATGATCGCCGTGAAATAGGCGGTGTTGCCGAGGGGCCTGGGATCCTTCGCCACCATCTGCGCCGGGATGTAGACCGGCAGGTAGCCGCCCGGCTCCGACCAGATCCAGCCCGGATGGTTGGCGATGACGTAGCCATACGGCGTGCAGCCGACCGTGCCCCAGGTGTCGAGCGGCGCCGGCAGCGTGGTCACCGCGGCGACCGGTGCGGGGCCGGAGCAATCCGCGGCGCGCGCGGGCGCTGCCAGGTCAAGCAGGGAAATCAGGATCGCGACGAACGCGATCCTCACATCCCGCATTCCTTGTGGATGCGGTCGAGCGCGTCGCCGAGGCCGGCCAGCGAGTAGGTGTCCTTGGTGACCGTGCCGCGCTTGGAGGTTCCGGTGACGACCAGGTTTTGCCCGTTGCGCATCGCTTCGACGAGACGGACCTCGTCGTTGCGCTTGCGGATCCAGGCGGAACCGGCGGTGCCGTCGTTCTGGGTGAAGAACTCGAACTTGTCGGCACCGACCTGGGCGGTGACGGCGGCGCCGTCCTTGTACTGGTAGCCGGGCACGGCCTCGGGTTCCGACTTGGTGTGACGGCTGGGCCAATCGGTGACCAGGAAATAGATCGGGTCGCGCTTGATCTTGCGCGGGTCGCTGGCGTGCGGCTTGGCCATCGCATAGCAGACCTTGTCGGATCCGGTTCCGCTGGTCAGCGCCGACCAGTCCTTGGTGGTGCCGAGCAGCGTCGCATCGTCGGCGGCGGCCGGAACCGTGGCGGCGCCCGCCAGAAGGAGGCCGAAGGCGAGGTAAGAGGCGCGAATCATGAAGGCCGGCTCCCGTGCAGCCCGCCCGCTATGCCAGCGGAATCAGGCACTTCTATGGTGGCGGTGGTATCCGGGGTCAGATTACGGGGTGGGCCGGTGCCAGTAAATGCTCAAATCACCTCCCCTTGTGGGGAGGTCGAAAAAATTGCGGAGCGCAGCGAAGCAATTTTTCGGGTGGGGGTCCGCTCTCGACGCCCAGCACCGTCCCCCACCCGAAATTTTCTCGCCGCGCTCGAAAATTATCGGCCTCCCCACAAGGGGAAGTGATTAGGAGATAACCGCCTCTTCCACGTCTCTGAGCCTGTCCTTGCCGAAATAGATCGCGCCATCCACGAAGAACGTCGGGATGCCGAAGGCGCCGCGCGCCACCGCGTCCTCCGTGTTCGCGATCAGCTTGGCCTTCACCTCGCCCGCCTGGGCGCGGTCCAGCAGCGCGGGATCGAGCCCCGACTCCGCCAGCGCGGCGCGCACCACCTCGGCGTCGTCCATCTTCTTGGGCGCCACCCACATGTGATGGAACACTGCATCCACGTAGCGTGGCAGGAAGCCCTCGTTCTGCGCCGCGATCGCCATGCGCATCAGCTGCAGCGTGTTGACCGGGAAGAACGGGTTCATGTGGTACTCGGTGATGCCGTGTTTCTTCGCGAAGCGCTGCGTCTCCAGCCCCTCATAGGCGAGCTTGTTCTTGATGTGGCCGAACGCCTGCACCGGCGACTGGTTGCCCGTCGCCTTGAAGATGCCGCCGAGCAGCACGGGCGTGTATTCGAACCGGACGCCGGTGCGCGCCTCTATGTCAGGGATCACGCGGTGCGAGAGATAAGCATTGGGGCTGCCGAAATCGAACAGGAATTCCGCGCGCGGGGCCATCAGAACGTCTCCTTGTACGGACGAATGTCGAGCTCGAAGGTCCAACCGTCGCGCGGCTGGCTGTGCAGGTACCAATAGGCGCCGGCGATCGAGGCCGGATCCATCAGTTGGTCCTCTTCGATGGCTGCGACCGCCGCGTCGCCGCCGCGCGCCCTTATGCGCTCACGCACGAAGGCGGTATCGACACCGGAGTCGATTATGAGATGCGCGACATGGATGTTCTGCGGCCCCAGCTCGCGCGCCATGCTTTGCGCCACGGCCCGCAGGCCGAACTTGGCCGAGGCGAACGCCGCATAGCCCTTGCCGCCGCGCATCGAGGCGGTGGCGCCGGTGAACAGGATCGTGCCCTGCCCGCGCGGCAGCATCAGCCGCGCCGCCTCGCGCCCCGACAGGAACCCGCCATAGCACGCCATTTCCCACACCTTGCGGAACACGCGCTCCGTCGTTTCGAGAATCGGGAAGTTCACATTGGCGCCGACGTTGAAGACGCAGACCTCGAGCGGCGCATGCGCATCGGCTTCGTTCAGGAACGCCGCGACCTCGTCCTCCTTGCGCGCGTCGAGGCCGCGCGTCTCGCAGCGTCCGCCGGCGGCTTCGATCTCCGATTTCAGCGCCGCCAGCTTGTCGGCCGTGCGGCGGCCCGCGAACACCGTGTAGCCCTCGGCCGCGAAGCGCTTGGCGATGGCGGCGCCGATATAGTCGCCCGCGCCGATCACGGCACAGGTGGCGTTGCGGGGGGACGGCATGCGGGCCTCCACGAAGTCTTATTTATGCACTTATAAGTCTTGAAATGAGACTTAGTCAATGGCAGGATCGCGCCATGCGCTGGGATGCCCTGTCACGCGAGGATTGCTCGCTGTCGAAGACGCTGGCGGCGATCGGCGACCGCTGGACGCTCTTGATCCTGCGCGAGGCGTTCTTGCGCGTGCGCCGCTTCGAGGCATTCGAGGCGAACCTCAAGATCGCGCGCCGTGTGCTCTCCGAGCGGCTGGCGTTGCTGGTCGAAGAAGGCATCCTGCGCAAGGTGCCGTATCAGGAGCGCCCCGTTCGCCAGGAATACCGGCTGACGCGGAAAGGCCTCGACCTTTACCCTGCGATCCTCTCGCTGGTGCATTGGGGCGACAAGCACTATCCGTCGAAGAACGGCCCGCCAGTGCTGCACACCCACCTCGCCTGCGGTCACGATTTCCGCGCGATGCTGAGCTGCTCGGAATGCGGCGAAGCGGTCGACGCGCGCGGCGTCGCGGCACGCCCCGGCAAGGGGCGCAAGGCGCGGGTGGCCGCTACTCCCTGAGGCCCCAGCCGATCGCATAAAGCCGCCACACGATGGCGCCGAGCGCCGCGGCCAGCGCCACGGTGAAGATCGCGCCGAATGCCGCCGGACCTTCGCTGAAGCCGATCATCGAATGGCGCAGGCCATTGATGAAGTAGAACAGCGGATTGCCGTAGGCCAGCCAGCGCAGCCAGGGCGGCAGCATGCCGATCGTGTTGAACACCCCACCCACCATCGACAGCGGCTGGATGAAGAACACCATCAGGACGTTGAGCTGCTCGAAGGTCTTGGCCCACAGCGCCACGATGATGCCGAGGAAGCCGAAGATCATCGACACGAAGACCACCCAGAACAGGAACTCGGGCAGCGAATGCATATGGACCGCGCCGAAGAGGATGCCGATCACCATGATGCCCAGCGCCGTGAACACCGAGCGCAGCACCACGATGCTCACCGTGCCGGCGATCATCTCGACGTAGGAGAGCGGCGAGACCAGGATCTCCTCGATGCTCTTTTGAAAGCGCTGGAAATAGATCTGCGAGGTCGCCTGCAGGAAGGCGGCGCTGATGACGTTCATCATCACCACGCCCGGCAGCACGAACTCCAGATACGAATAGGCGCCGAAATTCTTGATACGGCCGCCGACCACGAAGCCGAAGATGAAGATGAACAGCAGCGCCGAGATCAGCGGCGCCACCACGGCCTGGATCGGCACGCGCGCCAGGCGCTGGATCTCGCGCCGGACCATGGTCCACAGGCCGATCCAATTGATCTCGCTCATCGCGCCGCTCCCGCCGAGACATGGTCGGCTTCCTTGCCGGTGGCGGCGAGATAGGCGCGTTCGAGCCCGCCAGGCTCGGTGAAGAAGTCTTCCTTGTTGCCGTAGCGCACGACGCGACCCTTGGCGACGACGGCGATGGTGCGGCACAGCCGCTCGATCTCTTCGAGATAGTGCGAGGTGAGCAGGATCGTCTTGCCCTCGCGGTTGAGCTCCTGGAGATAAGCCCAAAGCTGCATGCGCAGCTCGACGTCGACGCCCGCCGTCGGCTCGTCGAGGATCAGCAGCTGCGGGTCGTGCACCATGGCGCGCGCCAGGATCACGCGGCGCTTGAGGCCGCCGGAAAGCTCCCGGAACGGCTTGGACGCGTGCGGCACCAGGTCGAAGCGCTCGATCAGCATGTCGGTGCGGCGCTTGCGCTGTGCCGCCGGCATGCCGAAATAGCCGCCCATCCAGTCGACGATGTTGCGCGCATTGGCGAACGGATCGACGTTGAACTCCTGCGGCGACAGGCCGACCAGCTTGCGCGCTTTGCGGTAGTCGGCGACCGCGTCGACACCGAAGATCTTGATCGACCCCGATGTCGGGTTCGAGATGCCGGTGATGCAATGGATCGTCGTCGACTTGCCGGCGCCGTTGGGGCCGAGGAAGCCGAAGAAATCGCCGGGCTGGATGGTGAGCGACACGTCTTCGACGGCGACGGTGCCGCCGCGATAGACCTTGCGCAGGTGGGAAATTTCGAGTGCGGGAGCGGACATGAGGTGCCGGACTATACAGCCGCCGCCGCCCCTGTCACCTGCCCTACTGGCATTGGGGTCATGTGCAATCGAGCCTACCCTCCCCTTGCGGGAGGGGTTGGTTTAGCGCTTGTCCCGCGCCAGCGGCGCGCCCCAGGTGTGCGGCGGCGGAGGCGTAACTACCTTCCCGCCGGGCACGATGGGCCGGTCGCCGAAATTGCCGGTCGAGATCAGCCGGTCGTACATCACGATCGCGCCCGCCATGCCGACATTGATCGAGAACTTCATCGGGATCTTCACCACGAACTCGCAGCGCGCCAACATCGCCGGCGACAGCGAGAACCGCTCGCCGCCGAACACATAGGCGGCGCGCGCCGGATGGCGGAAGCGCGGCAGCTCGACCGCGTCCTCGGTAATCTCCACGCCGACCAGGCGGCAGCCCACCGGCAGGCGCAAATCGTCGACGGTCTTGTAGGTATAGAGCGGCAAGGTGCCCTGCGTCGCCGAGGTGTCGGAGTTGCGGGCGTCGGAGAGTTTCAGTTGCGGCGCGACGTTGAAGAAGAAGCTTGCGCCGAACGCATTCGCGATGCGCATCAAATTGCCGAGATTCATCGGCTTCGAAATGCCGTCGACGCCGACTGCGAAATAGCCGCGCATTATTTCCCCCTCCGCCCTTCGCACCTCACGGCACTACGGGCACCTCCCCCACCAATGCGCTGCGCGCATGTGGGGGAGGCGGACCTGTGATGCCCGAACATGCTATAGGGATTCCATGAGCAACCCCATTCTCGTCGAGCTGACCCGCGGCGGCCTCGTCGAGAGCGTCCATCGCGGCGGCATCGCGGTCTGCGACGCGAACGGCAAGGTCGTGGCGTCGCTGGGCGACATCGACGCGCCGGTCTATTCGCGCTCCTCCCTCAAGCCGATGCAGGCAATGCCGTTGGTCGAATCCGGTGCCGCCGAGGCCTTCGGGCTCTCAGACGAGGAGATCGCGCTGGCCTGTGCCTCGCATTCCGGCGAGCCGATGCATACCACGCGCGTCTCCGCCTGGCTGTCGCGCATCGGCCTGGGCGAGCAGGACCTCGCCTGCGGCGCGCACGCGTCGCGCTACGAGCCGGTGGCGGAGGCGATGATCCGCGCAGCCGAGAAGCCGACGCGCATCTTCAACAACTGCTCGGGCAAGCATACCGGCTTCCTCACCGTGGCACGGCATTGGGACATCGCGACCGACGGCTATGAGCGCGTCGACCATCCGGTGCAGCAGGCGGTGGCAAAGGTGCTGCGCGATCTGACGGGCGCGGACGACCTGCCTTACGGCATCGACGGCTGCGCGGCGCCGAACTTCGCGACCTCGCTGGCGCAGTTCGCGCGCGCCGCGGCGAAGATGGCGTCGGGCGAGAGCCCGGCGGCGCGCCGCATCCTGGGCGCGATGATCCAGCATCCGGAGCTGATGTCGGGCACGGGCCGCGCCTGCGCCACGCTGATCCATGCGGGCGGCGGCAAGGTCGCGGCGAAGACGGGCGCGGAGGGCTTCTTCGGCGGCTGGCTGCCGCAGCACAGCCTCGGCATCGCGATCAAGATCGACGACGGCGCGGGCCGCGCGTCGGAAACGGCGATCGCCGCGGTGCTGGACAAGCTCGGCCTGCTTGGCGAGGGCGCGCGGGGCCTGTTGCGGGCGCCGATCCTGAACACGCGCGGCACCGTGGTCGGCGAGCGCCGGCCGGCGGCGGCGCTGGAGAACCTTACTGTCATGCCCGCATAGGCGGGCATCCAGAGGCCGCACATTGGGTGCGAGACGGTTCCGGATGCCCGCCTACGCGGGCATGACAGTTGTGCTTAGCGGCTGCCGCCTGCGTTGTCGTCGTGATGCTCGGCCGCCTTGCCGAACGTCTGTCCCGTATACGGCTCGACCTTCGTCACCGCGCAGCGGCCGTGGATCGGTCCCGAGCCGATGCCGCGCGTCTGGACCTCGTCGCCCGGCGAGATGCAGTCGAGCCGGCTCTCGCCCACGCCGCGGATCTCGATCGCGTCGCTGAACTTGAAGTTGCTGCAGGTGCCGATCATCGTCAGCAGCACCTTCTTGTGATGATAGTCGTCGATCACCAGGTGCTTGTCGTCGAGCGAATGCCAGTTGTTGATGTCGTCGTGGCGGATGCAGGCTTCGGCCGGCACGAAGGCGAAAGCGGGCCCGCCGCTCAACACGGCAAACGCCGCCGCGATCAAAATCGTCTTGCGCATGACTTACCGTCCTCGAAAAAGAGAGGTGCCCATCCAACTGGATTATACGCAAAAGCCGCGCCTTCGATCCATCAGGGATGCGGGTGCACGGGGCCGTCATAAGGTGAAATGGTCGTAATCGAACATTCGCCCGGCTCGCCCGCCCAGTTGGTGCGCACCACGTCGCCCGGCACGATGCAGTCGATGTTCGATTCGTTCGGCCCGGTGATCTGGAAGGAATCGTACGTGCCGAACCCCTCGCAGGAACCGCTCATCTTCAGGATGACCTTCTTGTGCGCATAGTTCTCCAGCACCAGCTGGCGGCGCGCCGGGCTCGACCACGCGCGGATGTCGTTGCGGCGGATGCAGATGGACGAGTCGGCCGCGAGCGTCAATTGGGGCGCCGACACCGCGGCGGCGAGAAGGAATGCGAGGGTGCGTTTGCGCATGGTCATCTCCGGCTTCGAAGCGCGCTCCGACTCCCATTATACGCGGCGCGATGACATTTTGATCCGCCCTTTGCGCCAATGCGCGCATCGCTTAAGGTCGTCGGATCGGTATTCAAACATTGTAAGACATCGGGGAGCCCCACCATGAAAGCCATGCTCTGCACCCATTACGGACCGCCCGAGGAGATGGAGCTGCGCGACATCCCTTCGCCCGTACCCGGCAAGGGGCAGGTCCTGATCGCCGTGAAAGCGTGCGGCGTGAACTTCCCCGACGTGCTGATGCTGGCCGACAAGTACCAGTTCAAGCCGGCCCTGCCCTTCCCGCCCGGCGGCGAGGTCGCGGGCGTGGTGAAGAGCCTCGGCGAGGGCGTGACCGGCCTCAAGGAAGGCGACCGCGTCGCGGTCTCGATCGGCAATGGCGGCTTCGCGGAAGAGGTGCTGGCACCGGCTTCGCGCTGCGTGAAGGTGCCGGACAATGTGAGCTTCGAGGTCGCGAGCGCGTTCATCGTGACCTATGGCACCTCCTATCACGCGCTGAAGGACCGCGCGCGGCTGAAGGCGGGCGAGACGCTGGTGGTGCTCGGCGCCGCCGGCGGCGTCGGCCTTTCGGCGGTGGAGCTGGGCGTCGCGATGGGCGCCAAGGTCGTCGCCGGCGCGTCGAGCCAGGAGAAGGTCGACCTTGCGATCAAGCACGGCGCCGGCGCCGGCTTCGTCTATCCGCGCCTGCCGCTCAGCCGCGACCAGCAGAAGGCGATCTCCGACAAGATCAAGGAGCTGACCGGCGGGGCGGGCGCCGACGTGCTCTACGACCCGGTCGGCGACCAATATGCCGAGCCGTCGCTGCGCGCGATGAACTGGGAGGGGCGCTATCTCGTGATCGGCTTCGCGGCCGGCGAGATCCCGAAGATCCCGCTGAACCTCACCCTGCTCAAGGGCTGCGACGTGCTCGGCGTGTTCTGGGGCGCCTTCACCGGGCGCAATCCCAAGGCCGCCAGCGCGGCGCTGGCCGAGATCATGGGGATGATCGCCGACGGCAAGCTCAATCCCGACGTCTCGGCCACCTTCCCGCTCGCCGAGGCCGGAAAATCCATCCGTATGCTGATGGACCGCAAGGCCATGGGCAAGGTCGTGGTGACGATGTGAGCGGCAACCGCGAAAGCGCGCGCGCCGCGTCCCGCACGCTGGCGCAGCGCTTTCGCGGCGTCGCCGTTCTCAAGCAATTCGGCCCCGGCCTGATCACCGGCGCGGCCGACGACGATCCCAGCGGCATCGCGACCTATTCCCAGGCCGGTGCGCAGGCCGGTTTCGGCCTGCTCTGGACGCTTGTGCTGACCTTCCCGCTGATGGTGGCGATCCAGCTGGTCAGCGCCCATATCGGCCGCGTCACCGGCCGCGGCCTCGCCAACAACATGCTCAAGGTCATGCCGCGCTGGCTGGTGGCGGGGCTGATCCTGCTTCTCTTCGTCGCCAACACGATCAACGTCGGCGCGGATCTCGCCGCGATGGGCGAAGCGGCCGGCCTGATGGCCGGCTTCGGCGCGCACGTCTTCACCGCGCTGTTCGCGGTGCTGTCTGTCGTGTTGCAGATGTTCGTGCCCTATCGGCGCTACTCGCGGCTGCTGATCGTCCTGACCTTCAGCCTGTTCGCCTATGTCGCGGTCGTGTTCCTGGTGAAGCTCGATTGGAGTCAGGTCGGCCTGGCGCTGATCGGCGTCGGCATCACGCTGTCGCCGGCGGCCGCCACGATCATCGTCGCGATCTTCGGCACCACGATCAGCCCCTATCTCTTCTTCTGGCAGGCCGCGATGGAGGTGGAAGAGGTCGAGCACGACAAGAACGAGAAGCCCTTGGTCGACGATCCGCCCGAGGCACCGGCGGCCTTCCAGCGCATCCGCTTCGACACCATTGCCGGCATGGCGGTGTCCAACCTGATCGCCATCGCGATCATGATCGCGACCGCGGCGACGCTGCACGCCGCGGGCAAGACCGACATTCAGACCGCGGCGCAGGCCGCCGAGGCGCTGAGGCCGGTGGCCGGAAACTTCGCCTACGCGCTGTTCTCCATCGGGATCATCGGCACCGGCATGCTGGCCGTTCCGGTGTTGGCCGGCTCCTCGGCCTATGCCGTGTGCGAGATCGGCGGCTGGAACGAAGGCCTCGACAACATGCCGTGGCAGGCGGCCGGCTTCTATACCGTGATCGCCGTCGCGGTGGCGATCGGCGTCGCCATGGACTATTCGGCCATCGACCCGATCAAGGCGCTGTTCTGGAGCGCGGTGATCAACGGCGTGATCGCGGTGCCCATGATGTTCGCGATGATGTATGTGGTGGGCAACAAGACGCTGATGGGCGAATTCACGGCCGGCCGTTCTCTGAAGCTCTTGGGCTGGGCGTCGACGCTGGTGATGCTGGCGGCCGCGATCGCGATGGGCGTAACGTCGTTTTGAAGGGTGCGAGGGCAACATGTCGGTATTGGGCTGGATTTTCTTTGGCGCCATCACGGGATGGCTGGGAAGCCTGATCGTCAACAGCCGCGGCCAGGGCTGTTTCCTCAACATCGCGCTCGGCCTGGTCGGCGCCATGGTGGGCGGCTTCATCTTCTCGGCCATCGGCGGCTTGAGCATCACCGGTTTCAACATCTACTCCATGCTGGTCGCTATCGTCGGCGCCATCGTGGTGCTGTTCCTGTGGCACGCCGTGACCGGCAGCAAGTCCCTGCGATGAACCGGCGCGCGCTTCTGGGCGGATTGGCGGGGCTCGCGGCGGCCGGCGCGGCGCCGGACGCCGCCCGGGCCGATGACGACTCGCCCATCGCCACCGGCGTCCTGAAGGACAACGCGCTCGCCAAGGCGTTCACCGCCTCGCCGGTCGACAGCCTGCCGAACGTGCGCCTCGACACGCCGAACGGACCGTTCGATATCGCGGATATCCTGCAGGGGCGCACCGTGCTGATGCCGGTGTTCGCCGAATGGTGCGTGCCGTGCCTGATCGAGATCCCCGACTTCGCGCGCCTCCAGGAAGTCTACGGCAACGAGCACTTTGCGATCCTGCCGGTGCTGAGCTGGCCGCGAAAACAGATGACGCCGCTTGCCGTCGCCGGCCTGTTCCAGTCGCTGCGCGCCGAGATCTTCACGCCGATGGCCGAGCAGCGCTTCGGCGGCGAGCTGGTCAAGCACGTGGCGCGCCGGGCGAACAGCCTGGTGCTGCCGTGCAACCTGCTGATCGATCCCAAGGGCCGCATCGTGGCGCGCGAGATCGGGCTGGAGACCAACGGCGTGACGCCGGCGAAGCAAACCGGCGATTACTACGAACGCGCCGACCAGGCCGCGCACGGCCAGACGCAAAGCCTGTGGGGCACCGCCGCCGGCGACGCCTTCGCGACGGCGCTGGCGAACGGGTTCCTCAAATAGCCAGGATTACAGCCTTGCGGCCGTTTCCCGAGTCTTTCCTTTATTGGCGCCGCAAACTAGTAATCGCACCAAAGTTGTAGTACAGCTTCAAATATTCAATGCGAATATTTGGAGGATTTCATGGCAAAAAAAGCAAAGTCATCCTCGAACACGCCCGATGTGTCCGCGATCGAGGACGAATTGAACAAGAACGCCGATGCCCAAGCCGCCTTCCTCAAGAACCCGTCGTCCTACCTGGCGGGCAAGGGCTTGAAGCTCAACGCCAAGCAGAACAGCGACTTGAAGGGCATGGTCGCGGACATGCAGCCGAAAAATCTCGCGGCCCTCGCCGCCAGGCCGAAGATCGGCATCGGCATCTCGATCCGCGTCCGGTTCTGACGCGGCCGGCCGAAAGCGCGCACCGATGACAATCGATCTTTCGGCCGTCGCCCCATCCGGCGACGCGCTTCTGATCGTGCCGCCCTTCGCGGGGATGGACCGTCCGTCCTATGGCTTGCATCTGCTGCAGGCCTTGGGCGCGCGCGCCGGTTTCCGCGTCGAGGTGCTTTATGCGAACATCCTGTTCGCGCGTGCCATCGGCGAGGAACGCTACAGCGACATCTGCTATGGCGAGACGGGTTCGCTGGCCGGCGAGAAAGTTTTCGTGCCCGCCGCCTATGGCGATGCCGCACCGGCCGGACCGCCGCAAGGCGCGCCGCTCTGGCGGCCCGAGGCCAAGGCGCAAACGCCCGCGCCGGCCCTGGACCCCGATCTGCAGCGCCGAGCGACGGCGTGGACGGACGAGCTGGCGCACGCCATCGCCGCATTGGACTATCCCATCGTCGGCGCCAATCTGATGTTCGAGCAGACCACGGCGACGGTCGCGCTGTTCAACCGGTTGCGGGCGATCGCGCCCATGCGGACGCTGATCGTGGGCGGCGCACTGTGCGAAGGACCGATGGCCGAGGGCGTGGCGAGCCTGACGCCGGCGATCGACGTGGTGTTTTCCGGCGAAAGCGAAGAGACATTCGTCGACTTCCTGGGACGATCGCGCGAGGCGGGGGGCACCCGTGTCGTTCGCGGCAAACCCTGCAACAATCTCGATGCCCTGCCGACGGCGGACTACGACGCCTATTTCCGGCAGATAGAGGCGTTCTATCCCGACTCCGAGATTCTCCGGCACAAGCTGTTCTGGCTGCCCTATGAGGGAAGCCGCGGCTGCTGGTGGGGCCAGAAACATCATTGCACGTTCTGCGGCATCAACGGCACGGGCATGGACTACCGCCAGCGCTCGGCGGCGCGGGTGCTCGAGGACCTGGAGACGTTCAAGGCGCGCTATCCCACGCCGCGCGTCCTGATGCTCGATAACATCATGCCGCATCGCTATTTCCAGGATCTGCTTCCCGCATTGAAGGAGCGCGCGCTGGGCCTGCAGCTGTTCTACGAGCAGAAGGCGAACCTCACCTTGCGGCGCCTCGCGGCGCTGGCCGATGCCGGCGTAACCACTATCCAGCCCGGCATCGAATCGCTGTCCGACCACATGCTGACCCTGATGAAAAAAGGCGTGAAGACGCGTCAGAACATCGCCGCGCTGCGTTTCGCGCGCGCCACCGGCGTCGCGGTGCAGTGGAACCTGCTTTACGCCTTTCCCGGCGACCTGGAGGACGATTACCGGCGCATGCGCGATCTCGCGCCGCTTCTGGCGCATCTGGAGCCGCCCTCCGGCCTCGGCCATCTCAGCATCGACCGCTTCAGCCCCTATCACGAGACGCCGGAGCGCTATGGCATCCGCGCGACGAGCCCCATGGGCGCGTATGCCGATGTCTTTCCGCAGGGTTCCGATCGCGACAGTCTCGCCTATCACTTCGAAGGCGATTACGACACCGCCTCGCGCCGCGATCACGCCCTGGTGCAAGCGCTGAGCGACGCCGTCGAGGCCTGGCGCGAGCCGTGGCACGACGAAGGCGCCGCGCAGCCGGTCCTTTCGATGCGCCGGCTCGGCGACGACATGTACCTCATCGCGGACACGAGGCCCGCGCGCGTCAAGGCATTCCACATCGTCAACCGCGCGAAGGCGCGCGCGGCGCTGATGGAGTCGACGCCGGGCGCGCGTCACACGCGCTGGGCCCTGCGCAACCGCCTGGCGGTCCAGATCGACGACGCCATCGTGCCGCTGGCCGTCGCCGACCGGCCGCTGTTCGAGGAATTCTTCGACGCCGAAGCCGAAGAACGCCAGGCCGCGCTGGCCGCCTAGGCCGCTATTTGGTCGCCGGCGTGTGCAGATAGATCTCGCCGCCGCTCTGCTTGAACTCTTCCGACTTCTTCGCCATCGCCGCACGGATCTCCGCCGACGACAGCGTGTCGTTGGTGCCCTTCGCGGCGTCGCGCACTTCCTGGCTGATCTTCATCGAGCAGAATTTCGGCCCGCACATCGAGCAGAAATGCGCCACCTTGGCGCCGTCGGCGGGCAAGGTCTCGTCGTGATAGGCCTGCGCCGTCTCCGGATCGAGCGCCAGCGCGAACTGGTCGCGCCAGCGGAATTCGAAGCGCGCCTTGCTCATCGCGTCGTCCCAGATGCGCGCCGCGGGATGGCCCTTGGCGAGATCGGCGGCATGCGCCGCGATCCGGTAGGCGATCACGCCCGCCTTCACGTCGTCGCGGTCGGGAAGGCCCAGATGCTCCTTCGGCGTCACGTAGCAGAGCATCGCGCAGCCGAACCAGCCGATCATCGCCGCGCCGATCGCGCTGGTGATGTGGTCGTAGCCCGGCGCGACGTCGGTCGTCAGCGGCCCGAGGGTGTAGAACGGCGCCTCGTCGCAGGCCTTGAGCTGGCGATCCATGTTCTCCTTGATCTTGTGCATCGGGACGTGGCCCGGGCCTTCGATCATCACCTGCACGTCGTGTTTCTGCGCGATGCGGTTGAGCTCGCCAAGCGTGTCGAGTTCGGCGAACTGCGCCGCGTCGTTGGCGTCCGCCGTCGAGCCGGGGCGCAAACCATCGCCGAGCGAGAACGACACATCGTACGCCTTCAGAAGCTCGCAGATATCCTCGAAATGCGTGTAGAGGAAGTTCTCCTTGTGGTGCGCCAGGCACCATTTGGCGAGGATCGAGCCGCCGCGCGACACGATGCCGGTCACGCGCTCCGCCGTCAGCGGGATATGCGCCAGGCGCACGCCGGCGTGCACCGTGAAGTAATCGACGCCCTGCTCGCACTGCTCGATCAGCGTGTCGCGGTAGATTTCCCAGGTCAGCTCCTCGGCGACGCCGCCGACCTTCTCCAGCGCCTGATAGATCGGCACCGTGCCGATCGGCACCGGCGAATTGCGGATGATCCATTCGCGGATGGTGTGGATGTGACGGCCGGTCGACAGGTCCATCACCGTGTCGGCGCCCCAGCGGATCGACCATACCAGCTTCTCGACCTCCTCCTCGACGCCCGAGGTGACGATGGAGTTGCCGATATTGGCGTTGACCTTGGTGAGGAAGTTGCGGCCGATGATCATCGGCTCGGTCTCGGGGTGGTTGATGTTCGACGGGATGATCGCACGGCCGCGCGCCACCTCGTCGCGCACGAATTCCGGCGTCACGTGATCCGGGATCGAGGCACCGAACGAATTGCCGTCCACCAGCGCCGAGCGCCCGAGATTCTCGCGCGCCGCGATATAGCGCATCTCCTGCGTGACGATCCCCTGCCGCGCATAGTGCAGCTGCGTGACGTTCTTGCCCGGCTTGGCGCGCAGCGGCCGGCGTGTGCCGCGGTCGAACTGCGGCACCGACAGAAGCTCGCCGCGCTTGAGGCCGTCGTCCTCCGGCTTGCGGGCGCGGCCGTCATAGGCCTCCACGTCGCCCCGCGCCTCGATCCAGGCGCGGCGCGCCTCGGCGAGGCCCTTCTCGATGTCGATCTTGGCGGTGTCGTCCGTGTACGGACCGGAGGTGTCGTAAAGGCGCACCGGCACCTCGCCGCCGCTGAGCGCGACCTCGCGGAACGGCACGCCGTCGACATGAACTTTCCGCGAGCCGGGCAGCGCGCCGCGCGTGATGGTGACGGATTTGGAATTGAGAATGGGCTTGTTCATCTGGACCTCTCCCTACGCCGGTATCAACCGGATCAGGTTCAAAGGGATTCGCGGGATTGCGATCTCAGCCCTCCTCCGCCGACGCTTCGGAGGGCACCCCTGGGATGGCGGGATATTGGCCCCGCTTCGGTCGAAGTCAAGCAGTCGCGCGCGCTGGGCCGGCATGTCGGGAGCGCTCGGTTCCATGGCCGCCCACCCGCCTGACGGCCTCCGCCTCGGGCAGCTTGAAGATCAGCCCGCCATGGCCGGCATCGACATGGGCGAACCGGAGCACGTCGCGGAAGAACGTCTTGTCGGCCTCGGCGTCCTTCGAGGTGATGATGACATGCGCGCCATTGATCGCCATGCGGCCCTCCTCTTCGCAACTGCCAAATGAACCGAAGGATCGTGACGAAAGACACGGGCCGGGTCTATCATCGCGCCGTCACCACCCGCCCAGGACCTTCATGACCACCACCGTCCGCCGCGCCACACCCGCCGACACCGAGGAGGCGGCCGCGGTCTACACCGCCGGTTTCGCCTCCATGACCTTCGTGCCGCAGCTTCACAGCGCCGAAGAGCACCGCGAATTCGTCCGCACCCTGATCGAGAACAAAGAGACCTGGGTCGCCGAGCGCGACGGCCAGATCACCGGCATCGCCTGCATCGACGGCGGCTGGCTGGAGCAACTCTATGTCCATCCGTCGCGCCACAACAGCGGCACGGGCGCCAAGCTGTTCCAGGCCCTGACCGAGCGCCATCACAACGGCTTCCAGCTCTGGACCTTCCAGGCGAACGCCGGGGCGCGGCGGTTCTACGAGCGGCACGGCTGTGCGCTGGTGCGCCTGACCGACGGCGCGGACAACGAAGAGAAGACGCCGGACGCGCTCTATGTCTGGCCGGCGCCGGAGTGAGGACGAAGCGATGGACACCAGATCCCTCAGCCGCCATCTGTCGCCCGGCCACGGCCTGATCGGCGTCGCGGTCTTCGCCGCCGCCTGCGGCGCGGCCGCGATCGGCGCGCTGGCGATCGGCAGTCTCGCCATCGGTTCGCTGGCCATCGGCAAGGCGCGCGTGAAACGGCTCGAGATCGACGAGCTGGTGCTGCACAAGATCAGCCTGAAGCCGGATCGCGCTAACGCATCCGCCGCGCGGCGATGAAGCCATAGGCCTGGACGGTCGAGACGGAGAAGATCGCGTTGGCGCCGAGATAAACAGTCAACGGCGATATAATGTTGATGCGCCCCATCGTGGTGGGGAGGATCTGTGTCTCATTTCCGGGAACGAAATGTTGATATGTCAAAGCACTGATCGGGAACTCGTCGTTCGCGCCCCCCGGCCTGTCGGTTGACGCACCCGAAATGTAGGCCTGGATTTCGCCGAGCTGCGTGGTGGTGGCGGTCACGAATGCGACCTGACCACGCACCTCCCAATCGCCCGGCGTAAGCGCAATCGACGTGACATTCGCAAGCACATTCGAGGACAAGCTTACGCCGGGAATGTCGACACGCGACACGATGTACTCGCCGACGCTTCCGGCCGGCGCGTCGGTCCCCACAGCGCCGACGAGACCCGTTGCGCTGCTGAACGCCAAGCTCGTCGCGCTTGCCGTGCCCAGCGTCGGGTTGACGAGCGTCGGGCTGCCCAGCGTAGCCGCATGCGCGAGCACGATCGCGCCGTTGCCGGTCGTGTCGTCGGCGTAGGAGATGACGTAGGTAACAGATCCGCTGGGCAGGTTCGGCAGGTTGAACGTGGTCGAGCCGTCGCCCGCGCCATAGCGCGTGCCGATCACCGCGAAGAGTCCCGAAAAGCTCGTCCGGCTGATGGCACTCCCGTCGCAAAGCAGAGAGCCCGCCGGGGGCGTCGTTCCGCCATAGGCCACGATCGCGCCGATTCCGATGATCATGTACCGTACTCCAGCTATGCTGGAGGTCATCTAACCGTCTTTTCGTTATACTTGCATTACAAATAGAGATGACAGAAATCAAAGCAATCTTTCGAACTCGATCTCGTGAAGGATCGGGATGCCGTCATTGCCGAGAAGCGGGATCTTCGGTTTCAGCTTGCGCGCCTGGGCGACCGCGTCGCGGTGCAGCGCGCAGAGGTCCCAGCCGCGCTTCTGGTAGAAGCGGATGGCGCGGATGTTGTCGTTCGTGGTGACCAGCCACAACCGCCGCATGCCGGCCTCGCGGGCCCGTTCCGTGACCGCCTCCAGCAGCGCCGCGCCGGCGCCGCGGTCTTCGACGACGCTGTCGAGCGTGACGATCTCCATCCCGCTGCCGCCGGGCGCGAAGGTCGCCGCGCCGAGCAGCACGCCGCCCTCCTCCGCCACGAAGCCGTCGAGATCGCGCGCGTCGTGCACGCGGCCGCGCGAAACGACGACGGACGATCCGAAATGTCCGGTCCAGAGCGGCATGAGACGCGCATCGTCGGCGGCGGTCTTCAGGCGAATGGTCATCATGGCGCCGTCCCCCTAGTCATGGGCATCGCGAAAGACCACCGGATCGCGGGCCGGCGCCACGGTCTCGAGCCGCTCGCCCCAGTCGTATTCCCCGATGCGGTAGACCGGGGATCGGAATGCGCGACCCAATCGCCGTCGGCCGTCTTCCGCCCGACCTTGGTCATCTACGACGCGGCGAACGCGCGGAACTCGCCGATCACCGATTTCACGGCGGCGTTCACGATCTTCTCGCCCGCCTCGACACTGGCCTGGCTGGGATCGGAGCCGATGCGTCCGTCCGGGAAGCGGCGGCGGTAATCCTCCGCATCGTAGATCGGGCCGTTGGGCGCGATCTTGGGGCTCATGGTGACGCGCTTCTGCGCCTCGGGATAGCCGAAATAGGTGACCGAGACCTCGGACGGCGTCGCATGGCTGCCCTCGCCCACCGGGAACAGCTGGCGGCACAGATCCATCACCCCGCCGAGCTCCCACCAATTGCGCAGCATGCAGCGCAGCGGCGGCTTGTTCGCATGCGGCGCGCCGAAGCTCACGCCGTGATACATCTCGCTGAACGCCGCCGTGATGGTCGCGATGTTGCCGCCATGGCCGTTCAGCCAATAGATGCGCTCGAAGCCGTGGCGCGTCAGCGACTGTGCCCAATCCTGCATCGTCGCGATCATCGTGGAGGGGCGCAGCGTGATGGTACCCGGGAACGCCATGTGATGCTGCGCCTGGCCGACATTGAAGGTGGGGCCGACCAGGAACCCCGCCTCGTCGCCGGCGCGCTTGGCGATGATCTCAGGACACAGCGCATCGGTGCCGAGCAGGCCGTTCGGCCCGTGCTGCTCGGTCGAGCCGATGGGGATGACGATCGCCTTGGACTTGGCGAGATAAGCCTCGATCTCGGGCCAGGAGGACAGATGGAGTTGCATGGGTCGATCGGCTGTTGGTGGTGGAGCGCCGATGCTAGCAGGTGTACCGGCTGTTCCGCCAATCCCGGCGCCTAGTCTCCGGCGGCACCCGCTGCCGGACGGTCCTCGCGGCGCGCGAGGATCGAGAGGATCACGGCGACGACCGAGACGATCAGCATCGCCACCGTGAAGCTCAACACCTTGTGGCGCAGAACGCTCAGCAGGAAATCCCAGGCAAACCACGCAACGACCAGCCCCCAACCGACGATCAGCGGCAGCGCCCACCGGCGCACCAATGCCACGATCCCCGCGATCAGCGGAATGACTCCCGCCACGATGCCGACGAAGACGCGCAGCGAGTCCGGCGCGTTGGTCGGGTGCGTCGCGATGGCAGCCAACGCGCCGAGTGCGACGAAGGCTCCCCAAAGAATCGCGACAACGGCGGAAATCGTTCGGTACATGGTGCATGCCCCCTGGTGATGTTATGCCGACAGCGTTTTTTCGAGCCGCGCCATCGCCGTCTTCCACGTCGCGCGCGTCGTCTCGACCGCCGCGGCGCTTTCGAGCTTGCTGATCTCCAGCGCGATCTGCGATTTGCCCTCGCCCTTGGCGGTGAAGCCGAATTCGAGCTTCTGCATGCCCTTGAACTTGCCGCGCCAGTATTTGTCGGGCGTCTTCGAGGTCTCCTCGAACGCGCCGGGTGGAAACCATTTCGCGGTCGTCGCCGTGGCGAACAGCATCGACAAGCTCGCCGGCATCACCTTGGTGACGTTCACCGCGAAGGTGCCGCCGGCGCGCTCGTTGGTCTTGCGTCCGCCGCGCGCCCGTTCGTAGGAAACGGCGATCATCTGGTTCCACCAGCGCGGCGCGCCATGCTCCTCGCGCAGCCGCTTGGCGACCTCCTTGTGCGGCAGCTCGGCCGCCTTCATCCGATTGAGGATCACGAACCAGCCCATCCAGCCCTTGCCGGTGGCGGCCTTGACCTTGTCCTCGCCGATCGCCGGCGGCCAGGCATCCCCGGCGGAAGCCTTTGGCGCGGCCTTTTTCGCAAGCTTTGTCATGGGCTTCTTCTTTTTCACCGCCGCCATGGCGTAAGCTCCCCCGATCACTATCCGACAATAAGCAATTTCGAGGAATTCGCCCATGCATGCCGACGTCAAAAAGGGGCCCTTGGACGGCGTCACCGTCATCGACCTCACCAGCTTCATCTTCGGCCCCTATGCCACCCAGACGCTGGGCGACCTCGGCGCCGACGTGATCAAGATCGAGGCGCCCGGCGGCGACAAGCAGCGCTTCGGCCTCAAGCAGCACACGTCCAAGGACATGGGCTCGACCTTCATGATGCTGGGCCGCAACAAGCGCTCGGTGACGCTCGACCTCAAGGTCGAGGAAGATCGCGAGAAGCTGCGTGCCCTGCTGCCGAAGGCACAGGTCTTCATCCACAACGTGCGCACCAGCGCGATGGGCCAGCTCGGCTTCGGCTATGAGCAGGTGCGCGCGATCAATCCGTCGATGGTCTACATCCATTGCGTCGGCTACGGCTCCGACGGTCCCTATGGCGGGCGCCAGGCGTTCGACGACCTGGTGCAAGCGGCCAGCGGCGGCGCCGACATGCTCCTCGACAATAAGGGCGAGAGCACGATGCGCATGTTCCCGAGCTATGTCGCCGACAAGGTCAGCGGCCTGCACGCGCTTTACGCGACGCTCGCCGCCCTCTTCCATCGCGAGCGCAGCGGCGAAGGCCAGTTCGTCGAAGTGCCGATGCTGGAATGCTACACCAGCTTCCTGATGGTCGAGCATCTCTATGGCGCGGCCTTCGAGCCGATGGTCGGCCATGTCGGCTCGACGCCGGCCCTCTCGCCCGACCGCGCCTGCTTCAAGACCAAGGACGGCTGGATCGCCACCATGCCCTCGGGCCGCGAAGGCGCCGACACCTTCATGAAGCTGGGCGGCATCGCGGATTTCTACAACGGCGAGGACTTCACCACGCTGAAGACCGCGAAGGAAAAAGTCGCGCTCTACAACAAGTGCATGCGCCAGGCGGCCCTGCAACACACCACGGAAGAGTGGATGACGCTGGGCGAACAGCACCGCATCCCGATCATGCGCGCCAACACGATGGACGGCGTGCTGGAGGATCCGCATCTGAAGGCGGTGGATTTCTTCCAGGTGATGCCGCACGAGACCGAGGGCCAGTGGCGCTCGATGAAGCCGCCGATCCAGTTCTCGGCCACGCCGGCCAGCGTCCGTATCAACCCGCGCAAGCCGGGCGCCGATACCGACGAGGTCCTGGGCGGCATCGCGCGCAAGGCGGCGGAGTAAGATCATGTGGCGGGGGCTGCGCATCGCACTGGCGACGTTGGTCGCGCTGATCGCCTGGACGGTGTTCGTCGCGGCCGGGACGTATGAAGGCTGGTGGCGGCCGATGCCGGCGCCGCCCGGCGACACAGCCGCCTTCGCCGCCGCCGCCAAGGCGCGCTATGCCGCCGAGTCGAAAGGCAACATCGCGCTCGCGCTCCTGGTGCACGGCAAGGTCGCGGGCACCTATTTCGCGTCGCACGGCAAGCCTGTGGACGGCGATACGCTGTTCCAGGTCGCCTCGATGAGCAAATGGGTGACGGCGTTCGGCGTGATGGCGCTCGTCGAACAGCACCGCATCGATCTCGATACGCCCGTCTCGCATTACCTGAAGCGCTGGCATCTGCCGCCGAGCCCGTTCGACAACAATGCCGTCACGGTGCGCCGCCTTCTCAGCCACACCGCCGGTCTGACCGACGACCTCGGCTATCTCGGCTTCGCGCCGGGGCAGAAACTGCAGACCCTGCCGCAATCGCTCACGCGCACGGGGGATCCGATGCCGGGCCGCTCCGGCCTCGTGCGCGTCGGCCAGCCGGCCGGCAGCTGGCGCTATTCCGGCGGCGGCTTCGCGATGCTGCAATTGACGATCGAGGATGTCGCCGGCGAGGACTTCAACACCTATATGCGCCGCACCGTGCTGGCGCCGCTCGGCATGAAAGAGTCGACCTTCGTCGCGCCCGATCCGGCCCATCTGGCGACGTTCTACGGCACCGACGGCAAGCCCGCGATCCACTACAAGTTCACCGCCCTGGCCGCCGCCTCGCTCTACACCTCGCTGAACGACATGACGCGCTTCGTGCAGGCGCAGCTGCCCGGCGCGCACGGCGTGGTCACGCCGCAGACCCTCGCGCTGATGCGCACGCCCGTGGCGCGCGTCGCCGGCATCCCGATCTGGGGCCTCGGCACCATCCTCTACACCGGCAACGGCGCGGGCGGCTTCATCGTCGGCCATGACGGCAACAACTATCCGGCCATCAATACGACGGCGCGCCTCGACCCCGCGACGGGCGACGGCATCGTCATGCTCAGCACCGGCAATCCCACGCTGGCGAGCGCCATCGGCGCCGACTGGACCTGGTGGCACACCGGCCATGTCGACACGATGGCGATGGTGATCGAGTCCCAGGCGACGCTCGAGATTTTCGGCGCTGGCGCGATCGTCATCCTGCTGGCGGCGATCCTCGTCGGCTGGCGCGGCCGGCGCCGCGCGGAATAGAGCTGGCCCGCGACTGTTGATTTGTATACGATGCTTACAATTGAATACGAGGTACACAATGCCCGCCGCCAAATCCGTGACGATCACCGCCCGCGTCCCCACCGCGCTTGCCAGGAAGCTGGAGGCTTATGCCAAAGCGGCAAAGCGCACCCGCTCCTGGGTCATCGAAGACATCCTCGACCGCTACGTCGACAACGAGATGGCCATCGTCGAAGCCGTCAATGAAGGTCTTCGTCAAATCGACGCCGGGCTCGGCATCCCGCATGAGGAAGTGTTTCGCAAGCTGCGTGAGAAGTCCGCCGCGCGCCGTAAAGCCATGGCCAAGAAGGCCGCATGAACGTCATCTGGTCGCCAGGCGCCGAGCGCGATCTCGGACGTTCTTGAACCGCCTCCTCTCCCCCGCCAATATCCGCGCCTCGCAAGAACCGGGAACCGCCCAATGTCCGACACCCTGATCCCCGTGCCGTCCGCGTGGAAAGAGCGCGCGCTGATCGATGCCGCGAAATACGACGCGATGGTCGCGCGCGCGCTCGCCGATCCCGACGGCTTCTGGGGCGAAGAGGCCAAGCGCCTCGACTGGATGCGGCCGTTCACCAAGGTCAAGAACGTCTCCTGGGACCCCGACAACCTCTCGATCAAATGGTTCGAGGACGGCTCGCTCAACGTCGCCGTCAACTGCGTCGACCGCCACCTCGCCAAGCGCGCCAAGCAGACCGCGATCATCTGGGAAGGCGACGACCCGAAAGACTCGCGCCACATCTCTTATGAGGAGCTGCACCGCGAGGTCTGCCGCTTCGCCAACGTGCTGAAGGCGCAGGGCGTGCGCAAGGGCGACCGGGTCACCATCTACCTGCCCATGATCCCCGAGGCCGCTTACGCGATGCTCGCCTGCGCGCGGATCGGCGCGGTGCATTCGGTGGTGTTCGCGGGCTTCTCGCCGGACAGCCTCGCCGGCCGCATCACCGATTGCGCCTCGACAATCGTGCTTACTGCGGATGAAGGCCTGCGCGGCGGCAAGCCGATTGCGCT
>DASZMT010000097.1:0-2143 GCA_035551495.1 Rhizomicrobium sp. | reverse complement strand
TGATCGCCGCGTTGACCGCGTGCGAGTACTCCCATTGCCGTCGCAGGAACTGCCAGTCGTCCGGCATCGTCGTCCAGTTGGCGGTTGCCTGATTGGCGGGAAAGTGAAGGCGAAGTAGATCGCCAGCGTGGCCAGCATCAGCAGCGTGCTGACGATCGCCAGCGCGAACGGCACGACCTGGCCGCGCACGGTCCCGCTGCAACTACATTGGTCAGAATGGCGCCGACCAGCACGATGCCGAAGCAGGCCCAGCCGCGATAGATGCTCTGCGTGACGAAATAGTCAACCTAGTCAAGTTGCATCTTGTTCGGCAGCGCGAACAGGTGCGCGCCGACCGGAACGAGGGCCAACGCGGTCAATATCAACGCGAGCAATTGCGCGATCTTCATGCGGACGCCGCGACCCGGGGTGATGTGATCACAACGGATGCTGCGCGGAGCGGTTCCGCGCGCTCAGGCTCCGAGGGCGGCGCGTACGCCATCCATCACGTATTGCACGGCGAGCGCCGCGAGCACGACGCCGATCAGCCGCTGCAACACGTTGTTACCGGTGGTGCCGAACAGTTTCGCGATAGGGGTCGCCGCGACGAAGCAGATGAAGCACGCAGCGCAGACGACGACGATAACGCCGAGCAGCAGCGCAATGCGGGCGGGATCGTTCCCAGTGCGCCCGGACAGCAGCACCGATGCAGTGATCGCGCCTGGCCCCGCCATCAGCGGAATCGCGAGCGGAAAGGCGGCGATGTTGCGCACGCGCTCCTCCAGCGCGTCCGTGGCCTCCTGCGTCTGCCGGCCGATGCGCACGCCGAACACCATTTCGGACGCGATCGAAAAGAGCAGCAGACCGCCGGCGATTCGGAACGCCGGCAGGGTGATCGACAAGGTGCGAAGCAGCCAGTCGCCGATCAGCGCACTGCCGGCGAGGATCGACGCGGCGATTAATGACGCGCGCACGGCGACCGAGAGCCGCGCCGCCGCCGGCATGCCGTGGGTGATGCCGAGAAACGTCGGCACCAGCCCGATCGGATCGACCACGGCGACGAGCGTGACCAGGGCGGAGACCAGGAACTCGTACGGCATCCCGGCATGATGCCGCGCCGCCGGCGCGCGGACCACCTCTATCTCGGCTTCGATTTCGACCAGACGGCGCTACACTGGCGCGATCCACGGTGAGGTGCGTGACGTGACGGCGGCAATCTCATGGAGCGGCGGCAAGGACGGCTGGCTGGCGCTGCTGCGCGCCCGCACGGCCGGTCACGACGTGCGCTACGCGCTGACCATGTTCGACGACAGCGGTGAGCGCTCTCGCTCGCATGCGGTGCCGCCCGATCTCATCGCGCTGCAGGCCCGGGCGCTCGGTTTGGCGCCGGTCGCCGTGCGCGCCTCCTGGGCGGGCTATGAGGAGGCGCTCATCGCGGGGCTGCAAGGGCTGACCGCGCGAGGCGTCGACCGGGTCGTGTTCGGCGACATCGACATCGCCGGCCATCGCGCCTTCGAGGAGCGGGTCTGCGCCGCCGCCGGGCTTTGCGCGATATTGCCGCTGTGGCAGCAGGAGCGCTGCGCATTGGTGACGGAGATGTTCGACCGCGGCCTGGAAGCCATCGTGGTGGCCACGGCGGACCGCGTCCTCGATGGCGACTATTGTGGCCGTCCTTTCGACCGCTCCTTCGTCGCGGCGCTGCCGGCCGATGTGGATTGTTGCGGCGAGAACGGCGAATTCCACACCTTTGTCATTGGCGGCGAAGGCTTTACGGCAGGGCTTCCGGTCGTCGCCGGTCCCGCCTATGCGCGCGCCGCCAGCTTCGCAGGCGCGACGACCGGCTACCATTTTGCGCGCCTGCATCTCGTCGAAACGGCGCCCGCCTGAACGCTAGACCGCGGCCGCAGTGGGGCTCGGGGGCGGGCTGCAATGAGCGTGGATCACCGGCCGTCGCTACAGCTTAAAAACCTAGTCCAAGGCATTGAAAACATGACAAGAATTACCACATTCCCGAATGTCATTCGGGTAGCCAAGCGCGCCTGAATCGGCTAGATAAATCCGTTGATTCCAAGCGTCCAGGAAGCCCTTCTTGTCCGACAACGACCCGCCCAAATCGGGGGACGGCAGTCCTTCCGATATCCGTCCCGTCTCCATCACCGACGAG
>DASZMT010000096.1:0-38382 GCA_035551495.1 Rhizomicrobium sp. | reverse complement strand
AGCGTACGCACCAGGCCATTGTCGCGCGGCGCGAAGACCACCGTCGAACCGTCGACACCGACGAGGGTCTTGCCGACGAAGCTGTCGAGCAGATCGGTATTGGCCGGCTTGTCCGCGACAGGCGTGGCGGCCGCAGGCGCGGGCGGCGCCGCCGTTGCGAGCTTGGTTGGCGGCGGCACATCGGCCGCCGCCCGGTGCTTGCCGTCAACGAAGAGCCCCGCGACGGTCGTGCCATCCTTCTTCGTCAGCGTGCCCTGCCCGTTGGGCTGATCGCCGCGCCACGCACCGTCATATTTCTGGCGATCGGCCCAGACTTGCACGCCATGGCCCTCGGCCTTGCCGTCGACGAAATCACCGTCGTAGCGGTCGCCGTTCGTCCAGACGACCGAGCCCTTGCCGTTCAGCGCGCCATCGTCCCAGGCGCCGTCGAACTTGTCGCCTTTGCCGTCGATGAGAAGACCTTGCCCGTTAGGCTTACCGCCGGAGGCGTTGCCGGAATAATGCGCACCGTCGCTCCAAGAGAGGTCGGCCTTGCCGTCGACGGGCTGGCCATCGATGAATTCCGCGGAGACCGTCTCCGATTGTCCGTTCTTGCCGGAGAAGGTCGCGGTGCCGCGCCCGCTCGCGAGACCGCGCACGCAGGGGCCATCCCACGAGGCCTTGTCGGCATCGAACGTGGCGGCGGCGTAGACGGCGCAATCCGTCTGACGGTCGTAGAGCCGGCGCGGCGCGTTGTCCGCATCGTCGGCCGCCCACGCACCCGCGCAACTAACGAACAGCGCCGCGCACGCGGTAGCAATGCCCCTTTGCATCAGCCCTCCGTCGCGAATTGCGACGGCCCCTCAATCGATAATGTGCCCGCAATGACCAAAACCCAGTCGGCGCGGAACGCCAAGCGCATGCGACGGGGTTTGCAAACGAAGCATTACCGCGCGCATTTCATTTGTCACGAGACAAACCAGGTAAGACTTCGAGTTCCGCCGAATTCCTTGGCAAGCGATGCAAAAAGAGCCCATGAAACCTGGGTTTTCCGTGCATAAGCGTACCGGGTTCATCTGCGGTTCATGTTGGTTCCCTGATTGCTCTCTACACGGATCGTTACTCGTTAGACGTTTTCGCGACGGCGAAAACTTTCTTTAGCAACGCGCCACGGTTCCACTTTCGATTCCGAATGCGCGAGCGCATGAGTCGCGCACCGGCGACTGGGGTCGGCGATTTTGGGGGCGAAGGGGATAACGACATGCACAAGGCGATCTGCCTGGCGGCGGCGCTGCTCTTCGTGGGCGCAGCACAACCGACTCAATCCGAGCCGGTGAAAAGCCCGCCCAAAACCGAACGCATGGCGTCACGTCCGGGGCTGATCCGCACCACGCTGCATGAGGCGAATAGCAGCGATCCTCGCGGCCGGATCGCGAATTGCGCGAACCTCGCGGCCGTGCGCGCGCTCGACGCCAAGGCGGTCGGCGCGAGCTACGCGACGCAGGACAAGATTCTGGACCTGACCTTCGTACTGTGCATGTCCGGTCCGCAGACCGAAGATTAAGGCGCTTAGCCGTCGGCCTCGACGTGCATCTTCATGATCGTGTCGGGCTCGCCCGAGATTGCGCCGTTGTTGTGCTCGCCGCCCTTCTTGATGGCGTCGATGTGGTCCATGCCTTCGACCACCTGGCCCCAGACGGAATACTGGCGGTCGAGCCAGGGAGCGTCGTCGAAGCAGATGAAGAATTGGCTGTTCGCGCTGTTGGGATTGTTGGTGCGCGCCGCGCTGACCGTGCCGCGCTTGTGCTTCTCGTTGGAGAATTCCGCCTTCAGGTCCGGCAGGTCCGAGCCGCCGCTGCCCGTGCCGGTCGGATCGCCGGTCTGCGCCATGAAGCCGGGGATCACGCGGTGGAAGACGACGCCGTCATAGAAGCCCTTGCGCGTCAGTTCTTTGATGCGCTCGACATGGCCGGGCGCCAGATCCGGGCGCAGCGCGATGACGACGGGACCAGTCTTGAGGTCCATGATGAGAGTGTTTTCCGGGTCGCGAGCCATTATTTCCGTTCCTTGCAGCGCTTGATGAGTCGTTCGGCAACGTAGGTGGAGGTGAAGGGTTTCACGTCACCGCCGAGAATGGCGATTTCCTTCACCAGCTTGGAAGCGATGGCCTGCATGCGCGGATCGGCCATCAGGACGACGGTCTCGATCTCCATGTTCAGGCGCTGGTTCATCGCCGCCATCTGGAATTCGTATTCGAAGTCGGAGACGGCACGCAGGCCGCGGATCACCACGGTGGCACCGATGCTCTTGGCGAAATCGACCATGAGGACTTCGGAGACCGGCAGGACCTCGATGGTGGCGCGGCCTTCCGAGACGCTTTCCGCCTCGTGCCGCATCATCTCCATGCGCTCTTCCAGCGTGAAAAGCGGCGATTTCGATGCGTTGGTCGCGACGCCGATCACCAGGTGATCGACCAGCTTCACCGCGCGCTTGATGATATCGAGATGGCCGAGTGTCGCCGGATCGAAGGTGCCGGGATAAAGCCCGATCCGGTATTTGCCGTTGTCCGTCACGTCACTCGCTCCCTTCGCCGGAGACGTCCTCGATCCGCTCGACCGAGACGACCCGTTCGCCGTCGCCCACACGGAACACCGTCACGCCGCCCGAGCCGCGCCCCTGGACGCTGATCGATGCGACCGGCACGCGAATCGTCTGACCCTGATTGGAGATCAGCATCAGGTCGTCGCTCTCCTCCGCCGGGAAGGCGGCGACGATCGCCGCGCTCTTCTTGCCCGAGACATCCATTGCAACGATTCCCGAGCCGCCGCGGCCGGTGATGCGATATTCGTAGGACGACGAGCGCTTGCCGAAACCGCTCTCCGACACTGCCAGAATAAACTGCTCATGCGCGCCGAGCGCGGCGTAGCGCTCCGGCGTGAGCGCGACTTCCTCGCTTGCGGCCTCGTCGTCGGCGGCGTCCTCGATCGGCGCCTCGGCCTCCTCGCCCAGCGCGGCGCGGCGCGCGGCACGCGATTGCTTGAGATAGGCGCGTCCTTCGGCCGTCGTCGCGTCGGAATGATGCAGCAGCGACAGGCTGACCACCTCGTCGCTAGCAGCCAGCTTGATGCCGCGCACACCGGTGGAATCGCGTCCCTTGAACACGCGCACATCGGTAAGCGCGAAGCGGATGCACTTGCCGAGCCGCGTGGTGAGCAGCACGTCGTCCTGGTCGGTACAGGTCTGCACCCCGACGATGCCGTCCGGCGCGCCCTCGGCGAACTTCATCGCGATCTTGCCGTTGCGGTTGATGCTGGCGAAGTCCGACAGCTCGTTGCGCCGCACGTCGCCCGACTTGGTGGCGAAAACGACGTTGAGATCGTCCCATTTGGTGTCGTCTTCCGGCAGCGCCAGGATGGTGGTGATGCGCTCGCCCTCGGTGAGCGGCAGCAGGTTCACCATCGCCTTGCCCTTGCCCTGGATGCGGGCCTCGGGGAGCTTCCAGACTTTCAGCTTGTAGGCCATGCCGGTGGAGGAGAAGAACACCAGCCAGGCATGGGTGTTGGCAACGAACAGCGATGTGACGAAGTCCTCTTCGCGCGTCGCCATGCCGGAGCGGCCCTTTCCGCCGCGGCCCTGCACGCGGTACTCGTCGAGCGGCGTGCGCTTGATATAGCCGCCATGGGTGACGGTGACGGCGACGTCCTCGCGCTCGATCAGCGCCTCGTCCTCGACCTCGACCTCGGCGTCGACCAGTTCGGTCAGGCGCGGGGTGGCGAACTCATCGCGGATCGCCGTCAGCTCGTCGCGCACGATCTGCAGCACGCGCGGGCGCGAGCGCAGGATATCGAGATAGTCGGAGATCGCATCGGCGAGCTTCTTCACCTCGTCGCCGAGCTCGTCGCGGCCCAACGCAGTCAGGCGTTGCAGACGGATCTCGAGGATCGCCTTGGCCTGCTCTTCCGAAAGCCGGATCGTGCCGTCGGCCCGGATGGTGTGGCGCGGATCGGCGATCAGATCGATCAGCGGCTCGACATCGCGCGCCGGCCAGTCGCGCGCCATCAGCTGCTCGCGGGCAGTGGCCGCGTCGGCGGCAGCGCGGATCAGTGCGATGACCTCGTCGATATTGGCGACGGCGATGGCAAGGCCGACCAGGGTATGGCCGCGATCGCGCGCCTTGCCGAGCCGAAAGCGCGTGCGGCGGGTCACCACTTCCTCGCGGAAGTGCGTGAAGGCACCGATCATCGACTTCAGGTTCATCAGTTCGGGCCGGCCGCCATTGAGCGCCAGCATGTTCACACCGAACGTCGTCTGCAGCTCGGAGAAACGGTAGAGCTGGTTGAGCACCACCTCGGATGAGGCGTCGCGCTTGAGCTCGATCACCACGCGCATGCCGTGGCGGTCGCTTTCGTCGCGCACGTCGGAGATGCCCTCGACGCGCTTGTCGCGCACCAGCTCGCCGATCTTCTCCTGCAGCTTGGCCTTGTTCACCTGATAGGGCAGCGCGGTAACGATGATCGCCTCGCGATCCTTGCGGATCTCCTCGACATGGCACTTGGCGCGCATCAGGAGCGAGCCACGGCCGCGGGCCAGCGCGGCGCGGGCGTTCTGTTTGCCGATCAGGAGCGCACCGGTCGGGAAGTCAGGTCCCGGCACGATCTCGGTCAGCGCCTCGAGGTTGATCGACGGATCGTCGATATAGACAAGGCAGGCGTCGATCACCTCGCCCAGATTGTGCGGCGGGATATTGGTCGCCATGCCGACGGCGATGCCGCCGGCGCCATTGACCAGGATGTTCGGGAAACGTGCCGGAAGGACGGAGGGCTCGCGCTCGCTGGCGTCGTAGTTGTCCTTCCATTCGACAGTGTCTTCGTCGATGTCCTCGGTGAGCTGATGCGCGATCTTGGCGCGGCGCACCTCGGTGTAGCGCATCTGCGCCGGCGAATCGCCGTCGACCGAGCCGAAATTGCCCTGCCCGTCGATGAGCGGCACGCGCATGGAGAAGTCCTGCGCCATGCGGACGAGCGCGTCGTAGATCGATTGGTCGCCATGCGGGTGATACTTGCCGATGACGTCGCCAACCACGCGGGCCGATTTGCGGTACGGCTTGTTCCAGTCATAGCCGTTTTCGTGCATCGAGAAGAGGATGCGGCGATGTACGGGCTTCAGCCCGTCGCGCACATCGGGCAGCGCGCGCTGCACGATCACGCTCATCGCATAGTCGAGATAGGAGCGCTTCAGCTCGTCTTCGATGGCGATCGGGCTGATGCTGCTGCCGCCCGGCGAAGAGCCCGATGGCGGGGGTGTATCGCTCAATATCTCGTCCTTAAAGAGGGCCCGTCCGGGCACCGAAATCGACGGCGTTTTCTAGCATTTTGCCCCTCGATTCGCCTAGGGAAAACGCCGCGCCGGGGCCGCCTTTCGCTTGGGGAATCGTGCCTTTAGGATGGGCCGACCGCTTCGGATTTCCAGGCTTCATGGCCACCACCACTGACCCCGCATCGGCCCGTGCCGGCGGGCGTGCCTTGTTGTCGCTGACCCGCGACATAGCCCGGTTTGCCGGACGCTCCGGCGTATTTGCGATCGCTTATATCGGCCTCGGCGCGCTGTTCGAGAGCTTCGGCGTCGTGCTGATCATCCCGCTGGTCGGAGTGGTGATCGGCACGGCCAACGAAAAGGCGGGCGGCGGCCGCTTTCAACAGATCGCCAATGCGGCCTTTTCCGGCGTCGGCGTGACGACGCCGTTCGGCCGCCTGGCCGTGCTCCTGGGCGGTTTCGCCGTGCTGATGATCGTCCGCGGCATCGTCGTCACGCTGCGCGACCGCGCCGTAAACCGGCTGCAGATCAGCTTCGTCGAGCATATGCGCGGCCAGGTGGCGACGGCGCTGGCGGATGCCGGCTGGACCCAGGTGGTCAAGCTCCGCCACGCCCGCATCCTCGCGATCATGGGCAGCGACATCCAGCGCATCACGAGCTCGGTGCATTTCATGCTGCAGGCGGTGATCGCCGGCGTGATCCTGCTGGCGCAGGTGGCGCTGTCGTTCTGGCTGTCGCCCAGCCTGGCGCTATTCTCGCTGGGCTTGTTGATCGTCGGCGCCCTCGCGATGATCCCCGTGCTGCGCCGGGCGCGCGGCCTCGGCATCTTCATCAGCCGCTCGAACCACTCGCTGATCGATATGGCGAGCCAATTCCTGAACGGGCTCAAGCTGGCGCTGAGCCAGGACCTGCAGGAGAGCTTCGTCAACGAGTTCCGCCAGACGCTGCGGAGCCTGACCGACCGCCAGACGGAATATTTCGTCCGCCAGAGCATCGGCCGCACCATGCTGATCACGCTGTCGGCCTTCGTCGGCGCGGCAGTCGTCCTGGTCGGGTACGGCGTGCTGGGCCTGTCGGCGCCGATCCTGTTCACCTTCCTGCTGGTGGTGGCGCGCATGAGCGGACCGACGGCGCAGATCCAGCAGGGCTTCCAGCAGCTGGCGCACGGTCTGCCCTCCTACGAGACCATCGCAGAATTGCTCGACGAGCTGCGCGTGCAAACCCCAGCGACAAGGAACGCGCCGCGCGTGGCGCTCGACGGTCCGATCGGGCTGGAGGATGTCAGCTACCAGCATCCGCACACGGACGATACGGCGTCGCATGGCGTGCGCGCCGCGAACCTCACGATCGAGCCGGGCACCATCCTCGGCCTCGCCGGCACCTCGGGTGCGGGCAAGACGACGCTGGCGGACCTCCTGGTGGGCCTTTTGCAGCCGCAAGCGGGACATATCGTGGTGGGCGGCAAGGTTCTGGACGATACGACACTGCCGTCTTGGCGGGCGCAGCTCAGTTATATCTCGCAGGATCCCTTCCTGTTCCACGACACCGTGCGGCGCAACCTGCTCTGGGCCAAGCCGGACGCGACCGAAGCGCAGATGTGGGACGCTCTCGCCTTCTCCGGTGCCGACACGGTGGTGCGACGAATGGACGGCGGGCTCGACGGCATCGTGGGCGAGCGCGGTTCGCTGGTCTCGGGCGGCGAGCGGCAGCGCATCGCGTTGGCGCGGGCGATGCTCCGCAAGCCGCGTCTGCTGGTGATGGACGAGGCGACCAACGCCATCGACGTCGACGGCGAGCGGCGCATCATGGAGCAGCTGGCGGCTCTGGAGCCGCGCCCAACCATCGTGATGATCGCCCACCGCGCCGAGAGCATGGCGTTGTGCGATCGCATCGTACGGATGCAGGACGGGCGTCTCTACGACGACGCGCCGACGCGCCGCCAGAGCCAGGACGGCAGCCTCAACACCGGATAGAGGAAGTAGAGCGGACGCGGCAGCGCGAAGCGCTGGAAATCGGTCCAGCCGATGGACTTCGCGCTCACCTCCTCCAGCCAATGGCCGACGCCGGACGCGATCAGGAAGTGCGACGCCTCGATGCGCATCGAGCCGAGGATGCGGTCGCCGGTCATGCAATCGAGCGCCACCTTCACCAGCCAGCGCACGGTGCGATCGCGCCTTAGCTCCGCAAGCAGGTCTGGCGGCAGCGGCAATTCGAAAAGAAGATGCGACAGCAGCAGGGCCTGGCCGGCGGCACGGCCGACATCCTTCGCCTGCGCGCGGCGATAGAGGCGCAGGGTTTCCACTTCCGGTTTGCTTGCCAGCCAAGCGGCGACGTCGGCGAGCCACTTCATCCGCGCCCACGCGTGATGCGCGCCGTGCAGGCAGAGATAGGCGAACAGGTCGTCTTCGGCGAGCGTACGCAGCGCCTTGCCGGGCGCGATCTCGACACCGAGCGACGGGCCCGAGGGGCGGACATCTGCGAGCTGGGCGCGGTTGTCCGACAGCCGCCAGTGCAGCTCGACATGGACGTTACGCGTTGCATTGCGAAACAAACCTTCGCGCGCGATCTCGACCCAGGCGCGGAACCGCGCTTCGGGAAAGCCGGGGGGCGGCATAAGACGATCGTAGCTCAGCGTCTCCAGTATCTCGCAAGCACGCGGCACATCGGCAGGGGCGACGAGCAGATCGATATCCCAAGCCTGTTTGATGCCGAGATTGCCATAGGCGAGAAGCGCCAACGCACTGCCCTTGACGAACAGGCATGGCAGCATCGCCGCGTCGAACGCGGCTTGGATGCGAAGCGCCTCCGAAGCCATCTTGAGCGCGTCGCGGGCCGTCTCGGCACCCTCGGCTGCAAGCTTGGCCGCGACAGGCGGCGGTACAGCCAAAGCCGCTTCCTTCACGCCATCGGCGACGAGGCCCATGACGCGCTGGCGGCGCGCGATCTCGACGAGCTTGTTCCAGTCGATGCCGCCCGAAACGGCGCGGCATATTGCGTCGTTTCGCCTCTCGCTGCGCGGCCAAATGCAGCATGCCGCCACGAGGCGGAATTCCGCCGGCAGGCTCTGCAGTATCACAGGAACCGCGCGACTTCGACGAAGTCCGGCGTCACAGGATAGCCGGTGACCTCAACCGGGCCGGCATCGAGCCACGCATGTGCCGCCATAGGCGTTTCGCTGTTCTTCTTGGCGACGCCGAAATGCATGACGCTGGCGATATGGCGCCGGCTCAGCATCGCTTTGGCGGCGATGGCTTGCGGAAGGCACACCGCGCGAAACGGGACGTAGCGCGCCGCGCGCGTCACAGCCCAGCCGATCTCCCGCGCGCGGTCGAACTGGACTTCGGAAAAGCGGTTGCCGGGTTGCGCATCTGCCGCCGCCACCGTGCCGAAGCGGGCGGCGAGCAGGCGGAACGGCACGAAGACCAGCGCGAGCTGTGCCAAGGCCAGCCATATGACGGCCTCGACGACAAGCATTTGGCGCCTGAGCGGAAGGCGGAAGAACCGTTGTGCCAGCCAGCGCCAGAATCGCGGCCGCCGCGTGGACGGCTTGTCGCCCCGTCCGGCAGCGGACATATCGGATGCTTCAGCCATGACCGACAGTGATGAGGCCCTGTGCGACCATCTCGTCGAGGAAGGCTTTGGTTTCGCTGCGGCAACGATCCTGGTCGACCTCGAACTGCTGGGTCAGCGAATCCACCAGCGCATCGAGACTGCTCGGCGCGGTCAGAAGACCCCAGATCGCGGCGCCGACGGGATCGAACTCGAAATATTGCCAGTTCTGGGTGTGCAGCAGGACAACCTCGCCGCCGACATCGGCTTCGATCACATCGCCGGTGCGCGCATACAGATTGGTGGAGGACATGGTGCTGGTCTTGAGCCTTCGATCTGGAACGGCCCGACCCTATACCGGGGGCCTTTCTGGGGCAACGTTCGGCCGCGCCGCGATTAACTTTCCCAAGCCACGCAAGTCCGTTAAGCAGGCGGCATGAATCCAGAGCAGCAGCCCGTCCCCGGCATCCCCGGCGCCGTCATGCGCCAAGTCGATCACGTGTCGGACGAGCTTCCCGGCGGCCTGCCCGCCGGCCCGCGGATGTTTGCCAAGCCTGGCCAGCTCTTGCTGGCACAGCCCGGTATCGGACGGTTTCTGTCGACCGACGGCGGGCTGATCGAGTTCTCGGTCGACGAGGCGGCCGACGAGGGCATGGTGACGCTTCTGCTACATGGCACGGCGCGTGGCGCGTTGATCCATCAGCGGGGCGAGCTCCCCTTTCATGCCTGCACGCTGGTTCCACCGGGCGGCGGGCGTGCGATCGCGATCTGCGGCCGCTCCGGCGCGGGCAAATCGACGCTGGGCGCGGAACTCAGCCGGCGCGGTTGGAGGCTGGTGGCGGACGACACGACGCGCGTCACCTGGCAAAACGACCATCCGCTCGCCTGGCCGAGCCGCGACAGCATCAAGCTTTGGAAAGACGCCTGTGAGTCCGCAGGGATCGACGTCTCGAAGCTCGAGCGCGTCGCGCAAGCGTTGGAAAAGTTTTACATCCATGTCGCATCGGTGAACGAACCGGTCCGGCTCGGCACCATTATCGAGCTCACGCCCGACGGGGCGGACAAGCCGGCACTCTCGGCCGGCGACAAGATGGCGCTGGTCAGCCGCCACACCTACCGGCCTTCGAACATCCGCCCGCTCGGCATGCAGGCGCAGCATGTGCGCATCGTGGCGCAAACGGCAGCGGCGTGCAGGGTGCTGCGTCTGCCAAGCGACCGGAGCAAGTCGGTGCGCGAGATGGCCGACGCGGTCGAAGCCGCGGTCCGCTGACATGAGCGCGCTTGCCGGGCTGTGGAATTTCGATGGCCGGCCCGATGCCGATGACTCCGTGGTGCGCATGTTGGCCTCGCAGGGCATGTATGGGCCGCACGACAGCGAACGCTGGAATGCCGGCGCCGTCGCGCTTGGCCGCAACCTGTACCGCACGCTGCCCGAAGACAAATACGACCTGCAGCCGCTGACGGGTGGCAATGGACGTTTCGCGCTGGTCGCCGATGTGAGGATCGACCATCGCGAGGATCTCATCAGTGCGCTCGGCATCGCAACACCCACGGCGCGCCAGATGGCCGATTCCGCGCTGCTTCTCGCGGCGTGGGAGCGCTGGCAGGAGCAGGCATTCGATCGTCTCGAGGGCGATTATGCCTTCGCGCTGCTCGATCGCGCGGAGAAGCGGTTGATCCTGGCCCGCGACCTCGCCGGTCACAGGCCGCTGCACTATCACCGCGGCGATAATTTCTTCGCCTTCGCATCGATGCCGAAGGGCCTGCATGCCCTGCCCGCGATTCAGCGTCTGCCTGACGAGGAGCGCGTGATCGAAGAGCTGGCGCTGCTGCCGGAAGGGGGGACGCAGACCTTCTTCAAGGGCATCGAGCGCGTCGAGACGGGTTGCTATCTCGTGGTCACGCCGTCCGGCATCTCCACAAACCGCCATTGGAACCCACCGCGCAAGACACTCAAGCTGTCGAACGCTGCCGCGTATGCCGAGGGTCTTCGCCACCATCTCGATGATGCGGCGCGGGTCCGGTTGCGCGGCGCCGACGGCCTGGTCGGCGCACATCTGAGTTCCGGCTTTGACAGCTCCGCGGTCGCGACCAGCGCGGCGATGGAAATGCAGAAGACCGGCGGCAAGGTCCTCGCCTTCACCGCCGTGCCGCGCGAGGGCTTCAAGGGCCCGACCCAGCGGCTGCGCCATCCCGACGAGGGGCCCGTCGCGGCGCTGACCGCGGCGCGCTATCCGAACATGGAGCATGTGCTGGTCCGCAGCGCCGGCCGCTCGCCGTTCGACAATCTCGATAGCTTTGTGACGCTCTTCGAGCGGCCGATGCTGAACCTGTGCAACGGCGTCTGGATCACCGCGCTCAATGACATGGCCAAGGCGCGCGGCGTCCGGGTGATGTTCACCGGCCAAATGGGCAACATGACCATCAGCTATGACGGGCTGACCCTGCTGCCCTATCTGGTGCGGCGAGGCCGCTGGCTTAAATGGGCGCGCGAAGGCGTCAGCCTCGTCCGCACGCGGCATCAGCGCATTCGAAACGTCATGGCAATGAGCTTCGGGCCTTATCTGCCGCTACCGATCTGGGACTGGATCAACCGAACCTTCCGCGGCGTGGCGTCGGACATGACGAGCTATTCGGCGATCAATCCGGCCGCCATCGCGGCGATGGACATCGAAGGCAAGGCTCAGGCGCGCGGGCTCGATCTGCACTACCGCCCGCGCAAGGATGCGTTCGAGACGCGTCTTTGGGTGATCCGCCGCGTGGACACCGCGAACTACGCCAAAGGCATGCTTGCCGGCTGGGGAATCGACCAGCGCGACCCCACCGTCGACCGCCGGCTCCTGGAATTCTGCCTGTCCGTGCCGGAGGAGCAGTTCCTTGTCGACGGCCAGCCCAAGGCACTGGCCCGCCGGGCCTTCGCCGAGCGCCTGCCCCCGGAGGTCATCAACATGCGCGGCAAGGGACTGCAGGCCGCCGACTGGTACGAGAATCTCGCCGCGGCGCGGTCGGCGGCCGCGGACGAAGTTGCTCGGCTGGAGGAGCACGCGGCCTCGGCCCACGCCATCGACCTGCCTCGACTGAAGGCGCTCCTGGCCGATTGGCCCGAGGGAGGATGGAATCAGGAGGCCGTCATCCGGTCTTATCGGCTGGCTTTACTCCGCGGAATTTCGTCTGGCCATTTCCTGAGAAGGGCAAGCGGCAGCAACACTTAAGCACCTGCTTTTGGTTAACAATTACTAGTTCCGTTAGGGTTAGGCTTGCGAAAAAGGGAACGTATCTGTATTGTCAGCATTACTTGAGTGCGGCCGGTCCGGCGAATCGGGCCCCGGCAGCCAGCCGTTTGGAACGTGAGCAGGGGATACCATGAACGAGAATCGCAATCAGACGCAGCAGACGCCCGCGGTCCGCGCTCGTGAGGACTGGCAGCGTCCGGAGCTTCGCCGAGTCGATGCCCGTACGGCGGAAGGCACGCCGACCTCGACCACCGATAGCGTGGTTCTGTCCTAAGATTTGGTCGATCTTTGATCGCCGAGACCGCGTGCTGCGAGGCGCGCGGTTTTTTGGCGTTTCTGGGCCAAAACCATCCCCCAAATTGGGGCTGCGGCGAGCCAGCAGGGCTGAGCGTCCGGGCCGCCGGTCCGAATCGAACGACGCAGCGAATCGCCCATAAAAAAACCTCGGGCAGCTCGCGCTGCCCGAGGCTCTTATGCGTAACGCGACTGCTCAGTGCAGCGCGGTGCCCGTCGTGGACGGCAGCGTGTTCGTGCCGTTCATGTCGATCTGGTTGTTGCCATAAGAGGTCAACGAACCCAGCGCCTGCAGCACGCTGGTGCCGTTGCCGCTGATGACCGACGAACCGATCTTGAGCGTCGTGCCGGCGCCGGCGGTGATGATGCCGTAGCCTGCATTGCCCACGATCCGGGTATCGTTGATCTGGATGTTGGTGATCGGCGTGCCCGACGTCGTGATGCCGGTCTGACCACCCTCGATGTCCGAGTTGGTGATCGTGGCCTGCACCGTGCCCGTCGTCATGGCGGTGGTGTTGAAATTGACGCCATTGGTGTTGGTGCCGATCACGACACGATCGAGAACCACCGAAAGCGAACCCGTGCCGGCCGTCGGCGCAATGCTGACGCCGCCGCCCGTGCTGGTCGTGCCGCTACCCGCTCCGTTCGTCGTGATGGACGTGTCGGAGATGATCAGGTGCTCCGGAACCGCGCTGTTGGGGGTCCCATTCCACGCGACGCCATAACCGTTCGGCGAGCCGCCGGTGAAGTTACGGATCATGCAGTTCTGGATCACCAGCGAGCGGCCGGCGATGAAGCGGACGCCGTTCAGCGAGTTGGATCCCACCGGGCCGCCATCGAGAATCAGGCCGCGGATGACGACGACGCAGTTGGGATCGCTCACGCAGTTGACGGTGATGCCGTTGGTGCCAGCGACGAGGATGCCCGCCTCGCCAGCGCCTTCATCGGCAAGCGTCATCGCCTTGGTGACGGTCACCGCGCCGAAACCACCCGGATCGAGCGTGTCGATCTCGCCGCCCGCGGCGGTCTTGGAGATCGCGCCGGCGAACGTCTTGCACGGCGCTGTACGGCTGCAGGGATTCACGTCGTCGCCGACGCCGGAAATCCAGGTACGAGTCGCTTGCGCCTGAGCGGGAGCGACCCACATCACGGCAAGCGCCATGGCAGCCACAAGGCCTGCCATTCTGGTCATTTTGAGCATTCTAGCCTCCTCACGGGCGCGCGGAGGTGACGCGCCCTTCGTTCACGGTGCGAAATCTTTTGGCGGGAAGACCTGAATACGCGTGTCCCCCGAGGGATTCGTAGCACAAGTTTTCGGGGCTAACTACTCAACGCGGTCACAGTGGGCCGCCCATTTTGATGCACTTGGCCAGTGAATGAAGTTCCGTGACAACAATATTCGCCCGGCATCACCGACGGCTGGGGGGCTTGGGGAAGATTGCCGTCATGACACGGTCGCCGGGCATGATTCCGAGCGCCTTCGCCTCACCGCCATTGATTTCAATCACCGCGCGGACGGGCTCCGGCGCGGCGATTTCGGCGGTTGAAAGCGGCACGGCATTGGCCGCGACGCTCGCAATCGTGCCGTCCGGGCGCACGAACAGCATGTCGAGCGGGATCGGCGTGTCCTTCATCCAGAAGGCGGTCATCACTGTGGTCCGAAAGTCGAACAGCATGCCGGCATCGCGGGAAAGATGTGTGCGGTGCATCAAACCCGTGGCACGCGTGGCATCGTCGGCCGCGATTTCCATATGGAAGACCCTGGCGCCGCTCTGTGTCTGGATCGTCACCGTCTGGACCGGCAATTTGGCCGCAAATGACAAAGGCGTAAGAGCGATGAGCACGAGAACCGCCAGGCGAAGGCGCATGGGTAAGGCTTTCCTGTGAGAGGGTTTGGGCCCGTCAGGCTCCGACCATATAGTGCCCGCTCCAGGAGTGGATAGATGCCGGTCGGTCAGGAAGCGGTTTTGGGTCAAGGCGATGCGAAGCCGTCGCATCCGGCGCGCAAGGCGCTGGCGGCGCATCTGATCGCGGCCGGCAGGCTAACGCCTTCGGCGTTGCAGCGCGCCGAACGGCTGGCAGCGGACAGTGACGAGCGCCTGGAGCTGGTTCTGGCGCGCCTCGGCCTCGTTTCCGAGCGCGATATCGCCGAAGCGTTGTCGGCGCTGTTGTCGGTGCCACTGGCCGGCGAGGCGGACTATCCCGACGCGCCGCTGCTCGAGGACAGGCTCAACCGGGCCTTCCTGCGCGAGACGCAGATCATCCCGATCGCCAATAATGCCGCAGGCATCACCATCGCGATGGTCGATCCCCTGAACGACTACGCCGCCGAGGCGGCGCGCTTCGCCGCCGGCAAGCCCATCCTGCGCAAGGTCGCCCTGCCCGCCGAGTTCGAAGCGGCGTTCGAGCGGCTCTACGGCACCGGCAAGTCCGAGATCCACCGCATCGCGCTGGAGACCAGCGACCGCGTCGAGGATACCGCCAGCGACGATGTCGACCGCATCAAGGACAGCGCGTCCGACGCGCCGGTCATCCGCCTGGTCAACCTTCTGATCACCCGCGCGGTCGAGGCGCGTGCCTCCGACATCCATATCGAGCCAATGGATGGCGAGCTGCGCGTGCGCTACCGCATCGACGGCGTGCTGCACGAGGTGGAATCCCCGCCGCGCAACCTGGCCAGCGCCGTGCTGTCTCGTATCAAGGTGATGGCCAAGCTCAACATCGCCGAGAAGCGCATCGCACAGGACGGCCGCATCCGGCTTGCGGTGCGCGGCAAGGATATCGACTTCCGTGTCTCGATGATGCCCACGATCCACGGCGAGTGTGCCGTGCTGCGTATCCTGGACCGCGGCTCACTGAAACTCGATTTCGTCGAACTCGGTTTCGCGACCGATGCGATCGAGACCATCCGAGGCCTGCTGGCGCAGCCGCACGGCATCGTGCTGGTGACAGGCCCGACTGGCAGCGGCAAGACGACGACGCTCTATGCCGGCTTGTCGGAGCTCAACACGCGCGACCGCAAGATCCTCACCATCGAGGACCCGGTTGAGTATCAGCTCGCAGGCGTCAACCAGGTACAGGTAAAGCCGCAGGTCGGCCTCACTTTCGCGAATGCCATGCGCGGCTTTCTGCGCCAGGATCCCGACATCATGATGGTCGGCGAAATCCGCGATCTGGAGACGGCGCAGACCGCCGTGCAGGCGGCACTGACCGGCCACCTCATCCTTTCGACCCTGCACACCAACGATGCGCCGAGCGCGGTGACTCGTTTGCTCGACATGGGCGTCGAGGACTATCTGCTGACCTCGACCATCGCGGGCGTTCTGGCGCAGCGGCTGGTGCGCACGCTCTGCGCGCATTGCCGAAAGGCCTATGAAGCCGATCCGGCGCTGCTCGAAAGGCTGCAAATTGCCGAGCCGCACGCCACGCTCTATGCCGCACAGGGCTGTGCGCAATGCGGCGGCACGGGCTATGCGGGCCGCACGACCATCGTCGAAGTGCTGGTGATGACGGACGCGCTGCGCCATCTGGTGCTGGAGCACGCCGAAGCCGGCGCGATCCGCAAGCAGGCGGGGCTCGAAGGCATGCGCTCGATGCACGCCGACGGCATGGCGAAGGTGCTCGCGGGACAGACGACGGTCGAGGAAGTCCTGCGCGCGACGCGGGCGACCTGATGCCGAGCTTCCGCTATCGCGCCATGACGGCCAACGGCTCGATCGTGACGGGCGTGCTGGACGCGGCGTCCGAGGCCGGCGCTATCGAGGAGATCCGCAGCCGCGGGCACTACCCCATCGAGGCGAGCCACGGCGCCGAAGCCGGCCCCTCGTGGCGCGAGCGTCTATCGAAGGACCTTCTGCCCAAGCCGCGCTTCTCGCCACGCGGCCTTGTGGTCGCGACGCAGGAATTGGCGGCACTGCTGCAGGCAGGGCTGGAACTCGACCGCGCTCTGGAGATTCTCGTCAACCTCGACGAGACCAAGCCGATGCGCCCCGTGTTCGAGCGTGTACTGGAAGACGTGCGTGGCGGCACAGCCTTCGCCGATGCGCTGGCGGAGAGCCCGGCTTTCCCGAAATTCTACGTGAACATCGCGCGCGCCGGCGAACAGGGCGGCGATCTGTACTCGGCACTTGAGCAGCTCGGCGAGTATCTGGGGCGCTCGCTGGCGGTGCGCGAGGCGGTGATCTCGGCGTTGATCTATCCTGCTATCCTGCTGGCGACGGCGGGGCTGTCGGTCATCGTGGTGCTGGTCTTCGTGCTGCCCTCCTTCGAGCCGCTGTTCGCGCAAGCCGGCAAGGCGCTCCCGCCCGAAACGCAGCTGGTGATGGATGTCGGCAATTTCCTCACCGACTGGTCCTGGGCCTTGCTGCTCGGCGCGGTCGCGCTCGTTGTCGCCCTCCGGCGGGCGTTGAAGGACGCGGCGTTCAGGCGGCGCTGGGATGGGCTGATACTGCGCCTGCCGCTATTGGGGCAACTCTTCGCGAAGATCGACATCGAGCGCTTCAGCCGCACCCTCGGTACGCTGCTCAAGAACGGCGTCTCGCTGCCGGCGGCGCTGGTCGTCACCGGCGACACGCTGGCCAACACGGTGATCGCGGACGCCGTGCGCGGCGCCTCGACGGGTCTGAAAGAGGGCGACTCGCTGTCGCGCTATCTGCGGGGCTCCGGAACTTTCCCATCGCTGGCGCTCGACATGATGCGGGTCGGGGAGGAAAGCGGCCAGCTCGATGGGATGCTGCTGCGTCAGGCGGAGCTCTACGAGCGCGAGATTCGGCATACGATCGACCGGCTGGTTGCGCTTCTGGTTCCCTGCCTGACGGTGTTCATGGGCTTGATCGTGGCGGGGTTGATCGGCTCTATCCTGATCGCGATCCTGAGCGTGAACGATTTGGCCATTTGAGGGCAGCTGCCATGAGACGATGGATGACACGAAACCTGCGCCGCGAGGACGGCTATACGCTGGTCGAGCTTCTGGTCGTTCTCGCGATCCTCGGGCTGCTCGCGACCATCGCGACCACGCAGGTACTGCGCTATTTCGCCTCCGCGAAGGTCAGCACGGCGCATGCGCAGATCGCCAGCTTCTCGACGGCGCTCGATCTCTACAAGCTCGGTGTTGGCCATTATCCGACGACGCAGGAGGGCCTGCAGGCATTGAAGGTGCAACCGCCGAGCGCCGACGGCTGGAACGGCCCCTATGTGCAGGCCACGACGAGCCTGAACGATCCGTGGGGACATCCCTATCTCTACGTGTCGCCGGGACGGCATAGCGAGTTCGACCTGTCGAGCAACGGACCTGACGGACAAACGAGCAATGGCGCCGATCCACCCGTCAAGAACTGGTGAGGCCGGCTTCACGCTGACCGAACTCCTGGTCGTCCTGGCGATCATCGGTCTGCTGATGGTCGCCGTGCCGGTGCTGGTGCAGTCTGCAATGCCGGGTACCCGCTCGCTGGCGGCCGCCCGCGCGCTGGCCGACGATCTGCGCATCGCGCGCGGCGAGGCCATCGAGCGAGGGGCGGCGACCGCGATCCGCTTCGACACCGTCAAACAGGTCTATCGCCTCGAGCCGGGCGATCGTGCGCGCGTGTTGCCCGAGCATGTGCCCTTCGCCCTGGCGCGCGGCCGCACCGCCGTAGGCTTCTATCCTGACGGCAGCGCCGACGGCGCGGAGCTGTTCGTCGGGGAAGGCGCGCGCCGGCATCACATCACCGTCGAGGCGCTCACCGGCCGGGTCGCCATCGATGAATGACCAGCGCGGCTTCACGCTGATCGAGCTCCTGGTCTCGCTCGCGATCCTGACCATCGCGCTGGCCGTGCTGTTCAGCACGATCTCGACGTCGCTCGACCGCACGCGCAAAAACCGCAACGAGGCGGTGGCAGCCTCGCTGGTCCAATCGCTGATGGCGCGCGCCTCCGTGACGCCGCCGGCGCCGGGCCAGACACAGGGAACATATTCGAACGGCTTCCGCTGGCTGCTGGACGTTCGACCCTATGGTAGCGCCGCCGATGCCAAGGCCACGCATATGTCGGCCTATCAGGTGCGCGCGACGGTGGCGTGGCCGGAAGGCGCGCGTTCGCTGTCTGCCCTGCGCCTTGTGCCGGCGCCGCCGAAGGCGCAGCCATGACGCGCCAGACCGGCTTCACCCTGATCGAACTCCTGGTGTCGATGACGCTGCTGGCGCTGCTGTTCGTCCTATTGCTGGGCGGCATGCGGTTCGGAACCCGCGCCTGGGAACGCAGCACGCAGGTCGCCGACGACGGCGACAGCATCCGTTCGGTTCAGAACCTTCTGCGGCGCGAGCTGGAGCGCGCCTGTCCCCGCCTCTTGCCCACCACCTCGCCCCAGGACGCGACCCGTATACGCTTCACAGGAGACGGCGAGGCCCTGCGCATACTGGCGCCGGCGCCTGGCGCAGCGGGTGGACAGTCCTGCGCACCGACCACGCTGCGCACCGCACCGGACGGCCGCCTTCAGCAGATCGCGGTTAACGACACGCCGGTGCTGCGGCACGTACAGGCGCTCGAGATCGCCTATCTGCCGGCGCAAGGCGATTGGCGCGCCAGCTGGCGCAATCAGCCGGCTCTGCCGGCGCTGATCCGCATCCGCGTCACTTTTCCGAAGGACGACGGGCGGAGCTGGCCCGAACTTTTCATCGTGCCTCGCATTTCGGCGGACGGCGATTGCACCTATGATCCGCAGACCAAGCTTTGCAGAGGCACGTGATGGACGGCGCGGCGTTGCGCCCAACGGACTGGATCGAGCAACTCGGCGCCGGGTGGCGCTGGTGGCTGGACACGCTTGCGTCCTTCGTGCCGCGGCCGATCCACGACGCCTTATCGGGCGGCGAGGATGCGATCGTAATTACGGTGCAGCCGGCCGAGCTGGTCGTGGCTCGGCGCGCCGGTGCCTATGAGGGCGTGATCGCCCGCATCCCGCGCGACGAGTTCGCGGCGCGCACACTGCGCCTCTCTGTGCCGCATCGTACGGGCATCGCGGCCTGGTTCGCCGATCCGGTGGTACTGGAGCTTCCTGCCGAAGAGGCCTTGACGCGACCGCTGCGTTTGCCCCGCGGTGCGGCACGCAATCTGGGCCCGATCCTGAAGCACGAGGTCGTGCGCCAGAGCCCGATCGATGCGCAAAGCATCTATTACGACTACCGCGTGGTCGAGCGCGACGCGGAAGGCGTCGACGTCGCACTGCGCATCATCCGGCGCGAACCGGTCGACGCGCTGCTGCAGCTGTGCCGCGAGGCCGGCGTCGCGGTATCGGCGGTCGTGTTCGAAGGCGATATGCAGCTGGCCGACAACACGTTCCCGACTGATCCTGCGGCGACGCGGCGGCTGCGACGCGCACCCAAGGTGGTGCCGATGCTGTTCGGGCTGTTGTTGCTGCTTCTTGCCGGACTGGTGCTGAGCATCTATCTGCGTGGTGAGGCGGCGGCGTCCGATCTGCAAAATCAGGTGGATGCGGCGCGCGGCGGCGCGATGGCGGTCGCGGCGCTGCAGCAGAAGATCAACATCGCCAGCAAGCAAGCCGCGTTTCTGGCACAGCAAAAGCGCAATCCGCCGACGGCCGCCGTGCTCGCCGGCTTGGCGCGGCTGCTGCCGGACGGCAGCTGGCTCTATGAGATCGAGATGAACGGCAGCGAGGTGCGGCTGCACGGCTTCTCAAACCAGGCGGCCTCCCTGATCGCGCTGTTCGACGCCTCGTCCGCGTTCGCCGACGCGCAGTTCCGCTCACCGCTCATGCAAGGCCCGTCACCGAACTTGCAGCGCTTCGACCTGTCGATGCGCCTGAGAAAGCCCCAAACGTGAGCTTGCAACGCCAACGCCTGCTCGCGCTCGGATTGCTGACCCTGGCCCTCGGCCTCGCCTGGCTGCTTGTCGTCGCACCGGTGATGGACGCCTTCGCCGAGCAGAGCGCGCGGATCGACGACCTCCACCAACAGCTCACTGCGTTCAAGGCGCGCATCGCCATGAAGCCGGTGGTCGAGATGCGGCTTGCGGAGATCAAGAAGAACCAGGCCGCCGCCACCGGTTTGATCGGCGGCGCCAGTGCCGAGCTGGCCGCGGCGAACATGCAGAGCCTGGTGAAGACGCTGTTCGAGAGCGACGCGGCACAGATCCGCTCGGCGCAGAACCTGCCGCCCACGACCGCCGACGGGTTCCAGCGCATCGAGGTGCAATACGACGTCGCGGTGCCGATGACGCGCCTGAAAGACGTCATCTACCGCCTCGAAAGCAGCAATCCCTATCTCTTTCTCGACGGCGTCGACCTGCGCGCACCGGAGGCCTGGCAGAGCATCGGGATCGCGATGGATCCGCCGAATGTCGAGACTCGCTGGACGGTACACGCTTATCGCCTGGCAGGTGCGCCATGAGGGTTGCACTGCCCTTCACGCTGATCGGCCTGTCGGTGCTTACCATCGGCGCGATTGCCTACGAGACCACGGTGCCGCTCGATCCGGTCACGGTCGAGCTTCCGCCGATGCCGGCGCATATCGCGCCGCTCGCCGCGCCGCGGCCCTTCGTGCCGCCGCCGGAAGAGGCATATGGCGATATCGACGCGCGGCCGCTGTTCTCCGCCGACCGCAAGCCGCTGGCCGACAACACACAGACCGGTGCGGTGGGCAACGCAGCGGATTTGTCGCTGGTCGGTGTGATCATGGACGGCGAGCGTGCCATCGCGCTCCTGCGCAACAAGAGCACGTCGCAGACCGAAAGCGCCACGATGGGCGGCACGGTGGAGGGCTGGCACGTGGCGCATATCGACGCGACCTCGGTGACGCTGAGCGCGAACGGCAACCAGACCGTGGTGGCGCTGGAAGGCCCAGCCGATAGGCCGGCGAGCGCCGCACTTCCCGAGCCTGTGCAGCAGGCCGCCCCGCCGCCCGCTGCGCCCGTCTCGCAGCCGCCGCCGCTGACCACGGCGCCGACGCAGCAGGCGAGTGCACCGCCGGCCGCGCCCGTCGGACCGCCGGCACCCGGAACCGCGACGCCCGCCAAACCAGCACCGCCAACCCATTCGACCATCGCGCCCGAAGCGCTCAAAGGCGCGTTCCGCGATCCCAAGACCGGTGAGCCAACCCTTTGACAGCGCGATAAAAACATAGCCTATAGCGGCCAGAGAGGGGCACGCTTCATGCCGGTCGGATTCAGGCACCTGGGCCAAGCCGCCGCCATCGCATTGGCGGTGCTGAGCCTTGTCGCTTGCGCCGATACTGCGCCCGGCAAGGCGCCGCCGCCTGGGCCAAGCGCCGTCGATCTCGCCCGCCACGCGCGCGATCCGGACCCCGATCCGCCACCGCCCGCCGCGGCCCCTACCGCGCCAGTGGCACATGCGGCGGCTCCGGCAGCGGCACCCGCCGCCAATGACTCGCCGCCGCCGGAGATCATCAAAGGCACTGGCGAGCTCGTCGGCCATCATGTGCCGCATGAATCCGAGGCAAGCGTCGGCGAGGACGGCGGCATCACGCTGAACTTCATCAATGCCGACGTGCGCGACGTCGCGAAGGCGGTGTTCGGCGACTTCCTGAACGTGAACTACACGATCGGCGCCGGCGTTCAGGGCACGATCACGGTGCAGACGTCGAAGCCGCTCAGCCGGTCCGATATCCTGCCGGTGTTCGAGCAGATCCTGCGCCTGAACGGCATCGCCATCGTGAAAAACGCCGGCGTGTACAAGCTGGTGCTGAGCGCCGATGCCCCGCGCGAAGTGACGGCGCCCGCGACTGTCGGCACGGCAGAGGCCGGTTACGGTTCGCAGATCGTGCCGCTGCACTACGTGTCGGCGGCAGAGATGCAGCGGCTGCTGGACGGCATGGCCCCGTCGCAGGCGATCATCCATGCCGATCCCGGCCGCAATATGCTGATCATCCAGGGCACGCAGTCCGAGCGGCAGGCCATCGTCGACGAAATCGCGCTGTTCGACGTCGACTGGCTGGCCGGCATGTCGTTCGGCATGTTCACGCCGAAATACACCGATGCGCGCGGGCTGGCGAAGGAACTGACGCAGGTCCTGGGCGGCGCGGGCGGCCCCTTGGGCAACATCGTCAAGTTGGTGCCGATCGAGCGGCTGAACACCGTGCTGGTGATCTCGCCGCAGCCGAAATATCTCGATCAGATCCAGCATTGGGTCGAGCGGCTCGACAAGCCGGGCGTCGGAAGCGACCGGCGCATCTACGTCTATGCGGTACAGAACGGCCGCGCCAGCGAACTGGCCGGTACGCTCAAGAAGGTGCTCTACGGCATCAACACCAAAGACACCGGCAGCGGCAACGACAGCAACGACACGCCACCCGAGCGCACCGCGCCGCTCGTCGGCGGTACCTCGCTTGGGGGCGCCGCACCGCCGCCTCCGCCGACCAATGGTGCGGGCAACGCCAATGCCGGCCTCGTCGGCGATAGCGACAGCGGCGGCAGCACGCCGGCGGGTGAAGCGACAATCACGGCAGACGAAAACAACAACGCCGTGGTGGTCTACGGCACGCCGCAGCAATACGCGACCATCGAGGCGGCGCTGCGCCAGCTCGACACCGCGCCGCTGCAGGTCTTGCTGGAAGCCGCGATCGCGGAGGTGACGCTGACCAACTCGCTGTCTTACGGTGTGCAATACGCCTTCTCCGACAGCCACAACACGGTCACGCTGTCGAACACTGCGACGCCGTTGATAGGCTCGGCCTTCCCGGGCTTCTCGTACGCATTCGCCGGCGGCAACATCAAGGTCGTGCTGGACACGCTGTCGTCGATCACACGCGTCGACGTGATCTCTTCACCCGAGGTCATGGTGCTCAACAACCACACGGCGCAGCTGCAGGTCGGCGACCAGGTGCCGATTGCGACGGCGTCTTCGGTGAGCACGATCGGCACGAACGCGCCCGTCGTGAATTCGATCGACTACCGCTCCACCGGCGTGATCTTGAAGATCACGCCGCGCGTGAACCAGGGCGGCATGGTGACGATGGACATCTCGCAAGAGGTGAGCGACGTCTCGTCGACCGACACCTCGACGCTCAACTCCCCGACGATCACCCAGCGCAAGATCGACTCCACCATCGCGGTGCAGGACAATGAGACCATCGCGCTTGGCGGCCTGATCAAGGACTCGCGTACCAACGGCTCGAGCGGCCTGCCCTATCTGTCGGATATCCCCGTCGTCGGCGCCCTGTTCGGTACCAAGAGCCATGCGATCGATCGCACCGAGCTGATCGTCCTGATCACGCCGCACGTCGTCGACAATCTGCAGAAGGCGCGCGCGGTCACCGACGAGTTGCGCCGCAAACTGCCGGGGCTCGAGACCCTGCTCAAGCACGGATGATGGGAGAGCGGCGCCAGCGCGGGCTCGCCCTCGTTTCGGTGCTGTGGGGGATCGCGATCCTGTCGCTGATCGCGGCCGCGATGATGACCGCCTCGGTCACGTCGGCACGAATCGGCCACAACGTCTGGGACGCGACGCGCGCGAGCGCCGTGGCCGACATCGCCGTCAACCGCGCGATCCTGTCGCTGATGGACGATCGGGCGAAGCATCAGCCGCGAGTCGACGGCGTGCCGGCCGACAACACGTTCGATGGCGCGCCGGCACGGCTTTGGATCCAGGACGAGAGCGGCAAGATCAATGTCAACGGCGCGGACAAGACGGCCTTGCAGGCGCTATTTGCGGCGCAAGGGATGAGCGACGGCGATGCCGGCGCACTGGCCGATACAGTGATCGCGCGGCGCTCGCCGCAAACGCCGTATCATGCGACGGAAGAGCTGTTGGCCGCGCCTGGCATGTCGCGCGCGCTCTATGGACGTATTGCGCCGTTGATCACGGCTTACGGCCATGCGGCGGGTGTGAACACGCAGGTCGCGCCGCCGGGTGTGCTCCGCGTCATGCCCGGTATGACGGATCAGGCCGTCCGCGAGCTGCTGACGGCGCGCGAGGCGTCACGCTCGCTCACACTGGCGTCCGCCGACACGACCTCGGCGCCGCTGGCGCAATCGGGCGGAACGTTCCTCATCACGGCCGAGGTGCATGTCGGAAAGGCACATCTGGTGCGCAGCGCTGCGGTGATGTTCACCGGCGACGACAGCAACCCGTATGTGATCCTAGGCTGGCACTAGCGGACCGTATAGCCACACGATCCATGTCGCGAGCGCGAGCGCCGGGCCAAAGGCGATGCGGCTCGCGCCATCGAGCGGCTTGCGGCGCAGGAGCACGAAGGCAAGGCCGAACAGCGCCGCGAAGAGGATGACGCTGGGCAATGCCACCCAGCCGAGCCAAGCGCCGGACGCGGCAAGTAGTTTCGCGTCGCCCAGGCCGAGGCCATCGCGGCCGCGCAGACGGCGATACAGCGCCGCAAGGCCGGCAAAGCCGATGAAGCCCACCGCCGCGCCGATGACGTGATCCCAAATGCCTTGCATGTCGAACAGCCATGCGGCGGCAAGCCCAATGGCGATCAGCGGCAGGGTGAGGACATCCGGCAGGAAGCCGGTGCGCCAATCGATGGCGGACGCCGTCAAAAGTATCCCGCCGAGCATGCAGCCCGCCGCGAGCACCCAGCCTGTCGTAACGGACGCAGCCCATATCGCAGCGATCAACGCGCCGGCTTCCATCGCGACATGCAGCGGATCGATCGGCGCGCCGCAGTGGCGGCAACGGCCGCGCAACGCGGCGAAACTGGCCAAGGGGATGAGCTCGATGGCGCCCAACGTGTGGCCGCAGGAGTCGCAGGCCGAACGACCGGCAACGACCCCGCGCCCTTGCGGCCAGCGCAACGCGACCACGGCGAGAAAACTGCCGACGAAGGGCGCGACGACGATGGCGAGAACGGCGGCGATCATCCCGCCTGCATAGCATGCTAGTCGGAGATCGCGGGCATCGGTTCGGCAAGCGCCGGAACGGGCTCGGCCTTGCGGATCGCCGAGCGTAGGCGGACCAGAGGGTCCTCGATGAAGCGGAGAACCAGCGCCGATGCCGCGAGCGACAGCGTGCCCGCGACCAGCAATAGCATCAGGCCCTGATGCAAACCGCCGAGCCCGATGGCGAGGCCGCCGAGCGGCCAGTGCAACAGGAACAAAGGATAGGAGAGCCGGCCGAGCATGCCGCTCACCTTCCTGAGCGGCGCCAGCGTCTCGTCGAGACGGCTGTTCCACAAACCGAGCATTAGAACGCCGGCCGCCGGCGCGCCGAGAAATTCGTTCACCGTCTGCGAGCCGAGGAACGGTCCCCATGCGAGCAGCTCGAAGGCCGCGAAGCCGATGGCTGCGACCAGCAACGGACGGCGCGGCTTGATGCGCTCATGCAGCAGGAAGACGGTCGAGCCGATGAAGAAGGCGTCGGCATTGCCGACAGGTGTGCCGTAGAACGAGACGGGCGCATACCAAAAGGCGCAATAGGCCGAGAGCGCGAGCGACAGCGGCAACAGCACCAGCGTGAGGCGTGGCCGCGCCGCTGTGACGAGGCCGATCACCAGATAGAACCAGAGTTCGGTGTGCAGCGACCACGCGGCCGGCAAGAGGCGGCTCACCGTTTCCTGTGTCAGGCCGAACACCGCGAAGTTGGCGGCCCAATCATGGGCGCTCGCGGGCACCAGAAGAGAGGGATGCAGATCGACGCTCGCGGGCACCAGAAGCACGACAGCGAGGCCGAGCACGAGACAGGCCCAATAAGTCGGATATATCCGCAAAAACCGGTTGGCGAGAAACGCACCGGGCCGCCCCGCGTAGCGGGTCGTCGCGACCATCGTGATCAGAAAACCGCTGATGCAGAAGAACGCTTCCACCGCCAGCCGCCCGGTTTGCGGCGGCACCGCGCCCGACAGATGCTCGGCCATCACCATCAGGGCCAACGAGAAGCGGAACAGGCTCAACGCGTTCGACGCGCCGGGCGGTGTCACTGGCTGCTCGATCTTCTGCATGAATTCAGTGCGCGAACCGAAACCGTGTGAACAACGCGCGGATCACCGTTCCGGCTCCGCTGCGCGGCCCTGCAATGTAGCGAACTCGTTGCGCAAGCGCGACATCGAGTAGGCATACATCACGCGATGCGCCTTGTCTCCGACATATCCGAAGGTGATGCCGATGATGGCACCGCTCACCGCGTCGACCACCGGACCGCCGCTAAACCCAGGTCCGGCATCCGCATCGTATGTAAATGCCGACTGCAAAACGCAGCCCGAACAGCGCGCCTCGACCGGACTGTCCAGCGTGCGCACCACGCCGATCGCCTGGCGCAGCTCGCCGCGGAGGCCCTGGCCGTAGGCAATGACACGCTCGCCGACGCTGGGTGTGCCGAACGTCGGCAACGCCACGCGATCCGTGCGGAAGAACAATACGTCGTAATTCCGCGAGGTCGCGATCACCGGCGCTTTCAGGAAGTCGCCATTATGGGCGTTGGTCACGGCGATGCCAGGCGCAAAAACGAAAGCGGCCGCATGGTCGTCGACGAGCAGATAGGTTCGCCCTTCGACCGGGATGTAAGCCGACTGGACTTGCACCGTGATGAAACCGGCGGCGCGCTCGCCCGAGCCCGAGGCACAAGCGGACAAACCCAAAGCGAGCGCCAGCGCAGCGAAACGAAACCGCATGCGGGAAAGCTCGATCAGAACGGGATCTCGTCGTCCATCTCTTCGCGCTGGAAGGTCGCTGGCGCCTCGCTGGCGCCGAAGCGCTCACGCCCGCCGCCGCCACCACCGGCACCCTCACCGCGCGTATCGAGCATGGTCAGCTCGCCGCGGAAGTTCGCCAGCACGATCTCGGTCGAGTATTTCTCCTGGCCGTCCTTGTCCGTCCATTTGCGCGTCTGCAGCGAGCCCTCCAGATAGACCTTCGAGCCCTTGCGCAGATATTTCTCCGCGACCTCGGCGAGGTTCTTGTTGAAGATCACCACGCGGTGCCACTCGGTCTTTTCCTTGCGCTCGCCGCTGGCCTTGTCGCGCCAAGTCTCCGAGGTTGCGACCGACAGGTTCACGACCGGATCGCCGCTCTGCATGCGGCGCGTTTCCGGGTCCTTGCCCAGATTGCCGACCAGAATGACCTTGTTGACGCTGCCCGCCATGACCGTGCTCCGTTCTTGTTGACGCGAACCTAAAACGCGCCCGCCCCAAGAGCCACGGGCACCGGCCGCACCAGTTGTGGAGCGATTTTAGTTCATGATCCGTTCCTGGCGCAAGGCCTAAGCAATTTGGCCCAGGCGCTCGACTTTCAGCGCGTGGTCCAAGAGCGGTTCGACCGTCTCCAGAAAGCGCTTGGTGTGCGGCATCTCGGCGTGGATCTGGAACGCCGCCTCGTCCCGCCAGCGCGAGTGGATGTAGAAGAGCTGCGGATCGCGGACCGACCGGTAATAGCCGATGAAGACGCAGCCGGGTTCGGCGCGCACGGGATCCGCCGATTCCGTCATGGCCATGGCGACAGCCTCCTCGTTGCCTTCACGGACATGGAAACGAACGATGGTGTCGAGGGCCATGACGATCTTTCCGGCTCCGGTGGCGGACCGATATAGAATATGGCAGCGTCAACTCGTGGCAGCAGTCTCGCGCCCGATTTTGCTAAGCTGACCTATGTCCTTCACCACTCCGGCCTTCTTCGCGTTCTTCCTCGCCTATTACGTCATCAGCTACTTCCTGCCGCAACGCGCGTGGCTGGTGCTGGCGGCCGTCGCGAGCTCGTTCTTCTATGCGTTCTGGGACTGGCGATTCCTTTTCCTGCTCTACTACGTCATCACGGTGTCGTGGTTCGTCGGCCAGCGCATCGCGCGCGCGACGAGCGATGTGGAGCGGCGGCGCTGGGTGATGCTCTCCGTGGTGAGCTGCCTCGGCGTCCTGCTGATCTTCAAATATTTCAACTTCTTCACCGACTCGTTCGGCCAGATGATGGCGGCGTTCGGCCTCGCGCTGCAGCCGCGTTTCGCGCAGGTGCTCCTGCCGATCGGCATCTCGTTCTACACCTTCCACGCACTGAGCTACACGATCGACCTCTACCGGCGGAAGCTCGCCGCACCGGCGGACTTCCTGAGCTTGACCGTCTATCTCGCCTTCTTCCCGCAACTCGTTGCAGGCCCCATCGTGCGGGCACATCGTTTCCTGCCGCAGATCTATCGCGGGCCGATCTATTCCGCGCGCAAGATCAAGCTGGGCCTCCTGCTCATCGCGTGGGGCTATTTCCTGAAAGTCTGCGTCGCGGACAACATCGCGATCGTCATCGATGCGATATTCGACACGCCGTCCTATTTCGAATCGGGCAATCTGATTTTCGGCATCGTCGGCTACTCATTCCAGATATATGGCGACTTCGCCGGCTACTCGCTGATCGCGATCGGTCTGGCGAAGCTGCAGGGTTTCGATTTTCCGGCGAACTTCCTCGCCCCCTATTTCTCGCGGAGCTTCAGCGAGTTCTGGCAGCGCTGGCACATCTCGCTGTCGTCGTTCCTGCGCGACTATCTCTACATTCCGCTGGGCGGCAACCGGCACGGCCGCCTGCAGGAATACCGCAACGTCATGATCACCATGTTCCTGGGCGGACTATGGCACGGCGCATCGTACAACTTCATCATCTGGGGCGTTCTACACGGCCTCTATCTCGTCGTGCAGCGGCTGTGGCACGACGCCAAGCGCAGCTTCCACATCCCGTCGTTTCTTCACGGTTGGATCGGAACGGCGCTTTCCGTTGCGTTCGTCTACGCGCTGACGCTGCTCGCATGGATATTCTTCCGAATCCATACCCTGCACGATGCGATCGTCTACATCGAAGGCATCGCGCATTTCCGCCAACCGACTTATATCACCAACAAGTTTTACGCGATCAAGGTGGTGCTGTTCATAGCCATCACGCTGGCCGTCGACTTCGTCTTCATCCGCCGGCGCAACGTGGCGAGGCTGCTGCACACCAACGTCGCCTACGGCTTCGCCGTCGCGGCGCTGCTCGCGACGATCGAATTCCTCGGCGCGTTCGGCGGCGGCGCATTCATCTATTTCCAGTTCTAGAGGCGCACCGATGGCTGGCTCTGGCAAGACAACGACGCCGACGGGCTGGCGCTCGCTGGCCCTCTCGATCGGCTACGTGGTCCTGTTCTTCGCGCTGTTGAGCTTCGCACTGCTGATGCTGAGCAACTATGTGCGCGACAATTCGAGCTTCCGCCTCTCGCGCATGGCGAGCGGGAACATCCATGTCGACGCCTTGGTGGCCGGTGGCTCGCGCGGCGTGAATTTGATGACCGGCCGCGACGCGGCGCATCCGCCCAGCGTGTTCAACATCTCCTACAACGCGCAGCAATACCCATCGACCTTGGCGCTGATCAAGGCGTTCTTCCGACGCGGCAACACCGCGAAGATGGTCCTGATCGACGCCGCGGTGTTCTACACCCACGACTCGAATTGCGAGGACAAGGTCTACTGGAGCGCCTACCGGGACCTCTATGACGCGCAGCGTGCGGATTGCGCCTCGGATGCGACCGCGGCCCGCTTCTTTCCGCTGACCGCATTCGGCAGCGAGATATTCCTGCGCGATCTCTATTACCTCGTCAAACGCGGCGGCGACCAGGATTGGGCGAACGAAACGACGCTAAGTCCGGCTCTATGCAGCCGGCTGAGCGCCAAGGCCGCCGGCACCGACGCCGCGCGCGCCGCCAGCATGGACGTCGCGCGAAACCGCCGCGACATTGCGGCGCTGAAGCAATGGCTCGCATCCAACGGTTACAAGACGAAGCTCGTCTTCGTCCTTGCGCCGACGCTGATGCGGCAACAGGCCTTGCCGGCGATCCGATCGAGCGAAGCGCGCGCCAAGGCGCTTTTCGCGGGCGAGGACTTCGTCGACCTGGCACAGACCATAGGCGATCACTGTCAATGGTACGCCGATGAGGTGCATTTGAGCCCCGAGGGCCGCAAGGTCCTCCTCCCGAGGATCCTGAAGATCATCCAGGCAAGACTCGCACCGTGAAGCTCACCCGCCGAAGCTTCGCGGCCGGCGTACTCCTTGCGCCGGCGATCCTGCGCGGCGCGCGTGCGGCGTTGCCGCCGCTGCCCAATATTGCGGCCGATGACGCGAGCTTCGCGCTGCCGGGCACGGCGCTCTATGAGAGCACCCTGCCTGCCTACAATCTGCGCACCGAACTGCGGCCGGCGTTGCGCATCCTCGCCAGGACGGCGCGCGGCATGCGGCAGTCGGTGCACTGGCTGCGCGAGAAATCACTGCCCTTCGCGCTGCGCAGCGGCGGTCATAGCTTTGAAGGCCTGTCGCAGAGCGCCAGCGTCGTGCTCGACACGCGGCTGATGAACGCAATCTCGCTGGACACGAAGCAGAGCTTGTTGACGGTCGGCGCCGGTGCATCGCTGGGGGCGATCTACCGGTATGTCGGGCCGCGCGGCTTCGCGTTTCCGGGCGGATCGTGCCCCACGGTCGGCATCAGCGGGCACGCGATGGGCGGCGGCTTCGGCCTGATGGCGCGCGAGCGCGGGCTTGCCTGCGACAGCCTCGCGGCGGCCGATCTGGTCGACGCCAATGGCGAAGCGCAAACGGCCGATGTGCGGCAGAACCCGGAGCTGTTCTGGGCGCTGCGCGGGGGCGGCGGCGGGACGTTCGGCGCCGCGACGCAGCTGCAATTCGCCATCGCACCGGTGGGCACGATGTGGGTCTACAGCGCGAGTTGGGCGTTGCCGCTGAAGCAGGCCGTGGCGCTGTTCGCCGCCTGGCAGGACTGGGCGGGAGACGCGCCGGACGCCATCACCGGCATCTTCAAGGTCTCCAAACGGAGCGATGGCCGGATCGCGCTGCACGCGGCGGGGCAGTCGACTGGCACGGCCGTCGAGGTGCGCCGGGAGATGAAAGCGCTGACCGACACAGCCGAACCTTCAAACAGACTGACCGTGACTGCGATGTCTTATCTCGCGGCGGTGAACCACTTCGCCGGCGGCTGGGGTTATGAATCGAGCTATTCGAAAGGCAAATCGGACTACGTCACGCGGCCGCTGGGTGCGGCGGGCATAGAAGCGCTGCTGGGCGGCTTGGCAGCCCTACCTGCAAACGAGGTGATCGCGATCTGCGACGCCTATGGCGGTGCTTTGGACCGCACCCCCGGTGACGCGACGGCCTTCGCCTATCGCAAGGGGACGGAGTTCTGCATCCAGTACTACACGAGCTGGAGCAGTCCTGCGGCTGGGCAGCGGCGAACACAGGATCTGCGGCAACTCTACGCCGCGATGCGGCCCTACTCCGGCGGCGCTTACGTGAACTATTGCGACCTGGATCTAGACGACTGGCAGACCGCCTATTGGCGGCAGAACCTGGCGCGTCTGAAGGCCGTGAAGGCGCAAATCGATCCCGACGGGGTCTTCCGCCACGCCCAAAGCGTGCGGTGATCAGGGATGCGAGCGGGCGTAGCTGTAATTGCGGCCCTCGACATAGACACAGCGATAGCCGGCCTGCCGCAAACGGCGGTCGGTCGCCTCACAGGTCTCCTTCGACTCGCGTGACGGCACCACGCACACGTCGTACTCGACCAGGATCTGGTCCGGCAGGATGCCGTCGTCCAGCATGCTGTCCAGCACGCCGATCTCGGCACCCTCGATGTCGAGCTTCCACAAGGTCAGGAGCGCCGATCCGAATTGCTCCACCAGAAAGCGCGGCGTGACGCTGGGCACCTCGATAAAGGGCGTGTCCTGATGTTGCGTGATCGAGTGGCTGACGTGCTTCTCGTTCACCGGTTGGAAAAACTTCACCGGCTTGCCGTCGATCCACAACGCCTTTTCGACAAGGGTGAGGCTGTTGGAGTCCAGCGCGCGCAGATCGTAAGCCTCGGCCGGCTGACTGCCCAGGCGGTAGGCCATGGTGGCAGGCTGACCGAGGCGGGCCTGAATTTGCCGGAAGTGCGCGATAGCGCGCGGCGTGGGGTCGACCATCACGACTTTCGCGCCATAGCGGGCGGCGAACTCGACGTCGAACGTCGCATCCTCGCCGAGGCCAACGGACACGATGGTCGAGCCCCGCAGTGCCTCGCTGTCCAGGAAGGCCCACTCGCCATAGCCTTTCGAACCCAGCCGAAGCACGTTCGGCGCATGATCGATGCGGATTGATGGCTGATAAAAAAGGGTACGGAGTTTGTGAGCGATACGGCCGAGCATGCGCGGTCAGGGGTCCATGAAGGAAACGGGCTCGCTTATAGCGCGCGGCCAGGGCCTTGTCGCAGGCGCAGGTCTCATTTTCTGCTGCCATGTTCTGGCCGGGCGTGGCGCTAGCATTGCCGCAATTCGTTGTTCTTGTTACGTTCCGAAGATGGTCCCGAGTCACTCTTGCGCAGGAGCGGTTCCATCCCCAGTTAAGTCGGCCTGCGCCGCGGTCCCGTGGCGCAGACATCCGGGGATCATGACAGGTACGCGGTTGCGGGCATGGGGCCTGCCAGCCAGAGTGCGCGTTTCGCCCCAGAGCGCGTTTTGCCAAAGAGCAGACTGACGAAAGACCGATGCTGAAGAACATTTCCATCCGCGGCGCCCGCGAGCACAACCTCAAGAACGTCGACGTCGAGATCCCGCGCGACACGCTGACGGTGCTGACCGGCCTTTCCGGCTCAGGCAAGTCGTCGCTCGCCTTCGACACGATCTACGCCGAGGGTCAGCGCCGCTATGTGGAGTCGCTTTCGGCTTATGCGCGCCAGTTCCTCGAGCTGATGCAGAAGCCGGACGTCGACCATATCGAGGGCCTGTCGCCCGCGATCTCGATCGAGCAGAAGACGACCTCGCGCAATCCGCGCTCGACGGTCGGCACGGTCACGGAGATCTACGACTATCTGCGCCTGCTCTTCGCGCGCGTCGGCGTGCCCTATTCGCCGGCGACGGGGCTTCCCATCGAAAGCCAGACCGTCAGCCAGATGGCCGACCGCGTCCTGGCGCTGCCCGAAGGCACGCGTCTCTATCTGCTGGCGCCGATGGTGCGCGGCCGCAAGGGCGAGTACCGCAAGGAATTCGCCGAGCTGCAGAAGAAGGGCTTCCAGCGCGTCAAGGTCGACGGCAAGTACTACGAGGTCGCCAGCGTTCCGGCACTCGACAAGAAAATCAAGCACGACATCGAGGTCGTGGTCGATCGCATCGCCGTGAAGAAGGATATCGGCAACCGGTTGCCGGACTCCATCGAGACGGCGCTCGGCCTCGCCGACGGTCTCGTCATCGCCGAATTCGCCGACGAGAAGGAGAAGGATGGCTCGCCCAAGCAGCTCCTGATGTCGTCGAAGTTCGCCTGCCCGGTGTCCGGCTTCACGATCCCGGAGATCGAGCCGCGGTTGTTCTCGTTCAACAATCCGCATGGCGCCTGCCCGGTGTGCGACGGCCTCGGCACCCAGCTCTATTTCGATCCGGCGCTGATCGTGCCGGACGGCTCGCTGACCCTGCGCAAGGGCGCCATTGCGCCGTGGTCCAAGGGCTCGTCGCCCTACTATCTCCAGACTCTGGAGGCGCTGGCGCGGCACTACAAGTTCTCCCTCAACGAACCGTGGGAAGACCTGCCCAAGAAGGCGCGGGAGATCATCCTGCACGGTTCGGGCGAGGACGAGATCAAGTTCACCTATGATGACGGCCTGCGCCGCTACGAGACCAAGAAGACCTTCGAGGGCGTCATCCCGAACATGCAGCGGCGCTTCAAGGAGACGGACTCTTCCTGGGTGCGCGAGGAATTCGAGCGCTATCAGGACACCTCGCCCTGCGATGCGTGCAAGGGCGCGCGGCTGAAGCCCGAGGCGCTGGCGGTGAAGATCGGCGGCCAGCACATCAGCCAGGTGTGCGAGCTGTCGATCAAGAACGCCGACGTCTGGTTCCGCGACATCGACAAGAAGCTGAACAAGCAGCAGAACGAAATCGCGGAGCGCATTCTGAAGGAAATCCGGGCGCGGCTGAAGTTCCTCAACAATGTCGGCCTGGACTACCTCACGCTGGCACGCGCCTCGGGCACGCTGTCGGGCGGCGAGAGCCAGCGCATCCGCCTGGCCTCGCAGATCGGTTCGGGGCTCACGGGTGTGCTGTATGTGCTCGACGAGCCGTCGATCGGCCTGCACCAGCGCGACAACGCCAAGCTGCTCGAGTCGCTCAAGGGCCTGCGCGACATGGGCAACACGGTGCTCGTGGTCGAGCATGACGAAGACGCGATCCGACAAGCCGATCACGTGATCGATATGGGCCCCGGCGCCGGCATCCATGGCGGCCACATCATCGCCGAAGGTACGCCCGAAGACATCATGGCGAGCCCCAAGAGCCTGACCGGCAAATACCTAACCGGCATAGAGCAGATCGCGGTACCGCCGCAGCGCCGCAAAGCGGTGCACAACCGCTGGCTCAAGGTCGTCGGCGCCAAGGGCAACAACCTCAAGAACGTGACGGCGCAGATCCCGCTCGGCACGCTGACCTGCGTTACCGGCGTGTCCGGCGGCGGCAAGTCGACGCTCACTATCGAAACGTTGTTCAAGGCGGCGTCGCGCAAGCTGAACCAGGGCCGCGAGCATCCGGCGCCCTACGACAGGATCGAGGGCCTGGAATACATCGACAAGGTGATCGACATCGATCAGTCGCCGATCGGGCGCACGCCGCGTTCGAACCCCGCGACCTATACCGGCGCCTTCACGCCGATCCGCGACTGGTTCACCGAGTTGCCGGAAGCGAAAGCACGTGGCTATCAGCCGGGGCGCTTCTCGTTCAACGTAAAGGGCGGGCGCTGCGAGGCGTGCCAGGGCGACGGCGTCATCAAGATCGAAATGCACTTCCTGCCCGATGTCTATGTCCAGTGCGACGTCTGCAAGGGCAAGCGCTACAACCGCGAGACGCTGGAGGTGAAATTCCGCGACCACTCCATCGCCGACGTGCTCGACATGACGGTGGAAGCGGCGGCCAACCTGTTCAAGGCCGTGCCGTCGATCGCCGAGAAGATGGAGACACTGAAGCGCGTCGGCCTCGGTTATATCAATGTCGGCCAGCAGGCGACGACCCTGTCGGGCGGCGAGGCGCAGCGCGTGAAGCTCTCCAAGGAGCTATCGCGGCGTGCGACGGGACGCACGCTCTACATCCTCGACGAGCCGACGACGGGCCTGCATTTCCATGACGTGAAGAAACTGCTCGAGGTGCTGCACGAGTTGGTCGACAACGGCAACACGGTGGTGGTGATCGAGCACAATCTGGAGGTCATCAAGACCGCCGACTGGATCATCGACCTCGGCCCCGAAGGTGGCGACGGCGGCGGCGAGATCGTCGCCAGCGGCACGCCGGAGGATGTGGCGAAAGTGGCACGCAGCTATACCGGCCAGTACTTGAAATCGCTGCTGAAGAACCGCGCGCCGGAGAAGGCGGGCGGCAAGAAGCTCAAGGCGGCGGAGTAAGAGTGGTCGGCTGGCCTGCCGAGCCGTAGCTCGCGGCAACCAGTCCGCCTTCGTCCAAGTGGACTTCGGCGCGACAGCCTTCTCTCGCTTCGCGAGCGAAGGCTGGTGCCCGGGGACAGAATCGAACTGCCGACACGTGGATTTTCAATCCACTGCTCTACCGACTGAGCTACCCGGGCTAACCGTCAGGGCCGGGCTTTTTAAGCGAGAGCGGGCGCCCTGTCCAGCGGCCAAAAAGTCAATTCAACTCAGGGTCTTGGTCCAGCCCGGCCGGCTCGTCGCCCTCATCCACCGGGGCGCCGGGGATCGCGTATTCGCCCTTCAGCCAGCGGCCGAGGTCGATGTCGGCGCAACGCTTGGAGCAGAATGGCCGTAGCTTGGCGTCGCGCGGCCGGCCGCAGATCGGGCACGCGCCGCCGGCCAGCGGCCCATGCCCATCGGAGGGGTCAGAGGGTGGCGACATCGAACCCTTCCCGGGCATAGCCGTCATGCGGCTCGAAGCTCACCTGGGCGGCGCCGCGGCGGGCGAGCGCGCCGCGCACCTCGTCGCTGCGATCCTCCAGCCACTTCACCACCTCGGCGGAGGCGCGCACCGCGACCTTCTTGCCGGGCGCCGCCGCCGCCGAACGTTCGACGCTGCGGATGATCTCGAGCGCCACGCTTTCCTTGGTGCGCTTGCGGCCATGGCCCGAGCAGGAGCGGCAGCATTCGCTCATCAGCTTGACCAGGGGATCGCGCACCCGCTTGCGGGTGATCTCCACCAGGCCGAACTCCGACATTGGCGAGATCTGGGTCGGGGTGTGATCCTTGGACAGGCTCTCGGCGAGGGTGTCGAGAACCGTCTCGATGTTCTTCGCTTCGGACAGATGGATGAAATCCACCACGATCAGCCCACCGATGCCGCGCAGACGCACCTGGCGGCCGATCTCGTCGGCGGCTTCAAGATTGACGCGGTAGCTGGTCTCTTCGAGGCCGGTCGAGGCGGTGAAGCTGCCCGAGTTCACGTCGACGGCGGTGAGCGCCTCGGTGCCTTCGACGGTGATCCAGCCGCCCGACGGCAGCGGCACCTTCGGCACCGTCAGCTGGGCGATCTCGTCCTCGATCTGGTCGAACAAGGCGCCGGGCCCGGCGAAGAACTCGACTTTGCTTTCGGCCTCCGGCATGGCGCGGCGGCAATAGGCGCGCGCCGCCTCGACCGCCTGTGCATCGTCGATGACGACGCGGCTGGTGTGGCTGCGTACGGTATCGCGCATGGTGCGCTCGACCGGGTCGAGGTCGTGGTAGAGCGTCGCCGGCGCCCGCACCGACTGCCGCTTGGAAAGCACGGGGCGCCAGGCTTCGGCGAGGCGTTCGGCATCCTCGATCAGGTCGGAGATCGTCGATTCCGAGGCCGCCGTGCGCAGGATATAGCCCGCGCCGGGCACCAGCTTGTCGCCACCCTCCGCGATCATGCGCTCGCCCAGCGCCATCATGCGATCGCGCTCGCCCTCTTCCTCGATGCGCCGCGACAGCGCCACGCCGGGCGTGTTGGGCACCAGCACCGCGAGGCGCCCAGGAATGGTGATGTTGGCCGAGAGCCGTGCGCCCTTATCGCCGATCGGGTCCTTCACGACCTGGACCAGCACCTCCTCGCCCTCGCGCACGCATTCGCCGATCTTGGGCATGCGCTCTTCGTCGTAGCCGGGCAGATCGGCGAGGCAGCGCGCCTCGCGGGCCCCCAGGAAGCCGGCGCGCTCCAGCCCGACATCGACGAAGGCCGCCTGCATTCCGGGCAGCACGCGCTGGACGCGGCCCAGCATGATGTTGCCGATCAAGCTGTGGCCGGTACGGCCGTCGGATTTGCGCTTCGGTCCGTCATCGAGGCCGATGGTGCGCTCGAGCATGAGATCCTGCAGGCGGCCGTCCTCGACGACGGCGACACGGATTTCCCCCGCACCTGCGTTGATCAGGACGTCCTTCTGCATCGTTGGCTCAGGCGATAGCGACCGCGAACGCTAACACGGATAACCGCCGGCCCGAAGCGCCGAGATCGTCTCACGCAAGGGAAGTCCGACGACATTCGAATACGAACCGGTTAACTGGCGCACGAAGATTTCGGCGCGCCCTTGCACGGCATAGCCGCCGGCTTTGCCGAGCCCTTCGCCGCATTGCACATAACGTTCGATGGCGGACGAATCGAGCCGATCGAAGATCAGGCGAGTCTCGACCGTCCGTGTGCGGAGCTTGCCGTCGCCGCCGAGGATCGCGACCGCCGTGGTGACGCGATGGGCGCGGCCGGACAGCAGCAAAAGGCAGTCGCGAACCTGCTCCTCGCTCTCTGCCTTCGGCAGGATGCGGCGCCCGACCGAGACCACGGTGTCGGCCGCCAGGAACAGAGCGCCGGGCGCACCGTCCCAGCCCGCGGCGGCGGCCCGCGCCTTGGCGGCGGCGAGGCGCCCGGCGTAAGGCCGGGGCAATTCTTTCCTGTGGACGGTTTCGTCGATCCCGGCGGCGCGCACCGTATCCGGCACGATGCCGGCCCGGGCAAGCAGCGCGAGCCGGCGCGGGCTCTCGCTGGCCAGGACCAGCAGGGGCTTACTTGAAGCGATAGGTGATGCGGCCTTTGGTGAGGTCATAGGGCGTCATCTCCACCATGACCTTGTCGCCCGTCAGCACGCTGATGCGGTTCTTGCGCATCTTGCCGGCGGTGTGGGC
>DASZMT010000095.1:0-1854 GCA_035551495.1 Rhizomicrobium sp. | reverse complement strand
GTTTCGCCAGGTCACCGAATGACGCCGCTCCTGTGCTTGAGGCGTCGTCCTCGCGCGCTGGAAACAACGGCGAACTGATCCAGGAGCGGATGATCGCGGTGATGAAGTTGCCCGGCACCGATACGCCGTCGTGCAGCGACGCGGTGAGCGCGGCGACATAGGCTCGCGTCTCGGCCGGCAACGGACGGCCGGTCGCGAGGTGGTTCTCATACCGTCCGGGACCGGCATTGTAGGCCGCGAGAAAGCCAAGCTCCCCGTAGCGGTCGTGTAGCTCGCGAAGATACGCCGCGCCCGCCAGGATGTTGTCGTGTGGATCGAATGGATCCGCGCCGAGGCCGTATCGCGACCGCAAGTCGGACCAGGTGTCGGGCATGATCTGCATTAGGCCCATCGCACCTTTGGGTGAGACGGCGCGCACGACGCCGCGACTTTCCGCCTGCATGACAGCGGTGATCCAGGATGTCGGAATGCCAAAGCGCAGCGCGGCTTCCGACACGAACCGCGCGAAGCGACCGCTTTCCGACGTAACCGCAGGCAAGCGCCTGTCGCCGGCCTGCGCGTGAGCGACGCCGCCTACCAACAACAGCGCCAGCCCGATCGCTACTGGGATATGACCGCAAATCCCGCGCAGCCGACGCGAGCCGGTACGGCGAGCGAGAGGTGCGGCGACGGCCGGGAAGGAGGAAGAGTCGTGAGGCGTGGACGGTGCCGTCGGAGCCGACCGAGCGAGCGATTGAGGCATGGTCAGTTCTCCGCGTGGGTCCAGATTGGATCGGCGCGGCCGACGATGCTGGTCGTCGGCAGGGGCCCGAAATACCGGCCGTCGAGAGAGTCCGGCGGCGTGCGATTCATGAGGAAGACTTCGCCTGGCCCGAGCACGCGGCAGCCCTGCCAGTCCGGCAGAGCCCGGCCGAGGCGGTCGCGTTCGAGCGCGTCGCCCATGGCCGTGTCATCGACGGTGATATGGAGCCCGCTACGGCAGACGGTCTGACCGGCCAGTGCGAGGATGCGCTTCACCAGCGGCACGTCGAGCGGCAGGTAACGGCGCTCGGCGAAGAGCTGCGCGAGAGGCGCGGGCGGCTGGACTACAACCAGCTCCCCGACATGCAGCGGAGGCGCGCGCCGCACGGCGTAGAGGCCGATCGGGACACTGGCGCTGGCGTTCCAGAGTAGCTTCGGCGCGGGATGAAAGAGGCTCGACAGCGCGACAAAGAGCGTCGCGGCATACGTGGTGATGACGAAGCCAAAGCGCGTCATGGCGCAAGCCGCCGGCGCAGTAGCCAAGCGCGATGCTGCTCGCGGCTATAGGGGCGCCACGGCAGGCCGACGATGAGGCGGTTGTGGAGATGGCGCCAGTGATCGGGCGCGGCGTCCGCTGGATCGATGCCGAGCGCCTCTACCGCGTCGATTGCCTGCAGGACACGCTCGACCTTCGGCCAGCCGCTGATGCGCAGCAGGATGTCGCCGCCGGGGCGAACGAAGGGCAGCGTCTGATAGGATTCGCCGCGGTCGATCGCGCGCACGATGTCGATGCGCGAGACGATCGTGCCGAAATCGTTGGAGGCCCAGCGCACGAAGGCGAAGACGCTGCGCGGCGCGAAGCTGAGCACGCGGCGCCGACGATCGAGGATCGTCTCGCCAGCGTCGCGGCCGAAGCGGATCCAGTGCTCGATGCGTCCTTCAAGCCAGGTCAGCTCGACCTGCGTCAGCAATGGTCCGGCGTCAGGCCGCGGCGCGCGGCCGGCGTTGGGATCGGCTGTCATGAGCGCTCTCCATCGGCGTCGGGAAATTCGCGGGCCAACAGATCGCGCAGCATGTCGGCGACGGTGACGCCGCGTTGGAAGGCGGCGATCT
>DASZMT010000094.1:0-62716 GCA_035551495.1 Rhizomicrobium sp. | reverse complement strand
CAGGATCAGGCCCGTGATCAGATAGCCCGAGATGACGAAGAAGACGTCGACGCCGACATAGCCGCCGGCAAACGGCCACACCGCGGCGTGATAGAGCAACACCGGCAGGATCGCGACGGCGCGCAAGCCGTCGATGTCGTTACGATGTGCGCGATCCATGACGCTCCGCCCTTGCGCGCGAAGCTAGGCCGGGACGCTTGTAAACGGGAAGCGAATTATGCCTCGGCGGACGACGTGTCGTTGTCCTGGCGCTCGGCGATGCGGGCGCCCTTGCCGCGACGGCCGCGCAGATAATAGAGCTTGGCGCGACGCACCTTGCCCTTGCGCACCACCGTCACGCTGTCGACCAGCGGCGAGTAGATCGGGAAGACGCGCTCGACGCCTTCGCCATAGGAGATCTTGCGGACCGTGAAGGCCTCGTTCAGGCCGGCGCCCTGGCGCGCGATGCACACGCCTTCGAAGGCCTGCAGGCGCTCGCGGCGCTTCTCGGCCTTGGCCTTCTCGTCATAGGAGACTTCGACGACTTTGACGTTCACCTTCAGGGTGTCGCCGGCGCGGAAATCGGGGAGCGGCTTGGCCCGGACGGCCTTCATCTGCTCGGCTTCGAGCGTCTGCAACAGGTTCATTGGAAAGTCTCCGGGCGCGTAAGTCTGCAAAAGAGCGGGGCGTATAGCCTAGTCCTTTTTCTTTTCATAGAGGGTCCAGAGGTCCGGACGCCGCGCCTTGGTCAGCGCTTCGGCCTGGGCCTTGCGCCACTTGGAAATTTCCTTGTGATTTCCGTTGTTTAGAACTTCCGGGATGATCCGGCCCTCGACCTCCTGGGGACGGGTATATTGCGGATATTCCAGGAGGCCGGCCGAGAAACTTTCCTCGGTTGGCGAGTCCGCCGCGCCCAGCACGCCGGGGATCAGCCGCACCGCCGCCTCGATCAGTGCCATGGCGGCGATCTCGCCCCCTGCCAGCACGAAATCACCGAGGCTGACCTCCTCCACTTGGCGGGCGTCCAGCACCCGCTGGTCGAGCCCTTCGAAGCGGCCACACAGGAGGATCGCGCCCGGGCCCGAGGCCAGCGCCGCGACACGGGCCTGGGTCAGCGAGGCACCACGGGGCGACAGATAGATCAGCGGGCGCTTGGCAGGCTTCACCGCGTCGATCGCGGCCAGCGCCACGTCGGCACGCATCACCATGCCCGGTCCGCCGCCGGCCGGCGTGTCGTCGACCTTGCTGTGGCGGCCGATGCCGTGGTCGCGGATATCGCGCACCTCAAGCGACCAGAGCTTCTTCGTGAGCGCCTTGCCCAGCAGCGAAATGCCGAGCGGCCCCGGAAACATCTCGGGAAACAGCGTGAGGACGGTCGCGGACCAGCTCATGCGCGCGCGGCGCCGCGCCCAGTGGCCTTGGGCTTGTCGGCATCGGTCACTGGAAGCCCCCCGGCTATCCCAAACATCCGGGAAGCATAGAGGAGGGCGGCGCCCTACTCCACCCCGTGCTCGCGCTCGGCCTCGACGTCCTTGGGCACCGCGACCACGATGCGGCCCTTGTCGATCTCGATCAGCGGCACGGTCTCTTTTGTGAACGCCAGCAACAGGCTGTCGCCGCCGGGCTCGACGATCTCCAGCACGTCGCTGGCACCGAAATTGTGGATCGCCTTGACGAGGCCGAGCACGCGGTCCTCGACGTCCTCGGCGCGCAGACCGATCAGATCGGCGTGATAGAACTCGTCCTCGTCCGTCGCGGGCAGTGCCGCACGGTCGACATGGAGCTCGGTGCCCTTGAGCGCCTCCGCCGCGGTGCGGCCGGTGACCTCGGCGAGCGCGATCACCGCTTCGCCGGGCTTGGTCTCGCGCGCAGAGGTCAGGGTGAAGCGGCGGCCGTCCGGGCTGTGCATGTCGCGATAGCGCACGAGCGCGTCGACGTGTTCCGCGAACGTCTTGACGCGCAGCTCTCCCTTGAGGCCCTGCGCGCCGATGACGGCGGCGATAAGCACGGTGCGGGACGGCCCCGCCATCGCTTAGCCCTCGGCGGGCGCGGCGGCGGCGGCTTCGGCGGCCTTGGCGTTCGCCGCGGCGCGCTCCTGCGCCTTCTTCTTGGGCTTGGCCTTCTCGGGATTGTTCTTCGCGAGCGGCTTCACCAGGCCGGCATTGGCCAGGAAGCGGTGCACGCGGTCCGAGGCGGTCGCGCCCTTCTTGACCCACTCGCCGGCCTTGGCGGTGTCGAGCTTCACGCGGTCGGCGTGGTCCTTCGGCAGCAGCGGGTTGTAGAACCCGATCTTCTCGATGAAGCGGCCGTCGCGCGGGCTGCGCGAATCCGCAACGACGATGGCGTAGTGCGGACGCTTCTTCGTGCCGCCGCGCGCCAGTCTGATCTTGAGAGCCATAACAGTAAGTCCTTCTTCGTTTTTCCGTTTGAACCGTTGAAACCTATCGGCGTCCGCCGGGCATCCCCGGCGGCATGCCGCCGCCACCGCCGAACAGAGCGCTGAGGCCCTGCATGGCGCGGCCGCCCTTGCCCATCTTCTTCATCACGTCGGACATCTGGCGGTGCATCTTGAGGAGCTTGTTGACCTCGCTGACCTCGACGCCCGAACCGGACGCGATGCGCTTGCGCCGGGAGCCGTTGATCAGGTCGGGATCGGAGCGCTCGGCCTTGGTCATCGACTGGATGATGGCTTCCTGGCGCGTGAGGATCTTGTCGTCGAGGCCGGCGGCGTCGAGCTGGCCCTTGATCTTGCCGACGCCCGGAAGCATGCCGAGCACGCCCTGCATGCCGCCGAGCTTCTTCATCTGGTTGAGCTGCTCGGCCAGGTCGTTCATGTCGAACTGACCCTTCTTCATCTTGGCCGCGAGCTTCTCGGCCTTTTCCTTGTCGATGGTCTCGGCGGCCTTCTCGACGAGCGAGACGACGTCGCCCATGTCGAGGATGCGCCCCGCCACGCGTGCCGGATGGAACGGCTCGAGCGCGTCCATCTTCTCGCCGGTGCCGAGGAACTTGATCGGCGCGCCGGTCACCGCGCGCATCGAGAGCGCCGCGCCGCCGCGCGCATCGCCGTCGGCACGCGTCAGGATGATGCCCGACAGCGGCACGCGGGCGTTGAAGGTCTGCGCGATGTTCACCGCGTCCTGGCCGGTCAGCGAGTCCGCGACCAGCAGCGTCTCGTGCGGGTTGACCTGCGCCTTGATCGCCGCGACTTCCAACATGAGTTGTTCGTCGATGTGCTGGCGGCCGGCGGTGTCGAGGATCAGCACGTCGTAGCCGCCGACGCGGGCGCTCGCCATCGCCCGCTTGGCGATGTCCAAGGGCGTCTGGTTCGGCAGGATCGGCAGCGTCGCGACCTGGGCCTGCTCGCCGAGGATCTTCAGCTGCTCCATGGCGGCGGGGCGCGAGACGTCGAGCGACGCCATCAGCACCTTCTTCTTCTCGCGCGTCTGCAGCATCAGGCCGATCTTGGCCGAGGTCGTGGTCTTGCCCGAACCCTGCAGGCCGACCATCAGGATCGGCGCGGGCGGACTGCCAAGCGCCAGCGTCGAATTCTCGTTCCCGAGCATTTCAACAAGCGCGTCATGGACGATCTTGACGACCTGCTGGCCCGGCGTGACCGAGCGGATGACGTCCTCGCCGATGGCGCGGGGGCGGACCTTGTCGATGAAATCCTTGACGACCGGCAGCGCCACATCGGCCTCGACCAAGGCGGTGCGGACCTCGCCCATCGCCTCGTCGACGTCGCGCTCGGTGAGCGCGCCGCGGCCGCGGAGCCGGTCGAACACGCCGCCGAGGCGGGATTGCAAACTGTCGAACATACCGTTTTCCAGTTGCCGAATTTGCTCCGCAAATTCGGATGGCCCAATATCCAAAGCATTGCGGCCCCAGGGGGCGCACCTGCGCTGCCTGGGGGCGATCCTGAGCCCGGCCCAGGACCGGAGGACCTGAGGTTCTCCGGAAGCGGGCGGGATTTAGGGGATTTGGGGCGTCGCTGTCAAATTTTCACCAATCCGGCGAACCAGCAACGAGATACTATATATAGTGCTTCGGGGCGGCTCGGCCACATCGTACTGTTTTCGAGTCCGCGCACGGGACTTTTCCGTATTCGAATGCCGAAAAATCGATGGCGTCATCCACCCAGCGCCACCCGGGATATGGGGATGCGACGGGGCGGATCAAGCGGCCGAGCGCAAAAAGGAGGCGAGCGATGCCGATTTCGGGAAGCTGCTTGTGCGGCGCCGTCCGCTATGAGGCCGACGAGCCGTTCCAGCACTTCGTCTATTGCCACTGCTCGCGCTGCCGAAAGGCGACCGGCGCGGCACATGCCGCCAACGCGCTGGTACCGCGCACCGCGTTCCGCTGGCTGGCAGGCGAGGACAAGGTGGGGAACTACGTCCTGCCGGGCGCAGCGCGCGGCTTCGCGACGGCCTGGTGCACCGGCTGCGGCGCTCCGGTGCCGCATGTCACGCGCAGCGGGCTGCGCGTGATCGTGCCGGCGGGCAGCCTCGACGCGACGCCGGCCATGAAACCGGAGATCCACGCCCACTGGGCCTCGCGCGCGGGGTGGTACGAGGACGATCCGGCGCTGCCCAAGGTGGACGAGGACGCGATTGGGTCCATTCCTTCCACGCCGGCATCCGCTTGAAAAAGGCAATTCAGGATGCGCCGGCAACGGCCTGGAACGTCGCGGCATTCGTGATCACAACTTGCAGGGTCGCGAAGTTGGTCTGCGTTCCGGTGATCTGGCTGGCGATGCCGATGCCGCTCAGGCTCGTGCCCGTCGCGGAGCTGCTGTAACCGGAGCCCGAGGCCCAATTCCAACCGATCGTGATCGCGCCGCCCGATGCCGGATAGAGCACCAGCGTGCCGCCCAGCGCCGAGAAGGTATCGTCGGCACCGTTGGCGTAGCCGGTCGGCGGAGCGCCCGGCGTGATGGCTTCTCCGGGCAAGGGCGCGGGATCCCAGGAACCGCCGGTCAGTGTGCTGTAAGCGACGGTGATGGTGGCGCCGCTGGCATCCTGTATGGCGAGCGTGATCGATCGGCTGAAGGCCACGGCCTGCTCCTTCTCATGCGGAATTTTCGGGTAGGGACGCGTTACTTTTTACGCGACGGCTTACGCCCACGAACGCGACGGACTGACGAAATCTTAGACAAATCCGTGCGTTTCGAAAGATAAAAACAGCGCGCCGCTATTCGTACGAGCCGGGGAATTGGAGCGTGCGGAACATCGCGTCCGCTGTGCCGCGCGCAGCAGCGTCGGGAACGGCGCCGTCGATCTCCAGCGAATCCCAGTCGCAGCGGATGCCGGCGATCAGCCGTCCGCAATGTACGTTCGCGACATAGGCGCCGACAGCGAAACCCTTGCCGTTCGGCACGGTGTGCATCGCCGCGGGACGGCCACCGGCGGAAAAACGCGTCTCGACATGGCCGGGCGCCGACGCCATCTCGCGAAGATCGTTCGAATAGAGCCCAAAGTCGAAATCGAGCGTGAAATGCGGCGTGACGATCTGGCCGACGAAGGAATCGTCGCCGCGCAAGGGATGGTGATAGCTGCCCGGCGGCGCATAGAGGCTGAAATGGCCGCGGAAATCGATCTTCGCCCAGCCCTTCGGCGCGGTGACGGGCGGCGGCGGCTTCTCGAGCGCCCGCAAATGCTCGCGCAGCACGATCGTCTGGTGCTCGCGCGACCCTTCGATCAGGAACAGCACGACGATAGCGGCCAACAAGGCCGTGAGCAGCACCGCGCCGAGCTTGAGCCCGACATTCGCCATTGGGCATCTCCCCACGCGACGCTGCGTGGGGATTGCGGTTATTTCACGCCGAGCTACGGCTTGAAGCCCAACGTCTGTTTAAAGAAAACGTAGCTCAGCGCCCACATCTCGGCCTGCGCCGCGTTCGTCGAGCCGGGGCCGTGGCCGCCTTCGGCGCTCTCGTTGAAGAGCACATCGTGGCCTTGTGCTTCCATCTTCGCCGCCATCATGCGCGCCCAGACCGGCGTCACGCGGTCGTCTGTGGTCTCGGTGATGAAGAGGATCGGCGGGTATTTCACCTCGGGCTTCACGTTCTCATAGGCCGAGTATTTTTCGATGAAGGCGCGGTCCTGCGGCTTGTCGGGATCGCCGTACTCGCCGATCCACGAGGCGCCGGCGCCGAAGCGCGTGTAGCGCAGCATATCGACCAGCGGGCGCTGGCTGACCACCGCACCGAGAAGCTCGGGATGCTGGGTCAGCGTCACCGTGGTGAGCACGCCGCCATTGGAGGCGCCGACGATGCCGAGCTGCGCCGGCGTGGTGACGCCGCGCGCTTCCAGATCGCGCGCCACCGCCGCAAAGTCGTCGAAGGCGAGCTGGCGATGCTCGCGCAGCGCCGCGTTGTGCCAGGCCGGGCCGAACTCGCCGCCGCCGCGGATGTTCGCAACCGCGAGCGCGCCGCCCTTGGCGATCCACACCTGCGCCGCGTCGAGCGGACGGTGGCCGTCGTCCCAGTACCACGGCGTCAGCGACAGCTCGAAACCGCCATAGGAATAGAGGATCGTCGGCACCGCGCCGCTCCGGTCCTTGCGGTGGATCAGGAAGTAGGGCACGCGCGTGCCGTCGGACGACGTCACCCAGAACTGCTCGGCGGTGAGCGCGGATGCGTCGAACAGCGGCGCCTGCGATTTGATCGCACGGGGCGAGGCGATGCCGTCGGTCGCGTAGAGCGTCGGCGGCGTCAGGAAGCTCTCATAGGTGAACTGCGCCGCGCCGCTCCACGGATCGGCGGTGACGACCGTGGTCGAGCCGCCTTGCGGCAGCGCCAGCGTCGTGTCGGTCCATCCTTTCGCCGAAGGGCGGAACGCGTGCACCGCGCCGGTGACGTCGGTGTAGATCGACGCATAGACCGCGTCGCGGCCCGCCACGATGCTCTCGCCGTCGACCATGCTGTGCGCGTCGGGCGTGTAGAGCGTCGCGATCTTGCCGTTCTTCGGATCGAGCGCGATCAGCGTGCCGTGCGCGATGCCGTTCCAGTCGTCGCGCAGCGTGAAGATCAGCTTGCCCTGGATCGCGCCGTCGAGCCGCGCGGTGTCGGGGATCGCGATCTTGCTCTGGCTGCCCTCCTTGCCGAGCAGGAGATAGTCGGCGGTGAAGAAGGTGAGCTGGTGCTCGATCAGCGCGATGGTTCCGTACGGCCCCTGGAAGACGCGCGTGCGCGCGCTGATGTCGCCGGGCGCCGCCTCGAACACCGTCTGCGCCGACGCGATCGGCGTGCCGCGATGCCAGACCTTCACGATGCGCGGATAACTCGACGTGGTGCGCGTGCCGGCGCCGAAATCGGTCCAAAAATAGATTATGTTGGCGTCGCGATACTCGGCGCCGAGCTTGGCCACCGGCAGTGTGAAGCCGCCCTTCACGAAAGTCCGCGTCTTGAGGTCGAACTCGCGCACCGTCACTGCGTCGCCGCCGCCGGGCGACAGATGGATCAGGCACAGCGTGCTCTTCGGCGCGCAGACGGCCCCGCCGAACACGAAATTGGCGTGCTCGGCGGCATCGAGCTTGTCGACGTCGAGCAGCGTCTGCCAATGCGGCTCCGGATTGGCGTAGTCGGAGACGGTGGTGCGGCGCCACAGGCCGCGGTGATGCTGCGCGTCTTGCCAGAAGTCGTAGACCATGCCGTGCTCGATCCGCCCTTGCGGGATGCGGTCGGGCACGTCGAGCGACTTGAGCAGGTCGGCATAATCCTGCGCGTAACGCGGATCGGCCTTCAGCACCGCCGAGCTGTGCGCCGTCTGCTCCTTCGCCCAGGCGACCGCCTTGGCGCCGTGGATGTCGGAGAGCCAATAGTTCGGGTCATCGTCGGCCGCGGGCGCGGCGACGGCGAAACCTACGGCGGCCAAAAGTAGTCCAGCGACGAAAGCGGTTCGCATTCACGAGCCTCGTATCAAAACAAACCTGTCATTCGCCGCGCCCTTCGACGCCGCCTGCGGCGGACGACAAGTTGAGCGCGTACGGCACGGCTACTTCAAACCCAGCTTCTGCTTCAGATAGACGAAGGAGAGCGCCCACATCTCGGCCGCCTGGTGATGGTTGGCGCCCGCCGAATGGCCGCCGTCGGTGTTCTCGAAGAACAGGACGTCGTCGCCATAGCTCTCCATCTTCGCCGCCATCTTGCGCGCGTGCACCGGAGTGACGCGGTCGTCGCTGGTGGCGGTGGTGAAGAGCACCGGCGGATAGTGCACGCCCGGCTTGACGTTCTGATACGGCGAGTACTTCAGGATGTAGGCCCGCGCCTTGGGATCGGCGGGATCGCCGTACTCATCGGCCCAGGACTGTCCCGCGCCGATCTGGGTGAAGCGGATCATGTCGATCAGCGGCACCTGGCAGACCACCGCGCCGAACAGCTCCGGATGCTCGACCATCGAGGCCGAGACCAAGAGGCCGCCGTTCGAGCCGCCCATGATGCCGAGCTGCTTCGGCGTCGTCAGCCCGCGCTTGACGAGATCGCGCGCCACGGCCGCGAAGTCGTCGAACGCCCGCTGGTGGTTCTCGAAGCGCGCCGCTTCGTGCCAGGCGGGGCCGAACTCGCCGCCGCCGCGGATGTTGGCCACGACATAGATGCCGCCGCGCGACAGCCACAGCATGCCGTAATTGGCGGAGTAGGACGGCGTCATCGAGATCTCGAAGCCGCCATAACCGTAGAGGATGGTCGGCACCGGCCCCATGACGGTCTTCGGGCGGGTCACGAAATACGGGATCTTCACGCCGTCGGCCGAGGCTACCTCGAACTGCTCGGTCACCATGTTCGACGAGTCGAAGCGCGCCGGCAGCGACTTGATCGCGACCGGATGATCGTTGCCGCTGTCCATGTAGAGCGTCGAGGGCTTGGTGTAGCTCTCATAGGCGTACATCGCTTCGGGCCCGAAATCGTTGGTCGTCACGATGTTGGTCGCGCCGTTGGCCGGCAGGTCGAGCTTGGTGTCGGCCCACGCGCCCTTGGCGCGGCGGAAGACATGAACCGAGCCCGTCACGTTGTCGAAGATCGAGGCATAGACCGCGTCGCGGCCGGTCGAAACCTGTTCGACCGTGCTGCGCGGACCCGGCGCGTAGATCACCTCGATCTCGCCGCCCTTCGCCGCCATCGAAAGCAGCGCGCCTTGCGGATAGGTCTTGCCGTTCGTCTCCCACGCCTTGCGCAGCGTGAAGACGATGCGGTCGCCGGTCATGCCCTGGATCACGGCGGAGAGCGGCAGGTCGATCTTGGTCAGCGTGCCGTCGGGCGCGACGTGCTGGTATTCGTTCTCGAAGAAGCTGACGCCGCGCAGCGTCATCGCGTAGACGCCGTCGGCGCCGTTCAGGGTCTGCGATTGGACCGAGATGTCCTCGGGCTTGCCTTCGACCAGCGTCTTGGCGGCGTCGACCGACTGACCGCGCTTCCACATTTTCACGATGCGCGGATAGCCCGACTTGGTCATCGTGCCGGGGCCGAAATCGGTGTCGAACAGGATCGTGTCGTTGTTCAGCCACGTCGCGTCCGACTTGGCGTTGGGCAGCTGGAAGCCGTCCTTCACGAAGGTCTTGGTGGTGAGATCGAACTCGCGGATGACATGCGCATCGCCGCCGTCGCGCGACAGCATCACCAGGCAGCGCTTGAGATCGTTGGTGCAGGTGACGCCTTCCCAGATCCAATTCTCGTGCTCGCCGGCGGCGAGCTTGTCGACGTCGACGATGGTCTCCCAATGCGGCGCCGCATTGGCGTAGTCGGCGACGGTCGTCCAGCGCCACACGCCCTTGGGGTTGGCCGCGTCCTGCCAGAAGTTGAACACCTTGTCGCGGACGATCGAGCCGTAGGGGATGCGGTCGGTCGCATCGAGGACCTTCAGCACCGCGTCATGATCGGCCTGGTAGCGCGGGTCGGCCTGTAGAACGGCGCGGGTGCGCGCGTTCTGCTCCGCCACCCAGGCGAGCGGCTTGGCGCCGTGCACGTCCTCGAGCCACAGATAGGGATCGACATCCTCGGCCATTGCCACCATTCCGGTCAGGGCCGCCGCCAAAAGGACGGCCGGGCCGATAAAACGAAAGCGCATGCTGTCTCCCCCGAGCTTAGGGTCCGAAACACGCCCCTATTTCGCTGGCGATGCAAGAGGGTTGTCCCTATATACCCACCTATGACGCCGTTCCTGAAAATGCACGGTCTGGGCAACGATTTCGTCGTCTTCGACGCGCGAAAGCAAGGGCTTGTGCTGGATGCTGCCACCGCTCGCGCGGTCGCGGACCGGCACCGCGGTATCGGCTGCGATCAGGTGATTGTGATCCATCCGGGGACCGGCGGCGCCGACGCCCGCATGGAGATCCGCAACCAGGACGGCTCGACGGTGGAACAGTGCGGCAACGCCACGCGCTGCGTCGCACGTCTCCTGATGCGCGAAGGCAGCACGAACCGGGTGCGGATCGACACGCTGGGCGGCGAGCTGCTCTGCACCGATGCCGGCGAGGACCAGGTGACGGTCGATTGGGGCACCGCGCGGCTCTTGTGGAACGAGGTGCCGATGGCGCAGGCCGCCGACACCAATCTCTTCACGTTGAACGTCGACGGCGCGCATCACGAGGCAAGCGCCGTGTCGGTCGGCAATCCGCATGTCGTGCTCTTCGTCGCGGACGCGGAGGCCGCGCCGGTCGCCACGCTCGGCCCGCGCATCGAGACCCATCCGATGTTCCCGGCACGCACCAATGTCGAATTCGTCAGCGTCGAAAGTGCCGACCGCCTGCGCATGCGGGTATGGGAGCGCGGCGCCGGCATCACGCAAGCCTGCGGCAGCGGCGCCTGCGCGGTGGCGGTGGCGGCGCACCGGCGCGGCCTGACGGGGCGCAAGATGGATATCGTGCTCGACGGCGGCGTGCTGCATCTGGAGCTGCGCGAGAGCGACGACCATATCCTGATGACCGGCCCTTCGACGCTGGCGTATCGCGGCGAGATCGAACTTGGGGCGCCGGCGGCGTGACGACCGAGATCATTACGTTCGGCTGCCGTCTCAACGCCTATGAGTCCGAGGCGATGCGGGGGCGCGCCGGCGACGTGAATGATTTTGGCGGCGACACGGTGATCGTCAACACCTGCGCCGTGACGGCCGAAGCGGTGCGCCAGTCGCGCCAGGCGATCCGCCGCGCGCGGCGCGCCAAGCCGCATGCGAAGATCGTCGTCACCGGCTGCGCGGCGCAGAGCGAGCCGCAGACCTATGCCGCGATGGACGAGGTCGATCTGGTGCTCGGCAATGCCGAGAAGCTGAAGCCCTTCGCGCCGTTTTTAAACGACGGCGGCGAGCGGGTGCGGGTCAACGATATCTTCTCGGTGCGCGAGACCGCGCCGCAGATGGCCGATTGCTTCGAGGGCCACACGCGCGCCTTCCTCCAGGTGCAGAACGGCTGCGATCATCGCTGCACCTTCTGCATCATCCCCTATGGCCGTGGAAATTCGCGCAGCGTGCCGATGGGCGCGGTGGTCGAGGAGGCACGACGGCTGACGGCGGCGGGCTATCCGGAGCTGGTGCTGACCGGTGTCGACCTCACCGCCTATGGCGCGGACCTGCCGGGCGCACCGCGCCTGGGCGCGCTGGTGCGCAAGCTGTTGAAGCTGGTGCCGGATATGAAGCGGCTGCGCCTGTCCTCCATCGACAGCATCGAGGTGGACGACGACATGATGCGCGCCATCGCCGAGGAAGAGCGGCTGATGCCGCATTTCCATCTGTCGGTACAGGCGGGCGACGATCTGATCCTCAAGCGCATGAAGCGCCGCCATGGCCGCGCCGACACGATTGCATTCTGTGAGGCCGTGCGCCGCTTGCGCCCCGGCGCGGCGTTCGGCGCCGACCTGATCGCGGGTTTTCCGACCGAGGACGAGGACATGGCCGCGCGCACGCGCGATCTTGTCGACGAGGCCGGGCTTTCGACGCTGCACGTCTTCCCCTTCAGTCCGCGTCCCGGCACGCCGGCGGCGCGCATGCCGCAGCTCGACCGCGCGCTGATCAAGGAACGCGCGGCGCGGCTGCGCGCCAAGGGCGAGGGGGCGGCGAACGCGCGGCTGGCCGCGCTGACCGGCACGACGCAGGAATTGCTCGTCGAGCGCGGCGGCATCGGGCGCACGCGCTGCTTCGCACCCGCACGCATCGACGGCGAACCCGGAAGTTTCGTGATCCGGCGCGTGATGGGGCACGTACAAGGCCAATTGACGGTGGCGGCAGCATGAGAGATTTCGGTGAAGCGCCTCCCCCGCCGACCTTCTTCGAGCGGCTCCGCGCCGGCCTGTCGCGCTCGACCTCGGGCCTGTCCGACAGCATCGTCGGCATCGTCGCCAAGCGGAAGCTCGACGCGAACTCCATCGCCGAACTCGAAGAGGCGCTGATCAAGGCCGATCTCGGCCCCGCCTTCGCGGCGCGCATCGCGCGGCAGGTGGGCGACGGGCGTTTCGGCACCGACGTCAGCGACTACGACATCCGCGAATTCCTGCGCGGCGAGCTGATGAAGGTGCTGCTTCCGGTCGAGAAGCCGCTGGTGGTCGACGGCGACAAGAAGCCGTTCGTCATCCTGGTCGCGGGTGTCAACGGCACCGGCAAGACCACGACCATCGGCAAGCTCGCCAAGCGCTTCGCCGGCAACGGCGCCAAGGTGGTGCTGGCGGCGGGCGACACCTTCCGCGCCGCTGCGATCGAGCAACTCGCCATCTGGGCGCAGCGCACCGGCGCCACCATCGTCGCCAAGCAGGCTGGCGCCGACGCGGCCGGTCTCGCCTTCGAGGCGCTGGAGAAGGCGCGCGCCACGGGCGCCGACGTGCTCTTGATCGACACCGCCGGCCGGCTGCAGAACAAGGCGGGGCTGATGGCGGAACTCGAAAAGATCGTGCGCGTGCTCAAGAAGCTCGATGCCACCGCGCCGCACGCGACGCTGCTGGTGCTCGATGCCACGACCGGCCAGAACGCGATCAGCCAGGTCGAGGGCTTCAAGAACGTGGTGCCGCTGACCGGCCTCGTCATGACCCGCCTCGACGGCACCGCCAAGGGCGGCATCCTGGCGTCGCTGGCGCAGAGATATGCCCTGCCCGTTCATTACATCGGCGTCGGCGAGGGCGCGGACGACCTGCAACCCTTCAACGCCGCCAACTTCGCCAAGGCGCTCACGGGATCCCAATGAACGCGCAACTCCGCCAACTTCTCCTCGACCTGGGCCCGCTGGTCGCGTTCTTCGTCGCCTTCCAGTTCTTCGGAATCTACGTCGCGACCGGGACCTTCATGGTGCTGGTGGTGGTCTCGCTCATCGCGGGCTATGCGATGAACAAGAAGTTCTCGCCCATCGCGCTGTTCAGCGCCGCGGTGGTGCTCGTCTTCGGCGGGCTCACGCTCTATCTCAAGAACGATCTGTTCCTGAAGATCAAGCCGACGATCATCTATTCGACCTTCGCGGTGGTTCTGCTCGGCGGCCTCGCCTTCAACCGCCTGTTCATCAAATACGTCCTCGCCTTCGAGTTCGAGATGCCGGAGAGCGCCTGGCGCGCGCTGACCTGGCGCTGGGGCCTGTTCTTCGTCTTCCTCGCCAGCCTCAATGAGGCCGTGTGGCGAAACTTCAGCACCGCGCAGTGGGTGTTCTTCAAGGCGTGGATCACCTTGCCGCTGGTGGTCCTGTTCGGCGCACTGCAGGCACCGATGCTGATGAAGCACATGCCGGACGACGACAAGGCCGGCTAGTTCCACGCGCGCCGTCTTCGTATGCTCATCGTGCGGTGAAATTTCCGTCCTCACCCGGAGGATTGGCGAACGGCGCGAAGACCGGCATGTCTTTTGTGTCACGCCAGTGGTGGAGTGCCCAGTGCACACTGGGGAATGCAATCTCCGCCCACGGAATATCGTCCCACGAAAACAGCGCCACATCGAGGCTTTCCGCGCCGGCGCCGAATTTTTCGGCATTGAGATGCGCGCGGTAGATCAGTTGCACTTGCGAGAGACGCGGGATGGAGTAGACCGCGAGCAGTCCTTCGAGCACGATGTCGCACATCGCTTCCTCCCGCGCTTCGCGGCGTGCGCCGTCTCCCGGCGTCTCATGCTCCTCCAGATAACCGGCTGGTAATGTCCAGAAGCCGCGGCGCGGCTCTATGGCGCGGCGGCACAGAAGGATGCGATCCCCGAACGTCACGACGGATCCCACGACGATCTTCGGATTTGTGTAATAGATATGGCCGCAATCGCCGCAGACATACCGCTCCGTTGTGTCTCCCTCCGGTACACGCCGCATGAAGCGCGGGCCGGGCGGCGGTGGAACGGGTCGTCCGTTATCGGTCATCTTGGGTAGCTTGTCGCAGTCGATCACGAAACAAAATAGCAATCCGAATCTTTGCGTTGCCAACGGCGCATCAAACGCGATAGAGACAGTTGTGACCGGGTGCGGGGACGGTCTAGTCTCCTTTTCATCAAGCAATCGACCCGATGGTGATGGGTGCCGACGATCGAGCAACGGCTATAAGCCTGCGGATCGTCCTGCAGGGGTGTTGAATGACGAAGGGCCAGCGCAAGAGTAATGGGAGCTTCGCTCTGTCGGACTCGCCATCGCATCTTCTCAAACGCTGCTCTCAATTCTTCGGCGACCTCTACGCTCACGAAGCCGGCTCCGGCGAACTCACCAAGCAGCAGTTCACGCTCCTCGCCGCGCTCGAGCACAATGACGGCGTGAGCCAGACCGCACTTGTGGAGATCACCGGCATCGACCGCTCGACGCTCGCCGAGATGGTGCGCCGGATGCTCGAGAAGGGTCTTCTGTCGCGCGAGCGCACCGAAGAAGACCAGCGCGCGAACGCGGTCGCCATCAGCGCCTCGGGCCGCAAGGCGTTGCGCGCGGCGCGCACCGCGTCCGAGCGTGCCGAGAAGGCGCTGCTCGATCCCCTGCCGCCCACCGAGCGCCAGAAATTCGTCAAGCTGCTCGGGCTGGTGGCATCGGCCGCCGAGGCCTATGCCGTGAACGGCCCCACCGTGCCGCGAGGCCGCGGACGCCGCCGCCGGGCCAACTAAGCCCTTGGCCTAAACCGTAATATCGATATTGGCGCCCAGGCGCATCGCACCGCCATAGGCCGGCTGCGTGGGGGCCGCTGCTGGCGCGGCCGGAGTGGGCTTCGCCGGTGACGGCGCCTGCTTGAATTCCATCGGCGCGAAGCCGTCGGCGCCGCCGCTCTCTTTCAACGCGGACGCGAATTGCTGCGCCGGTTGCGTGGCAGGCTGCGCGTTGCCACGCGCAATCTGCTGCGAGGCGATCAGGAGGTTGGCGGCGCTGAGCTGCATGCCCAACTCTCGCAAAACATGGTTTGCAAAAGCTTAAGATCAGAAGCGCGACGCGATGGCGATCGACGGCAAGAGGTCGATGACGAGGCCGTCCTGCGTCAGCGGTCCGAAATGGCCGCGCACGATGCCGTGCTGGTCGATGACGAAAGTCTCCGGCACGCCGGAGATTCCCCACTCGATCCCGGCGCGGCCGTCGCTGTCGAGCGCCACGCGCTCGAACGGGTCGCCGTATTGCGTGAGGAACGCGCCCGCCGCCTCGGGCTTGTCCTTGTAGGCGATGCCGATCAGCCGCACGCCTTTCGCGCGCGCCAGCTGCGCAAGTTGTGGCGCCTCCTCGCGGCACGGGATGCACCAGGAGGCGAAGACATTCACGAGCGTCACCTTGCCGGGCGCCGCGAGGTCGGCCGGCGCGAGCCCCGGACCGCCCAGTCCCGGCAGCGTCAGCGCCGGCGCGGGCTTGCCGATCAGGGCGGATCGCATGGTGGCGAGCGGCGCGGGCCGCAGGCTCAGGTAGAGAACCGCCGCCAGGACAACGAAGGCGATCACCGGCAAGATGTAGAAGAGGCGCTTCACGGCTTCTCCAGCGCGGCGAGGCTGCGCTTGGCGGCTGCATAGGCGCGCAGGGTCTGGCCGATCATCAGGCCGAGCACCACGACCGAGACCGCGAAGGCGGGAATGACGTATTGCGCGTAGCTCATGAGGCGGCTCCCAGCAGCAGCGAGCGGGCCCGGCGCTCGAAGATCTCCGTCCGTATGCGGACCGTCCACAGCGTCAGGAACAGCAGCGTGTAGCCGGCGCCCATCAGCGCCAACGGCCACAGGAACACCGCCGAGATCGTCGGCCCGCCGGCGCGGAAGATGCTCTCGCCCTGGTGCAGCGTCGTCCACCAGTCGACCGAGAACTCGATGATCGGCAGGTTCACCGCACCGACCAGCGCCAGGATCGCGCAAGCGCGCGCCGCGCGGACCTCGTCCTCGATGGCGCCGCGCAGGGCGATCAGGCCGAGGTAGAGGAACAGCAGGAGCAGGAACGAGGTCAGCCGCGCGTCCCACACCCACCAGGCGCCCCACATCGGCTTGCCCCACAGCGAGCCGGTGACGAGGCCGAGAAACGTGAAGGCGGCACCCAGCGGCGCCGCGGCCTTGGCGGCGACGTCGGACAGCGGGTGGCGCCACACCAGGCTGAACAGCGCGCACACCGCGATCAGGCCGTAGCCCATCATCGCCGTCCAGGCGGCGGGCACGTGCAGGAACATGATCTTGACGCTGTCGCCTTGCTGATAGTCCGGCGGCGCCAGCCAGCCGAGCACCAGCCCGCCCGCCAGCGCCAGGGCGGTCGCGCCCGCCAGCCATGGCAGGAGTACGGCGCTGAGGTCGAGGAAGCGCTTGGGATTGGCGAAGACGAAGAGGCTCGGCATGCGCTGTCAGCCTGCAAGATTGAGCCGGACACCGGCGGCAGTAGCAAAAGGCGAGACCGCGGTCACTGCGACCGAAAAGGCGGCGAGCAACAGGAGCGCGCCGTTCGACAGCCCGTCAAGCGCCGCCTGCACCGCGCCCGCGCCGAAAATCACCGCCGGGGCGAGCAGCGGCAGAACCAACAGGGGCAGGATCAGCCCGCCGCGCCGGATCGCGAGCGTCAGCCCCGCACCGATGCCGCCCAGCGCGCTGACGGCCGGCGTTCCGATCAGGAGCGAGACGGCGAGGACGCCGATGGCGTTCGGCGGCAGACCGAACATCAATCCCAAGAGCGGCGACAGGAGCGTCAGCGGCAGACCCGTCACCAGCCAATGCGCCGCGATCTTCGCGGCCGCGATCGCCTCGAGCGAATGCGGCGACAGCGCGATGAGGTCCAGCGACCCGTCGTCGAAATCGGACTGGAACAGCCGGTCGAGCGACAACAGCGCCGCCAGCACCGCCGCCACCCACAACACGCCGGCCGCGACGCGCGCGAGCAATCTCAGATCGGCGCCGACGCCGAGCGGCACCAGCGTCGCGACGGCGGCGAAGAACGCCAGCGCCAGCGCCGCGCTGCCGCCGGCGCGGGTGGCGAGACGGATATCGCGGAGGACGAGCGCCCTCACGACAGCACCAGCCTTTCGCCATCGATCCCGAGCGGCTCGTGCGTCGCGGCGATGGCGATGCCGCCATAGAGACAGTGCGAGCGGATCAACTCTGCGCAGCGCGCCTTGCCGTCGGCGTCGAGCGCCGCCAGCGGCTCGTCGAGCAGCCACACCGCGCGGCCCGACATCTTCAGCCGCGCCAGCGCCAGCCGCTTTTTCTGGCCGGCGGAGAGGTATTGGCATGGCAGATCGGCAAGGCTCGCGAGCCCGACCGCCGCCAGCGCACCCGCCACATCGGCTTCGACGCGATAAAGCTGGGCGAAGAATGCCAGCACCTCGCGGGGCGTGAGCTGCGGCTTGGCGCCGTCGTGATGGCCGAGCCAGCCGACGAGACGGCCACGCTCGTCCGCCTCTGTCGCCGCGCCGAGCGCGATGGCGCCGGCCGCCGGCGTGAGGAACCCCGCGATCATGCGCAGCAGCGACGTCTTGCCCGCGCCGTTCGGCCCTTCGAGGCTGAGCGCCCGGCCGGCCGCGACGCGGAAGCTCAGCCCACGGAACAGCACGCGCTGGCCGCGCACGCCGGTGAGGTTGGAGACGTCGAGCGAGAGCACGCTGGCCATGGGGCGGCGCCGGACGGCGCCTCAATACATGTGCTGGCCGCCGTTGATCGACATGGTCGAGCCGGTGACGAAGCCCGCGTCGTCGGCGACGAGGAACAGCACGCCGCGCGCGATCTCGTCGGCCTTGCCGAGGCGCCCCACCGGGATCTTGGCGACGATCTTCTCCAGCACGTTGGCCGGCACGGCCGCCACCATGTCGGTGTCGATATAGCCCGGTGCGATCGCGTTCACGGTGATGCCCTTGGGCGCGCCTTCCTGGCTGAGCGCCTTGGTGAAGCCGTGGATGCCGGACTTCGCGGCGGCATAGTTCACCTGGCCGTACTGGCCCGCCTGGCCGTTGATCGAGCCGATGTTCACGACGCGGCCGAAATTGCGCGCCAGCATGCCGTCCCACGCCGCCTTGCACATGTTGAAGCAGCCGCCGAGATTGGTGTCGACCACCTCGTCCCAGCCGGCGCGGCCCATCTTCTTCATCGTCGCGTCGCGCGTGATGCCGGCATTGTTCACGACGATGTCGACCGGGCCGAGCGCCTCGGCGACCTTGGCGACGCCCGCGACGCAGGCGTCGAAGTCGGCGACATCCCATTTGTAGACGGCGATGCCGTTGGCCTCGGCGAACGCCTTGGCGCGCTCGTCATTGCCGGCATAGACGGCGGCGACCGTGTAGCCGGCCTTCTTGAGGCCGATCGAAATCGCCTCGCCGATCCCGCGTGTGCCGCCCGTGACGATTGCAACCCGTGTCATTGGAAGTCCTCGTGCGCTGTGCGTTTGTCGTTTTGCCCAGCATACATAGCTTGCGGCCGAAACGGTGCGCAACAATATGGCTATGCGACAGAAAGTCTTGTTATTTTCGTGCTAACGCGTCGTCCGATTGTCATGCCTTCTGGACAAGAATAGCGTCGCTTATTCTTCCACGAATACTTGGGGACGACAAAGTGGCAAAGAAAACCGCAAAACAAGTCCTGAAAAAACGCACGGTGACCTCGGCGACCATTTTGGGCGCGAACAATTTCGTCACCGGCGTGCGCGGGCTGGCCGGCGACAAGGTCGTCTTGACCGGCAATGCGGTGGTGAACGGCCTGCAGGAGGCGCTGATCTATGTCGGACCGATCTCGCCTACCGCCTCCGGCGGCGTCCATATGCTGACGCCGCAATTCAAAGGCCAGACGGTGACGGGCGCGACCTTCTACGGGCCCGATACGCCGCTGTTCAATCCCAGGATCGGCAAGGGCGACATCCGCGCGGCCGGGAGCTACCAGATCGAGGGCGGTGAGGCGCACAACCACGGCATGCTCTATGAAGGCCCGCCGCAGGGCGGCGGACGCTGGACTCAACTCGACGTGCCGGCGCGCGCGGTGCGCGGCAAGACGGTGTGGAACACCATCGCCCACAGCACCATGGGCGACCTCGTGGTGGGCAATTACGACCTGAAGGGCGTGCCGTTCTCGGGCAATGCGTTCATCTACAACATCGCGAGCAAGCGCTGGACGCTGTTCGACCTCGGCGGCGCGGGGAGTCTCACGACGGCTTACGGAATCTGGCAGATCGAACCGGGCGGTTCGCGTTATGCCATCGTCGGCGGCACGCGCGACGGCCACGGCGTCAACCGCGGCATGATCGTCAACTACGATTCCGAGAGCGGCGCATTCAGCAACCTCACGCTCTACAGCGCGCTCAATATCCCGACGCTGGTCACACATTTCGAGGGCATCACCGCGGTACCCGGCGGCTATCACCTTGCGGCGCTGACGGCGCTCGACCAGGCGCTGTTCGCGAGCGTTCCGGCGAACGCCGACGGCACGTTCGGCGCGGCGCAGTGGGTGCCTTATCGCTATCCGGGAAGCCCGATCACCACCGGCAACACCATCTACCGCAACACCATGATGGGCATCTACGTCACCGAAGGTGGTGGCGTGCAAAGCTACGCCGCCACCTTCGCCTGACGGCTAAGGTTTGCGCGGGGGGCGGAAGCGCGGATCGGTGCGCGCCATCGCGACATGCGGTCCCATCGCCGCCTTCACCTCGCTGACCTTGTAGTCGGCCTCGGCGATGCCGAGCGAGGCGCAGTAGCGCGCGATGTCGCCGGCGCTGTCGGCGACCACGAGGCTGAACATGTTGCCCTTGTCGGTCGCGACCCCGCCGAGCCAGGCGATGCCGGCCGCCTGATAGGCGTCGGCCGCCCAGCGCGAATGGAGCGCGACGACCGCCGGGTCGGCGATGTCGAACGCCGGCGGGATCACGCGCTCCACGAGGAAGGTCGGCACTGTCGCGCTATCGCTCCACGCACAGTTTCATCGGCGCGTCTCGCTACCGCTCCACGCACATCGCAATGCCCATGCCGCCGCCGATGCAGAGCGTCGCGAGGCCCTTCTTGGCGTCGCGGCGCTGCATTTCATGGAGGAGCGTGACGAGCACGCGCGCGCCCGAGGCGCCGATCGGATGGCCGATAGCGATGGCGCCCCCGTTGACGTTCACCTTCGCCGTGTCCCAGCCCATGTCCTTGTTCACCGCGCAGGCCTGCGCCGCGAAGGCTTCGTTGGCCTCGATCAGGTCGAGGTCGGACGCCTTCCAGCCCGCCTTCTCCAGCGCCTTTTTCGAGGCCGGGATCGGGCCCGAGCCCATCACCTTGGGATCCACGCCCGCCTGCGCCCACGACTTGATCGTGGCGAGCGGCTTGAGGCCGCGCTTCTTCGCCTCGCTGGCGCTCATCAGGACCAGCGCCGCGGCGCCGTCATTGATGCCGCTCGCGTTCGCCGCCGTCACCGTGCCGTCCTTCTGGAAGGCGGGCCGCAAGGCGGCCATCGCCTCGAGCGTCGCGCCGTCGCGGATGTATTCGTCGGTGTCGATTACCTTCTCGCCCTTGCGCTCTTTGATGGTGACGGGCGCGATCTCGTCCTTGAACTTGCCGGCTTTCTTGGCGGCCTCGGCCTTGTTCTGCGAGGCGGTGGCGAATTTGTCCTGCTGCTCGCGCGTGATCTGCCATTCGCGCGCGACGTTCTCCGCCGTGACGCCCATGTGGTAGCCGTTGAAGGCGTCCCACAACCCGTCCTTGATCATCGTGTCGACGAAGTCGAGGTTGCCCATCTTCTGGCCGGCGCGCAGATAGGCGGCGTGCGTCGACTGGCTCATCGATTCCTGGCCGCCCGCGACGACGATCGCCGAGTCGCCCTGCGCGATCGCCTGGGCGCCGAGCGCCACGGCGCGCAGGCCCGAGCCGCACACCATGTTGACCGACCAGGCCGGCGCGCCTTCCGGAACGCCCGCGGCCATCGAAGCCTGGCGCGCCGGGTTCTGGCCCTGCGCCGCCTGCAGCACTTGACCAAGGATGACCTCGGAGACCTCTTCCGGCTTGACGTTGGCGCGCTCGAGCGCCGCCTTGATCGCGACCTTGCCGAGCTCATGGGCCGGCACGCTGGCAAAGGAGCCATTGAAAGCACCCACCGGGGTGCGCGCACCCGAAACGATGACAACCTCTTCCACGTAGTCCTCCGTCGCTTTGTCGAATTTCGTCCAAATTGCCGCGAATGCGAGCAGCGGTAAACTGGGCCAAATCGTCCCGCGTTTTCAGCCTCTTAGTAGCACCATTGTCCGCAATCCTTTGTTGCGGCTGCTCAAATCGCCCTTTACACGGCGAATTCGGTGTTGTTGGGTTGGGACAAGATCGAGCGCTCGCCAGAAGCGCGGAAACGCCGTCGAACCACCTGAAAAACGAAAAGAGAAGTCGCGTGTCGGACGAAAAAGCGCAGGACCCGGTCATCATCAAGAAGTATGCGAACCGGCGGCTCTACAACACGCAGACCTCGAGCTATGTCACGCTCGATCATCTGGCGCAGATGGTGAAAGAAGGAACCGAGTTCGAGGTGCGCGACGCGCGCACCGGCGAGGACATCACGCGCTCGGTCCTGACCCAGATCATCTTCGAGGAAGAAGCCAAAGGGCAGAGCCTTCTGCCGATCAAGTTCCTGCGCCAGCTGATCCGCTTCTACGGCGACAGCCTGCAGAGCTTCGTGCCGGGCTATCTCGACATGAGCATGGAGGGCTTCGCCAAGAACCAGGAGCAGATGCGCAGCCGCCTCGCCGAGGCGTTCGGCGGCTCGGGCCAGGTGATCGAGAACCTAACGCGTCAGAACATGGCGATGTTCGAGCGCGCGATGTCGATGTTCTCGCCCTTCGCCGCCACACGCCCCCGCCCCGCGGGCGACGAAGGCGCCGCCGCGCCCGAGCCAAAGGCCAAGCCGGCCGAGGACATCAGCGAGCTCAAGAGCGAGATCGAAGCGATGCGCAAGCAGCTCGCGGAGCTCAGCCAGCGGAAGTAGGCGCGCCGCCATTCCCTCTCTGTCATGGCCCGCGACTGCGGGCCATCCAGTTGGGTTCTGCACGCCCGGCGAAAGTTCGCGAGATTCGATCCCCCGAACCTCGAAGAATTCTGCTGCTATCACCTGGACGGCCCGCAGTCGCGGACCATGACAATTGGGGGAGCGACGGCGGCGCGGAGAAGGTCGAAATCGTGGACTATCATTGAGGCCTGCCATGCCGAAAGCCGTCAAGCAGCTTGCGCCGATCCCGCCCGGCGAAATCTTGCGCGAAGAATTCATGAAGCCGCTGAATATCAGCCAGAACCGGCTGGCACGCGACATCGACCTCAATCCGGCACGGGTGAACGACATCGTGCATGGACGCCCGACGATCACCGCAGCTGTCGCGCTTCGCCTGGGAAAATATTTCGGCACGGCGCCGGAAGTCTGGATGAACCTGCAGAGCAGCTACGACCTGCGCTGCGAGCGCGCCAAAACCTGGCCGAAAATCGAGCCGCGCGTGCGCGTCCTGGCAGCCGAATGAACGTTACTTGATCAGCCAGCCCGGATCGACTTCGGGCTCGCCGAAGAAGAAGCCCTGGAAGTAGTCGACGCCCATCGCTTCGAGCAGCCTGGCGTCCTCCTCGGACTCCACCCACTCGGCCACGACCTTCAGGTTGAAGCTCTTGGCGAGGCCGACCAGCGTGCGCACGAAGACCTGGTTCTCGGGCGAGCCCGTCAGGCCCTTCACATAGGCGCCGTCGATCTTGACCATGTCGATGTGCAGCATCTGCAGATTGCGGAACGAGGTGTAGCCCGCGCCGAAATCGTCGATCGCCACCGTGCAGCCGAGATCGCGCAGCTGCGAGACGAACTGGGCGTTCTCCTCGAAGTGGTCGAGCGCCGCCGTCTCGGTCAACTCGATGTTGAGGCGCGGCGCCACCGCGCCATGGGCACGGACATAGTCGACGAAGGTGTTCAGCCAGGCCGGATTGCCGGCCGCGGTGCCCGAAACGTTGACGCCCAGATGGACGTCGGGGTTCTTCTGCAGCGTATCGACCGCGATCTCCAGCGCGCGGCGGTCGATCAGGCTGACGATGCCAAGCTGCTCGGCGGCCGGCACGAAATAGCCGGCGCTGACGATCGTGCCGTCGGGGCGGCGCATGCGCAGCAGGCACTCGTATTTGAAGACGCTGCGGTCCGTCGCATGGATGATCGGCTGATAGGCGAGGACCAAGCGGTCGTCGTTCAGCGCCGCCACCACGTCGTCGGCGATCGCCATCATGCGCAGCCGCGCGCCTTCGCGCTGCGGCGACTTCTCGTAGGCGTGGAAGCCGTCGCGGCCGCTGGAACGGGCGCGGTCGAGCGCCTCCTCGGCGCGCAGCATCGCTTCCTGGCTGGTGCCGGCGGTCGACGGCAGCCACACCGCGCCGACCGAAGAGGTCGCCGACACCTGGCCGCAGCGCGTATCGATCACCTGGCCGCGCACGGCGGCCTGAAGCCGCTCCGCGACGACGCTCACCTCGCGCTCCTTGCAGTTGCGCAGGATGACGCCGAACTTGTTGCCGGCGGTGCGGCCGATGATGTCGCTGGAGCGCAGCGTGCGCGCCAGGCGCTCGCCGACCGCGACGATCACCTCGTCGCCGGCGTCGAAGCCGTAGCCGTCGTTGATCATCGCGAGGCGGTCGATGGCCGCGACGAGGAAGGCGCAATGCCGGTCCTCGGCGCGGGCGCGGTCGATCGCCTGGGTCAGTTCGGCGCGCAGCGAGTTGCGGTTGAGATGGCCGGTCAGTTCGTCGCGGGTGGCGAGATAGTTGAGGCGCTGCGTCTCGCGCTGCTGTTCGGTGGTGACGCGCATCAGGCCGGTGAGGCGCTCGGTGCGCCCGTCGGGGCGCGCGGTGCGCAGGCCCACCAGGGTCAGCCAGATCGAGCCCATCGCGGACGCGGCTTCGAGGTCGAGCTCGAACGGCGTGTCCTGCGGCCCGCGCGTGTCGATCAGGCCGACCAGCTTGGCGCGCGACTCCGGGCTCATCCACGCGGTGAAGGACGCACCGCGCGCGAGGCGCAGCGCATCGGCATGATAGGGCAGGATGTCGATCGCGCCGTCCCACACGATACGGTCGTCCGCCATCGTCCAATCGAAGCCGACCGCATGCGCGGCGAGAAGCGAGAAGCGCAAGCGCTCGACATGTTCGGAAGCGGACAACGCTCCCAAACCGTCGGCAGGCTTCTTCTGAAGCGGCTGACTCACATCCACCATCCCTGACCGGTTGTCGGCCTTATGGATCCAATCATGCGTGGCAGGGTTTTAAGAAAGCGGAAATCCCGGAGCATCGCGGACGGAGAGGGCCGGCGCGGCGCAGGGTTTGCCTAAGAAGCGGTTATGAGCCTGAGGCCGACCACGCTTGCGACTGCCACCGCATCCCCGATGCGGACGCGGCCCGTCGCGCGCGGCGCCGAGACGGCCAACGATTTCCACACGCTAGATGGTGAACGGCACGCTAGTGCACGTTTTCAGAGCGAGGCAGGGCGCACGACAACCGCATCGAAGCTGTCCCGTTCCGGCACGGGTTCCAGCGGCCCGCTTTGGAACGGCCCGACGCTGAGCCCCGCTTTTGTCGCACAGGTGATCGGACAAGTGACGGAACAGAAGCGCTCAGCGCCTTTGGCTTATCGCCAGGTCCGTGCGCAGATCCCGCCCGGGTCGTTCATCGACAACGCCGTCTGAGCGCGACAGCGCCAGCGTCGCACCGAGAAATCCCGCCGCCGTGAAGAGCAAAAGCGGCGCGCCGACGCCTTCCAGCGCGAACGCCGACGACGCCGCGAGGAAACATGCCGCCGAAACGATGCCTTGCAGCGCCGCCACCTGACGCGCGCGCACCTGGCGCAGGAAGACGACGTTCATCGCAACGATCGCGAAGGCGGCCGGCGTCAGTGCGAAGGCGCGCCAGCCGGTGACGGCGGCGGTGAGCGCGGCAAGCACCACCAGCGCCAGTGCGATCGCGGCGAGCGACGGCCGCGTCGGCGCGCCGAATCCTGCCGTGCTTGCCAGCGCCAGCACGCCCAGCGCGATGGGCAGCACGATCAGCGCGATGGCGGCAACCGCGCCCGGCGCGGCAGGCACCGCGACGGCGAGCGCCACGAACAGCACGGCGGCAAAACGAATCTGCACCCGCGCTGCGGGCTTCGCGCCCAGCGCGGTGAACCACGCCGCGACGGCGGCAGCGGCGAGAAGCAGCGCCGCGATCACAGCTTCGCCTGCAGCATCGCCTTGATCTCCGCGAGATCGGCTTCGATGCGCGCCAGCCGCGCATCGACATTCGAGGCCACAGCCTCCTTCGGCACGGGCGTCGAGACGCCGGCGCGCGCGGCGATCTCGGCCGGCGGCGCGCCGAGCAGCAGGCCCAGCATGCGGACATTGTCGACGGTGAGCTCGCGCTGGTCCTTCCAAAGCTCGGCGACCTGCTGATCCGTCAGCCCCAGCGCCGCGCCGGCATTGGCGCGCGTGAGACCCGCGGCCGCGAGCCGCGCGTCGAACCATTCCGAATCGAAGAACAGCGCCATCAGGCGCGGAGCTTAGCGCTTACTGCTGCGCGTAGTAATCGGGCCGGGTGACCAGCGCCGCGCCGATGACATGGCCATAGCCGCCCTGCTGCACGATCACCGCGACGCCGTCATGCGGCAGATGCGCCAGCGGCGCCTTGGGCAACGTCAGCGTCAGCGCCTTGCCTTTGTAGACGCCCACCGCGCGCACGTCGCTCGCCACGTTGTGATAGGTCACGGTGTGGCCCGCATTCTCGCCCGCGCCGATCGGCACGGTGACCGCGTCGCGCAGATGGATCATCCACACCGTGGCGTTGGAGACGTTGGCGACGGCCGGAAGGTCGATGCGCATCTCCTGCGGCGTGTCGCGGATCGACACCGGCACCATAGGATCGATGCCGCGCGGCAGCGCCGGCGGCGCGGGCGGCATCGGCGGCACAGGGACGGAGATCGCGACATTGTGCACGCCCGCCGCTTCGGCGGCGCGCTGGGCTTCGAGCACCTCGCGCTGCGCTTCGATCTGGGCGCGAGCCGCGGCCTGCAGCGCGACGCGCGCATATTCGGCCTGGTTCAGCATCAAGGCTTCTTCGATCTGGGCCCGGCGCTCGGCGATGGCGACCTCGACCGACGGGGCGCGGCTGCCGACGACGTCCGTTGTGCCGTCGACGATGATCTGCGGCGTGTAGACCCCGCCATGGCCCATCGCGGCGGCATAGGCCTTCTGGCGGCGCGTGTTCGCGTCGTTCGCCAGCGTGTCCTTCCAACCCAGCATGTCCCAATAGGTGATCGGCAGGCTGATCGCGATGATGTTCGGACGCTGCGCGAGGCGGCCCATCAATTGGTCGGCCGGCGGGCAGGAGGAGCAGCCCTGGCTGGTGAAAAGCTCGACGACGATCGGCCGCGACGTCGCCGGACCGGCCTGCGCGGCACCGGCCGCCAACACGGCGGCGGCGGCGGCAAGAATGATGCGTCGCAGCGAGGTCATACGGAAACCATAGAGACAGACGCCCCGGGCCTCCAGTCACTTCGACTTGAGGCCGGTTCCTCAGGAAATCAGTGTGTCGCCTGTGCCGCAGGGCCGCGATGTTTGCGGCGCCGGATTGACCGCCGGCGCCGCGCCCCACTAGGTTCCGCGCCCAATTTGGACAGTCGAAACGGTGGCGGGATTTCCCGTCCGCCGCGTTCGCGCTTTGAACGGAGCGATGCGATGCCGCAAATCACCGTTGAAAACCTTGGAAAAATTTATCGCGTGGCGACGCGCGACCCCGGACTGGCCGGCGCCTTTCGCGGGCTTTTCCACCGCCGGCACCGGCAGATCGTGGCGCTCGATTCGGTGAGCTTTGCGCTTCAGAAGGGCGAGCTGCTCGGCTTCATCGGGCCCAACGGCGCCGGCAAGTCGACCACCATCAAGATCCTGTCGGGCATCCTGAGACCCAGTTCGGGCCATTGCGCGGTCGACGGCCTGGTGCCGTGGGAGAGCCGCATCGCGCATGTCGCGCGCATCGGCGTGGTGTTCGGCCAGCGCACCCAGCTGTGGTGGGACCTGCCGGTGATCGAGAGCTTCGAGCTCCTGCGCGACATCTATCGCGTCGACCGCACGCGCTTCGCGCGGACGCAGGAGCGCATGGTCGATATGCTGAAGATCGGCCCGATCCTCGACACGCCGCTGCGCCAGCTGTCGCTCGGCCAGCGCATGCGCTGCGAGATCGCGGCGGCGCTGCTGCACGGGCCGCAGATCCTGTTCCTCGACGAGCCGACCATCGGGCTGGATGCGATCTCGAAGCTGGCGCTGCGCGATTTCGTCAAGGAGCTGAACCGCGAGGAAGGCGTCACGGTGCTCCTCACCACCCACGACATGCACGACATCGAGGCGCTGGCACGGCGGGTGATCATCATCGGCCACGGCAAGGTGCTGCGCGACTCCACCTTCGACGCGATGCGCAACGATGTGCTCGGCGAGCGGCGGCTGATCGTCGATTTCGCGCACGACGTCGGCGACATCGTCATCGAAGGCGCCGACGTGCGCGCCCGCGACGGCCGCACGGTGGAGTTCGCTTTCGACCGCGCGCGGACGCCGGCGCACACCCTGATCGCGCGCGTCGCCGCGGCGCACGAAGTCGCCGACATGCGGGTCGAGGACCCCAAGATCGAGGAAGTGATCGCGCGGTTCTATGCCCTGCATGGCGCGGTGGAAGCATGAGCGTCATCGATGTCAGGCGGGGCGCCCTGCCCTATCTCTCCGTGCTGCGCGCGCGCTTCGCGCTGATGCTGCAATACCGCACCGCCGCCTGGGCCGGCGTCGCGACGCAATTCTGGTTCGGCGCCATTCGCGTGATGATCCTCGTGGCGTTCTATGCCGGCGGCGGCAAGCAGCCGATGAACCTGGCGCAGGTCGTGACTTACGTGTGGCTCGGCCAGGCGTTCCTCGCGATGCTGCCCTGGGCGCCGGATGCGGAGATCGCCGCGGCGGTCGAGAGCGGCAATGTCGGCTATGAGCGGCTGCGCCCGGTCGACACCTATGCGCTGTGGTTCGCGCGGGCGCTGGCGTGGCGGGTGGCGAACACCGCGCTGCGTGCCGGACCGGTCTTTATCCTCGCCGCCGCCATCCTGCCGCTGACCGCGATGGCGGAGTGGCGCTGGCGGCTGCCGGCGGGCGGGGTGGCGGCGGCGCTGTTCGTGGTCTCGATAACGCTGACGGCGCTGTTGTCGTCGGCCTTCACGGTGCTGCTCAACATCGTGCTGGTGTGGGCGAAGACGCCGCGCGTCGGCAATTTCGCGATGGGCTTCACCAACCTGTTCTCGGGTCTCGTCATCCCGCTCGCGCTGTTCCCCGATTGGGCGCAGCCTTTCCTGCTGTGGCAGCCCTTCGCGGGATTGGCGGACATCCCGTTCCGCATCTATTCGGGCGCGCTCACCGGCGCGATGGCGGCGCAGGGCATCGCTGCGCAGGCGCTGTGGGTCGTGCTGCTGGCGCTTCTGGGACGCTGGTGGCTGAACCGCGTCTTGAATCACATCGACATGCAGGGAGGCTGAGCATGAACGCGCTTGCGCTCTACCGCCGCCTGATCGGCGTCGCGATCCGGTCGGAGATGCTCTACCCGTCGTCCTTCCTGCTGCGTTTCGGTTCGCAATTCGTCGTCACGATCATCGAGTTCGGCGGCATCTATGTGCTGTTCGAGCGCTTCAAGCACATACGCGGCTGGGGCTTCGCCGAAGTGGCGTTGTTCTATGCCGTCGCCAGCATCGCCTTCGCGCTCGCCGACGCGCTGTCGCGCGGTTTCGACTCGATGGGGCCGATGCTGATCAAGACGGGCAATTTCGACCGCGTCCTGCTGCGCCCGCGCGGCAGTGTGCTGCAGATCGTCGGCCGCGAGATATTCCTGTCGTCGGCGGGCCGTCTGCTGCAGGGCCTGGTCGCACTCGTCGTCGCGGTCGGCCTGCTGAAGCTGGATTGGAGCGTGGGCGATGGGTTGCTGCTCGCCTGGGCGGTGGCGGGCGGCACCAGCCTGTTCTTCTCGCTGAAGATGATGGAGGGCGTCTTGTCGTTCTGGACGACGGAAGGGCTCGAGGTGGCCAACACGCTGACCTATGGCGGCGAGGCGGCGGCGCAGTTTCCGCTCGACATCTACACCGCGTGGTTCCGCAAATTGCTGCTCTATGGCGTGCCGATCGGTTGTTCGCTTTACCTTCCCGTCGCGCTGGTGCTCGGCCATGACACCGGCGCGCCGGCGTGGCTGGCGGTGCTGGCGCCGTTGACGGGCTTCGCTTTCCTCGGCGTGGCGGCGGCGTTCTGGCGCTTCGGCATCGGGCACTACACCAGCACCGGAAGCTGAAGCCGTGCTATACGAATCCGTATGGCGCGCGCCGAACCCAAATGGGAGACCTACCGCTCTTTCCTCGCGGCGATGACCGAGGGAAGCCTGTCGGCGGCCGCGCGCAAGCTGGCGCTGACGCAGCCGACGCTGGGACGCCATGTCGATCAGCTCGAGGAGGACCTCGGCGTGCCGCTGTTCACGCGTTCGCAGGCGGGGTTGATCCCGACCCAGGCGGCGCGCGAGCTGCTGCCCCATGCACAAGCGATGGCGAGCGCGGCGGACGCACTGGTGCGCGCCTCGTCCGGCGCCGACGCGGAAGAGCGCGGCACGGTGCGGCTGACGGCCAGCGTTGTGGTGGGCGGCGAAGTGCTTCCGCCGATCCTCACCAGCTTCCACGAAAAGCACCCGCATATCGCGGTGGAGCTCGTGCTCTCCGATGCGACACAAGACCTGTTGCGCCGCGACGCCGACATCGCGGTGCGCATGGTGCGGCCGACGCAGGAAGCGCTGGTCGCGCGCAAGATCGGCCGCATCGGGCTCGGTCTGCACGGCCACCGGCGCTATCTGGAAAAGCACGGCATTCCCAAGACGCTGGAAGAGGTCGCGGCGCATCACGCCTTGATCGGTTACGACAAGGAGACGCCGCTTGTTCAGTCGCTGCGGCGGATGGGATTGCCGCTGACGCGCGAGCTGTTCGCGCTGCGCACCGACGCGGACCTGGCGCAGATCGCGGCGTTGCGCGCCGGCTTCGGGCTGACCATGTGCCAGCTCGGCATCGGGCGGCGCGATCCGGATCTGGTGCATCTGCTGCCGCAGGGGCTGCGGTTCGAGATCGAGATGTGGCTGGCGATGCACAAGGACCTGCGCGGCACGCGGCGCATGCGATTGCTGTTCGATCACCTGGCCGAGGGGCTCGGCGTCTACGCGGCAACGTCGCGGCTGGCGTGACGTTCACGCGGATATGACTCGCGCAGGCGCACGCGTTCGCGCCAGATGCGCGGATGAGAACCCTCCTCGCCACGGCCGCGCTGCTGGCCGCCCTGTCGCCCGCCGTCGCGGACGATTCATTGACCGTCTTGCTGCGTCACCAGACCGATGAAGGCTCGAACGCCGGCCAGCGCGGCGACCAGGCGACGGTCAACGGCTTCCTCGACGACCGTATCCTGTTCTCAGGCGGCGACGGCGGTGTCGATCGCGACGCCAAGTTCGATGCGAACGACGCCGTCGCGGACCTGATCAAGCGCCAGACGATGGCGCTGCGCGCCACGTCGCGTGCGCCGCGCCGCCTGCTGGGCGACCGGCTCCAGTTCGTCGACGAGAACGGCGCGCTGTGGGGCAAGCGCAACCTGCACAGTGCCCTGCCGGGCGCCGCGCCGGCCGTCTATTCCAACTGGCTGATCCATCACACGGACGACGTCGCGGCGGCCAGCTTCACCGAGACCGCCGGCGGCATCGCTTTCCTCGCCGTCGAGATCTGGCATCGCGCGGGGACGCGCTGGACACTGCTTGGCAGCGAGACGATCCCGCTGCATCGCGATCCGTCCGCGGTCGTTCTGCCGCCGGACGTGCTGGACGCCTACGCCGGCACCTACACCGCCGGACCGGGATCTGTCGTCCTGATCGCGCGCGATGGCAACGGGCTCGCCTCGTCGGCCAATGGCGGCAAGCCCGCACCGATGATCGCCGAGGCTACCGACCTGTTCTTCACGCCGGGCCAGACGCCGGGCTATGCGCGCCCGCACGCGGTGTTCCAGCGCGATACGCAGGGCACGGTCACCGGCTATGTCCGAAACGGCATCAGCCTGCGCAAGGTCGCCGGGGCGGGCCCGACGGGTGCAGGACCGGTGCCCGGTCCGCTCAAGCTGCGCGACTTCATCGTGCGCCGCACCGGCGACGTCGCGGTGGCGAGCTTCTTCCACGACCGCGACACGCCCTACTACGGACAGACACTGCACCAGACCTATCGTTCGATGGAGACCTGGGTCCGGCACGGCGGCGCCTGGAAGATGATCGCGAGCCAGGGCGATCAGATGCTGTCCGACCCACCCATCGCGAACCTGCCGTCCGACGTGCTGAACGGCTATGTCGGCACATACACCGCCGATGGCGAGCGCGTGACGATCGCGCGCCGCCGCGACGGCCTCGTCCTGTCGAGCCCGGCCGCGAAACGCGCCCCGCTGGAGGCCGAAGCGCGCGACGTGCTCTTCGTGTCCGGCGCGCCGCTGGCCTACTTGCTCGTCCAGCGCGACGCGAGCGGGCACGTGACGGGCTTCATCCGGCGCCGCTATGGTAGCGACGTGCCGTTCGCCCGGAGCGGCGCTTAAGCCGCCGCCACCAGGTTGCGCAGGACGTATTGCAGGATGCCGCCGTTCTTGTAGTACGACACCTCGTCTGCCGTCAGGATCATCAGGAAGAGCGGCATCGCGGCGGTGTGGCCGTCGGGATAGTGCACCGTGGCCGTCACCTTCATCTGCGGCTTGATCTCGCCCGAAAGACCCGGGATGTCGATCGCCTCGCGGCCCGTCAGCCCATAGTCCTTGCGCGTCTTGCCTTCGGCGAAGACGAACGGCGCCACGCCCATGCCGATCAGGTTGGAGCGGTGGATGCGCTCGAAGCTCTCGGTGATCACCGCGCGCACGCCCAGCAGCTTCGGCCCCTTCGCCGCCCAATCGCGCGACGAGCCGGTGCCGTATTCCTTGCCGCCGACGATGACGGTGTCGATGCCTTCCTTCTTGTAGCGCTCGGCCGCGTCGAAAATCGACATCGGCTCGCCCGAGGGTGCGCTTTCCGCGAAGTACAGCGTGTTGCCGCCTTCCTTGCCGCCCATCATCTCGTTGCGGATGCGGATGTTGGCGAAGGTGCCGCGCTCCATCAGCTCGAAATTGCCGCGCCGCGCGCCGTAGGAGTTGAAGTCCTCCTGCCGCACCTGACGCTCCTGCAGATAGACGCCCGCGGGCGAGGCCGTCTTGATGTTGCCGGCCGGCGAGATGTGGTCGGTGGTGATGCTGTCGCCGAAGAGGGCGAGAATGCGCGCCTTCTCGACGTCCTTCACCGGCTGCGGCTCGATCGTCATGCCCTCGAAGAAGGGCGGGTTCTTCACATAGGTCGACGACATCGGCCAGTTGTAGGTCTGGCTCTTGGTCGCCTTGACCTTGCGCCAGTTGGCGTCGCCCAGGAACACGTCGCCATAGCGCGCCTTGAAGCTCGAGGTCTTGATGCCCTTGCGCATCGCGGCCGCGATCTCCTGCGGCGACGGCCAGATATCCTTGAGGTAGACCGGCTCGTTCTCCTTGTCGTAGCCGACCGGCTCCTTGGTCATGTCGACATTGATCGAGCCGGCGAGCGCATAGGCCACGACCAGCATCGGCGAGGCGAGATAGTTGGCGCGCACAAGCGGATGCACGCGGCCTTCGAAGTTGCGGTTGCCCGAGAGCACCGCCGCCGTCACGAGATCGGCCGAGGTGATCGCATCCGACACGGCGTCGGGCAGCGGGCCCGAATTGCCGATGCAGGTGGTGCAGCCGTAGCCGACGAGCTGGAAGCCCAGCTTGTCGAGATATTTGTCGAGGCCGGCCTTGGCCAGATAGTCGGTGACGATCTGGCTGCCCGGCGCCAGCGAGGTCTTGACCCACGGACGCACCTTGATGCCGCGCTCCACCGCCTTTTTGGCGACGAGGCCGGCGCCGATCATCACGCTGGGGTTCGAGGTGTTGGTGCAGGAGGTGATCGCGGCGATCACCACGTCGCCATGGCCGATCGAATGCTCGGTGCCTTCGAGCTTGGCGCGGCGGTTGGCGTCGTCTTCCTTCTTGTAGGTGTTCATCAGCGCCACCGCGAACTCGTGCGCGGCGCTGCCCAGCGGCACGCGGTCCTGTGGACGCGCCGGACCGGCCAGGCTCGGCTCCACGGTGGTGAGATCGAGCGACAGCGTGTCGGTGAAGACCGGATCCTCGCTCTTGGCGGTGCGATAGAGGCCCTGCGCCTTCGCATACTTCTCGACCAGCGCCACGCGGGCCGGCTTGCGCGCGGTGGCCTTCAGATAGCGCAGCGTCTCGGCATCGACCGGGAAGAAGCCGCAGGTCGCGCCGTATTCCGGCGCCATGTTGGCGATGGTGGCGCGATCCTCGAGCGACATGTCGTCGAGGCCGGGGCCGTAATACTCGACGAACTTGCCGACCACGCCCTTCTTGCGCAGCATCTGGGTGACCGTGAGCACCAGATCGGTGGCGGTCACGCCCTCGCGCAGCTTGCCGGTCAACCTGAAGCCGATGACTTCCGGGATCAGCATGGAGATCGGCTGGCCGAGCATCGCGGCCTCCGCCTCGATGCCGCCGACGCCCCAGCCCAGCACCGAGAGGCCGTTGACCATGGTCGTGTGGCTGTCGGTGCCGACGAGCGTATCGGGGAACGCGTATTCGACGGTGCCCTTCTTTTCCTTCTGCTTGCGGGTCCACACCGTCTGCGCGAGGTATTCCAGATTCACCTGGTGGCAGATGCCGGTGCCCGGCGGCACGACGCGGAAGTTCGCGAAGGCCTGCTGGCCCCAGCGCAGGAACTGATAGCGCTCGGCGTTGCGCTCGTACTCGATCGCGACGTTCTTCTTGAACGAGTCGCGCTTGCCGAAATTGTCGACCATCACCGAGTGGTCGATCACGAGATCGACCTCGGCCAGCGGGTTGATCTTCTCCGGATCGCCGCCCAGCGCCTTCATCGCGTCGCGCATCGCGGCGAGATCGACGACGGCCGGAACGCCAGTCAGGTCCTGCATCAGCACGCGCGCCGGGCGGAAGGCGATCTCGCGGTCCGAGGTCTTTTTGCCGAGCCAGCCGACCACGGCCTTGATGTCGTCGGCGGTGACGGTCTTGCCGTCCTCGTAGCGCAGCAGATTCTCGAGCAGCACTTTCAGCGAATAGGGAAGCTTGGACGCGCCCTTCAGGCCGTTCTTCTCGGCCGCCGCGAGGCTGAAATAGGCGTAGGACTTGCCGCCCACCGTCATCGTCTTGCGGGATTTGAAGCTGTCGAGGCTGCTCGCGGTCACGGGGGATCCCTTACGCTGGAGAGGTGTCGAATGGGCGGGGTATTAGTCCCGTTTGGCGGCCCTGCCAAGCTCCCGCGGCGTCACGGTGGCCCGCCGCGACGGCTCGTGACAAACTGAGGAAAACGACAGGGGAATCGACCATGGGCGCGGAGCATGTCCGGGTGGAGAAGAGCGGCGGCATCACCACCGTCATCCTGGACCGCGCGCATGCCCGCAACGCGGTCGACCGCCAGACCGCCGACGCGCTGGTGAAGGCCTTCCTCGCCTTCGAGCATGACAACGATCAGAAGGTCGCGGTTCTGTGGGGCGCCGGTGGCAGCTTCTGCGCCGGTGCCGATCTGAAGGGCATGAGCGAGGGGCGCGGCAACCGCCTGATCGCGCCCGGACAGCAACACGACCCGCATGCCGGCGACGCGCCGATGGGCCCGACGCGCATGCGCCTGCTCAAGCCGGTGATCGCGGCAGTGGCGGGACATGCGGTTGCGGGCGGACTGGAGCTCGCGTGCTGGTGCGATCTGCGCGTGGCGGAGGAGGATGCGGTGTTCGGCGTCTACTGCCGCCGCTGGGGCGTGCCGCTGATCGACGGCGGCACCGTGCGCTTGCCGCGCCTGATCGGCCAGTCGCGCGCCATGGACATGATCCTGACGGGCCGCGCCGTCGGCGCCGAGGAGGCGTATGCCTGGGGCCTCGCCAACCGCATCGTACCGAGCGGCCAAGCCCGCCGCGCGGCGGAAGAGTTGGCGCGCGAGATATCGCGCTTCCCGGAGATCTGCATGAAGGGCGACCGGCAATCGGCGCTCGACCAGTGGGGCTTCGACCACCACCACGCGATGATGCACGAGTTCAAGATCGGCACGCAGACGCTGCAGACCGGCGAAAGCCGCGCCGGCGCCGCGCGCTTCGCGGGCGGGCGCGGCCGCGGCGGCAGTTTCGACGACCTATGACCGGCATTCCCACCGCAACCTTGCGAAGCCGCTTGCGGCGGCTGGCGCGCCGGCCGCTCGTCACGACGCGCAACCTCGCGAAGCGGCATTATTTCGAGATGCGGGACGCGCCTTATGAGCGCCGGCTCGGCGTGGATACGCGGCTCATCACGGGCGCGTTCTTCGACTTCAAGGCGCAGGTGGCGGAATGCGCGCCGGTGCCCTATCCCGTGCTCGACGGTGTTCGCAAGCACATGGACGCAAACGGCGTCGGCGCGCATCGCTTCATAGATTTGGGCTGCGGCCTGGGGCGTCCGCTCTACTATTTCGCGAATCGCTTCGACGCGCTGCACGGCTATGAGATCGCCGGGCCACTCCATGCCGCGGCGCAGGAGCAACTCGAACGGGTGCGCGCGACGCATCCGCTCTACAGCCGCATCGCGCTGCACAATGCCGACGCGACGACGCAAAGCCCGCTCGATGCGCCGGCCGTGCTTTTCCTTTACAACCCCTTCGGGCCCAAGCCGCTGGCACGCCTCGCCGAGCGGCTGAAGACCGTCACGCACGAGACCCACGTCTATTACGCCAATCCCGTCGAGGGCGCGGTGCTGGAGCGCGAACTGGGTCGTGCGCCGGATGCCCGGTTTCGTGCGATGTTCAACATCGACTACTACCGGCTAGCCGGCTCCTGACCTCAAATTCGCCCCATTCCGTTCCTACGATCAACCTGGGGATGTGCCGGCACCGGCCGGCTGAGCGGCGCAACAGACAAGCGAGACGGCGAGAATGCCCCAACGTGGGCTCAAGCGTGGAATCCTGATCGCGGCCGCCGCACTGGTGGCAATGGCCGGCCTGGTACGGGCACAGGAAGGCCTTGGCGCGCGCCTGTCGATCGAACGCATCGGCGACATCGACACCGGCGCCTACACCGCCAGCAACGGCACCACCTTCACGCTGGCACAGGACGCAGAGAACTACCTCCTCCGCTTCGTCGGCGATCCGGAGACCTATGTGCTCTATGTCGACCACGCCTCGCTCGGCGGACGCATTCTGAAATACGATTCGGGCGAGACGGCGCTCGCGGTCTCGGGCTGGGGCGCGGTGACGATCTACACCGAGCAGGCGCCCGGCGGTCTTCCGGCCGAGCGCAGTCCCGGCCTCAAGACGATCCCGCCGCCGCCGCCGCTCTCGCTTTCGGAGGTGCAGAAGGCGGCCACCGATGAGGCCGCGCATCTGGCTTACGCGCGCGGCCTGCACATCTCCTTCATCGCCGATTGGGCCGCGCTCGCGGGCGACGCGGCGTTGCGTGCTCTGACCTTCGACGCGATGCAGAACGCCGCGCGCGGCATCGACCGCTTCGCGGCGCGTCCGGTGGCGCGCGCCGCCGTGGCGGCGCATATGGATAGCGTGCGCATGATCTCGGGCGGCCGGCCCACGGTCACGCTGCACGGCCGCATCCTGACGGTGACGTTCTCGCCGCGCCTGGGCTATGACGGACGCGCCTCGAGTCGCGCCATCGCGCATCTGCTCGGTCAGATCATGGCGCTGCCGACGGCGGGTTAGTGGAGCCGCGCATCGATCTCGACGCTCTGCGGCCCCGCCAATCCACCAAAGCGCCTGTCGATCGTTGTGAGCAGGTCCTGCGCCTCGCCGGTCTTTCCGTCCGCGAGAAGCGATCGCGCGCGTTGCAGCATCGCGCCCATGTCCGCGTCGATCTTCGCCCGGCAGGCCGTTAGATCGTTGGACGCCGGCGGCCGCGACAGCGCATTCAACGCCCAGGACAAGGCGGCGGAAGTTGCGATCCCATGGCCAAGCTGCGGGATCGTTTCGCTGTCGATATTGGCGGCACACCAGTCCTGCATCGATTGGCGGCTGACGGACGCCATGCCGAGCCGCGCGACGTCCTGTCCGCCGGTCACATAGGCGAGGCGCGTCGTCTCCTGGAAGCGATAGAACAAGTCCTTCGGCGGCACGGCGGGAACGCCCGCGCCGAGCGGATCGCTTCCCGCATCGAGCAGCGCGCCGTGGAACACATCGGGATAAGCGAGCGCGATGCGCTCTGCGACATGCGCGCCGCCGGAGAACCCGCCGATATAGATGCGCGCGGGATTCAGCGGATAACGGTGCGCGACGTTCGCCTCCGCCGTCAGCGCCAAGGGAATGCGACGCCCGAGCACGCTCGCGTCGTTGCCCGATTTCGCGAAGCTCACGAAGATCGTCCCGGTCCGGTCGAGCATGGCGGCCCAGCCGTCCGGCAACCTTGCATCGTCCCAGGGCGGAACGAACACCAGAAGACCATAGCCCTCGGGCGGCGCGTTGGCCGGCACATAAAGTGTGAACGTTTCCTGGGTGAGATCGAGTGACTGCTCGGCGAGCGTGCCGCCGGTGCTTTGCAGGTTCCGCTTGATCCTGGCGGTCGATAGCGGGCTGAGGACCCGGTCCATGATCTGCGTGCTGCTTGCCAGCGGCGCAGGTTGATCGAACCGCATATCGGTCAGCAGCCCAACCGTCGCGGCGAGCAAAAGAGCGAGCACCATGACAGCAGCGTAGGCGCGGCGACCGAACGATGCTTCGCTCGCGGTCGAAGCGTCAGCCCGGCTCGAAGTCCGGCGCGGCGAGCTCGAAGGTGGCGAAGTCGAAGCCCGGCGCCACGGTGCAGCCGACCAGCGTGTAGGCGCCGAGCGAGCGCGCCGCCTGCCAGGCATGCGGCGGCACGATGAGCTGCGGCCGCTCGCCCTTTTCGATGCGATTGCCGAGCACGTGCGTCTTCGCCGGCCCGCGCAGCGGCGCGATGGAGAGCTCCAGCGGGCTGCCGCGATAGAAGTGCCAGACCTCGGCCGCATCGATGCGGTGCCAGTGCGAGCGCTCGCCCTTCTTGAGCAGGAAATAGATCGCCGTCGAATGCGCCCGGCCGCGGCCGCCGGCGCGGTTGTCGCGGAACACCTCGCGATAATGCCCGCCCTCGGGATGACGGCGCATCTTGAGCAGCTTGATGAGGTCGTCGGCCCCCGTCGTCACGCGCTGCGCTCGATCGCGACGTGCTGCGGATAGAACGCGAGATGGTCTTTGATCTCGTCCATCGCCGGATACGGCGTCTCATAGCTCCACGCCGCGTTCGCGGCGCTCTTGCCGCCGGCGTCCAGTGTGAAATAGCTCGCATCGCCCTTATAGGGGCAATGCGTGGAATGCGCCGTCTTGGCGTAATGCGCCATCTTCGCGTCGGCGCGCGGGATGTAGAGCACCGCCGGATAGGACGCCTCGCGCAGCTCGAGCGCATGGTGCGTATCGGCAATCACTTCGCCGGCGAAGCGCACGACGACGCGGCCGGTGGCGGGAGAGATCGTGATCGGATGATCGGGACCGGGAAGTTTCATGCCGCCGTTTTAGCAGCGCTCCGGGACGGCGCAAACGGGTTCGGTGCACCCCGGGCCGCCAACACGCGCAGCCCGGCCGCCAGCGAGTGCGAATCCGCGAGCGCGTTGTGGGCATGGCCGTCGAGCGGCACGCCGAGCCTCGGCCCGATGTCGCTGGAATGCAGCCCGCGCGTGTCGAGCCCGTTGGCACGAAACCACAGGCTGATATCGGTGAATTCCGGCGTGTTCGCGGGCGCGGACAGCCCGTAGAGGCGCAGATTGTCCGCGAACACCAGCTCGTCGCGGCCGTAGGAGGCGCACATCGCGCCACCGGCGAAAGCGAGGAACGAACTGTAGGCCTGCGCGAAGTCGCAGCCCTCCCCGAACAGCATCGCACTGGTGATGCCGGTCAACCGCTCGAGATAGGGCGAGAGCACCGCGTTGATCCGTGGGCGGACGAGCATCGAGAATGTCGCGACCGTCTGCAGGCTCACAGCATCGAGCTTCACGGCGCCGATCTGCACCACTTCCTTGAACTCGCCCGGACGCAGCCAGCGGTGGCGCATCGAGCCTTCCCAGGCGGTGAATTCCAAGTCGTAGATGACGGCTGTCGCCAAATCGGAATTCCTGAAGATTCTCGGCCCCGAATCGGGCCTCGCGGGTAATCCCTTATGAGAGCATCCGCCACAATTAATACATTCTTAAGGCTGCGGACCGACCCTAGGCGACGAAGAAGGCTGGAGGCCGTCATGGCCGCGCGCGCGCAAAACCTGTTCGCCATTCCCTTGCCCGCCGAGGACGTCGCCCGCGCCGCGCAGCCGAGCGCGCTCGCGACGCTGTCGGCGCTCCATGCCGAGGCCGTCGAGACCGCGCGCCTCGCCAACCTGCTCGGCCGTTCGCTCTATGCGATCATTGCGCTGCCGGCGCTGGGCGCGCTGACGCTGGCGCTGGCCGATGCGGGCACCGCCGAAACGATCGCTTGGGGCATCCTGATGGGCTTCGCCTGCCTCGCGCTGGCGCGGGCCTATGCCCATGCCATCCATCAGCCTTTCGAGCGTGCCGCCCTGCACGGCTTCGCGCAGGATCTGAGCGCCGGCCTGCTCTATGCCGGCTTCGCCTGGGGCGCGGGCGCGTTCCTGGCCCTCACCCCCGACACCACCGGCTTCGATGCGCTGGCCTTCGCGGCAGCGCCGTCACTGCTGCTGGCCGCGTTGTTGCGCGAGCGGCAGGCGGTTCTTCTTTTTGTTGCGCCCGTCGCCGGCCTGACGTCATTGGCTTGCGTGATGCGGCCCTTCGCGAGCGGCACGATGGGCGCCGGCGTCGTGCTGGTGGCCTGCGCGATCCTCGCCTGGGCGCTGCATGCGACGGCGCGCGGCGCGGACAAACGCGCGCTGCCGACCGGGTTAGTCGCCTCTTAAATATCACAATTGCATAGTTTTCCGGCGACACGGGCGGGGATACTCTCCGCGCGACTCCCCGGAAAGCTCCCCTATGTCCCTCGCTCCCTCCGACGATTCCGCTCACGTCACGCGCAAGAACGAAGCGGACGCGGTCGAGCGGATAGCGGCGGGCGCCAAACGCGCCAAGGCGGGCGACGAACGCGCGTTCTACGACGCACTCTTCGGCCGCGCCGCGCCGGACGACGTCAACCGCTACACGCCCGAGAGCCTCGCCACACTTGCCCGCATCGTGCATGCGCGGGTGCAGGCATTCGGCGACGCGCATTGCGACGTGACGCTGGTGACGCCGCGCGACGACGACGCGGCCTATGGCGAGAATGATTCCGTCCTGATCGCGATCAACGACGACAAGCCGTTCCTTGTGGACTCGCTGATCGCCGACGTGACCGCGACCGGCGGCCGCCTGCGCGCCGTGTTCCACCCCATCGTCAAGCAGACGGACCGGGCGCTGAGCGTCATCGTGCTGGTGCTCGAGCCGGTGGTGAGCGAGGTGCGCCGCGCCGCCCTGGTGCACAGCGCCAAGCAGACCTTCCATCAGGTGAGCGTCGCGGTGCGCGACTGGCGCGCGATGATGGCGCGGCTGCACGAGTCCATCGCCCAGCTGAAGGCGCATCCGCCGAAGGTCGCCGCCGACGAACTGGCCGAGAGCATCGCGCTGCTCGAATGGCTGGGCGCCAATCATTTCACCTTCCTGGGCGCGCGCGACTACACCTTCGATCCCAAGGGCGACGGCGCGCTGGTGCCGGTGGCCGAGACCGGGCTGGGCGTCCTCAACGATCCGGACGCGCGCGTCATCCGCCGCGGGCCCGACCGCACCGCGCTGACGCCGCAGGTGCGCGCCTTCCTCACCCAGCCCTCGCCGCTGATCATCACCAAGTCGAACGAGCGCAGTCTGGTGCATCGCCGCGTCCACATGGACTATGTCGGCGTGAAGACCTTCGACGCCGCCGGCACGCTGACCGGCGAGCGCCGCTTCGTCGGCCTGTTCACCTCGGGCGCCTATAGCCGCCGGCCGAGCGACATCCCGCTGCTGCGCAAGAAGGTGGCGCACGTCGCCGAACGCGCCGGCCTGCCGCCCGCCAGCCATGACGGCAAGGCGCTGGCGCACATCCTCGACACCTACCCGCGCGACGAGCTGTTCCAGATCAGCGAGGACGAACTGTTCGAGACCGCGCAGGGCATCCTGCGGCTGGGCGAGCGGCCGACGGTGCGCGTCTTCCTGCGCTTCGACCGCTTCGACCGCTTCGTCTCGGCACTCGTCTTCGTGCCGCGCGACCGCTACGATACCCAGGCGCGCGAGCGCATCCACGAGATCCTGGCCAAGGCGCTGAACGGGCGCCTGTCGGCCGCGACGCCGACGATCGACGATTCCGTCTTGGCGCGCGTGCACTACATCATCGGCCGCGAGGAAGGCGCCCGCCCGCAAGTCAGCGTGCAGGCGCTCGAAGAGCAGATCCGCGCCTGCATCCGCACCTGGGACGACGGCTTCATCGAGGCGATGGACCAGATCCATGGCGAGATCGAGGGCCAGCGCCTTGCAGCCGAACGCCAGGCGCATTTCTCGGCCGGCTATCGCGGCTCGTTCTCGCCGATGGAGGCGGTGCACGATCTCGACGCCATCGCAAAGCTCGCGAAGGAAGCGAAAGGCCTGCGCCTCACCGCCTGCGTCTATCGCCGCCATGCCGACGCGCACGATGCGCTGCGGCTGAAGCTCTACATCATGGGCGAGGTGATGCCGCTGTCGGCCTCGCTGCCGATCTTCGAGAATCTCGGCCTCAAAGTGATCGCCGAAGATGCCTTCCCGCTGACGCTGAAAACCGGCGACGGCTGGACGCATGAGGCCAGCGTGCTCGACTTCCAGATGGAGCGCGCCGACGAAGGCCCGGCCGATCTTGCGACCATCAAGGAGCCGCTGGAGAACGCCTTCCACGCGGTGATCGCGGGCCAGGCGGAGAGCGACGGCTTCAACCGCCTTGTGATGGGCGCCGGCCTTGCCTGGCGCGACGTGACCATCCTGCGCACGGTGGCGAAATTCCTGCGCCAGGCGGGCTTCAGCTTCAGCCAGGACTATGTCGAGCAGGCCCTGTTCCGCAATCCGGACCTCGCGGGCCTTCTGGTCGAGCTGTTCCACGCCAAGAACGATCCGGCCGATGGCCGCGAGACGGCGGATGCCGTCGCCAAGCGTATAGACGGCGCGCTCAACGACGTGCAGAGCCTCGACGACGACCGCATCATCCGCCGCCTGCGCAACGTGATCGACAACGTGCTGCGCACCAATTTCTACCAGCACGACGCGGCCGGCGCGTCCAAACCCTACGTGGCGATCAAGCTGGATTCGCAGGCGCTCGACGAGCTGCCTTTGCCGCGCCCGCATGTCGAGATCTTCGTCTATTCGCCCGAGGTCGAGGGCGTGCACCTGCGCTTCGGCAAGGTGGCGCGTGGCGGCATCCGCTGGTCCGACCGGCGCGAGGACTTCCGCACCGAAATCCTGGGCCTGGTGAAGGCACAGCAGGTGAAGAACGCCGTGATCGTGCCGGTCGGCGCCAAGGGCGGCTTCTATCCCAAGCAGCTTCCGCTGAATGCCACGCGCGAAGTGGTGCAGGAAGCGGGCATCGGCGCCTACAAGGTTTTGATCAACGCGCTGCTCGACGTCACCGACAACCTGCATGCCGACGGCAAGATCGAGCCGCCGCCGAACGTGCTGCGCCATGACGGCGACGATCCCTATCTCGTCGTCGCGGCCGACAAGGGCACCGCGACCTTCTCCGACATCGCCAACGGCATTGCCGAGGGCCGCGGCTTCTGGCTGGGCGACGCCTTCGCTTCGGGCGGCAGCCACGGCTACGACCATAAGAAAATGGGCATCACAGCGCGCGGCGCATGGGAGGCCGTCAAGCGGCACTTCCGCGAGCTCGGCCGCGATATCCAGAAAGAGCCTTTCACCGCAATCGGCGTCGGCGACATGTCGGGCGACGTGTTCGGCAACGGCATGCTGCTGTCGCAGGAGACGCGCCTGCTGGCCGCCTTCGACCATCGTCACATCTTCATCGATCCCGATCCGGACGCCGCGAAAAGCTGGGCCGAGCGCAAGCGGATGTTCGACCTGCCGCGCTCCAGCTGGGCGGACTACGACAAGAGCTTGATCTCCAAGGGCGGCGGCATCTTCCCGCGCACGCTGAAGGAGATTCCGTTGACGCCTGAGATGAAAGCGGTTGCCGGCGTCACCGACGACAAGCTCTCGCCCCAGGCGCTGATGAAGGCGCTGCTCAAGGCCGAGGTCGACCTGCTGTTCTTCGGCGGCATCGGCACATATCTCAAGGCCGCGTCGCAATCGAATCTCGACGTCGGCGACCGCGCCAACGACGCAATCCGCATCAACGGCGGCGAGCTGCGCGCCAAGGTGGTCGGCGAGGGCGCCAATCTGGGTGCCACCCAGCTCGGCCGCATCGAATACGCGCGTACCGGCGGGCGCATCAACACCGACGCCATCGACAACTCGGCCGGCGTCGACACTTCGGACCACGAGGTGAACCTCAAGATCCTGCTCGGTTCGCCGCAGCGCCGCGGCGAGCTGACGCCCGAGGCGCGCGACGACCTGCTCAACGCCATGACCGACGACGTCGCGGCGCACGTCCTGAAGGACAATTACGACCAGACGCTGGCGCTATCGGTGGCGCAGGGCCGCGCCTTCAAGGATCTCGATGCCCATGGCCGCTACATGCGCGACCTGGAGCGGCGCGGCCGCCTGGACCGCGCGGTCGAGTTCCTGCCGGCCGACAGCGAGCTGCAGAAGATGGAGAACGAGACGCGCGGCCTGACGCGGCCCGAGCTCGCCGTGCTCCTCGCCTATGCCAAGCTCGATCTCGATGCCGAGATCGTCGCCTCCGACCTGCCCGACGATCCGACCTTCGCCTCCGTGCTCGCGGGCTATTTCCCCGACGCCGCGGTGAAGCGCTTCCCGAACGCGCTGGAGCAGCATCGCCTGCGCCGCGAGATCATCTCGACCTCGCTGGCGAACCGCCTCGTCAACCTCGCCGGCCCCGTCTTCGTGTCGCGCATGAAGGAGATGTCGGGCGCCAGCGGCGCACATGTCGCGCGCGCCTTCGTCGTGGCGGAAGGCGCCTTCGGCCTCTCGGCGCTGCGGTCGCGCATCGACGCGCTCGACGGCAAGGTCGACGCCGGCATCCAGACCTCGATGTACACCGACATCGCGGAGATCCTGCGCCGCCTCGGCCTGTGGTTCATCACCAATGTCCCGGCGAATGCCGACCTCGCCTCCACCATCGCGCTCTACCGCGCGGGCGTGGAGAGCCTGCGCGGCACCTTCAACACGCTGGTCTCGCCCTATGAGGCATCCGACACCGAAGGCCATATCGAGCATCTCACCAAGGCCGGCGTGCCGCTGGACGTGGCAGAGGACGTCGCCGTGCTGCCCTTGATGAGCGGCGCGCCGGAGATCGCGCAGCTGGCGCGCGCCAGAGGCCTGCCCGTCGATCTCGTCGCCGGCGCGTACTTCGCGATGGGTGCGACGGTCGGCATCGACCGGCTGCGCGGGCTCGCGGCGCGCATCGCGGCCACCGAGCATTGGGACCGCCTCGCCATCCGCCGCATCGCCGACGACCTGTTCGCCGGCCAGCGCGCGCTCACGGCCGAGGCGCTGGACGCCGCCAAGGCGGAAGGCACACGGGCCGATGGCGCGGCGGCGGTCGCGAAGTGGGCGCAGACGCGCGGCGAGACGCTGGAGCGTGCCAAGAGCTTCCTCGAGGCGCTGGAGCGCAGCGGCGATCTGTCGATCGCCAAGCTGACGCTCGCCAACAGTCAGATACGAGAGCTCGCGGCACGTTAGCCGGCCAGGAAGCGGGTATTGGGAAGCATCGCCAGCCGTTCGTGCAGCGGGCCGGCTGCGGCCGCGCTCATGAAATCCATCACCGCGCTATCGAGCACGTCCTTCTCGTGGCAGGACGCGGTCTTGTGGTGCAGCGCGCAGGCTTGCTCGACGAAATTGATCAGCGCCCACATCCGAAGCGGATTGTCCGGATCGGCCGTCACCGCGTTCAAATGATGCTGGTAGCGCAGCGGCAGGTCGAGCAGTGCCTGATCCTGCCGCGCATCGCCCCACAGCAGCGCTATCGCCTTGGTCCAGAACACGTGCATCCGCCCTCGCATGGTGAAGGCCGCGTTACGCGATTGCCTTCGATTTAAGTCGAGTTTTGCCGCATCCGGAAAACTACGACCACCGGTTGTCGCCGAACGCCCTAACGGAGTCTTAACGCGATGCCTGTCGTGCCAAGCCGGAACTTCTGTGATAGAGTCGTGCAAATCGCTCGTGGCGTGTTTCGCGATTCTCGTATCGGAGGGGACACGTCATGAAGCTTCTCAGCAAAGCCTTGATTCTGCTTGCCGTGCTCGGTGGCGCGGCGGCTGTCGCATCGGCGCAAAGCAATTACGTGCCGGCCGCCGTCTATTGCGTCTCGGGCGGCAACACGCTGTGCCCGACCGTCCCGGGCAACATCGGACCAGACCCGATGCTGGCGATCGACAACGGCTATCGCGGCATCATCGGCGCCAATCCGACCTCGCCCAACAACGACGTCGAGACCCCGTTCGACAATCTGTCGTGGCAGACCTTCATCGCGCTGAACTGGGCCCAGTCGCGCGTGAACCAGCCCGCCAAGGCCGGCCTGGACGGCACCGCGGGACCCCGCGTGTGGGAGAGCTGGAGCCGCGTCGCGAAGGTGTTCGGCAACAGCCCGCGGCAGGCCAATTGCACGATACCCGCCGGCTACGAGTCCTTCTCGATCGGCTCGACCGGCACCGGCAAGCCGACGGCGCAAAACGAGGAATATATCGAGGCGGCGACCCTCAAGCCGGCGATCGATACGCTCGGCAACTACACGCTGTACGAGCGGCGGTTGAACGGGGTCGAGATCGCCTATCTCAAGGCGCCCGGCGGCGCGAGCCAGCCGACCTGGAACCTGACCACCGTGCCCGGCCAACAGGCCATGGTGAACGGCAACGGCACGGTGAACTTCCCGGCCTTCGGCGCCGCGCCCACCGGCGCGATGGAGATCAAGGCGGCGTGGCGCATCCTCGATCCCGCCAAGCATGCCGAGAACCAGAAGACCTATTACGTGGTGCGTGCGGTGATCGGCGTGCCGGCGGATCTGGTCGACCGCGGCACCAAGGCCATTGTCGCGCCGATCTGCACCAAGGTCGATCTCGGCCTCGTGGCCATGCACATCATCCAGAAGAACGTCACCACGAGCAAGACGCCGGCGCTGCTGCCGGAGTGGTTCTGGACGACGTTCGAGCATGTCGACAACGCGCCGCTGGCGACCAATGCCTGCGACATCACCAATCCGGGCGCGTGCGGCATGCTGAACAAGACCGCCTGCCCGACCGCGGCGACCGGCGCGTTCTCCTATTACGATCCGAGCCTGGCTGCGGCGCAGACGAACTTCCCGCCCAATGGCGGCAAGGCGTTCAAGTGGAACGGCAGCCCGCCATACGGGAAGGCCTATCTGCAGACCGTGCCGGGCTCCACCCGCAAGGCGGGCAGCCAGATCACGCGCTGCTGGCAGATCTACCAGATCACGCAGAAGCTGAACGCGCAGTGGCAGGGACAGCTCAAGGCGATCGGCTCCGTGTTCGCCAACTACATGCTGGTCGGCACGCAGTGGGGTGCCGCGATCGAACCGCGCAGCTCGCCGGGCCCGGAAAACGCCGCGCCGAACTATCTGTCCAACACCGTGCTGGAGACCTACCTGCAGACGTTCTACACGCCGACGACGAAGGCGAATCCCTTCGGCGGCTTCAACACGGGGTCGTGCGTCTCGTGCCATTCGCTCGGGACGCTGGTGGCGCAAACGAGCAGTGGCCAGAACGTCTCGTCGAATTTCAGCTTCCTGCCGGGCCTCGCACAGCCGGCGCTGATCCGGAGCATTCCGCCCAGCGCGGCCTTCACCGTGCGCAAGGCCCCGCCGCCGAAGAAGTGAGGCGTCAGGGTTCGCGCCGCATGCGCCTGGGGATTTCGACCGCGAAAACCCAGGCGTTGCCGATGGAGAGATAGAGGCACGCGATCTGCGCCGGGATCAGCAAATATAGCGCCGGCGCCCGGCCGGCGATGAGGCCGATGCCGGTCAAGACCGGAAACAGCGTGCCGGTCCAGGCGAGCGTGCTCCTCACCGCGCGTGCCCCGATGCTGCCGAGCACGGCGTTGTCGTGCTCGGGGAAATTGGCGACGAAGACGCTGGTACCCACGAACACGGCGAGGCCGGTGACGATGAACTCGCCGCCCACCACCCACACCGGCTGGCCCGGCACGATGCCGAAGAGGCCGATCAGCAGCATCTCGAACTGCAGGAACAGCGCGACGAAGGCGCGGCTCATATAGCCGCTGCCGGACAGGACGTGGCCGAGGGAGATGGTGAGGCCGACAAACAACAGACCGGCCAGCGTGGCCGAGACCTGCGCCACGGTGATGAAATAGTCGTGCCAGACGGCGAGGGCCGCTTCGCTCATGCGGCAGAGCATAGCGGTCCTCTCCCGCGAGCGGGAGAGGACCGGCCATGACGCGTGTTACCGCGGCGCCATGCGGATCGCGCCGTCGAGGCGGACGCACTCGCCGTTGAAATACGGGTTCGACAGCATCTCGAGCGCGAGGCTCGCATATTCCGGCGGATTGCCGAGACGCGGCGGGAACGGCACCTGGGCGCCGAGCGCGGCCTTCACGGCTTCCGGCGCTGCGCCGAGCAGCGGGGTGTTGAACAGGCCCGGCATGATCGTGTTGCAGCGGATGCCTTCCTGCGCGAGATCGCGCGCCACCACCAGCGTCAGGCCGTTGATGCCCGCCTTCGATGCGGTATAGGCCGCCTGGCCGATCTGACCGTCCTGCGCCGCGACCGACGCGGTGTTGACGATCGCGCCGCGCTCGCCGCCCGCCAGGGGGTCGAGGCTCAGCATACCCTGGGCCGAAATCGCGATGCAGCGATAGGTGCCGACCAGGTTGATCTGGATGATGAAGTTGAAGGCGTCGGACGGGAAGCGGCGCGTCTCGCCCGTCTTCTTGTCGCGGCTCGCGGTCTTGATCGCGTTGCCGGTGCCGGCGCAATTGACCAGGAGGCGCTCCTGGCCGTTGGCCTCGCGCGCCTTCGCGAAGGCGGCGAGCACGCTCTCCTCGCTCGTGACGTTGGCTTCGCAGAACACCGCGCCGATCTCGGCGGCGAGCTTCTCGCCCTTGTCCTTGTTCATGTCGAGGAGCGCGACCTTCACGCCCTTGGCACGCAGCGCGCGCGCCGTCGCCTCGCCGAGGCCCGAGGCGCCGCCGGTGACGACCGCCGAAATCGAAGAATTCAGTTCCATGTGTGATGCCCTTCCTGTTGGCCGGCCGGACTCTTAGACCGCCGCGCGCGGCGAGGCAAAGCCGACGCTACGGCAGCGATTCCAGCGCCTTCAGCCGCGCATCGACCACCGTCACCGCATCGCCCAGCAGCGCCGGACTGTCGAGATCGATGTCGAGGAACCGCTTCATCAGATTGCGCGGCGTATCGTCGAAGCCGTTCTCCAGAAGCGCGCGGTAGCGCGGCAGGAACGCGTCCGGATCGGCCTTGTAGAGCTGGAAATATTTGAGCGCCAGCATGCTCGCATACATGTAGTTCACGTCGTAGAACGGATCCTCGAAGGCCAGCGACGTGCCTTCCCAGCTCGCGCGCTGCGGCCAGGTCGAGACCTGCGCGGCGATCGACAGATTGAGCCGGTCGATGCCGTCGGCATCGGACAGCTTCGCGTCGTCATAGACGCCCTGCTCCAGCGCCGCATCCTGGGCGCCCGCGATGAAGTCGAGGCCTTTGACCGCCAGGAACCGCTCCTCGTAATAGCGCTTCGCCGCGGGATCGGCCGCCTTGGCGGCCAGCGCATCGGCCAGCACCAACTCGTTGAACTCGGCGAAGGACTCGAACAGGAAGTGCAGCCCGTCCTGGTAGACCGGCCGCGTGCCGTGCGCCGCCATCAGCGCGCGATGCACCGCATGACCGCCCTCATGCACCATCACCGACAGGTCCTTGTAGGCGCCGTCGAAGGTGCCGACGAACAGCGCGCTGTCGGCGCCGCGAAAGCCGACCGAGAAGCCGCCGGTCGAGCGATGCGGCGCACCGCCGGGCACCAGGTCTAGACGGCCGTTCGCGGGATCGGTCAAGGCCGTGAACTGTGCCGCATACCAGGGTCCAAGCCCCGTCAGCGCGGCGCGCGCTTCATCGACCGCCTGCTGCGGCGTACGGCTCGGGATCGCGGTCAGCGGCAGGCTCAGATCCCAAGGCCCGGCCTCCTTGATGCCCAGCATCCGCGCCGTTTCGGCGGCACGCAGCCGGTCGAAGCGCTTCTGCAATTCGCCCTGCGCCAGCACGCGCGCGATCGTGCCGCGCACCGCCGCCGGCGCGAACCCCATCGCGAAATAGGCGCGGTCGGGCGCGTTGGCGAAGCCGTGCGCCTGGGCGAGATCGTTGTTCGCCTTCGCCAGATGCAGCAGCGCGAAGGCAATGTCGCCGCGCACCGATACGAGACCCGCAAGCCGCTTCTCGAATCCCGCGCGCCGCACCGCCGGATCGGGATCGATGGCGATGAGATTGCGCTGACGCCGCACGTCGAGGGTGCCGTGGGCCGTCGTCACCGTGCCGAAGTCGGCGCGGTCGAGCGCAGCTTCATAGAGATCGTCCTGCCAGCCGGCGGTCTCGCCCGCCAAGCGGCTGATAAGCTCCTCTTGCGCCGGCGGCAGCAGATGATCGTGATCGCGCGCCGCATCCGCCAGCCATGCGCGATAGGGCACGAGGCCTTTCTCGCGCTTGAGGAAGCCCTCCACCGTCTTGGACGGCAAGCGTGCCGCCGCGCTCTCCAGCGCCGCCGTCGATCCGTCGACCGACGTTTCCAGCGCGTCGAGATCGGCGCAAGCCGTGCCGTCGGTCTTGTTGGAGCGGCAACGCAGCAGCAAATAGGATTCATGGCGCCCGTAGGCCACCAGGACCTTCTCGTGAAGCGCCAATGCGTTCAGCAACGCCTGCGGCGAGCGGCCGAGGCCGTCGCGCTGCGCCGCCAACGCCGCGACCATGCCGTCCAGCGCCTTGCGATCCGCGGCCTCCGCCGCCGGCGAGGCGAAGTAGTGTCGCGCGAGATCGACATGCCAGGGCGCATCGGCCATGCACAGCAAAACCGCCGCGACGACGGCGAGCAGCCGTCTCATTTGCCCTCCGGCAGCAGGATCAGCTGCGTCTGGGTGACCACGGCGACCAGCTTGCCGTCCTCGCGGCTTATCTTCGTCTGCCACACCGAAGTGCGTTTGCCGACGTGCAGCGGCGTGCTCTCGCCGGTGACCGTCGTACCCTCGCGCGCGGCGCCGATGAAGTTGGTCTTGCTCTCGATCGTCGTGGTGTTGGCCTCGCGCGGCATGTTGAGCACCGCACCGATGGCGCCCAGCGCGTCGGCGAAGGCCATGATCGCGCCGCCATGCATGATCTTGCCGGCGGTGCACAGGTCCGGCCGCACCACGAGTTGCGCCCGCACGCGGTCGGGTTCCGCGCTCAGCACCTCGACACCCATCAGCGCCGGGAAGGGCTGGTTGGCGAGGATGCGCTTGCCGATATCGGTCATGGAAGGTCCTTCTTTCGCCCTTATCGCTTGCGATATAGTAGCGCCATGGCGACGGACGAAACACCCATCTCGCTGCCCGTGCCCACGTCGCGCGACGAGGCCCGGGTCGAGCGCGACTTCTGGAAGAAGCTTCTGAAGGTCGCCGGCCAGATCCCGTTCGCCGAGGACGCGGCCGCAGCCTATTTCTGCGCCACCGATCCGGCGACTCCCGCCAAGGTAAAGGCGATCCTGTTCGCGGCGCTGGCCTACTTCGTGATGCCGTTCGACCTGATCCCCGATTTTCTCGCCGTCATCGGTTACACCGACGACGCGGCGGTGATCGCGCTCGCCATCGGCGCCGTCGCCGGCGCGATCAAGGATACCCACCGCGCCAAAGCCCGCGCCGCGCTGGGAATCGTCGCCGCATGAACTATCGCGATGTCGAGCGACTGTGCCTCGCCCTTCCCGGCGCGGTGCGCGACGAGCCGTGGAGCGATACGACGGTGTTCAAGATCGGCGGAAAGATGTTCGCCGTGATCGTGCACGACGACGCGCATAAGCCGGTCGGCCTTTGGTTCAAGGCGAGTGCCTACAGCTACGAGATCCTGACGCGCATCCCCGGCATCGGCCCCTGCCCCTATTTCTGGCGAGCCCATTGGGTCGAGACCGACGGGCTTAAGATGCTGACCCCGCAGGAGCTCCGGGGCTATCTCGGCCGCGCCCATGCGCTGGTCGCCGCGAAGCTGTCGCGCAAAAAGCGCAAGGCGCTCGGAATTCCGCTAGACTTGAACGCATGACGTACGACGACGTGACCAAGCACCTGCTGTCGCTGCCGGGCGCCGAATTGTCGATCCAATGGGGCGACGACCACGTCTTCAAGGTCGGCGGCAAGATGTTCGCCGCGATGGGACCGAAGAAGCTCGGCCCCCAGGGCATGTCGTTCAAGGCCGACGAGATGGGCTTCGAGCTGTTGACCAAGAAGCGCGGGATCATACCGGCGCCTTATCTCGCCCGCGCGCAATGGGTGCGGATCGATAAACTCGACCGCCTGCCGGCGAAGCAACTCAAGGGCTATCTGACGCGCGCCCATGCGCTGGCGGCCGGGAAGTTGCCGAAGAAGACGCGCCTGTCGCTGGGGCTTCTCGATGACGCCTGACCGCATCGCGGTCGTCGGCATCAGCGCCTCGGGCAAGAGCACCTTTGCGCGCGCGCTCGGCGAACGCACGGGATTGCCGGTGCTTCACGGCGACCAACTCGACTGGATGGAGAACTGGGGCGAGCGTCCGGCGCGCGACCTGGCCGCGATGCATGCCGAATGGCTGATGCGGCCGCGCTGGATCATCGAAGGCTGGGTCGATGCCGAGCGCGCCGACCGCCTCGGCGTGGCGGACCTGGTGATCGATCTCGATTTCTCGCGCTGGCGCTGCACCGCGCGCGTGATCGGCCGCCAGCTGCGCCGCGTGCGCCGCGCCGAGATGCCGGAAGGCTGCGTCGACCGCATCCAGCCGCATGTGATCGGCTGGGTGTTCTGGAAGAAGGAGCGCCCCTTCGTCGACGCCGCGCTGAACGTCGCGACGTTGAAGAGCTATGTGCGCCTGACAAGCCCGCGCGCGGCGCGGCTGTGGCTGGCGGCTCTCTGACGTCCGCGCGCTCGCGAGATGCCGGGTGTGCGCTACCGCGCCAGCGTGAGCTGGGCCTGGAGCTGGTCGGCGGTGGGCTTGGTGTCGGAGAGGCCGACGAACTGGATGCCCACGCCGTCGCTGTGATGGCGCGCGACGCGGCCCGCGAGCTGTCCGATCAGAACGAACTCGCCGATCTGCGGCCGGATCGCGGTCTTGAGCGACACGCCGGTCGGCGACAGGTCGATCACCTCGCACTTGTTCACACTGCCGTCGGCGCGGGTGAACTGCGCGACGCCCTTGGTCGGCGTGCGGTCGTGCGTGCGCATGACGGTCGTGTCATCGAGCAGCGCCTTGTTCATGAACAGGGTGAGCTGCTCGGCGATTTTCTCGCGCTTCAGGACCGTGGCATTGAAGCGCATGCCGAAGCCCGGCCGGCCGTCGCGGCGCACCGCGGTGCCCTCGAAGCGGCCGAAGCCGTCGATATAGAGCACCACCTGCACGCCCGACTCGGGGACGAACTGGCTGTCGAGCGAGGCGCCGCCGGGTGAAAGATCGGCAACGTTGCACTCGGTTTCCTTGGCGGTTTCCGGGAAGAACAGCCGTCCCGGCAGGTCGAGACGCACGCGGCGGAAGCGGCGGCGCTCGGCGCGCGCCTTCGCGACCACGGGGTCTTCGACTCTCCTCAGCAAGGGCTGGGCGCTCATCAGGCCGCCATTTCGGATCATAAATCCGGGCCAGTTTGTCCTGCCAGCGTCAACAAGCCGTTACCGCCGCGCCACTTTGGTGAGATTAATGACCACGCTTAACCTTCGGCGCGGCGCGCGCTATAGGGAGAACGCCGGATTTTCGTTTCATCGAGGGATCACATGCTGAACGCGCAACGCTTCTTTAACCGTGGCCTGGCACTGGCCATCGCCGCCTTCGCGCTCGGCGCCTGCGCCTCGACCTCTTCGCTGGACGACCTCGCCAACACCACGCCCTCGGGCTCGCCGTTCACCCAGCAGCTGTTCAAGAACTACGCCTATCTCGCGAACTCCTTCGGCGGCGGCGCCGACGCCGACACCGACGGGGTCAGCTCGATGTTCGATGACGGCACCAACAGCGACTTGGCAGAGGCTTTCGCCACCAAGGCGCTGATCGCCGCCCGCGGCACCGAGCCCGCGCCGGAGCCCAGCACCGACGACGCCTCCTCCCAGGCGCGCAGCCGGCTGATGGCGGCGCTGGCCCAGGGCAAGGACCACTTCCCAGTCGATGCGGCACGCGCCCAGACCGATTACGACTGCTGGATGCTGAACGCGACGGTGGAGAGCCAGGCGGCCGCCGCCGCCTCATGCCGCGACTCCTTCGGCCAGTCGATCGGCCGGCTGGAAGCCGACCTGCATCCGGCCCCGCCGCCGCCGCCACCGGCCCCCGCGCCAGCCGCGGCCGCCAACTACACGGTCTATTTCGACTTCGACTCCTGGACGCTGTCGGGCGAGCAGCTCGCCGTGCTGCAGTCGGCGATCAACGCCGCGCGCACCGGCCAGCAGACCCACATCACGATCGTGGGCCATACCGACACCTCGGGCGCGGCGGATTACAACCAAGGCCTCTCGGTCAAGCGCGCCAATGTCGTGAAGGACGTGCTGGTGCAGATGGGCGCGCGGCCGGACTCGATCCAGACCAGCGGCGTCGGCGAGACCGACCTTGCCGTGCCGACCAAGGACGGCGTGCGCGAGCGGCAGAACCGCCGCTCGGTGGTCACGCTGCTTCCGTAAGAAAGGCCGCGATCTCGGCTTTGGTCCGCAGGCGCCGCACCGGCACCTGCGGACCTTTTTCTTGCCGCAGGCGCTCGATCAGCGGCCGGTTGCGCCGCTCGAAATTCCAGATGAAGGCCAGCGCCTTCGGCAGGCCGTGCAGCGCATGATCGCTGTCGGCGCGGAACGGCCGCCGGACCGCACGCACAATCGACAGCCAGCGCGGCGCCTCCAGCCAAATGATCTCGGTGGCGCGTGGTAGCCGAATGTCGAAGCTGACGGCCGCGAAATTGCCGTCGCTGATCCAGGCCTCGCCGGCATGCAGCCGCGCGATCTCGGCACGAAACGCCTCGACATCGCCGGCCCAGATCGCATCGAGGCAGATCAGGGCCGCGCCGGTGCGCATTGCATAGCGCCGCGCCAGCCGCGTCTTGCCGCTGCCTGCCGGGCCCAGAAGAACGATGCGCGCCATGCCTTCGAAACTGACGTTTCGTAAGGCTGCGGTCAAAGGCGACACAGGCGTCATGTTTGGTTATGCTGCCGCAAAATTCGCATCGCAGGGACCGAACACTATGAAGGCCTACGACTATGTGATCATCGGCGCCGGCAGCGCGGGCTGCGTGCTGGCCAACCGCCTCTCCGCCGATCCGAGCGTCGAGGTTCTGCTGATCGAGGCCGGGCCGCGCGACAAGTCGATGATGATCCACATGCCGGCCGGCATCCCGGCGCTGATCGGCAAGCCGAATCCGCACAACTGGTACTACAACACCGAGGGCCAGCAGCATCTGAACGGCCGCAGCCTCTATTGGCCGCGCGGCCGCGGCTGGGGCGGTTCGTCCTCGATCAACGGCATGATCTATATCCGCGGCCACGCCCGCGATTACGACAGCTGGCGCCAGCTCGGCCTCGAAGGCTGGTCGTTCGCCGACGTGCTGCCCTACTTCAAGCGTGCCGAGCACAACGAGAACGGCGGCGACGATTTCCACGGCAATGACGGCCCGCTGCGCGTCTCCAACGGCCGCTCGGCCAATCCGCTCTTCCGCGCCTTCGTCGAAGCGGGCCGCGAAGCCGGCTACAAGCAGACGCCGGACTTCAACGGCTATCAGCAGGAGGGCTTCGGCCCCTACCAGCTCACCATCCACGAGGGCGCGCGCTGGAGCGCGGCGAAGGGCTATCTGACGCCGATCCTGGGGCGCAAGAACCTCACAATCGAATCCAACGCCCATGTCAGCCGCATCCTGTTCGACGGCAAGCGCGTCAACGGCGTCGAGTTCATCCAGAAGAAGCAGCCGGTGCGCGTCACCGTCACGCGCGAATGCCTGCTCAGCGGCGGCGCGGTGAACAGCCCGCAAACGCTGCTCCTCTCCGGCATCGGCGATCCGGAGATCCTCAAGCGCTTCGACATTCCGGTGGTGGAGGCGCTCAAGGGCGTCGGCAAGAACCTGCAGGATCATCTCGACGCCTCGATCCAGTATGAATCGAGCCAGCCGATCACGCTCTACAGCCAATCCAATCCGCTGAACGCGATGCGGACGGGCCTCAACTACATGCTGTTCAAGAAGGGCCTCGCCACCGGCCAAGGCCTGGAAAGCGGCGCCTTCCTCAAGAGCCGCCCCGACCTCGAGAACCCCGACCTGCAATTCCACTTCATCGCCGCGCTGATGACCGATCACACGCGCAAAAAGTCCGACCGCCACGGCTTCATGGCGCATGTCTGCCAGCTGCGCCCGCAGAGCCGCGGCTATATCTCGATCAAGTCGAACGACCCGCTCGCCGCGCCGGTCATCCAGCCCAACTACCTGGAGGCCGAGGAAGACCGCCGCGCCATGCGCGAAGGCGTGAAGATCGCGCGCGATATCTTCGCGCAGACCGCCTTCGATCCCTATCGCGGGCCGGAGCTGTGGCCGGGCGCGCATGTGCGCACCGACGATCAGATCGACGCCTGGATCCGCAAAACCGCCGAGACCATCTATCACCCGGTCGGCAGCGCCAAGATGGGCAAGGACAGCGAGTCGGTGGTCGACGCCGAACTCAAGGTCTACGGCATCGAGGGCCTGCGCGTGGTCGACGCCTCGGTGATGCCGACGCTGGTCAGCGGCAACACCAACGCACCCACCATCATGATCGCCGAGAAGGCCGCGGACATGATCCTCGGCCGTCCGGCGCTGGCGCCGATGTCCGTGCCGGTGGCGGAGGATCACGCGGTGGCGGCGGAATGAGCCTCGCCTGCCTCGTGCTGGCCTTCGGGCTGTGCTTCGACGGCAAGCATGTGACGGTCGAGTCGGAGCAATTCCCGCTCGGCCGCGCGCTCACCGCGACGGCGGAGCGCTACCGCGTCGAAACGGCGGCCACCGACGTCTTCGAGATGCACGACTTCCGCAAGAGCCCGAAGGCCTGCGCGGACGACGTCTGCATCCGCTATCACAAGCACTGCGCCCCGGCCGCCAAAGGCATCGTCTGCGGCTATCGGCTGGTGTGGCCGGGCATCCTGCCGGACGGGCTGGTGACGATCACTGCGGACGGCGATGCGGCGCTGGGCGCCGCCGAGCACGAAGTCTCGCTGGTCGTCGAGCAGGGCGGCAGGACCGCGAAGCTGCCCTTCGCCCTGATGACCGTGCGGTCCAAGGACGAGGCGCCGCCGGCGTGCCGAAACGGGGCTTACGACGCCTGCGACCCGCCCTGATTCCTTCAAAGCTGGCGGGACAATTACGACACAGTTCCCGGCTATCTTTCCCAATCTGCGTCGCGGCGTGGTTCCACGCGTTATATATGGGACGAGGCTCGAAGGATGGTGCTCATGAAGCGCATTTCGATGGCGGCGGCCGCGGTTGCCGGGCTGATGTTGGCGGGCGGTGCGCAGGGCGAGAACTACGACGTCAAGACGATCAATTTCGACATGTGGTGCCAGGAGACCCAGCACCTTCCCGCCGATCGCTGCGACAAGCGCACGCCGGAAGACGAGCAGGCGTTCGAGGACTACCGCGCCAAGGTCGAGAAGTACGAAATCCCGTATCTCCAGAACAAAGAGAACGGCGCCCAATTGAACCGCACGATCCTGCACTCCGACCCGATCGACAACCCGGTCGACAAGGATCCGTCGGCCGCCGCGCAGCAGGCGGTGTCGCCGGCCAATCCGCCGAAGCCCGCGCAGCAGTAAATCCTGATCCTCCTCCGTGAAACGGGGGAAGGGGACCATTGCCGGAGCGAAGCGCAGGCAATGGCGGAGGGGGCGGTCACCCCGCTCCAATTTCCGAAAGTGCTCCCGCGCTCGAGCTTTTCCCATCTCGCCCAATCCTGCCCCTCCACCGCCTTCGGCGGTCCCCTCCCCGTTTCGTGGGGGAGGATCATTTTTCCAGCCGCCCCTTGAACTCTGCATCACAGAGCACTAACTCTGTAGTGCAGAGTTCTCGGTAATGCAGCGATGACCACCGATCAGGAAGAAGCCACCGCCCTGCTCGCCTCCGTGGCCGGCACCGAGCGGCGGACGCGCGAGTTTCTCGTCTACGCCCGCGCCGGCGATTACATGATCCTGTGGGGCATCCTCTGGGTGGTCGGCTTCGCGTTCAGCGACCGGCTGGGCGCCCATACCCGCACGCTGTGGCTTTGTCTCGACGCCATCGGCTTTGCCGGTACCGCCTACATCACCTGGCGCGCCGTCTCCAGCCGCGAGCCCGGCAGCACCGCGCGCAACGTGGCGCTGCGGACCGTGGTGGCGAGCCTGACCTTCATGGGCTTCGGCACCCTCTGGGTCGACCTGGCACATTTCGGCTGGCGCGAGCAGTCGGCGTTCTGGCCGAGCTTCGTCACCGCCTGCCTGTTCGTCCTCGGCCTGTGGGCGGGTCGCGCCTTCTCCATCGTCGGCGCCCTGCTCTTCGCCACCACCATGGCGGGTTATTTCTTCCTCGGCCCCTGGCTCGATCTGTGGCTCGCGGTCACCTGCGGCGGCGCGCTGATCGCCGGCGGGTTCTGGCTGAGGCGCTGAGATGGTCGACGAAGTCATCCACCAATCGATGCGGCTGAAGATCATGTCGTCGCTGAACGTGCTGCCGAAGGCCGACTGGCTCGATTTCTCGCGCCTCAAAGCGATCCTGCAGACCACCGACGGCAATCTCGGCGCGCATCTCGAGACATTGTCGAAGGCCGGCTACATCGCCGTCGACAAGCGCTTCGAGGGCAAGCGGCCGCAGACCCGCATCCGCGCCACGCCCGCCGGCCGCAAGGCCTTCGCCGACCACGTCGCCTATCTGCGCGCCATCCTCGATTCCGCTCCGGAGTAGACCATGACCAACCTCGCCAAGGCGCTCGCGCCGCTGCTGTCCGATCTCGCCTCGACGCTGTTCTTCGCCGCCCTGATCGCGATCACCGGCAATGTGTACCTCGCGACCGGCGTCGGCATCGGCGTCGGCATCCTGCAGATCGTCTGGGAAAAATTCCGCGGCAAGCCCATCGCGCTGATGCAGTGGATGAGCCTCGGCCTCGTCGTCGTGTTCGGCACGCTGACGCTCTATTTCCACGACGCGCGCTTCGCGATGATCAAGTTCTTCATCGCCCATGTCGCGATCGGCATCGCGATGATCAAGCCGAACTGGATGAGCCGCTATCTGCCGCCGATCGTCACCGGCACGCTGTCCAAGAGCGAACTGACCTTCTACAGCGCGATGTGGCCGCTCTCGATGTTCGCGCAGGCCGGCGCCGGGCTCTATGTCGGCCTGAAGATGGGGATCGTGGCGTGGGCGACGTTCCTCGCCGTCGTGCCGCCGGCCGCGACCTGGGGCCTGTTCGCCCTGCAATATGTGCTGATCCGCCTGCACGTGCGCGGCAAGCTGCGCCGGGGCGCGGCGGTCGCCGTGCCGGCGGAGTGATGCACGTGCTGGCGGCGCTCGCGGGTCTGTTGCTGCTGGCAGCAGCGGTGCTCGCCGCTACCATCGCGCTGAGCAGCCCGAAGGTACCGCCCCACATGGCGAGCGTCTCCGATCCCTTCATCGGCGCCGACTTCTCGGCGTTGCCTCCAAAACGGATCTTCACCGCGCGCGACGGCACCAAGCTCGTCTACCGCGCCTATCCCGGCGATCCCGGGCGCATCGTGGTGCTGATCCACGGCTCCTCGGGCACGTCGGAGAGCATGCATCCGGTGGCCGAGGCGATCCGCGCGAAGGGCGCGACCGTCTATGCCCTCGGCATGCGCGGCCATGACGGCACCGGGCGCAGCGGCGATATCGATTATATCGGCCAGCTCGACGACGACCTGCACGACTTCCTCAAGACGCTCGGTCCGCGCACGCCCAGCCAGACGCGTACGCTTCTGGGATTCTCCACGGGCGGCGGCTTTGCGCTGCGCTTCGCGGGCAGCACCGGCATCGGCGCCTTCGATCGTCTCGTCCTGGTATCGCCGCAGCTTCCGTACGATGCGCCGACCTCGCGCGCGGGCGCCGGCGGCTGGGCGTCGGTGGCGCTTCCCCGCATTATCGGTCTCACCATCCTGGATCGCTTCGGCATCGCCGCGTTCGGCGGCCTGCCGGTGCTGGCCTTCGCGGTCGATCGGACGCAGCTGGCACAGACCGGCCTGACGCCGGTCTATAGCTACCGGATGATGCGCAATTTCGGGCCGCAGGCCGGTTATCGCGACGATCTCAAACGCGTAAAGGGCCCCATCGCGGTGCTCATCGGCGCGACGGACGAGATCTTCTACGCCGACCGCTATGCGCCGCTCGTCAAAAGCATCAGGCCCGACGCGACCGTGACGGTCGTACCGGGCCTGACGCATATCGAGATGACGGTGCGGCGTCCGGGGCTGGACGCCATCGCCGCGGCGATCCCCTAGACCAGCTCCAGCCGGCCCAAACCCTTCCCAAGGCTCCTGATCAGGTCGGCGGCGGCTTCGTCGGTGAAGTGCAGCGTCTCGCCACGGCTCTGCGACACGACGAGGCGCAGATGCGGGGCGCGCGGATGGTGGCGCAGGCTGGGCGGGCCCGGCGGCATCGAGGGCGGGGGCGGCGGCGGCAGGTTGTCGAAGGACGGCAGCGGCTCGTCCTCGCGCACGAGCTGCGAGGCGGCGAGGCGCTGGAAGGCGATCGGCTTGCCGCCGAGCTGGGTCTGGTCGGAGAGGATCTGGATCAGGCCGATGAAGCGGGTCGGCTCTTCGCCGTTGAAGGAAACGGGGCACAGCACGGTCTCGAGCTCGACCATGCCGCAATCGGCGCTGGCGCCGATGGAGGTGAGGCACACCGGCTGGCGCAGCTTCAGCGCCTGGCGCAGCAGCGAGGCGAGGGCGAGGCTCGACTGCGCCTCCCAATGCGCGAGGAAGCCGGTGCCTTTCAGCTCGAAGCCGAAGCGCTGGCAGAGCGCGGTGCCGGCGAGGCGGTAGATCGGGCGCTGCGGATTCTCGACGTCGAGGATGAAGACCTGGGACAGCATGCGCTTGATGGCGCGCGGATCGATGTCGGTCTGGTCCGGAACGGCGCGGCCCTTGCGCAGGCGGCTCCAGTATCCCACCAGCAGATGGCTGTTCTTGTGCTTCATGGTCCCCAAGTCCCGTTCGCTCGAGGCGTTCCCGTTTCGAAACGCCGGATGTCTGATGGACGAGGAGGAGAGCGAGGACCGTGCCAACCGGGTTGTATCAGCCGTCGGCCCACGGCCCACGGGTGTCGTATGGCCCGAAGAACGGCACATCGCGCGACTTGAAGAGCGGCGTCAGGATCAACCCCATGGCAAAGCCGCCGACATGCGCCCACCAGGCCGTGCCGGGCTCGGACGGCGGCGTCAGCACGGCGGTGACGAGCTGGATCGCAAACCAGATGCCCACCACCCACACCGCGCGCAGCCGCGCGAAATAGAACAGGATCCCGAGGATCAGCAGCGTGTGCACCCGCGCCCGCGGATACAGAAGCATATAGGCCGCCAGCACGCCCGAGATCGCACCCGAGGCGCCGATCATCGGGGTGTTCGAATGCGGGTCGAGCATCGCCATGGTCAGCGCCGCCGCGACGCCGCAGATCAGGTAGAACAGGGTAAACCGGACGTGCCCCATCGCGTCCTCGATGTTGTTCCCGAAGATCCAGAGGAACAGCATGTTGCCGATGATGTGCAACCAGCCGGCGTGCAGGAACATCGCCGTGAAGATCGTCGCCCAAACCGGCAGGCCGACTTTGTTCAGCGGCACGCCGCTCTCGAACGACGACGGCGTGATGCCGAACGCCACCAGCGCCTCGTCCATCCGCGGCCCGAACCGAAGCTCCCATATGAAGGCGAGGGCGCAGAGCCCGATGATCGCGACCGTCACGACCGGCGCGGTCTTGGACGGATTGTCGTCCGACAGCGGGATCATGTCCCAAAACGGCGCAGGGCGCCGCGCCTTCCGGTCTTAACGCTTGGCATGGAACGTGAAGCAAAGGGCAACGTCATTCGGCTTTGTCCGATCGCGGGGCGAATCGTCCCCGGGCGAGGCCAAGTCTACGGTATTCACCAGGGCTTTTTTGGGAGCAGACCATGCCGCTCACGACCAATCGCTTCATCGCCGCGCTCGCCAGCGTCGCCCTGACGCTCGCGCCGCTGTCGCCCGCCCTTGCCGGCGGCATGGGCGGCGGCAGCTATGGCGGCGGCGGCCATTCCTCGCCGGGCTGCCCCAACATGGGCGGCGGCGGCCATGGCGGTCACGGCTCGACGATCAACATCTACAAGCCGGTGAACATCAACAAGAACATCAACATCAATAAGAACATCGACATCAACAAGAACATCAACATCAACAAGAACGTCATCATCAACAAGAACATCGTGATCAACAAGGTGAGCGCGTTCTCGTCGGCCGAAGCCTCGGCGTTCGCGACCGCGGCCAGTGCGGCCCAGGCGGGCGCGGCGTCGCAGTCGATCGTCTATGCCGGCAGCTACCAGATCATCAACTACAACAACCATGGCGGCGGCTCGATCGCCATCGCGGCGGTGCGTGGCGGTGGCGAATGCCACATGCAGGAAGCCACCGTGGTCAAGTCGATCCACGCGACCTGCGTCTCGGTCGAAGGCCGCGAATATCCGGCCTCGCACATGGTGCCGGACACCTGGATCGAGGCCGGCTATGAGGGCGAGATCGCGCGCTGCATCCCGGGTTCGCATCTGAAGATCGTGATCGGCGAAGTGCTGCAGTCCGACCAGGGCATGGCGGGCACCTACGACCACGGCCAGGTCCTAATGTGCGGCGAGCACGAGGCGCTGCGTCACTTCAAGGACGGCATGGTCAAGTGCGCCCCGGCGATCCCGGTGCCGGACTGCACCGAGCGCACCAACCTGCGCCGCTATGGCGAAGGCGATTTCTTCTTCTCCGTCCGCGCCAATGTGTGCGTCAGCTCCGGCGCGGCGCATCAGGCGGAAGC